>NZ_JBIAKK010000019.1:0-160644 GCF_042872425.1 Streptomyces sp. NPDC005262
CCGCCGAACCCACCCCCCATAGGCCGGAACTCCAACGCCACCGACCGCCCCAGCCGCACCCACCCCACCCCCCCACCCCCCCCCACCCCCCCCACCCCCACCACCCCCCCCCCCCCCCCCCCCCCCCCCCCCCCCCGGGGGGGGCGCCCCCCCCCCCCCCCCCCCCCCCACACCACTTCCTCCGAGCTGCGGGAACGCAGTAATTGGTGTTGCGTGTCCCGGTGGCCGCCCACGTGCTTCGACGGCGCGCCGGACGGCTGCCGGAGCCAAGAAGGCGAAGGCAAGAGGCCGGTCAGCCGAGTTCCGGGTAGATGTTGGTGATGTCGCCCGACAGGGCGGCCTTGACCTGGCGGGAGGTCTCGTCGGCGAGCACCTCGTACGCGCCCTTCTCGATCCCGTCCAGTGCCTCCTTGGCGATGTCGGCCGGCTTCGACTTGGGCTGGGTCACCTCGGCGGTCATGTCGGTGTCGACGTATCCCATGTGCAGGCCTGTCACGCCGATGCCACGGTCCAGCAGTTCAAGCCGGATGGCGTTGGTCTGCAGCCAGAACGCGGCCTTGGTGGCGGAGTACGCGCCATGCCGGGCCATCCAGGAAAGTGCCGAGTGCGCGTTCAGGATGTGGCCGCCGCCATTGCGCTCGATCACCGGGACGAAGGCCCGGGTCACATTCAGCGGGCCGAAGAAGTTGGTCTCGAAGACGTTCCTGATGTCCTCGATCGGTACGTCCAGGTAGGTGTCCGGTGCGTTGCTGCCGGCGTTGTTGATCAGCACGGTGACATCGGGCGCGGCCGCCACCAGGGCCTCGATCGAGGCCAGGTCGGTGACCTCGAGAGCCAGCGGTACGACGCGGGGGTCGGTGCTCGGCTGCGGGTTCCGTGCGGTGGCGTAGACCTTCTTCACGCCGCGGGCGAGCAGCTCGTCCACGATCGCCTTGCCGATGCCGCGGTTGCCGCCGGTGACGAGTACGACGGCGCCTTCGAGAGTGGTCACTTTGACTCCAGCAAAATTGGAAACCGATCTGTTTCCACTATCGTAAACCGATCTGTTTCCGACGGCAAGCCCAGCCGGTACCCTCGATGACATGACGACCTCGACGACACCCCGCGAGCGACTGCTGCAAGCGGCGGGCGAACTCTTCTACCGCGAAGGCATCAACATCGGCGTGGATGCGCTGTGCAAGGCCGCCGGGGTCTCGAAGAAGTCGATGTACCAGTTGTTCCGGTCGAAGGACGAGGTGATCGCGGAAAGCCTCGCCAGCCGCGGCCCGACGTACCAGGCCGCCCTGCTGCCGGGCCCCGACGACGAGCGGTCGCCGCGCGAGCGCATTCTGACCGTGTTCGAGCGGCAGGACCGGATGACCGCCGAGGGCAGCTTCCTCGGCTGCCCGTTCGTGAGTGCGGCGGTGGAGCTGAAGGACCCCGGGCATCCGGGCAGTGTGGTCGCGCGCCGTTTCAAGCAGCATCTGACCGACTTCTTCCGGGCCGAGCTCGTCACCGCCGGGGCTGAGGATCCGGACGGCCTGGCCGTGCAGTTGACGATCGTCTTCGACGGCGCGAGCGCCCGGGTCGTCGTACAGTCCCAGGCGCTCGCCGGCATCGGCGTGGTCACGGCAGCGGCCCTGCTGGATGCTGCCGGCGTCGAGCAGACAGCGCCGGCGGGCCAGGCCCGCTAGTCGGCGCTTCCGCGCACTCGGCGGACGCGGGTGATGGTCTTGTGCTCGACGTATCCGGTCAGGCCGACCTTGCCGTACTCGCGGCCGATGCCGCTGGCCTTGTAGCCGCCGAACGGTCCGTCGAAGCTCATCGGGGAACCGTTGATGGTGAGTGTGCCGGTACGCACCCGCCGAGCGATCTCAAGTGCCCGGTCGGGGTCGGCGGACCACACGCCGCCGGACAGGCCGTACTCGGAGTCGTTGGCGATCCGGACCGCGTCGTCCTCGTCGTCGTAGGCGATGACGGCGAGCACCGGGCCGAAGATCTCCTCCTGGGCGATGCGCATCCTGTTGTCGACGTCGGCGAACAGGGTCGGGGTGACGTAGTTGCCGCTTTCCAGACCCGCGGGGATCTGTGTGCCACCGGTGACCAGCCGGGCGCCCTCCTCGATGCCCACCTGGATGTAGGAGATCACCCGCTCCTGCTGATCCGGACGGATCATGGGGCCGACGAAGGTGTCGGGGTCGGCCGGGTCGCCGACCTTCGCCGACTCCACCAGTTCCTTGAGCGCGGCGACGACCTCCTCGTAGCGGCTGCGCGGCGCGAGGATGCGCGTCTGGAGAATGCACGCCTCGCCGTTGTTGCCCAGCGAGCCGAACTTCAGCCCCTCGGTCACCTTGCCGAGGTCGGCGTCCTCCAGGATGATCGCGGCCGACTTGCCGCCGAGTTCGAGACTGACCCGCTTCAGCTGCTCGCCGGCGATCGAGGCGATGCGACGGCCGGCCCGGGTGGAACCGGTGAACGCGATCTTGTCCACATCGCGGTGCGACACCAGGTATTCGCTGGTCTCCCGGTCGGCGGGCAGGATGCTGAGCACACCTTCGGGAAGGCCGGTCTCGGCAAACAGCTCGGCAAGCATCATCATGCTCAGCGAGTTCTCCGGCGAGGTCTTCAGCACGACTGTGTTGCCGGCCAGCAACGCCGGGGTCAGCTTCGCCATCGCCGCCGAGAAGGGCGAGTTCCACGGGATCACCGCGGCGACCACCCCGATCGCTTCCCGGCGCACGATGGTGTCGTACGGAGCCTCGGGGTCGGAGGGATCGACGATCTCCTCCCAGCCGAACTCCGCGGCGGCCTTGACATAAGAGTTGATCTGTCGGGTCAGGAACGGCTGGCCCATCTTGGTGAACCAGCCGGCCGAGCCGTTCTCCGCGGAGATCATCGCGGCGATCTCGTCAGCTCGCGCCTCACGCAGCGCGTTGAGACGACGGATGATCTCCTGCCGCTCCTTGGGATCCGTACGCGGCCACGGCCCGTCGTCGAACGCCGCACGGGCCGCGGCCACGGCCCGGTCGATGTCCTGCGGAGCGGCCTGTGCGACACGGCCCAGAACGGACTGGTCGTGCGGAGAAACGATCTCCAACAGGTCAGGGGAGCTGGGGGTGGTCCAGGCGCCGCCGATGTAGAGCTTGTCGTACACGATCATCTTGGTTCACTCTTTTCTTCCCGATTCGCAAGGCGTCGCACAGCGGGACGGCGCCTCGCGAGCGGTGTTGTTTACAGGGGGAGCCGGTGGACCCGAGACTGCGGGCCCTGCCCGGGTGGTTGTGGTGCGGGGCCGGCCGGTGCAAGGCAGTGGCCAGGGCCGGTCCCTTTTCGCCACTTGCGGTGAGCGGGTCACGTCCGGCCGGTCGCCCGGCGGTTCCGCTCGGCTGCGTCAACTGCTGATCGTCTTGAACTCGACGTACTGGCCCAGTCCGACGAACCCGAATTCACGGCCGATGCCGCTGGTCTTGTAGTCGCCGAACGGCCCGTCGAACGCGGCGTGGGCGCCGTTGACGGAGAACGTTCCGGTGCGGACCCGGCGGGCGATCTCCATGCCGTGCTCGGTATCGGCGCTCCACACGCCGCCGCCGAGGCCGTAGGGGGAATCGTTGGCGATCCGGATGGCGTCCTCCTCGTCCTCGAACGGGATGACGACGAGAACGGGGCCGAAGATCTCCTCTTGAGCGATGCGCATGCTGTTGTCGACATCGGCGAACAGCGTGGGGCGCACGTAGAAGCCGCCCTCCAGTCCCTGCGGCACGTCGGATCCGCCTACGACGAGACGCGCGCCCTCCTTGATCCCGAGGTCGATGTAGTTCCGCACGCGCTGCTGCTGGTCGGCGCGGACCATGGGACCGATGAAGGTGGTGGGGTCGGAGGGGTCCCCCACGGTGAGCCCCTCCATCATCGTGGCCAGCGCGGCGACGATCTCCTCGTAGCGGCTGCGGGGCGCGAGGATGCGGGTTTGGGCGACACAGCTCTCGCCGTTGTTCGCCAGAGACGCCGTCTTCAGCCCCTCGGTCACGGCAGCAAGGTCGGCGTCCTCGAGGATGATCGCGGCCGACTTGCCGCCCAACTCCAAGCTCACGCGCTTGAGCCGGGCGCCCGCTATCGCGGCGATACGGCGGCCTGCCGCCGTTGAACCGGTGAAAGCGATCTTGTCCACGCTCGGGTGCGAGACCAGGTACTCGCTGACTTCCCGACCGGCGGGCAGGATGCTGAGAACGCCCTCCGGCAGACCGGCCTCGGTAAAGATCTCGCCGAGCACCAGGGCGTCGAGCGCGGTCTCCGGCGCGGCCTTGAGGACGACGGCGCAGCCCGCGAGGAGGGCGGGAACAACCTTCGCCAGAGCCGACTGATGGGGTGCGTTCCACGGGATGACTGCGGCGATCACCCCGACCGGCTCACGGCGGACCGTCGTGCCGGATTCCAGTCGCTCCTCCCAGCCGAAGGATTCCGATGCCCGCAGGTAGGAGGCGGTCTGCTCGGCGATCCCGCCCTTGTGCAGCAGACGGGTGAACCACAGCGGGGTGCCGTTCTCGGAGGTGACCAGGGCCGCGAGCTCCCGGCCGCGCGCCGTGTGCAGCTCGTTGAACCGAGCGAGGACGGCGTGCCGCTCGCGCGGCGTCGTCCGTGGCCAGGGTCCGTGGTCGAAGGCCTGCCGCGCGGCCTCTACCGCCAGGTCGACGTCCGCCTCGGACGCGCCTGGGACCCGGCCCACCAGCGACTGATCGTGCGGAGAACGCACCTCGATCGTCTCGGAGCCCGCAGGTTCGGTCCAGCGTCCGCCGATGAAGAGCTTGTCGTAAGAGGTCACGGGAGGTGTCGCTTTCATGAGACGGCAGAGCCACGGAATAAGAGCCCAGTGGCCCTCTATGTCGTCCAAGGTAACAACCCACTGGCCCTTTAACAAGAGACCAGCGGGTCTGCTACTTTGATGGCGAGCCATACCTAGGAGGAAGGCCGTGAGCCAGACCGAGAGCACCGCGTTCCAGCGGGCCCGGCGACCGGAACAGGTCGAGATTCGCAAGCAGACGATTCTCGACGCGGCCGAAGCCCTGCTCGGTGAGATGCCGATCGCGGAAATCAGCCTGCGCGAGCTCAGTCGCCGGGTCGGGCTGTCGAAGACGAATGTCGTGCGCTACTTCGAGACCCGCGAGGCGGTCTTCCTCGAACTCCTGCGCCGCTCCCAGCAGGAATGGCTGGACACCCTCGAACGCGAGCTGCCGCCCGCCCGTCCGGCGTCGCACCACGTCGTCTGCAGCGCGCTCGCGGCTTCCCTGGCGCAGCGGCCCCTGCTGTGCGAGCTGTGGAGCGCACTGGCCACAGTCCTGGAACGCAACGTCTCCCTCGAATCCGTGCGTGCCTTCAAGCTGTCCAATGTGAAAGCACAGGTGCGCTTCGCCGGCCTGGTCAGCGACCGCATTCCCGAACTGGGAGATGACGCCGCCCGGGAACTGGCGGCCCTGTGCACCGTCGTCGTGGCGGGCCTGTGGCCCTTCGCCAACCCCTCCCCCACCGTTCTGGCGGCGACCGAGGACCCGCGCCTGGCCGGATCCCGCATCGACTTCGCCACCATGCTGAGCCGACACCTCGACCTACTGGTCACTGGACTGCTCCACCGGCCCGCCGCCTCGCCGACTCCTCCCTGCCAGCAATGAATTCGGGCCGCGAGGCCATCCGGCGGGCGATCCGGAGCGCATCATCGATGCCGGGCCGCGGGCCGGACACCGCCCCGGCCGACATGGAGGCGGTATACGCGGCCAGCCGCTGATCCAGGCGCGACAGACCTACGAGGGCCGCTTCGACGACTCCGCGGTCACCGACGGCACCGTCCAGGGCTCGCTCGGCCGCGAACCAATCAGTCTCGCCTCGCCGGCCACCGCACACCACCTTCCCCAGCTGCGGCAGCGGGCCGACGCCCCGGAGCGCAGGTCGCGGCCGGCGATGTCGCGGGAATCCTGTCCGAGTTCTACGCGGTCGCCGCGTCTCCGAACAGGTCATCGAGGTGGTCACGGTGCCGAAACGCCACGGCACCATGCGCCGAACAACGCCCGCCATGAGCTGTTGTGGTTCCGCAAGGCCTCATACGGCGCCATGCCATCGGGCCGTCCTCAGCGGGTCGGTGGCTCCCAGGACAGCCCGTTGCGGACCAGATCGACCGCCCGGTTGAGCACGGTGACCGCATCGCCGCCGGAGTCGGGCCGCCAGCAGGCCACGGCTGCCTGCTGGGCGGCGAAGGCCACCGCCGCGGTGGTGCAGACGGAGTACGCAGCGGCCGGGCTCCCCGAGGGATACCTCCGCATCGTGGTCTCGTCCGTCGGCCGGAACCCTCTGGTCCACCAGAAGCTGTTGCAATCCGGTGCGGTCGTCCGCGCGGACTTCGCGTTGCACAGCCGAGCAGCGAGGGTGTCGCACCAGGCACATTAGGCACGATGCGGTGGAGCCGGCCTCCATGCCGGATCGCCCTGCACCGGCACCCGTACGGACTCCTCGACGGGCTCCCGTCGGACTCGGTGGAACCAGGCGGTGACACCGGCCCGGGCCACGTCGGCACCACCTGGACAGCTACGTATGGTTGCCTGAAGCAATAGTTACCATAGCGTAACTTACTCACGAGTTACTTGCGGTAAGTGTGCGCTGCTAGCTTGCGCTCACCTGCATCGGAGCAGAGCGAGGAGTGAGCTGTGAGCCGCAAGAGCACCCGTTCGCGTTCCACTTTCAGCACCATGCACTCGGTGGACTCCCCCAGCCGCCGTCAACGGCGAGGAAACATGCGAGTGCCGGCCGTCGTGGTGGCCGCGGCAGCATGTATGGGCACGTACGCCGTACCCGCCTCCGCCACCCAGGGGTCGGCGCCCGTGGTGTCCCGGGGAGTGACCATCCCCGCCTTCTACAACCCGCCCGCCGAACTGCCGTCCACGAACGGCGGACTGATCCGTACCCAACCCCTGCCCCTCGGTCTGAGCCTTCCGGGCCTGGACGGCCGCCCGATGCCGGGTACGGCGACGCGACTCATGTACAGGTCCACCGACTCCAACGGACGACCTGTCGCGGTGACCGGCTCATACATCGAACCTTCGGCGGCATGGAAGGGCGACGGGCCCAGGCCGCTGGTGGCGGTGGCCTCGGGCACCATGGGCCAGGGCGACCAGTGCGCGCCCTCGCTGGCGCTGCAGTACCCGCTCACCTTGAGCGGCGAGACGGTGTCGGTCGGCTACGAGGACTTGGCGATCTACCGCCTCCTCTCCAGCGGTGCCGCGGTGGTCGTCACCGACTATGTCGGCCTCGGTGTCACCGACCGGCTCCACACCTACGTCAACCGCCTCGACCAAGGGCAGGCCCTGCTGGACGCGGCCCGCGCAGCGCGCGGCGTGCCAGGAGCGTCGATCACGCCCGATTCACGCGTCGGTCTGTACGGCTACAGCCAGGGCGGAGGGGCCAGCGCCGCGGCCGCCGAGCTGCAGCCCTCGTACGCGCCTGAGGTCAATCTGGCCGGTACCTACGCGGGCGCACCACCCGCCGACCTGACCTCGGTCATGAAGGGCATCGACGGCAGCGCCCTGGCCGGCGCGCTGGCCTGGTCGATCAACGGCTTCGCCCAGGCCGACCCCGACCTGCGGAACATCGTCGAGGCCAACATCAACACCACCGGTAGGGCCGCACTGAAGGACGCATCGACCATGTGTGTCGGCGACGCGATCTTCGGTTACGGATTCACCAAGAGCACCAAATGGACCACCAGCGGGAAGTCCATCGGCGACATCATCGCGGCCGACTCCCGGGCACAGGCCGCTCTCGACAAGCAGCGCATCGGCACACTCAAGCCCGCCGGCCCGGTGCGCCTGGCAACCGGTATTCAGGACGACATCGTTCCCCACAAGCAGGCCCGTCAACTGGCCGTGGACTGGTGCCGCAAGGGAGGCAACATCACCTACGAGGCCATCGCCCTGCCCGACCTCGGCGACAAGCTCCTCACCAACCACCTCGTGCCCCTCATCACCGACCAGGGCGATGCGGTGTCCTGGCTGGCCGACCGCCTCTCGGGCAAGGCAGCCGGCTCCAACTGCTGGTCGATGCCACTGCAGCGCTGATCCGGATACCTACCGCCCACGGGATCGGTCCCTTGACCGGAGCCCCCCAACCCGGTGCGGTCGATACCCTCACGCCAGCCTCGGCCGCGGGCGTGAGGGCGTATCGCCCGGAGGCGGTGGCAAATGGCTTCTCACCGGCCGGCGTCGCCCAGGTTCCGACCGGTGGGGACGAGGAAACCACTGGTCCGCGCCCACGTACGCCCACCACGATGACGCCCCCACCACCCTTGCGATGCGCCGCATCTGACACCGCGCGCTGGTCCACCAGGGATTACGGGACAGCCCTTAGCATCCGTTGTCGTGGCACACACCCTGGCACTGCGAATCGATAAGCGGCGCGCCGCGCAGGAGGCGCACGCCGGGCCGTGCAGAGCAGGACGTGTACCTCAACGGGTGAGAAGCATTCAGCGCCTGAGTACACCGCGGGAGGTCCGGCCGAGGGACCGGTTGGCACATGGAAGGACGAACGGGGTCACCCGGTCGACGACCAGTGCTCGCCCCCGCCTTCCGGTGCATCGCAGATCCCCCTTCGTCCTGAGACCATCCCACTGGCCCACCACGCGAAACCCCTTCCTTGCCCCGAGCAGCGGAGGGGGAAGAGAGGAGACCGCCCATGACCGCCGCGCGCGGAACATCGGTGGACATCCCCACCCAGGACGGCACCACCGATGCCTACCTGACCCACCCCGACGACAGCAGTCCCCACCCCGCGGTCCTGCTCTACATGGACGCCTTCGGACTCCGCCCTCACCTGAAGAAAATGGCCGACCGCCTCGCCCATGCCGGCTACACCGTCCTGGTTCCCAACGTCTTCTACCGCCATGGGCGGGCCCCGGTGGTCGAACTGCCCGATGTCATCGACGCGGCCCGGCGCCCGGAGATCTTCGAGCGTCTCGGCCCGGTCATGGCGTCACTGACACCCGATCTGGCGATGCGCGACGCAGACGCCTACCTGCGCTGGCTGACCACCTGCCCACTGACCACCGACGGGCCCGTCGGCATCACGGGCTACTGCATGGGCGCCGGCCTGGCCCTGCGCACCGCCGGCACCTACCCGGACCGGGTCGCGGCCATGGCCGGCTTCCACGGCGGCCGTCTGGCCACCGACTCACCCGACAGCCCGCACCTGCTCGCGGACCGGATCACCGCGGAGCTGTACTTCGGCCACGCCGACCAGGACCCCTCGCTACCGCCCGAGCAGATCGACCGCCTCGACAAGACCCTCACCGCAGCGGGCGTACGCCACCACAGCGAGATCTACACCGGGGCGCACCACGGCTTCACCCAGGCCGACACCGCCGCCTACGACAGCACGGCGGACAAGCGCCACTGGAGCGCACTATTGGCGCTCCTGGACCGCGCCCTCTGACCTCCCCCGCCGCCCGCCACTGCTCGGCACCACACCCTCCAGCGGAACCGTCTCCTCCCGGGCGAACCGCGCGCCCTCTTCAGGGCTGCCCACGGTAGAGGGCCTGGCTCGGTCGGCAAGCCGCTGATCCCTTGTCGGCCCGCTGATCGCCATCGCTGTCCTCCTGGCACTCAAGGACGCCGCCCGGGCCTCAGAGGCCGCCGGGCCTGCCGGTCTGCGCGGGTACGGGAACCGGCAGTTCGAACCACAGGGTCTTGCCGGTGGCGGTACGGGAACTGCCCCAGGCTTCGGCGAGCAGGTCGAGGAGTTCCATGCCGCGCCCGCCCTCCGCGTCGGCGCAGGCGGTGCGGCGTACCGGACCGTCGGAGTTGGTGTCCTCGACCTCACACCGCAGATGTGAACCGCGGACCCGGAGATTGAGCCGCACGGGACCTCGTGTGTGGCACAGGGCGTTGGTGACCATCTCGCTGACCAGCAGCTCAACGGTATCGGCCATCTCGTTCATTCCCCACTCGCCGACTTGTGCGATCACCAGTCGGCGGGCTCGGCTGACGGAGATCAGCTCCGGCGCCAGAGGCCAGGAGGCGTCCTGGGCAGTGGCCCGGGCGCGGGGAGCGCTCAGCGGCCGCAGGGGCTCCGTGGCATGCGACCACAGGGCCAGCTGGCGGGCGAACCACGAAGACGGAGCGCCCTCGGAGACACTCGCCTTGCCGAGAGCGGCGTCCTGGGCAGCCATGCTGATCAGTCCCTTCCCTACGAGCCCGTCGGTTTACGTAGCGTTCGTTACATTTAAATATACACGTAGCGGGTGTTACGGTAAAGCTCGGTATGAATCGGACATTGGCGAGGAGGCTTCATGCCGCGGCCGGCTGATCCAGCCAAACGAGCGGAGCTACTGCGCCGCGTCCGTGCATACGTGCTCCGCAATGGACTGAGGGGCCTGTCCCTGCGCCCGCTGGCCCGGGAACTGGGCACCAGTGACCGCATGCTCCTCTATTACTTCGGCACCAAGGAACGCTTGGTTGCGGAGGCACTGTCCTTGGATGACCGACGCCCGCTCCTGCGTTTTCGCGATGTGGGCAACTCCGCCGATGCCCCCGAGGACGCAGTGGGCATGCGGCGCTTCCTGGAAGAGCTGTGGGAGGAGTTCCGCAGTCCGGACCGCCGCGCCGTAATGCCGCTCCAGTTCGAACTGATGACGGCCAGTGTGCTTCACCCCGACCAGTACGGGCCCCTCATGCGCGATCTGATCAACGAGTGGACGGATCTGCACGCCCCCCTCTTCGTCCGCCTCGGCATGTCCGACGAACGCGCCCTGAACGAGGCCACCCTGCTGGTCGACGCCATCCTCGGACTACTCTACGGGTCGCTCGCCGACGGCGACTGGGACCGGGCCGCGGCCGCGTTCCGCACCCTTCTCGACCGCCTTGAACCCGGCTGGGTACCCGACGGCACATAAACGGCAACGCCCCAAGTCCGGTCACTCAGTCGGACGTTGGGATGCACGTCCTCCTCGGCGGAAAGCCCCTGAAGGCTGTCCGGAGTTGGGATCACACGCAGGAAAAGGGCTGGAGGGATGACGATCGTTGCGATACCTTCCAGTCGACCGTGACACCGCCCGAGGAGGTGAGACCCATGAGCGCTGTATCCATGTGGGTGCTCCCCCTTGCCGTCACGGCCGGCGATTGACGTAGGTGTCGCCGGGAGCGCCTCGACAACAAGGCACTCCCGAAAGGCAACACCTATGCACCCTCTGCAGTTCACCGCCGAGTCGTCGTCGAACGGCATGCTCGAACGCGACTTCACCGTGGGCGGCATCCCCGGCGTCCTCTGGTCGTCGGCCTCCGATGCGGCCGATCGCGCACCCCTGGTCCTGATGGCCCACGGCGGCGGCAACCACAAGAAGCATCCGGCGATGTCCGGCCGCGCCCAGCGCCTCGTGACCGGCTGCGGCTTCCACGTCGCCGTCATCGACGCGCCCGGTCACGGCGACCGGCCGCGCACGGAGCACGACGAGGCGGAGATCGCCGAGCTGTTCCGGGCGAGGGCGGCGGGTGAGCCGGAAGGCCCGATCGTCGTGCGCTACAACGACTATCTGGCGGAGCTCGCCGTGCCCGAGTACCAGGCGACCCTGGATGCCCTCCAGGAGCTCCCGGAGATCGGCCCCGACGGGCTGGTCGGCTTCTGGGGCATCAACATGGGCACCGCGATCGGCGTACCGTTCGTGGCCGTCGAACCCAGGGTCACGGCCGCGGTCTTCGGCCAGCACTGGCCCGATGTCCTGGCCGAGAAGGCGAAGCTGATCACCATCCCGATCGAGTTCGACATGCAGTGGGACGACGAGCACATTTCGCGTGAGGAGGGTCTCGCGTTGTTCGGCGCCTTCGCCTCGAAGGAGAAGTCGTTGCACGTGAACTCGGGCAAGCACAAGGAACTGCCTCGGTTCGAGGCCGACAGCGCGGTCCGGTTCCTCGCCCGGCACCTCGGCGGAGCGCTTACCGCGTCGGCCTGACCTGAGTGGTCGCGGCGTCCGGCTTGCCGGCCGGGCGCCGCAAGCGCGGCCCCGGGTCGAGGCTGCGTCTCCAGATGATGGATCCGCGCATTTGGAGCCCCGCCATGCAGCTCACGGGCGTCTTGTCGTAGCGCGTGGCCAACGCCATGCCTGGATCTTGTTGATGCAGCGTTGCACCGTATTGCGCTCCCTGAACTGCTCAGCCTCATGGACCTTGCTCGTCAGCCCACCGCGTGAGCGGCAAAGCGCCGCTTCCTCGAGCCAGGCCCGGCGGCGCCGACGCACGTGTCGTCCTGGCCTCGCCGGTCATCCCCCATGCAGCAGCGGTCCCCGCGGGCGCTTGGTCGACGAGTTCGCCTCCCGCAGGGACCGCACCTGCATAACCCTCGTCGATTGGAAGCCGGCCAGAACAATGACGTCCTGCCAGACCCCGTGCCGGAGTCCTGCGCCGCCTGACTGCGCGGCCACTCCGGCGCCGAGAGCATCCAATAGGTCCTCAAGGCTGTTCACGAGCGCATGTTGGGCACTCTCAGGCGTTGGGACGCTTGCCGTGATTGGCCTTCTTCTTCTTGCGCGCGCGTCGCTTGTTCCCTCGCTTGGCCATGGTCCACACCTTCCAGATTCAGGACTTTTCGGGCGCTCGTCAGTCTAGGATCAGCCCGGCGCTTCCGCATCGAGCAGCACGCCGTCGGGGCCATGGATCTTCGTCGTCATGCTCGAAGCCCGCCTGCACGTCCTGGAACGCGAGCTGACGCCGGGGGCGAAGCAGCGGTGCCGGATACGCCAGAGACCCACCCGTTCAGGGGACCCACTTGTACTTGGCTCCGCCGACCCATCTCACGACCGCGGGATCGTCGAGGTCGACATCGGTCACCCCCGCCAGGTGCGCCAGCCTGATCACATCCACCATGTCGTAGGCAGGCCCAGCCACCTCCCCGTTGATCTCCACCATTCGGTAGGGCGGATCGTCCGGTACTACGCCGAGGACGACGACGGGCGAGGGGTGGAACTCCTCTTGAGCATCGTTGGTCATGTCTACAGCGTGTGGCAGGCGCGCGACGCGCACATGTCGAGCAGACCAGTGGGCGCGAACGGCGCGACGTACCACTTGCGGCCCGCTACAGATTCGGCTCGGTCCGTGGTGGTGCGGCCGACTGCGCGCCCGGTGGGTCCGTCAAGGGCAGACCGCGTTCAGCACAACGCCGGGATGCGGACCGCAATGCGTATGTGCCGTAGAACCCGTGGATCTGAACGTTCGCGATCCGATGCCGGGCCTCGGCCGGATCACCGTCAGACGGCAAGGAGCTCCTTGAAGCAGGACCGGGCGCTGATGCCGTGACCCGGCGGGATGTCAGCGATCCGGAACAGGCAGACGCTCGGCCTCGGAGGCCGCCGACCGAGTTCATGATTGACATCGCAAGTGCGTCAATCGAACCGATCCAGGCGTTGGTGCTGAGGCCGGCCTCGCTGACAGGCTGAGGGCCGTGGCCGATCTCCACCCGAGTGGCCGTCACTGGATCGGTCGACACCATGCCGTGCGAAGGAGCCCTGTGGACAGGCGTAGGACAAACGACGGTTGGGTGCAAGGCCATCGGCCAGTTCCGGATGTCGTCGCCTTTCTCGGTATTCCTTACGCTGCTGCACCGTTCGGAACCGACCGTTTCAGGGAACCGCGTCCGGTTCACGGATGGGAGGGAGTTCGAGAGTGCACGGATTTCGGCCCCATAGCTCCGCAGTCGGCAAGACTGCCCGGGGCACCTGCCTGGTCGCCCGGCGACGAGGACATTCTCACGCTCAACATCTGGGCTCCATCATCCGACGGTGGTTCCCTGCCGGTCCTGGTATGGATCCACGGCGGTGCTTACACCTTCGGGTCCTCCGCGCAGCCTGATTTCGACGGCACCGCACTGGCCCGTGCCGGTGTGATCATGGTGACCTTCAACTACCGACTCGGTTTTGAAGGCTTCGGTCATCTTCCGCCCGGCACCGAGTCGCCGTACCCGGAGAACCGTGGCCTTCTCGACCAGATCGCCGCGCTGCGGTGGGTGCGTGACAACATCGCCGCTTTCGGCGGCGATCCGGCCAACGTCACCTTGGCCGGGCAGTCTTCCGGGGCGGCCTCAGCCGCCTGCCTGATGGTGATGGACCAGGCCCGCGGTCTGTTCCGGCGTGTCATAGCCCATAGCGTCGCGAGCCCTTGCTATTCGATCGAACTCGCTGCGGAGACCACCCGGAAGGTTGTTGAGGCAGCCGGCATCCCCCGCACGGCCGATGCCTTGGTGTCTGCCGCTCCGCACACGCTCGTCGCCGCCTCCGACCGGGTGGTCGACGACTACCGGCAGGACCCTTTCTCCGGGCACCGCCACTACGACCCCGTGATATACGGTCCCGTCGCCGGAGGTGGCATCCTGCCCAGCGACCCGTTGTCCGCGACAGCCGCCGGATCGGCCCGCGAAGTGGACCTGTTGGTCTGCCACACGACGCAGGAGTACCGGCTGCTCGATGCCGTCGGCAGCAGCGCCAAGGTCACCACCGACGATCAACTCGCGCTTTTCGCGAAGGACTTCCGTCTCCCCGACACCCTGGTGCCGGGCTTCCGTGCGCTGATGCCCCTCGCTCCCGCCCTCGACATCTACCTGGCGATCTTCGGCGACATGCAGTTCAGCGAGTACAGCACTCGGCTCGCCGAGCAGCACGCTCAATCCGGCGGCCGAACCTTCATGTCCCGCTTCGCCCGTCAGCGCAACGGTCCAGAAGGAGCGGTGTACGCCTGGCACTGCGCGGACGTCCCCTTCGCGTTCGGCAACCTCAGTACCAAGAGCGTCGAGTTCCTCATCGGCGGACCACCGAGCGTTGAGGACCACGAGCTGTCTCGGCGCATGCTGAACGCATGGGTCAGCTTCGCCACCACGGGTGACCCCGGCTGGCAGCCGATCAACCACCTCACCAGCAGCGTCCAGACCTGGGGCACGTCGGACAGCCCTTCCCAGCCACCCGCCGCTGCCATCCGTGAGCTGTGGCACCGAGCCGACTTCCCGCTCCTGCGGCCATGAGACGCAATCGCTCCACGGCTCCGATGTACCACCCCGACCAGTGCCCGCCGCAACGGCCGGTCGGACAACGCGTCCGAACGAGCGGTGCCGGCCGATCGAGCACCCCACAGCCACAGGCACCGGGAATCGGGGTTGCAGGGCCGCAGCCGATCGGGGCCGCCTTGCCGCGACACGCGGGGAACTCGATGACCGCTTACTATGACGTAGAGGGTGTATAGGACCTCCAGGCCCTGGTCGCACGCGTATGCGGCCGGCTTCCTTGCATCCGTACATCTGCGCATCCGCCGAGGGGTACCCCCGCGCCGGAAACCCCGGCCCGATTCCGACGGGCCGGGGTTTCCATGTTGGGCGGGTGGAGCTGTTACCACTTGTCGCCGTAGCCGTAGTGGTCCCTGACCACGCGGAAGCTGCCCACGACGCCGTTGCGGACCTTCACGCCACCGCGGACCTTGCGGGTGAAGACACCGTTGCTGGTGCTCCAGGGGCCGACCGTGGCGACCGGCGAGCCGTTGTCGCAGGTCGCCCCGCGGAAGAGCTCTACAGTCCGGCGGCTGTCGTTGCGGACGTTGAAGCTCCGCGAGCCCAGACCGCTGACCACGGTGATGCAGCCGTCCGGGTGGGCGGAGTAGGAGCGCTCGTTGATGTGGATCCGGCCTTCGTACTTGTAGCCGCCGTGGCCACCACCGTAGCCACCGCCACCGCCACCCCCGTAGCCGCCTCCCTCGTTGCCCTTCCCGCCCGCGATTCCGCCTTCGTTGCCGCCTTCGTTGCCGCCCGCGCCACCGAGCGGAGCCGCCGCAGGGGCACCCTGCTGGACGGCCGGCGCGGCCTGCTGGACGGACGGGGCGGCCTGGGGGGAACCAGCGGCCGATGCATAGGTGATACCAGTAGTTGCGAGGACCGCGGCGCCCACTGCGGCGGCGGTCACGGCGACGGTACGCGTCGTCATGTCATTCTCCCTTGTCTCTGAGGGTCGGCCGGACAACCGGCCTGCAATGAACGTACTTATGGCGTCTTTAACTGTCATGTCGGATGTGGCATCAGGGGGCCGACCGGGCGAACACGCGGCCCGTATCGCACACCTGAACACACCTGACGCATCGTCAAAATGCCTAGAAATAGGCTTATATGACATACCGCTAGGCCTTCTGGGTGACTTCATGACACCCGCTCACCCTCTCGGCAGCATGCCGCCGGATCCCAGCAGCCAAAGCTGCGCCTAGCCTCCCCGAACGAGCGTCACCGGCACTCATGCCGGCCGCCCCGACCGCCGCAGCGGCCCGGCCGCATTCTCGTCGCACATCGAGGCGGAGCCGTCGGCACCACCACGGCCCACCCCGTCGACGAGGCACTCGCCGGCCCGCCCGACAGTGCGGCCCCGGCCTGGCCGCAGGGAGGCGCCCGGCAGGTCCGTAGCGCATGAGGAGGTGACACCACCACACCGGTGGCCTCAGGTCGTCACCGTCCGGCGACGACCGCCGACACGGCGGAATGTCCAGCAGAACGGCGAACAGCTGACGGACGTCGACCGGTCGCGAAGGGACGCACGCACCTCGAGATCCATGACGCGGACGGGAAGATGCGTAAATCACCTGTTGGCGGATCGCTCCATGGAAGAGCTCGGGACCGAGGCCGCCGCCCCGGCGACGGATCCGTTCGTGATTCGCAAGGTCACTTCGGTCGGAGAGTCACCACAGCGGCGGCCCCGGACCCCGGAAGAAGCCTGTACGAAGTGGAAACCCTGATCAGTGGCAGGGGTGACAGGAGTCGAACCTGCGGCATCCGGTTTTGGAGACCGGCGCTCTGGCCATCTGAGCTACACCCCTTCGGCACTCACAGCTTGCCACGCACGGCGAATCCTGATCCACGGATTTTCGCCGTCGGTCGCGACCTCGAACATGTGCTTCTCGCCGAGGTACACGGCCGGCCCCGCTCCGTGCCGCTGATCGCTCCCGACTCTCCACAGCCCGGTCTTGCGTCCGGTCCGGCCGGCACCCATGTCCACGTGCGGTCACCGGAGCCGGCTCCGACCCGCCCTCTTCACTCCGCTGCCCGGCCGCTTTCACCCGGCTGGACGGTGCGGCCGCGCTCAACGGCACCAATACGTGAACGCTGAGGTGCTCCAGGCACCTCAAGGGAAGCGAGAACGGCAATGACCGCATTGGCGATCTTCGGCGCACGGCATCGAATACTGCGTGCGCACGTCACCGTGGCCGGATGTGCCCTGGCCCTGTGCATGGCCTCAGCGGCCCCCGCGGACAGCGACACTTCGGGTCCGAAACCCACCGTGGTCCTGGTGCACGGGGCGTTCGCGGACGGCTCCAGCTGGGACGGGGTCATCGCGCGGCTCGAGCGCAGCGGCTACACCGTCATCGCGCCCGCCAACCCACTGCGCGGCCTGTACAACGATTCCACCTACATCGCCTCCGTACTGAACAGCATCAAGGGCCCGGTCGTGCTCGTGGGCCACTCCTACGGCGGCGCTGTGATCAGCTCCGCCGCGGCCGGCAATACCCAGGTGAAGTCGCTGGTGTATGTGTCGGCCCTGATGCCCGATGTGGGCGAGAGCGGCATGTCCCTGGCGGCACGGTTCCCCAGCGAACTGAGCACCGCCACCAGGTCGGTCCCGTTCCGGGAGAGCGGCCGGAGCGGGACCGACCTGTACCTCAAGCGCGACAAGGTCCACCAGGTCTTCGCCGCCGACCTGCCCGCGAGCGAGGCCAATCTGCTGGGGGTCACCCAGCGGCCGGTCGCCACGACAGCTTTCTCCGAGAAGGCCAAGGTCGCGGCCTGGAAGGACATCCCGTCCTGGGCACTCGTCGGCCGGCAGGACAAGACCATCAACCCGGACCAGGAACGATTCCAGGCGAAGCGCGCCGGTGCGCACACGGTGGAGATCAACTCCTCGCATGTGTCCTTGATCGCCCACCCCGAGGCGGTCACCGCCCTGATCCTGCAGGCGGCCACGGCTTCCTCCTCCGCCCAACCGTCCTTGGCGACCACCGGGTCCGTGCATGACGCCCGTGTCGAGGCCGGCCTCGCGGGGGCGTCCCTGGTCGTCGGCACAGGTGCCGTCCTCCTCGGCCGCCGGCTGCGACGCCGCCTCCCTGACGGCGTACCGGAGCAGCGCACCTGACGGGCGGCTGACGTCCGGCCGAAGGCACGGACTCGATCGCCGCGGGGCCACGGTGTCTCAGGGCATCCGGGACCGGTTCCGGATGCCCTGCACTGCGCAAGTGCCCGACCACGACCATTCGTGCCTCAGCGGCTCCCGCGCGCCGCCTTGCACTCATCGGTGTCGCCGGACACAAGTGGCCCGCAAGGCGAGTGAACGCGGCGGCAGCACCGAGAGTCAGAGATCGAGGATGAGGTCCGTGGGTGGCTGTGAGCAGCAGATGAGCGCGTTGCCCTCGGCCGGCAGGTCGATCGGGTCGGGAGAGTAGTCGACACGGCCGGAGACGACTGCGGTCTCACAGGTGTGACAGACACCGGTGCGGCACGACCACTGCACGGGGACGTCACATGCCTCGGCGAGTTCCAGAAGTGTGCCGTAGCCGGCGTCCCAGGGAACGGTCAGACCGCTGCGGGCGAAGGAGACGGAGGGGCCGGTGCCCGGTCCGGGTGGATGAACGGGCAGATGCGGGGCCGGCGCATCGGTCGGGACCACTCCGGGGGTGATCGCGGTCACGGATCCGAAGGACTCCTGGTGGACCCGTGCAGGGTCCAGGCCGCAGTCCACGAGGGCCTTTGTCATGTCGTCCATGAACGCCACCGGACCGCAGATGTAGGCATTCGCGTCCGGCGGGAATTCAAGGTCCTCGAGCAGCTGAGCGGTGAGCCGGCCGGTGGAGGTGTAATCGTCGCCGAGACGGTCGTCGTCGCGCGGGCGGCTGTAGGAGACATGCTGTCGACCGGACGGAAGGCGGGCCAGCAGAGTGCGTGCTTCGTGGGCGAAAGGATGCTCCGTGCCGTCCCGGGCTCCGTGGACCCACCACACCGGGCGCGGATCGCGGCTGTCGGCCAGCGCATGGAGCATGGCGAGCACCGGGGTGGCCCCGACGCCGGCGGAGACCAGCACGATGGCTGCCTCGTCCTCGGCAAGGATGAATGTGCCACGCGGGGCAGCCACATCCAGGACGTCGTCGACCGCGACGTGTTGATGCAAGTAACTGCTGGCCACGCCATGGGGTTCCTGTTTGACACTGATCCGGTATTGCGCGTCTCCGGGGCGCGCGGACAGGGAGTAGCTTCGAATGACCGGCGCGCCCTGCGGATCGGGGCGCATCCGGACTGTGACGAACTGGCCGGGCAGCGCCGCGGGAAGCGGACTGCCGTCGGTGGCAGCGAGGGTGAGGGAGAAGATGCTCCTGCTCTCCGGAGCGATGTCCTTGACCACCAGGGGACGGAAGCCCGGCCAGGCCGGCGGCGGGCTGGTCGCGGCGGACGTCAGGCCCGTATTGCCTCCCGTACTGCCTGTTGACCATCCCTTCGAGTCGTAGTCGTCCAGAAGCGACTGCATGGACGTCTTCCAGCCGGGGCTGAGCGCGGGAATGCGGAGCGCCCGTTCCACCTGGGAACGCGAGCGCCCAGGTTTGTAGAGGACGGCGTCGATCTCCGCGACGGTCATGGCTTCCGGCCCGGTGGAGACCTTGACGATCTCGTCTCCGGCCTGGACGAATCCTTCGGCCAGCACCTTGAAGTAGAAGCCCGGGCGTCCATGGGCGACCAGCAGGGCGGGCATCTGCGGTTCGTCCATGCGAAGGCCTACGCGGTAGCACGTCACCCGAGGCTGCGTTACTTCGAACAGCGCGTCGCCGATGCGGTACTGGTCGCCGATGCACACTTCGTCGTCGGGCAGGCCGTCCACGGTGAAGTTCTCACCGAACTGGCCATGAGTGAAATCGTCGCGGTGCAGGTGCTTCTGCCAGTGCCGGTAGGAGTCCACCTGGTACACCAGCACTGCCCGGTAAGGACCGCCGTGACCGGCAAGGTCGCCTTGGCCGTCTCCGTCGATGTTCAGTTTCCTGACCATCTGCGGGCCCGCGACCGGCTGCTTCCACACACCCGTATGTGTCACTCGGCCCTTCCAGGGAACATCCCGGGGCATCCCGACATTCACGGCGATGAGCGTGGCCATCGGTACATCTCCCTGGTCGAGCGGACCACCCCCAACGGGGCCACGCTAATACGCCGAGTTTCGATGGTGAGTCAGGACACGTGACGCGACGCCATGCACCGAGGTCCTTGGTGAGACTGAGGCCGGAGCCCGCCACGTAGCGCGGCGAGGCGCGATCTCAGCATCACGTAGAACCAGCGCAAGGTCGAAGGAGGTCACGGGAGGACATGAACGTCTCATGACGCCGAGTTACTGCGGCAGCGGGCCGACAGGGCAACAGGTGACTGAATCCGTTCCTCACGACGTTCGTCGTGGCGTGGTCCCCACCATGTGATGGGCGGGAGTTGCACGCCGTCGGGGGACGAGGGCGGACTGTTCATGTGGTGGCGGATCCCCACGAGTGTCTGCCGTCGCTGTCCACGGACATCGGCGCGCAGGGACGAGCGCCCGTCGGCCGACCGTGGCCTACCCGTTCAGCTCAAGTACCGGCCCCGTCAGCGCCACCGGCACGGGCAGCCAGGGCAGCGTGGAGGTGGAGCCCGTCCGGGAGCCCTTCGCACGTCGACCGGGCGGGCCGCCACGTACGCGCCGCAGGTGTCAGATCCTGCGCGACACGGCCGGTGTTTGCCGGAGGGAGCCGTGTCCTCACCGGGCTGCGCATGCCTCACGGTGGAGACGCGCCCCCGGATGACTTCGCCGCTGACGCTTCGGCACATCGCACTCAGCGCGAACGGTTCGCCCTCATCGACCAGCCGGCGCGGCCGCGGAGAGAGCGCCGCCAACCGCAACCGACGGTTGAACACTCCACTGATCGGCCCGGTCGGACGGTCAGGCGGCCGGCGCCCCAAGCTCCGCGTCGGCTCGCTCGGTGATCAGGGCGAGGACCCGGCCGGCGGCGGTCAGGTCCTCGGCGGGTATCCCGCCCCAGATGCGGGCGGTGATGGGGGCGATCTCCGCGCCGATGGCGGCGATCAGCTCGCGTCCCGCGTCCGTGGGGCGAAGGTGGTGCGCGCCGTCCACGACGAGCAGCTGCTTGGCCATCAGCTCGTCGAGAATGGCGCGGATGTCGACCGGATCGGCCTTGAGGGAGCCCTGGACCTGGACGGCGAGATCGTCCGGCGTCTGGGGGGCGTCGGCGGTGACGGCGGCGCGCAGGGCGACCTGCTGCTGGAACGTGGTGCCGTGCCGGGCCAGTACGCGCTCCAGGACGCCACGGGCGGCGTAGTGGGCCAGGCCGAGGGCGCGCGCGTCGGCGACGGGTGCGGTGGTGGATGCGGTGGTGGTCATGGTGTAGTCCCCTGAGTGCTCTCGTCGTTCGGTACGGATGGAGCGAGAGGTGCGTCGAGCAGGGTCGTCAGCTCGTCGGTGAACGCGCGTGTCCGCGGGGCGTCGAGGCCGCCGAGCGGCTCCAGGAACTGCTGCAGCAGTTCCTGGACCACCGCGATGGCCCGCCGAGTGACGGCCTGGCCCTGCGCGGTGAGGGCGAGCTGTACGGCGCGCGGGTCGCGGGGATCGCGGGTGCGCTCGATCAGGCCGGCCGACTCCAGGGCGCGTGCCAACTTCGAGACGTACAGCGCCTCCAGGCCGGTGTGGTCGGCGAGTCGGCGCTGACTGGGCCGCTCGCCGGCGCGCTGCATACCGTACAGCGACGCGACCAGCGAGTACTGCGCGTGGGTGAGGCCCAGCGGAGCCACCGCGCGATCGACCGAGACGCGCCACTTGTTGGCGAGCCGCCATACCAGGAAGCCGGGCGTGGGGCCCGGTGAACCCTTGCTCATGCCAAATAGAGTACATGGCTACTATGTACATGGCTACTATTTTCTTCTGCTCGGCCGGTGACGGTCGATGGCGTCGAGCTTGCGAAGCGGACGGTATCCGCCCGTCGATCGGTGAGCCCTTGGAGGTTGACGCAGAATTCCGGGCGGGCACGCGCCGGAGGGTATTCGCACGCCGGAAACCCCGGCCCGATTCCGACGGGCCGGGGTTTCCATGTGATGCGGTGGCGCGGTCACCACCCGCCGTGGTCGCCGATCACCCGGAAGCTGCCCACGACGCCGTCGTTGAGGGACAGGCCCCCTTGAACGGTGGGCGTCACGACACCATGGGTGCTGCCCCAGGGACCGACGGTGGCGACGGGAGAGCCGTTGTCGCAGGTGGCCCCACGGTAGACCTCGACGACCTTCCGGCTGTCGTTGCTGATGCTGAAGCTCGAGGAGCCCAGCCCGCTGGCCGCGGTGATGCACCCGTCCGCGGCTGCGGAGTACGTCCGGTCGTTGAACTGGATCCTGCCCTCATCCCTGCCGCCGTAGCCGCCACCGTAACCGCCGTCGTCACCACCGCCGTAACCGCCGCGGTCACCACCACCGCCGTAACCGCCACCGCCATCGCCGCCGCGGTCACCGCCACCGCCGTACCCGCCGTCGTCACCACCGCCGTAGCCACCACCGCCGTAACCGCTGTTGTCACCGCCACGACCCCCTCCCCCATTGCTCTTGCTGACGTCTTCGCCCGGGGGAGCCGCGGCCGGAGGCGCCTGCCGGACGGGGGGCGCAGCCTTGTGCGCGGGTGGGGCGGCCTTCTGGACAGGCGGCCGAGTCTCCTGGGCGGACGAGGCGGTGTGGGGGGATTCGTCGTTCGAGGCGTAGGTGATGCCGGTGATGGCAAGCACCGCGGCGCCCACTGCAGCGGCGGTCACGGCTACGGTACGCGTGGTCATGTCACTTCTCCCTGTCTCAGAGATGCCGACCGGACAGCCGACCTGCGACGAACGTACTGACGGCTCCTATAACTGTCATATCGGGCATACCTATGGTGTGACACCAGAGGGCCGACCGGGTGTACACATGGCACTCAATGCACATGGATCTCGTACCTGACATAGCATCAAAAAACTTGATAGTGGGTGTCTCCAGCGCATCGTCAGGCTCTCCGGGCGACGCATGCCGCCCGCTCACCCTGTCGGCGGCATGTGGTGGGAACCCGGCAGGGCGAAAACGCAGCCACTCCCCCTGAACGACCGTCATCGACGCCCACCCGCTCGCCTCGGCCGGAGCGGTTGCCGAGCGCATCCCTCCGCCTTCATCTGTTCATGCCGCGCATCCGCAACGAGGTAGCAGGCGACCCGGATGCAGGCCGTGGACTCGCCGTGGTCCGACCAACCCGAGGCCTTCAAGGGCGGGTGACTGACGGTTCAGCGGCAGAGCTCCATGATGATGTCGTCGAAGTCGGGGAACTCCTCGGCCGCCAACTGGATCACTGCGACGGCTGACCGGCGCCGGCCGGGCGCGAACCGCTCCGCGATGGCCGCCAGCTTTTGGCTGGGTGGTGGCACCCTGTCGCGCTCGTACCGGGTGGCGGCTTCCCAGGGGCCGAGGCCATCGGCCAGCAGCCAGAGGAAGTCGCCCAGATCGTGCGCGACGACGCCGGTCTCACCCTCGGATCCGAGGAAGACGACGGGCTGGTCGACCAGGGGCCGGTGCGGGCGGACGAGCCAGAACGCCGCGTACCCGCCGGAGCCGTCCTGCCCGAACACCCGGAAGCCGTCGCCGCTCAGCTCCCCATTACCGGTCCAGGCCCGGAACCAGTCCGTTGTCTCCTCGGCCGGCAGGAAAGCCGCGAAGGGCTCGAAGTCGACTCCGTCGCCGCCTGCGTAGTCGAACGGAACCGCCATCGCGAGGGCGAGCGCGGCAGGGAACTGTCGATCATCAGTGGGAGTCATGGGCACACGCTAGCGACCAGTCCGCGCACAGCGGCTGGTCGGCGGCCTACAGGGCGGTAGGGGTCACGGTTCGATCAGTCCGACCCGGATCGCGTATCGGGTGAGCTCCAGCCGGTCCTTCATCCCCAGTTTCTCCAGCAGGTTGGCACGGTGGCGTTCGACGGTCTTGATGCTGATGACGAGGATGTCGGCGATCTCCTGGGAGGTGTGGCCCTCGGCGACGAGCTTGAGGATTTCTTCTTCCCGGTCGGTGATGGCCTTCGCGGGGAGGGTGCCGCCTTCGCGGGCACGGTCGAGGTAGTTGCGGATGAGGGCGTTGACGGCGCCGGGGTAGAGGAACGGTTCGCCGCGCATGGTGGCGCGGCAGGCTTCGACGAGGTCGCGGTCGGCCACGGATTTCAGGACGTAGCCGGAGGCGCCGGCGGCCAGGGCTTCGAAGAAGTACTGCTCGTTGTCGTACATGGTCAGGATGAGGAGGCGCAGACCGGGCTGGGTGCGGGCGAGTTCGCGTGCCGCTTGCAGGCCGGTCAGGCGGGGCATGGCGATATCGAGGATCGCCAGGTCGGGCTGGTGGATGCGCGCCGCTTCGACTGCTTCGGCGCCGTCACCTGCTTCGGCCACGACGGTGAGGTCGGGTTCACTGTCGAGGATGAGGCGGACTCCACGGCGGACCAGCGCGTGATCGTCGGCGAGAAGGATGCGGGTTTCGGTCGCCTCGGGCATGGTCAGTGGCTCCGGTGGGAGGTGGGCACGGTCAGGCGTACTTCGGTGCCTCCGTCGCGGGCGGCAGCGAGGGAGAGGCCGGCCCCGACGAGCAGGGCGCGTTCACGCATGCCGCGGATGCCGGCTCCTTCTTGAGCGCCGTCGATGCCGCGGCCGTCGTCGTGGACACGCAGCTCCACACCCGCGGGGGTGTGCGTGACGGTGAGCTCGACGCGGCGGGCGCCGGCATGGCGGGCGGCGTTGGTCAGGCTCTCCTGGGCGACGCGGTAGAGCACGAGCTCGGTGTCCCGGCTCAGCGGTGGCAGATCGGCGTCGATGTGGTGGCGTACGGCCAGGGCGGAGCCGGTGAACTCGTTGGCCAGGGCTTTCAAGGCGCTGGTCAGTCCGAGCTCTTCCAGGACGCCGGGGCGAAGACGGCGGGCGATACGGCGGATTTCGTCGAGGCTGGCGCGGGTGGTCTCTTGTACCTGATGCAGTTCCTCGCGTACCGCGGGTGGGACGTGATCGGCGACGCGTTTGAGTTCGAGCAGAACGGCGGTGAGGGTCTGGCCGATCTCGTCGTGGAGTTCCTGCGCGATGCGGTGACGTTCGGCTTCCTGCGCGGACAGGGCGCGGCCCGCGCTGGCGGCACGTTCGGTCTCCAGGCGGTCGAGCATGGTGTTGAACGTCGTGATCAGTTCTGCGACCTCGCCGTGACCGCCGACGGCCGGACGGATTCCCGGTCGAAGCAGGTCGGTGGTGGTCATGGCGCGGGTGAGGCGTTGCAGCGGGGCGAGACCGATACGCAGCAGCAGACCATTGGCGATGAGCATCGCGGCCAGTCCTCCGGTGAGCACGGCGGCTTCGGTGAGCAGGACGGGGGTGGAGACGGTGACCGGCCCCAGCAGCAGGGCGGTGGCACCGATCAGTACCACGGCATTGAGCAGGAAGATCCGCCAGAACAAGGGCACCGAGACCGCCTCCGTCCAGTCGCCGTCCTCACCTGTGATACCGGTCTGACGTCCCCACCGGCGCAACTGCCCCGGCGGGGGATCCATGCCCGTCATGGTCAGCCTGGGTGCGATGTGCGTCGGTGTCCATCGGGGGCAGCACCCATGTGCCGGCCGGCGCGATGGGGGTCGGCCACCTGGGGAAATGGGTGCCGGCCCCGATGGTGCCGGCGGAAGGATGCGTGTGACCGTGGCAGAAACCCCCTGACCTGCCGGCCCCGGGAGGAGGAGCCATGGCACGTCCTGGCGACCGTCCGCACCACCATCTCGAGGATCGGATGCGGCGGAAGGACCTGCATGTCGTGCGCGGTCCGGATACGGGCCGCCCGCGCCGGCCGCGGGCAGTCCGGCGCAGACCGGCCTGGGCGTTGCTGGCCCTGTCTCTGGCGATGTTGGTCACCGGCATGGTGCTGCCGCACGGCCTGCTCCTTGCGGCCGGCCTGGTCATGGCGGGAATGGCGGCGAATCTGTTCACGTCTGCGCGGGATCGCGCCGAGCCCCGCCCCCGCCTGCCCTGACACTCACCGCCACACCCATCAGCGACAGCGACCGTCAGACGATCACCAGTGCCCGAAGGACCGCTGGGAGGGGAGGACGCATCCGCTCCCGCCACTCTCGACACCCCAGGCCCTCCGTGCTCCCGAAGGTGGTGACCCGTGGGACATGCTGACACCCTGCTCGCCATGGGCGGCGCCTTCCTGGCCGCCGCTGTCCTGGCCCGCCTCGGCAGCCGGATCGGCCTGCCGACCATCCCGCTGTTCATGCTCGCCGGCATTCTCCTCGGCCCTCACACCCCGGGCCTGGTCCTGGTCGAAGACCCACGCGACTTCGACATGCTCTCCGCGCTCGGCCTGGTACTGCTGTTGTTCTACCTGGGCCTGGAATTCCACCTCGACGAGATCAGAAGTGGCGGCCGACGGCTGCTGACGGCCGGCGGAATCTATCTGCTGCTGAACGTCGGCGCCGGACTGGGATTCGGGTTCGCAGTTGGCTGGGGGGCGCGGGAAGCCCTCGTACTCGCCGGTGTCCTGGGCATCTCGTCCTCCGCGATCGTCACCAAGATCCTCATCGACCTCGGCCGTTTCGCACGCCCGGAGACCCGCCTGATCCTGGGCGTCATCGTCGTGGAGGACATCTTTCTCGCCCTGTATCTCGCCGCTCTCCAGCCCATCATCAGCGGGGCCCAGGGCGTCACGGAAGCGGTCCTGCAAGCGGCCAAGGCGTTCGCCTTCCTCCTCGTCCTGGCCGCCGCAGCCCGCTACGGCACCCGTCTGATCGGCCGCCTGATCACAGTCCGCGACAACGAACTGCTGGTCATCAGCTTCCTCGGAGCCGCAGTCCTCATCGCCGGCATCTCCGAAGTCCTCGGGGTCGCCGATGCCATCGGCGCATTCATGGTCGGCCTGATCCTCGCAGGAACCCCTTCCGGACCGCGGATCCGCGAACTGGTGCACCCGTTGCGCGACGCCTTCGCAGCCATCTTCTTCTTCGCCTTCGGACTGGCCATCGACCCGGGAGACATCGCTTCCGTCGCCATGCCGGTCGCCGCAGCAGCAGCCCTGACCATCGTCATCAACGTGGCCGCGGGTCTGCTCGTCGCGCGCCTCTACCACCACGGCCCCCAGCCCGCCGCGCGAATCGCCACCACCCTCCTGGCACGCGGCGAGTTCGCGCTGATCCTGGCCGCCATGGCCACCAGTGCCGGCCTCGACGGCCGCCTCGCGCCGTTCATCGCCGGCTACGTCCTCGTCCTCGCCGTCCTCGGGCCCGTCGTCGCCGGGCGCGCGCACCTGCTCGCCCATGTCCTTCGAGCGGCGGCCACCTGGCTGCCCGGCCACCGAGCCCGCACCCCCTTTGCCGCCACCCCGTCGGCCGATCCGGTACTGGGCGCGTCCGGCACCCGCTCCGACAGCGACGGCTGCCTGCCGGCCCCGTCCGGCGCGCCCACCGAAGCGCAGCAGTAGTGCGGGAGAACCGCGGAGGGTGCCCGCGCCAACGACGGGGCTCCGCGGGCCGACGCCTTGGTCGGACCGGAGAGCGATGTCGGCCGCACCGGCCATCGCCCGACGCGGCGATCCCGCCTTCCATGCGCACCGAGCGCAGCCGTCGCACGCTCGCCGTGTCCGCAACCTCGGCCACCGTTTCGGCGGCAGCGCTGATCCTCGCCGGTGGATTCTGGGGGCTGCAGGGGCCCGCCATCCCGACCCTCGTGCAGCGCCACGCCCCGGCGGGCAGCGTCGGCAGTGCCTACGGGGTGGTCAACGGCGTCGGCAACCTGGTGTCGGCATTCATGCCGACGCTCATGGGAACGGCAATCGCCACGGACGGCGGACACGGCTTCGCCGCAGGACTGTCCCTCCTGGTGGTCACCCAGGTCATCACTCTGGTCAGTGCCGTGGTCCTGCTCCTCCGCCGCCGAGGACCGCACGCCGGACAGGATCGGACCGTGCCAAGCGCCGGGCCAGCGGTCAGCTCCCCGGGACAGGCGACCAGCACTGCTCTCTGACGTCGAAGGAGGTGCGCGTCGGCAGGTACGTCGTCCACGCGAAGGAGGTGGCCGGGATGCCGTCCCGGACCAGCGCCGCCTTGTACGGCTTCACCGCGGGATGACCGTCGGGCTCCAGCAGCAGTTGGGTCCCGTCGGGGTCTTCCGGTGAGACCACGGTCAGCCATCGAAGGGGATCGGTGTTCAGATCGTGGAGCTTGTATCGGCCCTGGCGCCGCGAATGGACCAGACCCGCGGATTCCAGTACGGCCAGATGCTGGCTGATCGCCTGACGGGACAGCCCCAGACCGTGTTTGGTCACCAGCCGTGTAGATCTCGAACAGGGTCTGGCCATCCCGTTCCACCAGCTCATCAAGGATGCGCCGACGAGTGGGATCGGCCGGTGCCTTGAAGACGTCCTCCGCCATGGGAAAACGGTAGGCAAGCGACGGCTTGCCTATCAAGTCACGTGCTCCGGCATTGCCTGATCGAAGCGACACGCCCTCCCGCCCGCGCGACAGGCCCGGTACGGTGCGGTGCCCGGGTCGGCCCACGGCTACGACACAGCCGAGCCCGGCCGGACTCGACGGACATGCCGTCGACACACCATCAGCGGCCGTCACAGCATGCCTGGTGGCAAACGGCTGTGAGGGAGAATCCCACAGAGAGCCTCCTCGGCGCGTCATGAAGAAGCCGAGCCACCCTCCGGGGAAACTCTCGTCATGACCAACGCAACAAAGGCAGTCCTCGAGGGCGGACCCGACGATCTCCCCGAGCGGATCGTCTCCCTCACCGCGCCCGGGACCGACGTCAAGATTCCGTTCCGCGGCGGATACGAACACTTCAAGGCCACAGCGCGCCATCAGGAAACCACCGAGGGCGAGCTGCCTGTCTACGAGTGGTGGGAACGCACAGAGATTCCGGGCTGATCACTTCTCACAGGACGGGCCCGGGCACAGAACCGTCGGTACGCCGGCACCACGCGACCTGCCTGACCACTTCCGCGGTCATGGTTCCGTCCCCTCACCGCCGCCCCCATCACTGCACCGAAGTCAGGCAGCGGCAGGGAATCAGCGACCACAACAGCCCACAGCCTTGGGCGGCGGTCCGCATCCGTGCCCTACATCTCCCGTACGTCCTGGAAGCGCAGTACGAATCGTCGTTGCCAGGGAGTTTCCACCGCGCGGCGGTGGTAGTGCCGGCGGACGAACGCCACCGCCTGGTGGGCCGGGACTCCATCGAGGACAGCCATGCATGCCAGAGCTGTCCCCGTCCGCCCGTATCCACCGCCACAGGCAATCTCGACGCGTTCGTTCGCCGCGCGCGTCAGAGCCTCTTCGACGAGGCCCCGCGCCTGCTGACGGTCCGGAAGCCAGAAGTCGGGCCAGCGCAACCAGCGAGCATCCCAGGCGGTGGCCGGTGGCTGCTTGCCGAGCAGATACAGCGCGAAGGACGGAGCCGGTCCCGGCGGCAGTGGACGACGTAGGCCACGGCCGCGCACCAGTACGCCAGAGGGAAACCGAATGATCCCGCTGTCCGTCGAGCTCCAGTTCTCCACCACCCGGGCAATCTACCGGTGGTTGATGGGCAACCACGGCACGGTCTCGACGTTCCCTCCGGACCGGGCGAGATGACAGGGACTCCGTCGGAACTCGGTGCTCCGGCACAGTGATGGCGGTTCGGGCGGCTGCCTGACAGTGCCCGCCCTCCCCCGCACACGGGAGGCAAGTCCCCCATCAGCGCGGATTCGCCGCACCGCCTGACCGGCACGCCGCCGGCGAAGGGGCGGCACCCCTCCCGCAAAAGACTTCCGCCGTCGATGTAGAGATCTGCTTTGCCGCTCCGTCCATGGGGTGAGTGCGCCACACTGGGCGCAGCAGACACAGGAGCCGACATGCCGAAGTTCTTGCTCATGGTCAACCACGACGGGGGCGTCTTCGAGGAGCCCATGGACCAATGGAGGCCCGGCGACATCGCAGCGCACTTCAACTACTACGAGCTGCTGACCAAGGAACTGACCGAGAGTGGGGAAATGCTCCAGTTCGTGGCGCTCGCCGACCCCCGACTGGCCAAGATCGTACGGTCGGACGGCAGTGCAGCGCCGCTGGTGACCGACGGGCCCTTCCCGGAATCGAAGGAAGTGCTGGCCGGGTTCAACGTCTTCGACGTGGAGTCCGAGGCCCGCGCCCTTGAGATCGCGGCGCGGATCTCCGCCGTGCCCGGACCGGGCGGGGTACCGACACAACAGCCGGTCGAGGTGCGGCAGGTGATGAGCGGCAGCCAGGACGACCTGTGAGCGGTCTCCACTCCGTCGAGGACCTGTTGCGCTCGCTGGCGCCGCAGGTCCTCGGTGTGCTCGTACGGCGGATGGGGGACTTCGACGCATGCGAGGACGCCGTGCAGGAAGCCCTCATCGCCGCCGCCCGGCACTGGCCCGAGGACGGTGTACCCGGCAATCCGCGCGGCTGGCTGCTGCAGACCGCCACGCGGCGATACATCGACCAGGTACGCAGCGAGCAGGCGCGGCAACGGCGCGAGGAGCTCATGGCCCAGGAACCGGCCGCAGGCAGCGTCCCCGCCGGTGACGACACGCTCATGCTTCTGTTCATGTGCTGCCATCCCGCACTCACACCCGCCTCGGCGATCGCACTGACGCTGCGGGCGGTCGGTGGCCTGGCCACCTCCGAGATCGCGGGCGCCTACCTGGTGCCGGAGGCGACCATGGCGCAGCGCATCAGCCGGGCCAAGCAGCGTGTCAAGGCATCGGGCCCCGGATTCGAGGTCCCCGAGCCCGGGGCGAAAGGCTGGGCGGTTCGGCTGCGTTCCGTCCTGCACGTGCTGTACCTGATGTTCAACGAGGGCTACGCCACCACGTCCGGCCCCGCAGTGCACCGCGCCGACCTGTCCGGCGAGGCCATCAGGTTGGCCAGACAGGTACACCGGATCCTTCCCGGCGAGACCGAAGCAACCGCGCTGCTGGCCCTGATGCTGCTGACCGAGGGCCGTCGCCCCGCCCGCACCGGCACGGACGGCGACCTGGTCCCTCTGACCGAGCAGGACCGCACTCGCTGGGACCGCCGCCTCATCGGCGAAGGCGCCGCGCTGCTCGCCACTACGATCGGCGGCGGACCACCTGGCGAATACCGGCTGCAAGCCGCCATCGCAGCCGTCCACGATGACGCGGCACACGCCAAGGACACCGACTGGCCACAGATCCTCGGCCTGTACGGACTGCTCGAACACGTGGCAGGCAGCCCGGTGGTCACCCTCAACAGGGCGGTCGCGGTCGCGATGGTCGACGGCCCCGATACCGCCCTCGCACTTCTCGACGAACTCGACACCGACAACGGACCGCTCCACGGCCACCACCGTGTGCACGCCGTGCGGGCACACCTGCTCGAGATGGCAGGCGACATCCCCTCCGCGCTCGTCCACTACCGTGCCGCGGCGGCCCGCACCACCAGCTTGCCTGAACAGCGTTACCTGACTGCGAAAGCCGCTCGGCTTCACCACGCGCGCAACTGAACGCCGGCGTCATCTCACGTGGTGGGCCTCGCCTCAGGCTCTTCCGGCTACTCCGCGAGGCTCGTGATGAACGTGTGGATGTCGGCGGCGAGGTTGCGCATGTCCTCGCCTGCCGGGTGCACCGTGGTGGCCTCGAAGTGCCATTGCTCGCAGGGCGCCCGGTCGTGGATGCCCCAGGTCAGTTGGACGTAGCCACCAGTTCGGTGCTCCGCCGAGAGGGTCAGGTCGTAGCAGACGGAGTGCCAGGTACGTACTCCTTCCCAGCCCCGGAAGTCTTCGGCAAGTGAGGTGAGGAAGGTGTCGAGGCCATCGCCGCCCCAGGTCTCCACCGAGGTCTCGATACTTCCCCAGGGCCCGCAGGCCGTGATGAGGAAGTCGAGCGTTGGTTCATCCTCGAACGGCCGTGTCGGCTCCGAGAGCAACAGGCGGGCGGGTCCGGGACCGGGGTCTCCCACATGGACCGCAAGGCGGCCGGAATCGTCGTAGTCGATCACGCGAACAGGTTAGAAGACCGGGCTGGGCATCCAACCGCCGCTTTCGGACGGGCCGGCATCGGGCGCGGCCGGCCTTGAGTGGTGATCATCCATCGTGGCTGTGGATCGAGCTCCATCTGGTTCCTGACGGACTGTGGGCGATAGCGGCGTCGCTGACGGGCCGCCGGGAGGCAGTGTCTGCACGGTCACGGCGAAGTGGTGCGTACCCTCATCGGCCGATCCGGGCTGTCCGGCGTCCCGTCATTCAGCGGCACCACCGGCTCGTACTAGTCTGCCGACCAGGACCGGCCATAAGCTCCGGCCGCGGACACCCGAGTGCCCATCTGCCAGGAGTCGATGGGCCCCGGCGACACGGGACTGCTGCGGAGCTGTTCGCGTAGGCTGCAGTACGGCGTCCCGGGAGCGATGACCGTTACGAGTTCCAACTGCGACTGTGCGCCCCGGGTGACCGGCCTGAGCGTGGCAGCCGACCCAGAACCCTCCGTCGGATTTCCGCCAGCACCTCATGCCCGGCCGCGCCACGATGAAGGCATGACCAGCACCTATCAACCGCGGCCCATCACCCCCACCGCCCTCAAGGAGCTCCGCGTCCGTGACGACGCCGGGCGTCCGATGCGCCCGTACGTGGACGAGGAAGGCGGCGCCCCGCTCCGCTGCTGCCTGCGGCTCAGCGTCGTAGGCGACCGGATCGCCCTCGCCTCGTACGCCCCGCTGCGTCGCTGGGCGGCCCGGACGGGTGCCGAGCCCGGGGCGTACGACGAGCAGGGTCCGGTCTTCATACACGCCCAGGAGTGCGACGGGCCGGCCCCGGACGGCTCCGGCTATCCCTGGGCCCGACCGGGCGCTCTCCGTGCCTTCCGCCGCTACGACAGCCGAGGGCGCATCATCGGCGGCCGCATGGTGGAGCTGCCGGAGAATGCCGACGCATCCTTCGACCGCGCCTTCACCGAAGCCTTCGCGGACCCGGATACCGCACAGGTCCATGTGCGAGCCGTTGAGTACGGCTGCTACCACTTCCGCGTGGACCGACCCTGACTGGCCGAGGGGCGGACTGTCGTCCACGTAGGGTCCCGCCCCTCACGCCTCCGAATGACCGACGCCGAGCAGCCCGACGCTGAGCACCAGAACCGCCGAGCGAAATGCTCGGTGGCCAACTGAACCGCTCAGCCACAGCCATGAGATTGATGAGGGATACAGCGCGGGTCAGTACTCGAGCTCTACATAGTCGATGTCGGTGAACTCCACGAGCAGGTCGTCTGCCCGGCGTCCCCCGTCCTTGAAGTAGATCTCCTGGAGACCCTCGGCAACGATGGTGCGCAACTGCTGTTCGGACGCACCGGTCTGCCGGGCGTCGAACAGGCGTGCCGCATAAGCAGCTGGGAGATGCTGGGTGATCCGGCGGATACGGCCGTCGTCCGTGCTGCCCGGGGCGGCGGTGAAGCCGAATCGGGCGCGGGTCTCCACGACGATGCCGCCCGTGGCAGCCGCCTGCTTCTGGGCCCGTTCGCGCACACGGGGCTGCCAGTCCCGGCGGACTTCGGCGGCGAGCCGGGCGGCGAGATCTCTGCGCGGGTGCTTGAACTGACCTGTCAGATACCGCTCGACCGTACGCTGGGAGACGCCCAGGCGGTCGGCTGCCGCGCGGGTCGAGCCTCTCTCACTCCTGACCAGGAAGCGCATCTGTGCCGGGGCCGTCTTCGGGAGCGGGCGGGTGAACGAGGCCGTCTCGGCCCTCTCCAGACTGTCGCCGATCTTCCCCATCCGGGTTTCCTACTCTCCGTCTGCCGCGGCGTCGGTGCCCTTGATGTGGCGGGCAGGGTTGTGGCCCTGGTCGAGCATCTTGACGGCCCACATCAGGTCCTGGGTGCCTTCGTGCTTGACCATGCCGGGGCTCACCCCGAGGCGGAATCCACCGGGCAGCGGTTTGCCGTCGGGGGTGTGCGGCAGGAAGTCGAGCGGCGAGGGTCCGTCGGACAGATAGACCGCGCAGTCCGACAGGACCGCGATCGGGAACAGGTCGGCCGCCGTGGCCAGCTTGACCATCTTGCGGTGCATGTTCACCCGGGCCGTCGAAATGACCGCGGCGCGGATGTCGGGCCGCCAGGTCGGCCGTGCCAGGGCGGACCACGGCTCGCCCGAGCGGTACTTCGCTCCCTGCGGGCGCTCCCTCAGCTTCCCGATCCCTCCCTTGACCGTCGCCTTGATCGCCGACAGTACCGCCACCGGTCCCGGGTCGGAGTGCTTGTGATGCTCCATCGCGGTCAGGAAGTCGTCCTCGGCCATCCCGGAACCGACACCGAGGTCGGCCATGGTCTCCTTGTACGCCTCGGCCAGGACCTTGTACCAGGGGTCCAGATACGGGCCGGCCTCCGGGCGGATGTACGCCTCGGTCGGCTGGATCCGCACGTCGAGGCCCTGAGTACTGATGAGTTCGGCGGCGTAGGCGACGGTGGGTGTCGCGTACCAGGCGGGGCCCGTGGGTGGGGCGCCGTGCGGGGTGAACGGCGACGGCAGGCGTGGATCCAGGGCGATCGCGGAGAGATCGACCAGCCAGCAGCCCGGCACCTTCTTGTCGAAGACCGGTGCGGTGACGTGGACCGGTTCCCCGAGACCGACGATCAGGCGGTTCGCGGCGGCGAGGAAGGCGGTGTTCACATCGATGCCGACCGCGAAACTCTTGACGCATTCCGCGTCGGTGAGCAGTTGCGGATCACGGAACCAGTCGAACGCCTCCTCGTCCAGGACCTCGTCGTGCGTACGCACATGGCCACGGGGGTGCAACGCCGCAACCACGGGATGCTCATCCGGTGCTTCGGGCGGCGCCGGGTCGACCGGGTGGGTGAGCGAACCGGGCACCGGCCCCGACGCCCACCCGCCGGACGCCTCGTCCAGCACGGCACGCGTCGGTGGGCGCAGCGCGGTCATCAGCTCCAGCCCTGCCACCGCCGCCGAACCGCACGGAGTGATCACGCGGGCCGCGTACGTGCCCAACACCTGGGCCAGCGCAGCCGGCTGCAGCTGACCGGCACTCCCCCACGCTCTGGAATCCAGCGCGCCCCACGGCAGGATTGCCAGCTGGACACACTGACGTCGGCCACCCTGAACCGGACGGTAGATCCGCACCCATGGCCCGAACCCACGCCGCGTCAACCGCCACCCCGCCTTTGAGATCTGCTTGACCACCTTGTGGTCCTCGGGCAGACGCAGCGTGCGGCGGTCCGCGAGCTCGGCAGGCAGCCCGAAGCGGGCGGCCGCGGAGTCGGTGAGCACGACCAAGGGGTCGGCGTCCCTGCCGTTGCGATGCAGACGAGCAGCGCCGAGTCCCGCCTCTGTGAGCGTCCAGTCGACGAGGGAGGGGATGTCCCTGGCCGGGCAGTCCAGGACGAGACCGCCAAAGGCGTAGGCCGATCCGTCGCCGTCCACGACGGCCAGTGGTCCGTTCACGAACCGGGGATCGGAGGAGGCCGACGAGGCGGAAGAGGCAGGGGCCGGTTGCCTCCCGGGGGACGTGGTCCTCCTGGGAGCAGTGGTCCTGCTCGGGGTGGTGGCCCTCTCGGGGGCGGGCCGATATGGCGCGGGCTTCTCCGCGGCGTCCCCCACGGCCCTGTCCGTGGTGTCCTTGCTTCCGGGAGCCTGCTCCCCCGCCGACGTGCCCGTCACGGCACTGTCCTCCGTCGCGTCCGGCGCGCCGGTCGGCATGCGGGGTGCGGCCGGTACGTCGGCCGCGGCGGCCAGTTGGGCCGCGATGCCGTCCAGCAGCTTCGCGTATGCAGCACGGGTTGCGCCCTGGGGCTCACTGCGGCCGGCTTCCCACCCGGCGACCGTCGTCCGGGTGACGTCGAGCGCTTCGGCGATCTCCGCCTGAGTGAGCCCGTAGCCGGTCCGAAGGCGCGCCCGCTCGGCGGGCTCGGGCAGTTGCGTGCGGCGCGGCCCGGACTTGAGCAGGGCGTCGACGGGATCGGGCTTGCTGGCCATACGGCGCTTGCTCCTTCGGTGTCAGTCCCGGTCGCTGCCGGAAGGGCGGTAGGGGGCCGCGTCCAGGAACTCGCGCAGGTGCTGGCCTGTGAGAATACGGGCGGGATTGCGCCCCGGGGGCAATGGGAGCCGCTGCCCCAGCGCCCACTGGAAGCGGGCGGCCGGAGTCAGGTCGAAGGCGTACTTGCCGCCTTCGCCGGCATCGGGCGCGGAATTGACGATCCGGTACGCGCCGACGCACACCCCGCCGTCGACGAAGGCCAGCAGGAAGTCGCCGTGCCGGGCCACGGTCCCGGCCGAGAAACGCCACCAACGGGCGGCACCGTCCTCGACGGTCCGACCGGCACGGAGCGAGGCCCTCACATCCACAGCCAGCATCAAGCCCCTCCCCACGCGCCTGCGCATCCAGCCGACTCACTCAGTCGATCAACCGATCAAACCAACCCTAGTACAGAACAACACTCTTTATAGCCTCATAAAAAACGTTCCCTACGGCCGACACGGACGTCGACATCGGATCCGGTTGGCCGGGCCGGGCCGTTCGGCCCGCGACTACGCAGGCGGCCTTCGTGAGGTTGGTGCCGGCTCCGACCGGCTCGTCGCACGAAAGGCCTGCCGCGACGGGAAGTCTGTCGCGGCAGGCCTCGGAGACGGGACACGGCGGTCGACGGAGCCGATGTGGACCATGGCGTACGACTCCGCCGACGTGTCGACGCCGTTCCGCCGTAGCCGTCAGGCCGTGTGCAGTGTCAGCCCGTACCGGTTGAGGATCTCGTTGATCGGCTGGTGCCAGGTCTCACCGCCACTGCTGCAGTTGCCCCAGCCGCCCGAAGTGACGCCCTGTGCCTGGTCGCCGCTGATGAACGAGCCGCCCGAGTCGCCCGGCTCGGCGCACACGCTCGTCTTGGTCATCTGATAGACGGCGCCCTGGCTGTAGTTGACGGTCTCGTTCGTCGCCAGCACATTCCCGCAGTGCCAGTGGGATGTGGAGCCCGAGCGGCAGATGGAGGCGCCGATGGGAGCCACCGCGGAGCCGCGGACCAACTGGTCGGAGACGGTGCCCCAGCCAAGGACCACCGGCACGGTCCACCAGCCGTTGCCCACGCTGACCCAGGCGTAGTCGTCGCCCGGGAAGGAGGACCCTTGGAAGTTGCCGATGTACGAGCCGTCCCATCCGCTGACCCCGGCTCCTGCCTGACCGCAGTGGCCGGCCGTGACGAAACCGCCGTACACGGAGAAGCCGATCGAGCACCGCACGTTGCCGGTGTAGTACGGGTCGCCGCCGACGGTGCCGGCGGAGAAGGTCTTCGGTGCCTCGGCGGTCCGCTGCACGAGCACCGGTCCGGCCTTGCGGGCCTTCTCGACGAACGTGCGGACATCGTTGTCATCCTCCGACGATGCAACGACGTTCACCACTACCCGGCTGGCCTTCGGGTCGACGTGCCAGCCGGCGACACCCTCGGGGGCGGAAAGCGCGTCGAGCTGCGCCTTGGCGGCATCGAGCTGACGCGCACTGTGGGCCACCAGCCGGACTGTCGCACCGGTCGCGCGTACGGCACGAGCCTTCTTGTCACTGGTGACGGCGACCGTGAGCTTGCCCGTTGCCGGATCGAACCAGGAACCGCCGTAAGACGGCCCTGCCGCCCGTCGAGCCTTTCCCTGTACGGCCGTTGCCGTCCGCTCCGCGGTCAGGCGCGCCTTCGCCTGACTTATCGTCAGACCCAGGTCCTTCTGCATCGCGGACAGCAGGCCGGCCGAGGCCGGCGCCTTGGCGGTGGACGCGGGGGTGAAGCTGGAGGTACTGGTGGATGCGGATGCCGTGGAAGGGGCATCCGCGGCGGAGGCGGGGGCGATGCCGGCCGTTGCCCAGGCTCCGAGCAGAAGTACGGCGGACAGACCGGTGCGTATCACTGTCGTACGTCTCAAGGGAATGGACCCTTCTGTTGTTCCGACATTGGTGGGGGAGGAACAGCAGACGTCCGAGACCTCTCACCTGAGAGCGCTCTCAGAGTGTGCCGCGACAGACTGTAATGCAGCGTCATCGTCAGGTCCATGCCAATGACGGCGAAGGTGTTCGCCATGCCGTTCAGGCTCTCGTCGCCGGGCTGTTGCGCCGGCGACGAGAGCCTGCTGGTTACTGGTCGTGCGCGGGGGTGGCTCCTTATGGGCGGCAGGGTCGGTCAGGAGCCGGCCTTGCGCTTGTTGTAGACGTCGAACCCGACCGCGGCAAGGAGGACGAAGCCCTTGATGACCTGCTGGTAGTCGGTACCGACACCTACCAGCGACATCCCGTTGTTGAGCACACCGAGCACCAGGCCGCCGATGATGGCGCCGAACACCGTGCCGACGCCTCCGCTCATCGAGGCGCCGCCGATGAACGCGGCGGCGATGGCCTCCAGTTCGAAGTTGGTACCGGCCTGAGGGACACCTGCGTTGAGGCGGGCTGCGTAGACGATCCCGGCGAGGGCGGCCAGCACCCCCATGTTGACGAAGACCAGGAAGGTGACGCGCTGGTCCTTCACCCCGGACAGCTTCGCCGCCGCCCGGTTGCCCCCGAGCGCGTACACATGGCGTCCGACAATCGCGTTGCGCATGACGTAGCCGAAGCCCATGAGCAGTACGGCGAGCAGGAGCAGGACGACCGGGACACCTCGGTAGCTGGCCAGGGTCATCGTGAAGGCGAGGACCGCCGCGCCCATGGCCACGCACTTGGCGAGGAAGAGGTTCCGGGGCAGGACGTCGAGTCCGTACCGCTGTTGCCGCCGCCGGTCGCGGACCTCCTGGATCAGGGCGAAGGCCAGGAGTGCGAGGCCCATGAGCAGGGTGAGATTGTGATAGTTGGTCTGGGGACCGACCTCCGGGAGGTAGCCGGTGGAGATCTTCTGGAAGCCTTCGGGGAACGGGCCGAGCGAGCGGCTGCCGAGGAGGATCTGGGTGCCGCCGCGGAAGAGCAGCATCCCGGCCAGTGTGACGATGAACGACGGGATTCCGACGTACGCGATCCAGAATCCCTGCCACGCTCCGGCGACCGCTCCGACGAGGAGGGCGAGGACCAGGGCGAGGACCCATGGCACATCCTGCTCGACCATCATCACCGCGCAGGCGGCGGAGACGAAGGCGGCCAGCGAGCCGACCGACAGGTCGATGTGGCCGGCGATGATGACGATCATCATGCCGATGGCGAGGACGAGGATGTAGCTGTTCTGGAGCACCAGATTGGTGACGTTGTTCGGCTTGAGAAGGACGCCGTCGGTCCATATCTCGAAGAGCACGACGATCAGTCCGAGGGCGATGAGCATCCCGTACTGGCGCATGTTGCGGCGGGCCGCCTCCAGGAGGAGGGTTCCGGTGGTCGCGGGCACCGCCGCTGTGGCCGGCGTCGGGCGCTGCGGGGTCTCGGTGGGGGCCTGGGACATTTCCTGCTACCTCTTGTCGCTGGTCATATGGCGCATCAGGACCTCCTGGGTGGCCTCCGCGCGCGGAACTTCGCCGGTGATCCGGCCGGCCGACATGGTGTAGATGCGGTCGCACATGCCGAGGAGCTCGGGCAGTTCGGAGGAGATCAGCACGACTGCTCTGCCTTCGGCGGCGAGCCGGTCGATGACGGTGTAGATCTCGTACTTGGCGCCCACATCGATGCCGCGGGTCGGTTCGTCGAGGATCAGCACGTCAGGTCCGGCGAAGATCCACTTGCTGAGGACGACCTTCTGCTGGTTGCCGCCGGACAGCCGGCCGACCTGCTCGAAGACGGTCGGGGCCTTGATGTTCATGGACTTCCGGTACGACTCCGCGACCCGGGTCTCCTCGTGCTCGTCGACGACGCCACGCCGCGCCACCTTGCCCAGGGCACTGAGGGTGATGTTGCGGCCGATGGTGTCGATGGTGTTGAGGCCGTACTGCTTGCGGTCCTCGGTGACGTAGGCGATGCCGTGCCGGACAGCCTCCGGCACGGTGCGGGTACGGATCTCTTTGCCGTCCTTGAAGATCTTGCCGCTGATGTTGTGACCGTAGGTGCGTCCGAAGACGCTCATCGCCAGTTCGGTGCGTCCCGCGCCCATCAGGCCGGCAATGCCCACGATCTCGCCCCGCCGGGCCTCGACCCGAGCGTGGTCGACGACCTTGCGGTGCTGGTCGATGGGGTGGTGCACGGTCCAGTCGCGGATCTCCAGGGCAGGGTGGGCGCCCGGATCACCCTCGTACCTGGTCCGCTCGGGGAAGCGGTGGTCGAGGTCGCGTCCGACCATGCCGCGGATGATGCGGTCCTCGGTGGTCGCCTCGGCGTGCACGTCGAGAGTCTCGACGGTGCGGCCGTCGCGGATGACGGTGACCGAGTCGGCGACCGCCGCGATCTCGCCCAGCTTGTGCGAGATGATGATCGAGGAGATCCCCTGCCCCTTCAGCTCCTTGATGAGGCTGATGAGCTGGGCGCTGTCCTCGTCGTTGAGTGCGGCGGTCGGTTCGTCGAGGATCAGCAGCTCCACCTTCTTGGCGAGTGCCTTGGCGATCTCGACGAGCTGCTGTTTTCCGACTCCGATGTCCGCGACCCTGGTCTGCGGGTGTTCACGCAGCCCGACCCGTTCCAGGAGGGCGGCGGCGTGCCGCAACGTCTCGTTCCAGCTGATGAAGCCGTGGCTGGCGTGTTCGTTGCCGAGGAAGATGTTCTCCGCGATGGAGAGGTACGGCACCAGGGCGAGTTCCTGGTGGATGATCACGATGCCGCGGGCCTCACTGGCGCGGATGTCCTTGAACGTACAGCGCTCGCCGCGGAATCGGATCTCGCCCTCGTAGCTTCCGTGCGGGTGCACTCCGCTGAGGACCTTCATCAGGGTCGACTTACCGGCGCCGTTCTCCCCGCAGAGGGCGTGTACCTCGCCCTCCGCGACGGTCAGGGAGACATCCGAGAGCGCCTTGACGCCGGGGAAGGTCTTGACGATGGACCGCATTTCGAGGACCGGCACGGTCATCGGAGGTCGCTCTCCTTGATGTAGCCCGAATCGACCAGCTCCGCCTGGTAGTTGGTCTTGTCGACGCTGACCGGGTCCAGGAGGAAGGACGGCACGACGCGCTTCTCGTTGTTGTACGTCGTGGTGTCGTTGACCTCGGGCTTCTTGTCATGGAGGACGGCGTCGGCCATCTGGACCGCCTGCTTGGCCAGGGCCCGGGTGTCCTTGTACACGGTCTGGGTCTGCTGTCCCGCAATGATCGACTTCACGGAGGCGACCTCGGCGTCCTGACCGGTGACGACCGGGTAGGGCTTCGACTTGGTGCCGTAGCCGTCCGATTTGAGCGCCGAGATGATGCCGATGGAGATGCCGTCGTACGGGGAGAGCACAGCGTCGACTCCGGCCGACGAGTAGGCGCTGGTCAGCAGGTCGTCCATGCGCTTCTGTGCGGTGCCGCCGTCCCAGCGCAGGGTGGTGATCTGGTCCAGTTTCGTCTGCTTGCTGCGGACGACGAGCTGCTTCTTGTCGATGTACGGCTTGAGGGTCTTCCAGGCGCCCTGGAAGAAGTAGCGCGTGTTGTTGTCGTCGGGCGATCCCGCGAACAGCTCGATGTTGAAGGGCCCATTCTCGGAGCCGGACTTCAGGCCGAGCTTGTCGACGATGTAACCGGCCTGGAGTTCGCCCACCTTTTCGTTGTCGAAGGAGGCGTAGTAGTCGACGTCCGGGCTGCCGAGGATGAGCCGGTCGTAGGAGATGACCTTGATGTTCTGCTCCCCCGCCTGCCGCAGGACGTCGCTCAGCGCGCGGCCGTCGATCGCCGCAATGACCAGGACGTCCACACCCTTGGTGATCATGTTCTCGATCTGGGAGACCTGCTGATCGACATCGTCCTCGCCGTACTGCAGGTCGGTCTTGTAGCCGAGCTTCTTGAACTCGGCGACCATGTTGGCGCCGTCGGCTATCCAGCGCTCCGACGACTTCGTCGGCATGGCGATGCCGATGGTGGAGCCCTTGCCACCCGACTTCTCCTCCTTGCTGCCGCCGGCGCTGCTCTGCCCGCAGGCGGCAAGGGAGAGGGACAGCACAACGGCTGTCAGGGCGGCTGCTGCAGTACGTGTGCGGGTCGTGCGCATGATCGATCCTCCGGAGTACGAGGGAAGCGGCGGGAGTTGGCCCGAAAGGTGGTGGATCCCATCGAGCGTTCGGTATATCGGACAAGGTTCGAATCGCTGAGCGTGCCCATTCGTGACTGCCGGACGATCAGCCGATCCCCTTGAGCGGCAAGGCGGTTGCTCCTGGGGCTCGCGTAACTCCTCTAGCTCCTAGGGTGTTCGATATTTCGTCACCCGTTCGAAATTCTGGCGTGACCGTAGTGAGGGGTCGGGGAGAGTGTCAATGGTTCGCGCACACGCAACTGGGACAAGCGCGTAGCCGGAGCGGATTTCGGCCGTTCCGAGGCCGGCTCGCATCGATCCGGCACAAGTGCTGGAGCCGGGTCCGGGCGCTCCCCGTACACCCCGGGAACCTATGCTGTCACCAAGCGCTGGCAGCCGCCGCACCTCCAACTGCCGCCTCGGACAAGGCGGACGATGCCACACCTCTGCTCGGGAGCCTTCATCATGACGCCCTCCGCTGGCGATGCCTCCTCCTGGACGAGGCTGTGGGCCGGCTCCCCACACATCCCGCACGCGCCCCTCGACGACGTGACACGGCGGCACGCGGATCTCCCCGCAACGCTGCTGCCGGCCGCCGTCGGCATGCACCACCCGGCGATCTTCGAACCTGCGTTGAAACAGTTCGCCAACGCCTACCGGGCCGGGGAGCCGCGCTTCGGGGATGCCGCGACGGGCCGGCCCTGGCACCGGGCGCGGCGGACCGTACTCGATACGGTGCTCGCGGCTGTCGCGGACGGTCCCTGGGCCCGCCATCTGGTGCTGCGCGGCAGCGTGTTGATGGCCAGCTGGTGCGGGGATGCGGCCCGTGACCCGGGCGACCTGGACTTCCTCTTCGTACCTCAGGACTGGGCCATGGACGAGCTCCGGACCGCGAGTCTGTTCGACACGATCGCCCGGGACAGCGCGGCAGCCGCGCGCGGCGCCGTCCAGATCGACGCGGCCGCCATGGTGACCGAGAACATCTGGACGTACGACCGGGTTCCGGGCCGCCGCATGCTGCTGCCATGGACGGCATCGGGGATTCCCGGTGGCACCGTACAGCTGGATGTGGTGTTCAACGAGGCCCTGCCGGCCCCGGCCGAACTCACCGAGCTCCGCCCCCTGGGTGACGGTCCCGGCTGCCGGGTAGCGGCCGTCTCCCCCGCTCTGTCGCTGGCCTGGAAGCTGCTGTGGCTGGCCACCGACGCCTATCCGCAGGGCAAGGACCTGTACGACGCGGTCCTGCTGGCGGAACACACCCAGCCGTCGTACGAACTGATACGGGACGCCTTCGTGCTCAGCGGCGCGGAGGGGGTGAGGCCGGACGGTACCCGATGGCTCGACGAGCTGGACGTGGAGACCGGTTGGCGTCACTTCACAGCCGAACACCCCTGGGTCACGGAGGATGCGGCAAGCTGGCGGGGGCGCCTCGCCCGCGCGCTCGGACCGCTGCTGGAGACGGCGGAGCGACCGGGAAAGGACGACTGAAGCCGGTGTTGCCCGGTGGCTGCAGCCCCTGGTGGAGTCCACCCGCGCGACGGCCGCCGACCCCCTGAAGTCACCCTCGGGCACCTGTGCGTTTGCGGCAGGGACGGGACTGACGGCTGCGATCGTGATCGTCCGTGAGACCAGCAAAGAGGTCCTACCCGCAGGGGCGCCCGCCAGGAATCACCAGCCCATAGCGGGAGCTTTCACGCACCCGTCCGACCGTCGTGGGCCCTGGACAGTGACGGACATTGAAACGCGTGAGGCAGACCGCCCAAGGCCGCTTTGCGGAACCGGCAAGAAGACTCGCCCCCGCTTTGCTGAACCGGCAAAGGGACTCGCCACGTCCGCGCCGATACCCGCATGATTGGGTAACGATCTTGGTGCATGGCAGATCGAGAACTTTGGAGGGGTCATGTCGAAACAGGCCACGGAAGTCACCCACCGGCTGGTGCCCTCGCCCGCAGGCCGGATCCACTTGGTGGAGCAGGGCACCGGGCCGCTGGTGTTGCTCGTGCACGGCTTCCCGGAATCCTGGTACTCCTGGCGCCACCAGCTGCCGGTCCTGGCCGCAGCCGGGTACCGCGCGGCCGCGATCGATGTCCGCGGCTACGGCCGCTCCTCCAAGCCCGGCGACACCGAGGCGTACCGGATGCTGGAGCTGGTGGAGGACAACGCCGCCGTGGTGCACGCCCTGGGCGAACGGTCCGCGGTGATCGTCGGCCACGACTGGGGGTCGGCCAACGCCGCCAACTCCGCCCTGGTCAGGCCGGACGTCTTCCGCGCGGTGGGCATGCTCAGTGTTCCCTACGCTCCGCGCGGTGGGCCACGGCCCAGCAAGGTCTTCGCGCAGTTGGGTGGGGACGAGGAGTTCTACGTCTCCTACTTCCAGGAGCCCGGCCGGGCCGAGGCCGAGATCGAGCCCGACGTGCGCGGCTGGCTCGCGGGCTTCTACGCCGCTCTGTCCGCCGACACCATGCCCGCGCCCGACGCACCCGGCCCGCATTTCGTCAGCCGAGGCGGGCGGCTGCGCGACCGCTTCCCCACCGGTCGGCTGCCCCTCTGGCTCAGCGAGAACGACCTGGATGTCTACAGTGGGGAGTTCGAGCGGACGGGCATGAGCGGGGCGCTCAACCGCTACCGGAACATGGACCGGGACTGGGAAGATCTCGCCGACTTCGACGGCGCCCCCGTCACCCAGCCGTCCCTGTTCATCGGTGGCGGTCTGGACGGGTCCACCACGTGGATGGCCGATGCGATCAAGGCATACCCCTCCACCCTGCCCGGCCTGGTCTCCTCCCAGATCCTCGACGGCTGCGGCCACTGGATCCAGCAAGAGCGCCCCGACGAGATCAACCGGCTCCTGACCGACTGGCTCGCCTCCCTGCCCGCCTGACGCCTCTCCGAAAACTTGGACACATGCCCGGGAGTGGCCGGACGTCGGCCCGCCAGGAATGCTCAGTGCTGTCGTAACTCGGGTTCTGGAACCCATTCCGTGAGCGATCTTGAGTCCCGCTTCACCAGAGCTGATCGCATACGGCGGGACCGGCCGTCCCGGTCAGGCCTCACAGCGCTCCCCGCGGGACGAGGCCGCTATGGGCTGCTCGCTGACAAGGACAGTTGCCCACAAGGGTGAAATACTTATCTTGTGAGACGGGGGCGGCCACCACGCTTGCCGCCCCGCCGGAATTGGCACCTTCGAGTTGGCTCCGTAGGCGCGCATGCGCGCTCTTGGGGCCCAGCGGAGAGGGAATCAGTTATGGGCGAAAAGATCGCGGGCATCGAAATCCCCGATTCCCGGCTGGCGGCCGAGGCCACGGCGCTGGTCCGCGAAGCTGAGCCCCCGCTGCTGTTCGACCACTCTCGCAGGGTCTACCTGTTCGGGATGCTGCAAGGGCTACAACGCGGCCTGAAGCCCGAACCGGAACTGCTCTATGTCGGAGCGATGTTCCACGACCTGGGTCTGACGCAGACATACCGGACCACTCATCAGCGCTTCGAGATCGACGGTGCGAACGAGGCGCGTCGGTTCCTTACCGAGCATGGGGTCGCCGCTGACCATGTCCGCCGGGTCTGGACGGCGATCGCCCTGCACACAACGCCTGGTGTTCCGGAGTTCATGGAGCCTGAGATCGCGTTGGTCACCGCGGGCGTGGAGACTGATGTGCTCGGGATCGGCCGTGACGACCTGGATCCCGCGTCGATCGAAGCCGTCACCGATGCGCACCCACGACCCGACTTCAAGCGGCGGATTCTGGAGGCCTTCACTGACGGCTTCAAGGACCGGCCCGACACAACCTTCGGCACCGTGAACGCTGATGTACTAGCCCACTTCGTGCCCGGTTTCCAGCGCATCGACTTCGTCGAGGTCATCCTGAACAGTTCCTGGCCCGAGTAGCCGGCTGGCGAAGACTCCTGCGCGTTTCAGCCGACGCATGTGAAGCCAGGGTGCCCGTGGCCGGAGGAGAATGAAATAAGTAGTCAACCGCCAACCACAACGGGCAGGTTGTCCTGTCGTCGGCGACGCTCAGCCGTTGAAGGGACGCGTAGCTGCCGCTGGACGGCGTCGTATTCCTCGCTGCGGAGGCCCGGACGCATGTGGAGCGGTTGAGTGCGGATTGGCGCAGCGCTTCTTCCTGGCTTCCTGGCTGATGCTCCGCCAGGGCATCAGGTATACAGACAGGTCGCCGACTTCTGACCCGAACAACAGCCGAAGGAGACGGCGTCTTGGCCGCCGGGCGGCACCCTGCGCCCGCTGCCGGACCCGGACACCGTCGAGCTCGACGATGACAATGGCGCGGAGGACTGAACCGCGTCAGTGGCCGACCTGACGGTGAGAGTCTGCCGGGCGCCGCCTGTCGTGCGGCTGTCACGACAAAACCGATTGCAGACGGGCCGGTGCCCTGGGTACGGTCCGCGCATGTCTGTTCTGCTCTGTGACGTCTAGCTCGGATACCGGCCTCGACACCACCCTCGTATCCTTGAGCTGTTACGGAGCGTAACTTAAGTGAGTACCTTGCGCGGTTTCGGCCTGCTCCGAAACCGGGACTTCTCCCTGTTACTGAGCGGCCAGCTGGTCTCCTCGATAGGCGATCAGGCTCAGTCCATCGCCCTGCCGCTGATCGTGCTGGCCCTCACCGGGTCGGCCACCCACGCCGGGTACGTACTCGGCTTGGGCACCCTTTCGTTCCTGGCATTCGGGCTGATCGCCGGGGCACTCGTCGACCGATGGGATCGCAAGCGCACCATGATCTGGTGCGAGCTCGGCCGGACCGCGCTCACGGCCGGCGTCGCCGTCGAGCTGTGGCTGGACAGGCTCACGATGCCCCAGCTGTACGCGACGGCCGCGCTCTCCGGAATCCTGACCACTCTCTTCCAGGTGGCAAACATCGCCGCGCTGCCCAACGTGGTCGGTCCGCGACAACTGTCCGCCGCGCTCGGCTACTCGCAGTCCGCCGGCAATGCGGCGGGCGTCTTCGGTGCCTCTCTCGCCGGGGCGCTCTACGCCCTCGGACGGACCGTGCCCTTCGCCGTGAATGCGGTCTCCTTCGCCCTGTCCGCTGCCTCGCTGCGCCTCATGCGCGCCCGGTTTCAGATGGACGGTCACGCCGCGCGGACGAAAGCCGGGCTCGCCATCGAGATCCGCGACGGGCTCGGCTGGCTCCGGCACCAGCCGGTCATCCGCTTCCTCACCCTGGTATCGGCCGCTGACAAGGTTCGCTACGGCGCGGGTTACCTGCTGATCATCACACTCGCTCGGCAACTTGGCGCCTCCTCGCTGTGGATCGGCGTCATCTTCAGCGGTGCGGCGGTCGGCGCAGTGGCGGGGGCGCTGGTCTCGGAAAGGGCCACGCTTCGCTTTCCGCTCGGGCGGATCGCCGTGGTGATGTTGTGGTTGGAGGCACTGATTTTCCCGCTGTACGCGCTCGCCCCCAATCCACTACTGCTGGCGGCGGTCGCGGCCGCCGAGTCGCTGGTGGCTCCGGTGTACATGGTGGCCATGACTACTCACCAACTGGCCATTACCCCAGACGAGTTGCGGGGCCGCACGACGAGTGCGGTATCGACGCTCACCACGGGAGCCTTGTCGGTCGGCACTCTCGCAGGCGGTGCGCTGATCACCACACTAGGCGCCAAGCCTCTGGTCTGGCTCTGTGGAGCGTGGCTGCTCGTGTTGGCCATCATCACTACGGCCAACCGGGCCGTGCGGCAGGCACCGCCGGCAGGCGCGATCCCCCGACGCAAGGCCACCATCACGGTCGAGACTACGGACGTGGCCGGCTAGCGCCCCGGACTTCGGCCACCGCTGATCCTCAGTGGGTGCGAGGACACTGATGATCAGCGGTGGTCGCTGGTCACGCAGGGCTCTCCTGCCGCGCTCCGAACCGCATGCGGGCGAATGCTCGATCGCGGCCTCCCGGTCGAAACGACCGCGGTAAGCCCGAAGTGGTGGTGAATCTGCAGGTCACAAGAGTAATCGCGGTGTACGACCCCAGCCCCGTTCTGGCACCGCGTTGTCAGGAGGTCGGAGTGACGGTGTCGGTGACGCGGAGGAAGGCCCGTAGGCCGTCGAGGAGGTCCACCGGGTTCTCGTAGAACGGGAAGTGGCCGCCGTACTCGTACGTCGCGTACTGGACCACGTTGTAGACCGCCTCCAGGTCCGCGCGCGTCGGGATCGGTGCGAGGGGGTCCGGGAAGCCGGCGAAGCCCGTCGGCACGGTGATGCGCCCGCCCTGCGGCAGGGTGCTGCCGTTCTCGTCGTATGCGCCCTTGTACACCCACCCGCTGGTGTCGAAGGTGCCGGTGGCGACGTAGAGCATGATCTCCGTGAGCAGTTGGTCGCTGGTGAAGATCTGCTCAAAGGTGCGTGTGCGGCGGTCGTATTGCAGCTGTACAACCACTGGATGATTGGGTTGCAGCAGGGCCGGCGGATGGCGAGACCTCGCACCAGGGTCTGTCCGACGGATCGGGATGATGGCAGGGTGTGCCCGTGAGCTACAGCATCTTCCTGCTCCGGTTCGTGGACGGCGAGGTCGTCGCCCTGGACGCCGAACGGTTCCAGCAGGTGACGGAGCCGTACGTCGTGGCGGGTGGTCCGGAGGAGGGCTTCTCCCAACTCCGCGCGGAGGACGGGGGCGAGGCGGACCTCTACCACGCGTCCCACGGTGAGGACGGCATGCAATGTGTGACGGCGACGCACTTCGCCCGGGGCGCGATGAGCGGCGTACTCGCCCGGCTGGCGACAGCCCTCGAAGCCTCAATCGTGCCCCAGGACGGCGACGCACTGATCTTCCACGAGGACCAGCGCCGTCATCTCCCTGCGGACCTCCAGGGGAAGACGCTCGTCATAGCCCCTACGGCCGACGCCTTCCAGGCGGCATTCGACGCGCTCTGAGCGTCTCTGCCCGGAACACGTGCGGAGACCCATGACCGGATCCTTGCTGCGGTGACGGCGCCGCGGAACATATAGCCCCGTTTTTCGTAACGGGTCGCGATGGCATGGGAGTTCTTGACCCGATCGACGGTCCGTTCGACGCAGTGGCGCATCGTCAAGCAGCACCGCGCGTGCGACGCGAATGTCCGCCGCACCAGCGTGCACGGCGCCGGCTGCTCGACCGTCCACGGGAAGAGGACCCTGGTGGACAGCGAGGCGGCGACCCGCGCCGCGATGGCAGAGCCGGGCGCACGGGGCTGCGCCATCTGCGGCACAGATCAGTCGCTCCGGCAGAAGCGGGTGTGAGCAGTTGCGGTACAGGAAATTCCGTCGAGATTGATCTTGCCGGGTCGGGCGTGCGATAGGTTCCTTGCCGTGACTGAACCAGGGTCCATCACTTGGCCACCTGCACCGATGAAGACCGAGCGACTCGTGCTCCGCGAGCCCGAGGCCCGGGACCGTGCGGTGTTCATCGAGCTGTTCACCTCACCGGAGGTGGGCACCTACCTGGGCGGCCCTCGACCGCGTGATGAGTGCGAGCGCGCGTTGCCTGAGACGCCCGAGAGGCGTCCTGGCCTTTTCGTGATCGAGCTCGACGGAGCGATGATCGGCACCATCGAGCTCAACCGGCGCGACGCGGAGCGTCGGAGTCATGTCCGTCCGGATGCCGGGGAGGTCGAACTCGGCTACCTGCTCCTGCCGGAGGCATGGGGACACGGATACGCCGCCGAGGCGTGCGCGGCGGCGCTTGATTGGTTCGCCGACGCACTTCCCGGCGAGCCGGTGGTGCTGTGCACCCAGACCGCCAACGACCGCTCGATACGCCTTGCGGCAAAGCTGGGGTTCGCCGAGGTGCAACGGTACGAGGCGTGGGGCGCCGAACAGTGGATGGGCGTGTGGTCCCCGGTCACGCCGCCCGCTTGAGCTCGTGCCCGGAAGGGACGCAGGCGCCATCGTCGGCGTGCTAGCCGACCAAGACCAATCTCAGCGGCATTTCCTGTACCGCAAATGCTCACACCCGGGAAAGCTCGTAGGTTCACGCAAACTGAAGCGTTCTCAGCAGAACCCGGGGATGGACTGTGGTGATTTCATGGGTCCGGCCGTCGGGTTCAGGCGAAAACAGGGGGTGAGTACCAGCGGGCGCCCCGGGCTCCCTTCTTGGGAAGGGAGCTGGCATCGTACGAGTCATGGGAACAGCAGGAACGACGCCACCGGAACCCCCGAGGCAGAGGGACATCGCATCTCTTGGTGAGGTGGCGTGCCGCTATCAGCCGGATGAGATCCGCCCGGAGGACCTGCCGATGATTGCTGCTGAGACCCTCGCGGCCGGGCTGGACACCCCGACGCTGTGTGAGCTCGCCGGTTTGCCTCGGAACTCGGATGCCCGCGACGCGTTCTGTCCAACAGGCGGCGTTGACGCTGACACCGGGTTCATCAAGAAGGGAACGGTCTTCTACAACACGATCGTCGGCGAGTCGGGAACCGGGGCCAGCCGCAGACTGGCTCTCCCCGTTGCTGCGCCATTGAACGTCCGCGGGAAGCGATGATCGCCAGCGCGTATTCCTGTCGAGACCGGGTAAGCCCCGCGCCCAGCCGCCTGACGGCTCACCAGGGCGCTGGGCCCTCGTCGTCGGTGAAGGTGCCGGTCGGTCCGTCGGCGCCGATGGTGGCCATCCGTACGGCGGCCACCGCGCCTTCGGCGGGGGTGCGGTGGCCGCGGTGGCCGTTCAGGTCGGTGGCGACGTAGCCGGGGCAGACCGCGTTGACCTTGATGCCGTCGGGCAGCAGGTCTCGGGCGTACTGCAGGGTAAGGGCCGTCAGCGCGGTCTTCGACGTGACGTACCCGGCGGAGATCGGGATCGGCGGGCCGTCGGTGCGCTCCAGGTCTGCGTTGATGCTCAGTGAGCCCACGGAGCTGGACACGTTGACGATCCGCGGAGAGGCCGATCGGCGCAGCAGCGGCAGCATCGCGTTGGTGACGGCGATCACCCCGAAGTAGTTGGTCTCGAAGATGGCGCGCAGCACGTCGAGGTCCGCCGTGCTGGGGCGCTGGTCGCCCAGGTCGCCGCTCGGAGGGCCGCTGATGCCGGCGTTGTTGACCAGCGTGTCGAGCCTGCCGTAGCGGGACTCGATCTCGGTGGCGGCTGCAGCGGCCGAGACCGGGTCCGTCACGTCGAGCACGACTGAAGCCGCATCGGCGCCGCTCTCGCGCAGCTCTGTGGCAGCCTTCTGGCCGAGCTCGGCATTGCGGGCGCCGATCACGACGATGTGGCCCAGGGCCCCAAGCTGGGCGGCGATTTGGCGGCCGATGCCCTTGTTCGCGCCGGTCACCAGAGTGATCATGGTTTCGTTCATGGATCCAGCACAACACCGCACCGAACGCGCTGGCCAACACCTGTAGCGTCTCGAACGATACCCTGCAGGTATGGATGTGCCGGAGACGCGGGAGCTCACCTACTTCGTCGCCGTCGCCGAGGAACTGCACTTCGGGCGCGCCGCACAGCGCTTGGGCATGGCGCAGCCGCCGTTGTCCCGCGCCATCGCCCAGTTGGAGCGACGCATGGGCGTGCAGCTGCTGGAGCGCACCAGCCGGGCAGTGAACCTCACCGCCGCCGGCCAGGTCTTCCTGACCGAAAGCCGCAAAGCACTGGACGCGGTCTCGGCATCGGTCCGGCGAGCGCAACGGGCGGGACGGACCGATCCGAAGCTCACGCTGGCGATGAAGCCCAACGGAGATGCAGGGCTGCTGGAGTCGATCCTGCAGCGCTACCGCCGCGATTCTGATGCCGTCGACATCGAGGTGATCGTCTGCGGCATCGGGGAGCAGGCTCCGATGCTGCGCGACGGCAGGGCCGATGTCGCGTTCCTGACCGCGCCCTACGACGACGTCGCGGGATTCGACACCGAACCACTCGTGACCCAGGACCAGGTCGCCATGCTTCCCCGGGCCCACCCTCTCGCCGGCCGCGCCGCCTTGACCCTCGCCGACCTGGCCGGCGAACAGCTACCCCGATGGCCTGATGACGATGTGCACGCCACCGATGGCCGTCTTCCCCAGGTGCGTGATATCTCGCAGCTGATGCAGCTGGTTGCTCTGGGTCAGCTGGTCGCGGTCCTGCCCGAGTCGGTGCGCCAGCGTGCCTGGCCCGACGTTGTGTGCGTGCCGCTGCTCGATGCGCCGCCCACCGCGGTTGTCGTGGCCTGGCCGGAGCGGACGACATCGCGGGCGGTGGCCGCGCTGATCCGCGCCAGCGCGGAGGCGGCGGAGACCGCAGGGGCGGGCGCGCTGCATCGAGATGAGCACCGCAACCAGGACGCCCTGACGTAGGCTTCACACCTTGCGGCGTCACACCTCCCGTTGCTGAGCGCGGACAGGAACCATGGCCGCAGCAGCCGAGGCCTTCGCACAGTCTTCACAAACCACGATCATCATCGGCCCGCAGCGGGATCATCCGTCGGCGTCCGCGGGTAGTTCGGGCTGTTCGGCGGCGATGCGCTTCGACCGCGACCATCCACACGAGCACCGCTGGGACTGGTCAGCCTGGCGACGCCGCCGCCAACACCGCTCCCGCACCTACCACTACCTGCGGCAATCCACCCGCACAGCATGAAGGTTCAATCTACGGCTGCCGTACCAGTCTTCTGAGTCAGGAATTCTGTTCAGATGTATAGGCTTGCTCTATGGTGCGGACTGGGCGGCCAAAGGCCGAGTTAAGACTGTCGGGTGAGGAGCGGGCTGCACTCGAGGGGTGGGTGCGGCGTCGTTCCACGCCGCAGGCGTGGGCACTTCGGTGCCGGATCATCCTGGCCTGTGCTGAGGGGGCCTCGAACAAGGATGTGGCGGCCCAACTCGGTTCCACACCTCATGCGGTGGGCCGTTGGCGGTCGAGGTTCGTGCAGTACCGGATGGCCGGTCTGGGTGACATGCCGCGTCCGGGTGGGCCCCGGACGGTGACGGACGAGCAGGTTGCCGCGGTGGTCGCCAAGACGCTGGAGTCGATACCGAAGAACGCAACACACTGGTCGACCCGTTCGATGGCGAAGGAGATGGGCCTGTCGCAGTCGTCGGTGTCTCGGATCTGGCGAGCGTTCGGCCTGCAGCCGCACCGGTCGGAGACCTTCAAGCTGTCGACCGATCCGTACTTCATCGACAAGGTCCACGATGTGGTGGGTCTCTACCTGGACCCGCCCGAACGGGCTTTGGTGTTCTGCGTGGACGAGAAGTCGCAGATCCAGGCCCTGGACCGCTCGCAACCGGTTCTGCCGATGATGCCCGGAGTTCCCCAGCGGACTACCCACGACTACGTCCGCGCCGGTACCACCACACTGTTCGCCGCGCTGGAAGTCGCAACCGGCAAAGTGATTGGCTCCCTGCACCGCCGGCACCGCGCGGAGGAGTTCAAGAAGTTCCTGATCAAGCTCGACAAGGAAGTGCCCGCCGGCCTGGATGTCCACCTGATCTGTGACAACTATGCGACCCACAAGACACCCGCCATCAAGAAGTGGCTGCTGGCCCATTCCCGGTTCCATCTGCACTTCACACCGACGGGCTCGTCCTGGCTGAACCTCGTCGAGCGATGGTTTGCCGAGCTCACCAACAAGCAGATACGGCGAGGCGTCCACAGATCTGTCCAGGCCCTGGAGAAGGACATCCGCAACTGGACCGCAGCCTGGAACACCGACCCGAAGCCCTACGTCTGGACCAAGACCGCAGACGAGATCCTCGAACGCCTCGCCTCATATCTGAACAGAATTCCCGACTCAGAAGACTAGGCCGTGTATCGGAAGTGGATCTCGAACGGTGCGGCGAAGGTTCATTCCACGATCGGAGATCCAAAGCAGTGCAGTCATTGACGGCTACCAGGACCGGATCGACGCAGCCAAGCCGCAGTAGCACAGCAGAAACATCAGTGGGCCCGTGGTGTCGGTCGGCACCATGGGCCTACGTGCGTACGCCGATCATCAGTCCCAGATCAGCCTGCCGCCCTGAACACGTCCAGTTGCGCCCTGCGCCCCCGCAGAAATCTGCTCCATGAGGACGACCGTCTCGTTGAACAGAGCGGTCAGTGACTCGTGAACTCCGAAGGATGGCTCATCCCCATCGCCGAATGAACCGATCTGACCGCTACGCCCATCCAGGAACTTGCCGTAACAACTATCATCGTCCGAGATGATCGGAATCCACTGCTTATCCCAGAAGGGAAACTCCGGATCGGGGGACGGGTCGTCGCGCTCGATCTCCATCTTGAAGTGGTACGTCCGCTCCATGGCCGCGACTCCCAGCAAATCGCGGTTGTTGCCGGGCACGACCCCTTCCGTGACACCAACAGGGCCGTTGTCGGCCCCGGAGGCCAGGAGCCACGTCCGAAGGTCGACCGGGAAAACGACGCCCATGCGCTCCTCTGCCGCAGTGATCGCTGCCGGCGGAGCGGGAGCAAGGACCGACGATGCAGTCGTCGGTGCATTCGTCTCCAGCCAGTCCACCAATCGCTGCCACGCCAACTGCACGTCCCCCATGGTCATTCCTTTCCCTGAACGTCTACCTCACGGCCTCACCGCGCACCCTACGGCCCGGCAGCAAAGCGCCCCAGAAGCGCAACGTCGTGCGCGAGGACGACTTCGGCTGTGTGTTCTGCGGCATGAAATGGAGCCCATCGCGTGACAGCCGAGGGTCACAGTCACTCGTTGACGGCCGCGATGAGGACGGTCGCCTCGTATCGGACCGCGAGCTTGTCGTACCTCGTGGCCACAGCTCGGTGTCTCTTGAGGCGGTTGATTCCGCACTCGACAGCGTGGCGCTCACGGTAGTCGACCGGGTCGAAACGTGGTGGCCGGCCGCCACGGGAGCCACGTTCTCTCCGGTTGCGCGCCTGGTCGGCCTAGTCAGGGATGGTGCAGCGGATGCCGCGGTAGCGTAGTCAGGCGAGGTTCGCGCGGGAGGCGTACGCCTTGTCAGCGCGCACGCGATCGGGGCGAACACGTGGCCGTCCCGGCCCTGCGCGAGGCACACGCACTCTCTTCAGCACAGGCTCAAACTGCGGAGAGTCTCCACGCTGCCCAGCCGTGAGCACGATCGACATCAGTTTCTGGCCCTGCTCGACGGCCAAGTGCAGCTTGGTAGTGAATCCGCCGCGCGAACGTCCCAGTCCGTGATCACGAGGCTCAGTGAAGACCCCGCCGGGCGGCTCCTTCTGCAGTTCGCCCCGCTTCCGGGCGCCGGCCGCATGCTGATGGGCGCGACATACCGTGGAGTCAACGCTCAGGTCCCACGTAATCGCACCCTTCAGGTCGGTCTGGGACTGAAGCTGAGTAGAGATCCGGTGCTAATTGCCGCTGATGTGTCCCCGTAGAACTCGATGCATGCCCGGGGCGGGCCCGGCCGCTGGGGGGGACCGCTGGACCCCCGCTCTGCGCATGCCGCTACAGTGCGATGCTTGTTCGATTCGCCGTGGGCGGAGGGGGAGGGGTCATGAGCGCACAACTAAGAGACACTGCAGGTGAGTTGGCGGAGCTGTTGTGGCGGGAGCACACCGTGTACCGAGAGAGATCCGGCGGTGTGGTCATCCGGGGTGAGCACGTACGGCGGTGGATCAGCCTCGCTCCGGCGGGCGGCCAGGACGTGGTCCTCGTACGCGCGGGGCGCATCCTGGACGGCGGCACCACCGCTCCGGCACGTTCGGAAGCCGTGGTTCCCCTCTCTGCCGGTACAGGCGTGCTCGCCGCGACCTGCCGTCGCCTGCTCGCCGACGCGGCGGCTGATGTGGCGCCGGCCGGGCCGGAACGGACAGCGCCCGGGCGGGCCAACCGGGCCGGGAAGGCCGCACGCCCCAAACGCAGTGGGAAACACACCAGTTTCGGTTCATGGGTGATCCTCGCCTGCGTCGCCGGCATGATCGCCCTGTACGTCTACAGCACCGCGATGCACGGCTGACTCAAGGGCGAGGACGACCCTCGCAGAGTGTTTCCTCCGCCAGGGAGATATCGACATCGAGTCCATGCGAGTGCATGCATCACAGTGCTGGACAACCGCCAGGATGCCGGGTGCTCCTGCCCCCTGCGCTGCTTCAGCGCCGTCGGCGGATGACCGCCAGGTCGAGCACCGCCACGAGGAGGAGCACCCCGCAGACTGCCGCGAGCACGCCAAGGACGGTCGAGCTGGGGGAAGAATCCCTGCTCGAGAAGGCCGCCCACCACGCGAACCCTGCGGTCGCCAGGGCGAAGACGACCAGTGCGGCTGTGGACAGGACCCTACGCAGACCCAGGTCGCTGCGTGCGGTGAGGGGTTCGGTGCCCGCCCTACGGTGGCGTTTCGGGCTGCGGCATTGCCTGTCGTCCCTCGATTCGTGCGGAGGCGTCTGGGACATCGAGTTCACCTCTGACCTGCTGATGACCGGACGGGGGGCACGTTCCGCCCCGGCTGGATTGCCGGGGCGGCCGAGGTGCGGCCCGACAGGCCGGAAAGGCTGCGGTACATCGTCTTGGCTATCACCCGTGCACGGCATACAGGGGCGAGGCGGTGTCCGGGCGAGCGCAGATCTGACGCGACGCGATGAGCGGTCACGCAGTTGACCCAAGTCAGGGCGGGCCAGCAGTTGACGAGGTGTTACGACAGACCTCTCCGTCCACCTGACGGCCCATTGAGCGGACTCGTCCGTGCCCACGGTCATCTCTGACCATCCTGCGCGATGGGCTCGACCGTTCGCAGAACCTGGCCTCCGCTGCCTCCGGTTTACGCGCTGTCATCCGCTCCCCGTGGCCGGGCGGCGGTTTCCGCCCCTTCCGGGGAGGGGGCGGAAGCGCCAACCGGGATTGCGGGGCGGGCGGTGGCGGGGTCAGCGCTCGCCGGGCATGGTGCGAGGCTCTCGTGCGCTGGGGCGGATGCCGCGAAGGTTGTCGGTACGGCCGCGGGCCGCGGAAGCGGCGGCGAGGGCGAGGAGAGTGGCGATGACGCCGGTGATGAGGTTGCTGATGATGGAGCGGGTGTGGGCGACGTCGCCTGCGACGACCCAAGGGGCGACGCAGGTCCAGATGCCGATGACGGCGGCGGCCCAGGCCATGGAATGGGTGCGCTCGTAGGAGGTGCCCAGGCCGCCGAGGAGCAGCATGTAGGCGATGCCGACGATGAGGTTGGTGACGGCGAGGGTGGTGAAACCGCTGAAGCCGACGATCCACGGGGATGCCGCGAGGTAGAGGCCGGTGATGAGGGCCAGGGCCTCGATCATCTGAGCTCGTGGGGTGACGGCGGCACGCTCGTGCCGGGCACGCAGTTCCACAAGATCGGGGTGCTCCTCGATAGGTGCGCGATGGGTTGACGCCATGATGGCCTCCGAAGCAGAGCTCTCTTTTACCCAACACCCAGCATAAAACCTACATAAAAATAGGCAAACTGGAACAGACCTGGTTCCGGCCGCCGAGAGCTCCCACCACCGTCGGATGCGGCGGTCGGCGAACCCCGTCCCGGGGCCGGGTCAGCTTTGGCGATGACCATGCCCAGGATGATGCTGACGACCAGGACCGCCGCGCTACGGCCTTCACGAACCAGGTGCCGCTGCGGGCGACGGCCTGCGGAACCCTGCGCGCCGGCAAGGCTGGCTCCCGGACAGCCAGGGCCGCCTCCAAGCCGTGAACACCGCTGTCGAACTCTGCCGTCTCCACGATCGGATTGCTCACCTGCCGCAGCCGCGTCCCCGAGCGGGTGTCCTCCACCCATTCGTCGCAGATCTACCAGGCACCCTCCTTGGGGCAGACCTCGGCCAGGAGCTCCAGCAGGCAAGCGGCAACCGGATCGAGTTCGCCGCGCTTCACCCAGGCGTAGAAGGCAGCCCGCGTCGGCGCGTCGACGTGTTGCAGGACGTATCCATCCACCAGGCCATCGCCATCAGGGCACTGCCGTACCAGGATCTGCCGGGGTCTCGCGTCCTGTTCGGCCAGGATCTCGACGACCTCGTGCTCCGGGCCGCCCCGGAACTGATACACCCAGTTTTCCCGCATACCGAGCATTCTTTCCGCCACCCTCAGCGATCCGGCGCCGGACACCACCACAGGCCACTCGCTGGGTCAGCACCCGTTCAGACGGCGACGCCCATCCGTCGCCCAGAGATGCGCTCGTTGAGCCGTGCCCCGGCAGGGCGGCGGAGCCCACACCCCTACCCTTCGGCGCACCGCCCTACCCTTCGGCGCACCGCCCGGCCCGGCGGGCCACCGCGCTGCCGACCCCAGGCCCCGCACGCGGCTCGGTCCCACCCAGAGCAGCCTGGCCGTTCGGCATCGAATCCGGCCGACGGCACCACACCCTGCCCCAACCCATCGCGCGACCGACGGCCCCCTGCGAGGACGCCCGTCATCGGCAGGCAGGGATGACATCCACCTTCGCCGCGACGCAGACAGGGACGTGGGCGGTGACGGCCACCGGCAACGTGGCACTGTTGGCCGTTATGTTCTTGATGCTCACTGACCCGACGGAGACGTTCCAGCCTGTTCCTCCGGCTGAGTGGGGCTCGGCGTCAGCGGGCTGCTCACCGTCGGGGTCGGAGTGCTCGTGGGCGAGGGCGTCCTGGTTGCCGTGGGCTTCTCGGAAGGCTTGGGCTTCTTCGTGGGCGTCGGCTTCTCCACTGGTGAGGACGACTTGCCCTTCGACGCCTTCTTGTCGTGGGCGGACGCCTTCTCTGCCTTCGGGGTGGGTCCGGGCAACGACGGCGTGGCGGAGGCGGCGGCCGGGACGGACAGGGGAGGCTGCGTCGCGTTCACTTTGCCATGTTTCGGTGAGGGCCGGGCCGTGGTCGAGGTGTGCGGCTTTCCCCTCCCCTCCTCGATCGGGGGCGCCGCGGAGAGTGTCACGACCGCAGCGGCCGCGACCGCAGCCACGAGCGAGCCGGCGGCGACACGTGACCGGAGTGAACGCAGGCTGCCGGGCTCCTTCTGCCGCACCGCACCCTGGCCAACGGCAGTCGCGGAACGACCGGGGAGACCCGCGGCAAGATGGGTGCATTCGCCCGATGACGGCTGCCCGGCGCTCCACTGTTCCGCGGAGGCCAGGAACTCGACGGCTTCGGCAGCGGTCGGCCGCGCCTCGGGGTACTTCGCCAGCAACTGCATGACAAAGGCCGCGAACGCCTCGGGCAGATCTGAACGGTGCCGATTCGGAGAGTCAGGCACCGTATCGACGTGCTGATACAGCATCGCCGCTGGGGTTTCCGCCCGGAAGGGAGGGTGGCCCAGCAGCAGTTCGTAAAGTACACAGCCCAGTGCGTACATGTCCGCCGGAGGGCCGGCCGGTTGGCCCACGGCTCGTTCGGGCGCCAGATAGGCGCTGGTGCCGATGATCTGACCCTTCAGCGTCAGCCCGGCCGTGGACTCCTCTGTGAAGTGGGCGATCCCGAAATCGCCGACTTTCACCGTGCCGTCCGAAGCCAGCAGGAGATTTCCCGGCTTCACGTCCCGGTGCACCACCCCTTGCCCGTGTGCCGCGGCCAAGGCGTCAGCAACCTGCTCACCGATCCCGGCGACGCGCGCGGGCAACAACGGCCCGCGCGCGGCCAACTCCTCTGCGAGGCTGCGACCTTCCAGAAACTCCGTCACCAGGTAGTGGCGTTCCAGGTCGGTGCCGGTGTCATACACCGCGACCACGTGCGGGTGGTTGAGCTGCGCCGCGGTCCGGGCCTCCAGATCGAACCGGGCGATCGCCGCCTCGTCGGCTCTCTGGTTCAGGAGAATCTTGACCGCCACCGGGCGCCCCAGTACTTCGTCCACCCCCCGCCACACCTCGCCCATTCCCCCACGTCCGAGCCTTGTGACCATCCGGTACCGACCAGCCACCAACACAGAGCACACTCCTCTCTGATCGTCTTGAGATCCGTATCCGGCGACGGTCACGAAGCTGGCGGGCCGACGGAGGAGTCCGCTGCTCCGCCCGGCGTGCAGGGCTGTGGCGGAGCCAGGGCACCGGCGAGCCCGCCCGGCCGCCTGCGGTCCGGCGGCCGGGATCCCCAGGGCGGAAGAAGCCGTGGTGCGGGAGACGCCGGGATCCCTTCGACCGGTGAGCGTCCGCGCCCCCTCGGGCAGAGGCGGCGCGTCGTCTCAACCAATAGCTGCGGAACATCCGGCATTCAGCTCGTGTGCCCGCTACGAGTCACCCCACTCAGGCGCATGGACCTCAGGTCTCCGTGTACCGACCGCCGAGCCCCGCGCCGAACCCCGGCGCGCCGTCGGACGGGGCCGTTCTCGGCGCGCCGATCTACCGATCGGGGCGCTCGCACTCTGGCTGGTCGTACGCCACCTCCACGAACCCTCCCGAGCCCGCCGCACCGCGGGCGCATCCCGGCTCCGCGTCGACCGGGCGGGCGCCCTCGCCGTCGTCGTGTCCGGGCCCTACGGATGACGGTTCTCGTGCAGGCCGCCAGGCATCGGATCATCCGAATTCAGGGAGACGTGGATCACACGCGTCCGTGTCACAGGGTGTGGAGCTGTCTCGTCCTGGGGGGGTGTAGCCACCGACGAGCAGGAGGAGAACGTAATGGACGCACGACTGAACTACTTCGCCAGCCCGACCGCCGCCAAGGCCCTCAAGCACCTCATGTCGGCGGGCAAGACGCTCAAGGAGTCACCACTGCCAGCTGCGACACAGGAGCTCGTGGCACTGCGCGTGAGCCAGATCAACGGCTGCGCCGTCTGCATCGACATGCACACCAAGGAGGCCGCCGCGGCCGGCGAGACCTCGGTGCGGCTGAACCTGGTGACGGCGTGGCGGGAGGCCACGGTCTTCACCGAGGCCGAGCGTGCCGCGCTGGAGCTGGCGGAGCAGGGGACCCGGGTCGCGGACGTGCCCGGCGGGGTCAGCGACAAGGTCTGGGCACGTGCCGCGAAGCACTACGACGGGGAGCAGCTCACCGCCCTGGCACTCCTGGTCTCCTTCATGAACACGGCGAACCGGCTGAACATCATCGCCCAGCAGCCGGCCGGCGATTACGAGGTCGGGCAGTTCCACTGAACGGCCATCGATGACCCGCCCGGCGCCACTGTCACAGCCCCGTCCCGGGGGCGTTGCACAGCCCCGCCGAGGGACCGCAAGATCACCAGAACGAACCCGTGCCGGGAAATGCGGCAGGGCGGGAAGACCTCAAGGAGGATGCGGCGTGAACAAGGTCGGAGACTTCGAGGAGTTGCGGCCCCTGCTGTTCTCGATCGCCTACCGGATTCTGGGCAGCGTGAGCGAGGCCGAGGACGCGGTGCAGGAGACATGGCTGCGCTTCGACGGCTCGACGACCCTTCCCACGTCGGTCAAGGCCTTTCTGTCCGCCACCGTGACGCGCCTCTCGATCGACGTGCTGCGCTCCGCGCGGGTGCGGCGGGAGGCGTACGTGGGCCCGTGGTTCCCCGAGCCACTGCTGAGCGATCCGTATCAGGATCCGGCGCGTTCGGCGGAGCTGGCCGACTCGGTGTCGATGGCGGCGCTGCTGCTTCTGGAGCGACTCAGCCCGCTGGAACGGTCGGTGTTCGTGCTGCGGGAGGTGTTCGGCTTCGGGTTCGACGACATCGCATCGGCGGTGGAGCGTTCGGAGGCGGCGTGCCGACAGCTGCTGGTACGGGCACGGCGGCACATGGCCGCCGGTCGGCCGCGGTTCGAAGCGGACCGGCGGGAGCGGCAGGAGCTGGCGACACGGTTCTTCGACGCCCTCCGCGAGGGCGATGTCGCCGGCCTGCGGGATCTACTGGCCGCCGACGTGCAGATGGTCGGGGACGGCGGCGGCAAGGCCCCGCAGCTGGCCAGGGCCATCATCGGCTCCGAGAACGTCGCCCGGCTGCTGGCCTCCGTTTTCCCGCTGCTGGCCCGGATCGACGTGACGTTCGAGCCACGCGAGGTCAACGGCCAGCCCGGCGCCATCTGCCGCGACCGGGACGGCAAGGTCCTCCATGCCCTGGCCCTCGAGGTGCTCGACGGGCAGATCCAGACCATCCGCTCGGTGATCAACCCCGACAAGCTGGGCCACCTCGGACCGGTTGCCGACGCCTGGGCCATCGACGAGGAGGTGAAACAGGCCCGCCGGCAGATGAAGTAACCCGGAGCCGTGGTCAGCGAGGGCATGGACCAGCGGCATTGTCCTCAGCGGGCCAGCGCTGGGCCTCGACGGAGCCGGTCGATGAGGCCGGCGTGATACAGAGCGGCTATCGGCTGCGACAGCTCCGGGTGGCGCAGTAGGGGTGCAGCCGACATGTCGTGGGCATCCGGCGCCGTCAGGCGCCGGAATTCGACAGGCCCGACGGCAGTGTGCTCGCTGTGGGCAACCGCTTCCACCGCCTCCTTCGCCGCATCCGGGGCAGCCAGCAGGCAGGCTGCCCAGCTGGCGACGACCTCGTCGACCCAGCTCCGCCAGGCCCAGTCCTCGGTGTCGACTTCGTCAGGCATGTCCGCTCCGGCGATCCAGTCGAGCCGTGCGGATCCACCGGGACCAGCCATCATCACCAAGGCTGCGTCCACGGCTGTCGGGTAACGCAACCACGCAGCGACCGTGACGGCCTGGCGCGCCTGTGCCTCGGACAGAACAGCCGCGAGCGCGCCGCCGGCGGCCGGGAATGCTCGCGTCAGCCACTGCGTAGTAGCGGCGATGAGCGGGGAGAGATCTGCGGGCATCGAGGACTCCGATCGAGCGTGGATCGCGTGCGCACGCTACTGCCCGGCTGGATGTGGATCGTATGACGCAGAGCACGCCCAGACCGTGGTGTTCGTCATGCGGTCCGTCTCCTTGCGATCCGGCCCGGGATCTCACTCCGGCGGCCGGACCACACAGAACCCATGCACAGAAGCAGACCGGACGGGTGGACGGCATCGGCACGGGTACCCGGGACACGTCTCGGCGCCTGACCGTCACGTCCAGCGCGGCGTGGGCCCGTAGCTGCGCGGCAAGCACGGCCATCAGAAACCTCCGACTGCATTGCACCGTTGGCCGGCGACGGCTTCTGGGACTGTTGCTGCGTGCGGTGCCCGGTCCGCTCGCCGCCCAACCGGCATGGGCCGCACTTGAAGACCAGCAGCCGCGGCACACAGTGACCGTGAGCCGTACCGCTCCCCCCCGGCGCCCGGTGTAGAAGCGGCACGGCGGGAGCGTCTGCTCATGCGGCACCTCGTCGGATGGGGTTCTTCCAGGCGGCTTCGCGCAGCAGGCGCAGGCCGTTGAGACCGACGATGACGGTGGAGCCTTCGTGTCCGGCGACGCCGAGCGGCAACGGGAGGGTGGCGATGAGGTCCCAGGCCACCAGGGCGGTGATGAAGACGCCGGCGATGAGGAGGTTCTGGATGACCAGACGCCGTGCGACCCGGGAGAGGGCGACGACGGTGGGAATGGTGGCGAGTTCGTCACGGACCACGACGGCGTCGGCGATCTCCAGGGCCAGGTCGGAGCCGGCCTTGCCCATGGCGATGCCGGTGTGCGCGGCGGCCAGGGCCGGGGCGTCGTTGACGCCGTCGCCGACCACCAGCACCTTGCGGCCTTCGCCCTCCCACTCCCGTACGGCGGCGGCCTTGTCCTCCGGAAGCAGTCCGGCGCGGACGTCGGTGATGCCGACCTGGGCGGCCAGGTGGCGGGCGGCGCGTTCGTTGTCGCCGGTCAGCAGGACCGGGGTCCGGCCGGTCAGCTCGGTGAGGGCGGCGACGGTGGCGGCGGCGTCCGGCCGCAGCCGGTCGGCGATGCCGATCACCCCGACCGGGCTGTCGTCGCGTAGGACGAGGACCGCGGTCTGCCCGGCCTCCTCCAGCTCCGCCACCGCTACGGACGCGGGCCCGGTGGTGGCCGGAAGGCGGGCGGGCGATCCGACCTGGACGGTGCGGCCCGCGACGGTGGCGCTCACGCCCTGCCCGGGGGCGGAGATGAAGTCGAGCGCGTCGGGCAGCGGCAGACGGCGTTCGCGGGCGGCGTCGACGATGGCGCGGGCGAGCGGGTGCTCGCTCGGGTGCTCGGCTGCGGCCGCCAGCGCGAGCAGACCATCCTCGTGCAGCCCGGAACCGGGCAGAGGACGGACATCGGTGACGCGGGGCGTGCCCTCGGTCAGGGTGCCGGTCTTGTCCAGGGCTACAGCGTCGACCTGGTCCAGGCGCTCCATCACGACGGCGGACTTGGCCAGGACGCCGTGGCGCCCCGCGTTGGCGATGGCGGACAGCAGCGGCGGCATCGTGGACAGCACGACCGCGCAGGGTGAGGCCACGATCATGAACGTCATCGCCCGGAGCAGGGCGGGCTGGAGGGCGGAGCCGAAGGCGAGCGGGATCGCGAAGACGGCGAGGGTCGCGATGACCATGCTGATCGAGTACCGCTGCTCGATCTTCTCGATGAACAGCTGGGTGGGGGCCTTGGACTCGGACGCCTCCTCGACCATCTTCACGATCCGGGCGATCACAGAGTCCGCCGGATCCCGCTCGACGCGCACGCGCAGTGCGCCGGTGCCGTTGACCGTGCCGGCGAACACCTCGTCCCCCGTCTGCTTGGCCACGGGCAGGGGCTCGCCGGTGATGGTGGCCTGGTCGACGTCGCTCGCGCCTTCCAGGACCTGCCCGTCGGCTCCGACCCGCTCGCCGGGCCGCACCAGAATGATGTCCCCGACCTTCAGGTCCTCGGCGGCGACGGTCTCCTCTCCGCCGCCGGGCACCAGCCGGGCCGTCGTCGTCGGCGCGAGGTCGAGCAGCCCCCGTACGGAGTCCGCCGTACGGGCGGTCGCCACCGCCTCCAGGGCGCCGGATGTCGCAAAGATGACGATCAGCAGCGCCCCGTCCACGACCTGCCCGATGGCCGCGGCGCCGAGAGCGGCCACCACCATCAGCAGATCCACGTCCAAGGTCTTGTCCTTCAGGGCCTTCAGGCCCTCCCATCCCGGCTCCCAGCCGCCTGTGATGTAGGTGGCGGCGAACAGCGGACCCCACGCCCACGCCGGGGCGCCCAAGACCTCCAGCGGGAGGGCGATCAGGAACAGGACCAGCGCGGCCAGCGCCCACCGGGCCTCCGGCAGCGCCAGCACCCGGGTGCGCCGCCGAGGCGGAGCCGAGCGCGGCCCGGCTACGGCCGGCGCGGGCCGCTGGTCCAGAACAGAAGACATGACAAAACAACCCTTCACGGGCGAACGAGGCAACACTCTCACCATACAGGAACACCTGAACAGGTCTTCAGGTGTGATGGCTATGATGTCCGTATGGGCCACGGAACCGAAACCGCCAGCAGCGCCACCACCCGCGAGCGCCTCGACACGGTCGGCACCGCCGACGTCGCCGCCACCCTCCAGGCCCTCGCCACACCCTCGCGGCTCTACATCCTGGCCCGCCTACAGGAAGGCGCCTGCTCGGTGAGCGAGCTCGCGGAGGCCGTCGGCATGGAAGCCTCCGCCTGCTCCCACCAGCTCCGCCTGCTGCGCAACCTCGGGCTGGTCACCGGCGAGCGGCACGGGCGCTCGATCGTCTACGCCCTCTACGACAACCACGTCGCCGAGCTCCTCGACCAGGCCCTGTACCACGTCGAGCACCTGCGCCTGGGCGTCCGCGACGTCCCAGCCGGCCTGCCTGAGCCCGCCGTCGCCGACTGATACGCCGACCGCTACCGGGACACGCGGCCGGCATGGCCTCCGGGCAGCGCGGTCACCAGCCGTCCGTTGCCTTCGGAAAGGTACCGATGGTTGGCATGCCCAACCGAATGCTCCACGAACGCGGTCTGCTGCGGCACACCCTCCACCTGGAGGAGCTCACCCACCAGATCGCCGCGGACTGGAGCACCTACCGCCATCGCCGGTGGCCGGCGTCGGCCAATCCCCACTTCTTGGTCAGCCAGAAGACCGCGGTTGACGGGGACCACCCGGCGGTCAACATCGGGCTTCTCCGTGGAGTCCTCCCCCCGGGCTGACGCTGAGCGGTCTGCGCCAGGACCGCATCCTCAATGAGGCGGCCGAATGCGCCGACCCGCTCCGGCTGATGAGCCTGTTCGGCATCACCGAGCAGACCGACATGCGCTATGTCGGCAGCGCCTGCCCGGAGCGCACCGCGAAACTGCCCAGGTAGCAGGCCCGCTTCGAGCCGATGCGGCAGCTGAAAGCCCGTGGCGGTGTAGCAGTGGGTCCGGCATCATCCCCATGTGATTGTTATGCAACCCGTTCTGGAGATCTCCACTGCCGACGACTTCGAGCTCTGGCCGGTTGGCGAGCACGAGTCATATGGTTACCTCGTGCTGAACGGGGAGCTGACTCCGGCGGAGGTCGGCACGGCGGTTATGCGAATCGCCGACTGCAACGACTTCGAGCCGGAGGAGGAGCACGGGCCGTGCCCGACCGACCCACTCGGCACATTCCTGCACGGGCTGCTCACGATGCCTGACCTGTTCGCCGCCGGCGGCTTCCGGGTGAGCGACAACGCCACCGACACCGTCTTCGTCGAGCCTGGCTGCTGCAACGGCCTGGAGACCTGGCGGGACTGGCTGGAGGTGCTCGACGACACCGGCTGCGCCTACTTCGGCCACGACCCGTTCTCGGTGGCCGAACGCGTCGGCGACATTGTCCGGCTCACGCTCGACGCCCACGGGACGGACGGCAGCCCGGTGATCGAGCTGTCGGCAGACCAGGTACGCAGGCTCGTCGCCGGCGCCCAGCAGGATTTGCAGGACTTCCTCAGCCTTGCCGGAACCTGGGCTGAACAACACCTGCCGGCACACGCCGCCGCCGTCACTGCCGCCCTGGCACGGGCACTGGACCTGGCGCCCACACCATGACCAGTTTCCTAACCCACCGAGCGCGCGTGCACGATGGCCGCCTCCCTCTCCGCCGCCGGCACAGCGCGCTGCGGACCTGCATCACCGTCTTTGCGCCGTACGGCCTCCGGGCGACGTACCACCACCTCACGCTCAGCGCCGCGATCCCCCGGCGGCTGGAGGCGGACCCGGACGCGCTGGTGCGGGCGGTGGAGGAACTGCATGAGGCGCGGGTGCTGTGGCTCGCGAGGGCGGAGGAGTACGCCGCGCAACGTCGAGCGGAGAAGCGGGCCGGGCGGCGGGCTGTAGTGAACCCGCGGCCGTGGTGGCTGCGGAGCTGGTGGGAGAGCCCGAACCGCGCTTGGTACGAAGACCCGTTTCGCCATCCGTCGCTGCGGCTGCCCGAGTACGTCCGGCGGCAGAACGCGATTCTGGACGGCGCCGATCTCCCTGGCTGCCCCGCCTGCGGGGACGAGAGACCGCTAGCGTCGAACTCGACCGGGCACGGCTGGGTGGAGCTGTGCCGTGGGTGCGCCTGGGTGCTGGCGCCATGTCCGTGCGGGCAGCGGCACCGGTTCGTCCCGGAGACCCCGTTCAACTGGAAAGGGATCTGGCAGCGGGCGCACATGAACGATGACGGCATGCCGAACCCACATTGGCCTGTGGGCTAGCCAGTTGGATGCGGCGAACGCCCGGCAAATCAGATCCCGTCAGCTAAGCGGGCTGTCGGGCACGTCGGCACGATCCTTGGCCTCGGCAGCAAGCTCCTCACGGCGGGAGACGAAAGCGGGCGGCGGCGTGGCGTAGAGCTCGTCCAGAAGTTGCTCTACGTCTCCGCTTCCCGGCGCATCCTTACGCTGCATGATCATCAGACTCCAGCGAGCCGGGCCGCCGCGCACCTCGTGCTGCATCCCCAGCGCGGCAGGACGGGGCTCACCTCGCGCCCGGGCCATCACCTCATCCGCCGATGGCTTCATGTCTGCGCCGACGCGGAGGTGCCAGCGGTGGGCCCCTTCTCCCGCCCGAGTCGGACCCGAGCGCGACGAAACCTCTGAGGATCCAAACCAATGCCACATATCGGATAATTTGCGATTTGCGGGCTGTCCGAGAATCGCCGCCCGCGCCCAAGGCGGGCGGTGACCATGATGTCCAGCCTCCTGTGACGGCGGCGGCCGCGAAAGCCGATGGATGAAACTCCCTCAAGAGCGTCCATACCGATCATGACATCGTGATCAAGGCGTTGGGGAGCGGGCAACGCCATTGCCTCTGATCCTGGTCCGGCCGATGGAGCGGACGCCCAAGGGGCTGGTGAGGTATTCAGCTCTTGCCGCGTCCGGACAACAAGTCCCGGGCCCGGTCGACCAGGCCGACGCCGGGGCCGAGCAGCTTGTTGCCGGGCGGGGTGTCCGGGGCGGAGGGGTGCGGGCGAGTGGGCGCCATCTTCTTGGCCATGCGGACCTTGTCGCCCAATTCGTCCAAGGCTTCGGGCGTACAAGCCGCGGCGAGGAGAGGGAACAGCCTGTCCTCTTCATCGCGGACGTGCTCGCTCACCTCGAGCTTCAGCATCGCCACCAGCTGGTCGAACTTCGGGTCATCCGCATCGAGGCCCTCCAGCTCGTGGAGATGCCTTTCCACCGCCGCGTGATCGGAGAGTTCCTTGTCCGCGATCCCGTCTCCGCCCTCGACGTGCTCACGCACCGCCGGATACAGGTACATCTCCTCAGCCACTGAGTGGCGCACCAGCTCGATGGTCACTTCATCGGCCAGCTTCCGGCGCTGCTTGTCGCCGACCGGCTGCGCCTCGATCCTCTCGAACAGGCTGTCGACCTCGCGATGATCGATGGTGAGTTCCGTGATCACACTTCCGCCGTGTCCCATAAGAGTCCCTTCATTTTTGTGTGGCGTGAGCCGGAGACAGTTCACCGTTCCACACGCGCACCCTCCAAGCTCTTCAACACGCCAGCAGCGGGGCCCCTGGGCGCCTGGCGTAACCTTGCGTTGCCGAGCAGACCGGTAGCGGCGGATCAGAGCCCTGACGCACGACGCCCGCCCCTGCGAGTGCCGTGCGGGGGCGGGCGTCGTTACGGATGCAGCTCAGGCGGGAGTGATGTTCTCTGCCTGGGGACCCTTCTGGCCCTGGGTGATGTCGAAGTTCACCCTCTGACCCTCCTGGAGCTCGCGGAAGCCCTGGGCGGCGATGTTCGAGTAGTGGGCGAAGACGTCCGGCCCGCCGCCGTCCTGCTCGATGAAGCCGAAGCCCTTTTCTGCGTTGAACCACTTGACGGTTCCGCTGGCCATATTTGTCCTCCAAGGGGACTCGAAGCCGGCCCGCACCGTGCGGGGTCCGGAGGTGATCGCCCTGGCCCTCAGACACTGTGAACAGCAGGGCCGCCCGTGAACTCGCGCTCACGGGCGACGGGTAGGAACCATGACAGCTGATTTGACGCTACCCCGGTTCACCCGCCCTCATCGTGGGAACCCGCAGGCGGGAAGGGGCCCGAATCCACCATTCGGCGGCGTGACGCGGCGGCCGGAGGGCGCGTTGAGCCGGCGACACGCGCGTGTGTTCCGACCCCCACGGCGGAACACACGCACGTCACCGGGCGCCGTCGGCGGGGTAGGCGTGGCGCCGAACAGATCCGGGCGCCGGGCCTTGAGTGCGGCGGACAGGTCGGTGAGGGCCCGGTCGTCGGCGTCATTGCCAACCGGTCAGCAGCAGCTCGGCGTCGGCGAGCTCCGCTCCGGTGGCACCGAGTGCGACCAGAGCGAAGCGGCGCAGCGCGGCCCTTATTCGCGGGCGACAGCAGCAGCTTCACGGGCGGCACCGGCGACTGAGGGCGTCGTCGGCAGCCTTCTCCCGGCGCTGCGCCTCCGTCAGCTGCGCGTCCTGCTGCGTCTTGTGCGTCTTGACGAACGCGGCCAGGTCCTCGGAATTGCCCAAGCCCAGCAGATCCAAGAGCTTTCTCACGGGCCAGCAGCTTGGACAGGCCGGCTTTGTCGGTCAGTAGCGGGTTCTGGCACACATTCCGTGAAAGATCTTGCTAGCTCTCGCCGGCACGAGGCGCGCGTCACGTGAGCTGCACGGACCACGCGTCGCCGGGCTCCGGTGACGCCGGACCTGGTGACGCGTGGTCCGCGACTGTGTCGGCCGACATGATGGATGAGCACGACGCGTCACTGGCGTTGACGGCGTGCGGGACTCAGAACGCTCCAGCGGCCGCAGGGGTGTTTGGGTTTGGTGGTCATAATGTCGGCTTCGTGTTCACGGTGTCGGCGTGGATGCCTCCTCGGGCTGGTTTCGTGCGGCGAGCCCGTGTCGTGGCTGGGCGGGACGCCTGGAAGGCTGGCTGCCTATGAAACATATTGATCTTGCTCGCCGCATCCATGCCGTCTCTCATCTGGAGGGCCATTTCACGCTGCGGTCCGGACTGGCCGCGACGGAGTACTTCGATAAGTACCGGTTCGAAGGCGATCCCGCGCTGCTGGACGAGATCGCCCAGCGGATGGCGCCACTGGTGCCGTCCGGCACGGAGGTGCTGGCCGGCCTGGAGATGGGTGGCATCCCTGTGGTGACTGCGCTCGGCCGGCATACGGGTCTGCCGTGCGCGTTCGTGCGCAAGCAGGCCAAGCCGTATGGCACCTGCCGTCTCGCCGAGGGCGCCGAGGTCGTGGGCCGGCGGGTGCTGGTCGTTGAGGACGTGGTCACCAGCGGTGGACAGATCGTGCTGTCGACCGCGGACCTGCGCGGCCTGGGGGCCCAGGTCCATGAAGCTTTGTGTGTGATCGACCGGGAGCAAGGTGGCGCGGATGCCCTCGCGGCCCGGGACATCGGCCTGCTGTCGCTGCTGACGGCGGGGGATCTGCGGGCTGCTGCCGCCTGACCGGCCGAACTGATGGTCAGTCTGTCGCGTGTGTCCCGGTGACGGTGAGTCGGGTGGAGGACATCGGAATCGACGATGAGCACCCCGCACGTCCAACAGCCTGCTGACGAGAGCTAGCAAGATCTTTCACGAAATGTGTGCCAGAACCCAGTAGCGAGAGCGTTTGTTGGCCCGAGAGCGAGAACACCCCGAGGGCACGGAAGATGATGTAGCCGAGTTTCAGCAACGCCCGGTTGCTTGACCTGCCGCGGATCTCTTGCCTTGATGCGGACCTGGCTGTGTGCCCAGTCAGGGTGCGCATGATGAGCAAGGCCCTCGCCACGTGGTCCGAAGCCCTGCGGACGGAACCGCCGGTAGGCGCCACCGCGGCAGCTGTCGGGCGGCTCGGTTCGGGAGGCGAGGTGGCAGGATGACACGGTGTCCGACTCTCTGCGTGAACTGTGGTTGCGCGGCATCGCCTTCAATCCGACGGCGCCTTCCGACGTACTGGTACGCCTGCTGGATCGAGCGGTTGGTGAAGCCGGCCTGCTGATGTGCGAGGGTCGTAACCTGCCTGACGCCGTCATCGACGCGGCCCTACACCATCCGGACTACGTCATCCGCCGCGCGCTCGCCCGCAACCGGTACGTCGACCCGGCGCGACTCGCCCCCTTGGCGACGGACCCGTCAGGGGTCGTCCGCGGGTGGCTCGCCGCCGGCCCCCGTCACTACCCCCGGTGGGTCCGACCGCTGCCGGACGACATCCTCGTGACCCTCTTGACCGCCCGTGACGGGGGCGAGGACGGCAAGGTCACCGAGCACGAGATCATAGGGGAGCTCGAATCGTCCCGGCAGATCCCGCTGTCCTTCTTCCGACGCATGGCCGGCCACGAGCACCCCGAACTCCGGATACGGGCCACCTGGAGGTGGCAGTCCCTCACCCCGGCGCAGCGGGCGGCGCTGCTCAACGATCCGGACCCCGCGGTCCGTGAAGCAGCCCAGGACAGGAATTGGGTGCTGGACCCGGAACGGGTGGAGGCCAGGCTTCCGTCCTTCGGTTCGCGCAACGGATTCGTGTTCGGCACGTGCGCCCTGTCCGCCGCGCTCGTCGAGCAGTGCTTCGCGGACGGCACGGTGCACCTCCTGGCCCAGAACCGGCACACCCCGGCCTACGCCGTCGCCCGGCTCGCCCGCCACCCCGAGGCGAAAGTCCGCGCGTTGGTCGCCACCCGGCCCGACCTGGGGCCGGACCTGGTGGCGGAGCTGAGGGGGGACCCGGGCGACGACGTGCGGATGCGCGCACGCCTCCACCCATTCTCCCGCGCCTGGACCGAGTACGAGGTGATCCACAGGATCATCGACCACAGCCCGGACTGCGTCTGCCCGATCACCGAGCCGTTTACCGAGTCGAACAGTGGGCCGGCCTTCGGGCCGTCTCCCGACTGGTTCGCCGCCTGTGCGGTCTCCGAGGAACCGGTGCTCCGCCGGGTTGCGGCAAGTTGGCCGGGCCTTTCGGCGGACCTCGTCGCGACGCTCGCGCAGGACGACGACGAGGAGGTGAGGATCCGGCTGGCCTGCCATCACCCGCTGGCTCCGCCGCACCTCCTTCTGGATGTCTTCGTCACCCGCCCGGCCCACCGTCCGCACCTGCTGGCCCTGCCCGCGTTCCCCCGTACCGGCCGGTCTCACCTCATCGGCCACCCAGATCCTGAGGTACGGGCCCTGGCCGCAGCGGATCCTGCCTTGCCCGACCCTCCGGTGGAGGACTCCGACACGTCTGTGCGCCGGGCAGCGGCCGCCAACCCGAGCCTGTCACGGGAAGCCTTGGAGGCCCTCCTCGCCAACCCCCGTACCGCCGAGGGCGCTGCGGCCAATCCGGCGCTCCCCGTTCCGCGCATGCACGCACTCCTCGACCGCTGCCTGAACGGCACCGCTACCCTGCCGGGGGCCGTCCAGCGCTGACAGACGACGCCGACGCAGCGATCACAGGCATGGCAGCCTCCGTGAACCATTGACTGACGTCGACACGCCAGACAGGCGTCTCCAAATCTCAGCAACGTCCCAGACATCAGCAACAAGCGACTGCTCCTGCAACTCGTCTACAGACGTTCTCCGTTCTCACCTACGGAGCCAGAGAGGCTCTCCTGGTCCCCGACGGTGCCGGACGGAGGGGCAGCGGGCGTCTGTACGGGGTCGCCGAGCTGGGCGTTGGACGGGGTGGTCGGGTCCGCGCCCCGGACCGGGCAGATCGGGCGGCCATCGCGTGGGCGACCGATAGGGGTGTGCGCGTTGGGCGACGGGCGGGCCGGACCGTCATCAGACTGGGTGTGAGCCGACAACTGGCTTACCGCTATCCTCCTGCGACTGATCACTTGCGGGAGGGGAACCCCATGCGCCGAGTACGCCCTGGTCTGGTGGCTGCTATATCAGCCGTCGTCCTGACTGCAGGCTGTGTTTCCAGCAGTACCACCGCCGCCCAGGCTCCGGGTGACACGGCGACGACACCTACCGCAACGGCCATGCCCACCGCGAAAATGTCTCCCGGCAACCGCCGCAGTCCAGAGGCGACATCGGAAACCGCTCAAGTCCTGCCTGACGGATACGACGCCAACCGAAACGCGAAAGACGACATCGAGGCCGCCCTCGCTACGGCGGCGAAGGAACATCGGGAAGTACTGATCGACTTCGGTGCCAACTGGTGTCCGGACTGCAAGGTTCTGGACGTGATGTTCCACTCTGCCCAGGTCGAGCCGCTGCTGCAGAAGGATTATGTCGTGGTCGCCGTCGACGTCGGCGAGTTCGACCACAACATCGACCTCGCCGGTCAGTACGTCAACCTGCAGACCAGCGGGATTCCGGCCTTGGTCGTCCTGCGTTCCGACGGCACCGTGCGGACCGCCACCAACGACGGCTCCTTCGCCAATGCCCAAACCATGGATGCCGGCCAGGTCAGCGCGTTCCTGACCCGCTGGGCACCCAGCGGGAACCAGTGACCAGCCCGCGTTCGTGGGGTGTCGTCCTGGGCTCAACCACGTTGGCGGTCATCGTCCTCGGCGGATGCGGCACAAATCGGGTTCCCGAACCGACAGGCCACGCCACGGCCCACGGGGTCACGGTCACCGTCGCCCTGCTGCCCATGGCCAACGGTCAGCGCGAGCTACAGGCAACCTTCAGCCCGCTGCAGCCCGGCTTCCACATCTACAGCATCGACCTCCCCGAGGAGGGCATCGACGGACTGGGCATCCCCACCAGGCTTTCAGTCAGCGGTGGTCTCTCCGCGATCGGCAAGCCGACGACGAACCGAGCGATCCGCCTCCTACGACCGGCGGGTCTACCAACCGAAATCCCTGTCTATCCAGACGGTCCCGTCACGTTCACCCTGCCCGTCCGGCAAACCAGCGCCCACCAGGCCGACGTGATCGTCAGCTACGGAGCTTGCAGCGAAAACACCTGCCTCATGCCAGTAAACGAGGAAGTGATCCACCTCAGCAGCCTCAACTGACGTGTACCGAACGCCGCGGTCGGGACCCAAGTCCCACGACGAGGTTCCCGACCGCGACGCTCGGGCTCGGCAGCCGGTACTACGGACCCGCCGGCACAGGAGAGTTCCGGGGTCGACGGCGGCGGTTGGTGCGGTTTCTGCACTTCACTGCTGGACAGCTTGCTTCGCCGCCGTATTCCCGGCGTGAGGCTACGAGGCTTGGGCCAGGGTGACCGCGACGTCTGCTATCGAAACCCCAGCGTCATCTCCCGGTGCGGTAGGTTCTCGCGGCCCACGGCCTGCGACGGCGTCCGCGAGGGGCGCAGCCAGGTTTCCGTTGTCTGTAGTGTGCGGAAATGACAAGAAGCGAGCGACTCGCGGACCAACTGGACCGGCACTGGCACAAGAACCTGCGGCCGCGGCTGCACGGTCTTGCCGATGAGGAGTACTTCTGGGAGCCGGTGCGCGGCTGCTGGAGCATCCGCCCACGTGGCACGTCGGTCGCACCGATGTCGGCAGGCTCGGGGGAATGGACGATGGACTCCGCGTCCCCTGACCCGGTGCCGTCGCCGGTGACCACGATTGCCTGGCGGCTGGCGCACATCATCGTCTCCTGTCTGGGCTATCGGGTCGGATGGCACTTCGGCGGCCAGGACGTCGACTCCCAGACGTTCGCCTACGCGGGGACCGCTGACGAGGCGCTGAAACAGCTCGATGAGATGTATGGGAGATGGAACGCGGGGGTCCGCGAGCTCTCGGACGCTGACCTGGAGAATCCGCCCACGGTGGGTCCCGAGCGGTTTCCCATGGAGGGCATCGTCCTGCACGTGAACAGGGAGCTGATCCATCACGGCGGCGAGATTTCCCTGCTGCGCGACCTCTACCGCTGGCAGGACGGAGCCGTACCGCGCCGAATATGACTTTCCGGTAACCGGCGATCGAGCTTCGGAAACCTACGTGGACTCCGTGACGTTCCGTGGCTGCGAGCTTCAGTGAAGCTGCGCCCTCTTGAAGTAGCTGGTCAGGATGGTGGCGTGAGGGTCGTTCGGGGTGGTCATGCTGGTGGTGGGCGGAGGTCTCGGGTGTAGATCATCTGTCAGCGGGCTTCTTTCCCTGGGTCTTGCGATCGATCTTGGCAACCAGAGTCCTGTCAGTTCGGTGTGGAAGTGTGCCGCCATGGCTACGACTGCAGAGCTCATCCTCTTCGCCGACTACTTCCAGATTCATGTCACCGACGCAGGGCTTGACGGAGACCTGAGCGAGGCATGGACCGATCAGGCAGTTGCAGATCAACTTGCAGTGGCCCCTGCGGCATTGGGGATCGGCACGGCGGTCAACGTCAACGTGCACGTCACCGTTCGTCTGCTGCCGCTGGAGCCTGGCGACGACAGCACCGAATTCGATCACGTTGTGGAGGCGAGCCTGAACGTACCCTCGGGCCAGCTGGTGGTCCTGGGGTGCACGGACTACTGCCCCGACGCGGCCAAGTTCGACGTTCCTGCGGGCTGGACTCGCGTCCGCGTGTCCCGAAGCAACCTGGCTCGCGCAGTTGAAGCCGACATCGACTCGGACGAGAGTCCCGAAACTTGGGAGAAGGTCCGCATCCAGGTGTGGCCGGCGCCAGAAGCCGAACCCAAGGTCACCAAGCGCTGGGCGCAGGATGGCGACTCAACGACCTCGTCGGTCGGCGGAATCTCAATGCGCGAGGCAACCCCTGATCGATCTTGAAAGCCGTCGTGGCGGCAATGTCGCCGTGGGTTCAAGTCACACACCCACCACAGGTGAACGGCCCCTGACCAGGTGAAGCAGTCAGGGGCCGCTGTGCTGTGCGGGGCCCGGCCACCACTATGGTTCTCCGAGGTTCCCCGCCCGGCGTGGCTCGGATGGGGCACGTCGCCTTCTGATGTGGCTCTGTTCGTGACACCGCAGCAGGTTTTCAGGCAGGACGCCACCGAGCCAGGTAGCCCGGGCCTTCTTGGAGGTAGCGGCCACCCAGCCTCTCGTATGTCCGCCACTCAGGCACGAGGCGTCGGGCATCTTTCGGTGCCCTGCGCCGAGGCCCGAGCAGCACCTGCAACTCGTCGTAGCGCGCGTCGACGCCTCCGCCGGCTGGATGCGTGTCAGCGGCAACCTCGCCTGCCTCGTACCCAGCATTCCATGAGCAGAAGATGTTCCACTGCTCTCGTTCCGTGTTCAGGGTCATACGGTCGGCGGGCCAGACGAGGAACTCCTCGGTATCGACTTCGGGGTTCGCATAGCCGTCGACCGACTCGAAGTAGTGGGGCAGCCCTCCGATGGAGGCCAGGCCCGAACGAGGGCCGTGGTACCAGTCATTCTCCACGTAGACCTGCTCAAATCCCGCCTCCAGCAGGCGTGCCCGTACGGCTCGTTCACTCACCCACCCATGATCCATCGGCCATGCCCTGGGGCGAACAGTTGGTGATGTCCTGGTTTCGTGGTCGAGGGACTTCCCGACAGCTGCGGTCCGGCAGTGGAAGGCCGCGCGGGTCTGCTTCTCGAACAGGGAAACAGACCACTGTCCGGACCGAAGCTTCCCTACTCCCCAGGGCGTACCACCGCTGAAGCGGAACCACCGGCCAAGTCGCGGACGTCCGTGCTGTCGCCGGTGGCGTCGGCGAGGCGGGCGGCCGCGCCGAATGCCCGTTCCCGCACCGTGATGGGCTCAGCGGGCGGTGGGCAGGTGGAGACGTCCGTCGTGGACTTCGGCGATCTGGTCGACGGCGGTGAGGTGGGTGCGGTCGTGGGTGACCAGGACGGTGGCGGTGGCCTGCTGGTGGGTGAGGCGGGTGATCAGGTCGATGACGGCGGCGCCTCGTTCGTGGTCGAGGGCGCTGGTGGGCTCGTCGACCAGGAGGACGGTGGGGTCGTTCATCAGGGCGCGGGCGATGTTGACGCGTTGGCGCTGGCCGCCGGAGAGCTGGTGGGGGCGGCGGCGGACCTGGTCTGCCAGGCCGACCGCGTCAAGGAGTTCCAGGGCGCGGGTGCGAGCCTTGGCGGGGCTACGGCCATCGATCCGGGCCATGACCTGGAGCTGTTCCGTGGCGGTGAGGGAGGGCAGCAGGTTCGGCTGCTGGAAGACGATGCCGATCTTGTGGCGGCGCAGGTCGGTGAGGTCGCCACGGCTCATGCCGGTGGTTTCGATGCCGTCGATGGTGACCGTGCCGGTGTCGGGGGTGATGAGGGTGGCGGCTACGGCCAGGAGACTGGATTTGCCGGAGCCGGAGGGGCCGCCCACGGCGGTGAGGCTGCCCCTGGGAACCTCCAGGCTGACGTGGTCGAGGGCAGTCAGGCGGGTGTCGCCGTCGGGGTAGGTGAGGGTGATGTCGGTCAGGTTCAGGCTCATCGGGCGCTCCCCAGGGCGGTCAGCGGGTCGACGGAGGTGATACGGCGGATGGACAGTGCGGCCCCGAGCACGCCGAGGAGAATCATCACGACGGCTGGGATCAGGACGGTGGCGGGGGCGAGGAGGAACGGCACCGCACTGCCGGCGACGAGGGCACCGAGGGCTGTGGCGATGCCGGTGCCGATCAGCGTGCCGCCGGCGAGCAGGACGACGGCCTGGCCGAGGGCGTCCTTGAGGAGACTCGCAGTGGAGGCGCCGAGGGCCTTGAGGACGGCGACATCTGCGCTGCGCTGGATGGTCCAGACGGTGAAGAACGCGCCGATGACCAGGGCGGAGATGGCGAACAGGAAGCCGCGCATCAGCTGCAGGGAGCCGTTTTCCGAGGTGTAGGAGCCGATCGCGGACAGCGAGTCCTGCTTGGAGACCGTCTTGGTGCCGGCGGCCCGGTCGGTGGCCGCCGTCTCGGCGCCGGAGGTGGTGTTCAGGGCGATGACGGTGGCGGTCGGGCGGTCGCCGACGGCGGTCGGGGGTGCGGTCTTCTGCCAGGTGTCCAGGCTGGTCCAGATGACCGGGGTGTGGCTGAAGGAGGCGTCGCCCTGGACGGCCGCCACCGTCAGTTGCTCGCCGGCCAGGGTGAAGGTGTCGCCGGGCTCCAGGCCGAGGTCGTCGGCGGCCTTGGTGGACAGCACCGCCGACCGGTTGTTGATCTTGTTGCTGTCGGGGACCAGGCCGGAGCCGGGCTGGACGCCGATGGCGGAGACCCCGGTGCTCTTGTCGCCGGCGGTGGCCTTGGTGGTGGTGATACCCACGGGTCGGGCGTTGGTGACTCCGGGGGTCCTGGCCCACCGCCGCCACTGCTGCTGGGTGACGATGGAGCTGGTGTACGACAGGGCCTGTCCGCCGCTGGGCGCCTGGAAAACGATCTTGTCGGCGGGCAGGCCGGTGATGGCGGAGATGTTTTGCCGGCCCAGGCCGGCGGTCAGGCCGGACAGCAGGCCGACCAGCAGGGTGATGAGCACGATGACGGTGCCCATCAGGGCGAAGCGCCCCTTGGCGAACTTCAGATCTCTCCAGGCGACGAACATGACTTTGGCCTGCCCTTTTCTGTGGCGGTAGCGGTATGCCTCCACCGTCTCTGCCGCCCTCCTACCCGGGCATCCGGCCGGAGAGGTCACTTCGTGGGCCGAAGGGCGGCAGGTGGGTTGTAACTTTCGATGGAGGCCGCGCCGGGGTCTGCGTCTTTAGGCTGGAAGGACTGTGAACACCGCCTCTCCCGCCTTGCCTCCCACCACCCGGGCCCTGACCTGGTGCCTGCATCTGCTGATCGTCGCCTTGCTTGCCCTGACCGCGGGCCGGGCCGTGGTCGATGCCCGGCCGCACGCCGCGCTGACCGCTGCCGTGGCGGCGGTGTGCGCTGTCGTGTACGCGGCCGGGCCGCTCCTGCCCCGCATCCGCCGCTCGCGATGGGCCGCGGCTGGGTGGCTGGGCGCCGTCGGCGCCTGCTGGCTGGCGCTGCTGGCCCTGTCCGCCGACGGGGTATGGGTCGCCTTCCCGCTGTACTTCCTCCAGCTGCACCTGCTGCCGCGCCGCGCCGGCCTGGCCGCTGTGGCCGCGACTGCGCTCGCGGCGGTCACTGCGTTCGCCGCCCACACCGGCTCCTTCAGCTTCGCCATGGTGATCGGCCCGGCCCTGGGAGCCGCGGTGGCCGTCGCGGTGGTGTGGGGCTACCAGGCGCTGTACCGGGAGAGCGAGCAGCGCCGACGGCTGATCGAGGAACTCACGGCCACCCGCGTGGACCTCGCCGCCGCCCAGCACACCGCTGGGGTGCTGGCCGAACGCGAACGCCTGGCTCGCGAGATCCACGACACCCTCGCCCAGGGGCTGTCCAGCATCCAGCTGCTGCTTCGCGCCGCCGAACGCGCCCTGCCCACGACACCGGAAAACGCCGCCGGCTACATCGACCAGGCCCGCCAGGCGGCGGTGGACAACCTTGCCGAGGCCCGCCGCTTCGTCGCCGCGCTCACCCCGCCCGCCCTCGAGGACGCCACCTTGGCCGGCGCCCTGGAACGCCTGTGTGCCACCACGAGCGCCCGGCACCGGCTCACAGCACGCTTCCAGCTCACCGGTGACCCGACACCACTGCCGACCGCGCACGAGGTCGCCCTGCTGCGCATCGCCCAGTCCGCCCTCGCCAACACCATCCGCCACGCCGACGCCACCACCGCCGAGGTCACCCTCAGCTTCCGCGGCGTCCACGTCGTCCTAGACGTCGCCGACGACGGCACCGGCTTTGCCCTCGACCAGCTGCCGGCCCCCGACCCCGAAAGCGGCGGCTTCGGCCTGGCCGCCATGCGGGCCCGCATGCGCGCCCTCGGCGGCACCCTCACCGTCGAAACCGCACCCGGCCACGGCACCACCCTGGCCGCCCGGCTCCCCCTGACCCCGCCCGCCAACAGCGAACCCGAGGCCCGCCCGTGACCGACCACCCCATCCGCCTCCTCCTGGCCGACGACCACCCGGTGGTACGGGCCGGGCTCCGCGCCGTCCTGGAGACCGAACCCGGCCTCACGGTGGTGGCCGAGGCAGCCACTGCCGAGGAGGCGATCACGCGCGCCGCCGGGGGTGACATCGACGTAGTGCTGATGGACCTGCAGTTCGGCAAGGGGATGGGCGGCGCCGAAGCCACCGCCCAGATCACCGCCCGCCCCGGCGCCCCCCGCGTGCTCGTCGTCACCACCTACGACTCCGACGCCGACACCCTGCCCGCCATCGAGGCCGGCGCCACCGGCTACCTCCTCAAAGACGCCCCACCGGAGGACCTGGCCGCCGCCGTACGCACCGCCGCCGTCGGCCGCACCACCTTGGCACCCACCGTCGCGGACCGCCTGATGAACCGGCTCCGCACCCCCGCCACCACCCTGACCCGTCGCGAGACCGAAGTCCTCGCACTGGTCGCCGAGGGCCTGTCCAACCAGACCATCGGCCGGCGACTCCACCTCACCGAGGGCACCGTCAAATCCCATCTTGCGCGCGTCTACGCCAAACTCGACGTCGACTCCCGCACCGCTGCCGTAGCGACCGCCACCGACCTCGGCCTCATCCGCCGCTGAGCCGGAGGCCACGCGCGGCGCGTCCAGGCAGCCCGGCCGAAGCCGGCCTGGGTCCATCCGGGTCCTCGATTCTCAGTTCCCTGAACTCGCCGAGGAAGCGGTCTGCACGTGACTCTCGCCGGTCATCGCCAGGGGGGTGGTCGATCAGTCGGACACCGCCTGGGTGGGCTGTGGTTCGGCCCCGGGACGAACGGCCACGGTCGGACCCTGAGTCTTTGGACCGCCCAGGGTCGGCGCTCTCGGTCGCTCGGCGTTCCCCGGTGGCCCCGTTTGCAGCTGTACTGCTGGTGCGACACCCGCTGCGGGCGGTTTGGTCCGCCACCACATGGACGACGCGACGGGCACCTGCAGAGACGGCGCGTCACGCCGTGTCGTAGCGGCGGCGCGCGTTCTCGATCTCCTCGTTGTGGTCCGTGACCCACTGGGCCAGCGCGTGGACCGTGGCGCGCAGGCCCTCACCGAGCGGGGTGAGCTGGTACTCGACGCGTGGGGGTACCTCGGCGTAGACGGTGCGGGAGACGACTCCGTCGCGTTCCAGATGGCGCAGGGTGAGTGTCAGCATGCGCTGGGAGATGCCGGGGACCCGTTTGTGCAGAGTGCCGAACCGCAGGGGCCCGTGGCTGAGGATGCCGATGACGAGGACCGACCACTTGTCGCCGATCCGATCGAGGGTCTCGCGGAAGCCGCGGCCGTTGTCGGGCCATGTCTCGCACGGGTGCGGTGCGGCGATGCCGTCGGTGTCAGCGGTGTGCTCTGCGAACATTCATGTGCCTTTTGTGAGGTCTTCGACACTTCTCTACCGTGGGGCTACGTACTCATCGTAACCAAGCGAGGTAGCAGCATGCCTTCCACACTTTCCACGGTTGCTGTCGTCGGCGCCGGGCCGGGCCTGGGCCGCGCGATCGCCAGCCGTTTCGGTGCCGCCGGGCACCCCGTGGCCCTGATTTCACGTAACGGTGAGAAGCTGCGGGGCCTCGCCGACTCATTGGCGGCTGACGGCATCACCGCCCGCGGCTACCCGGCCGACGTCACCGACGAGAAGGGCCTGACCGGCGCGCTGAACACGGCCGCCGAGGAACTCGGGCGGATCGGCGTGCTCTCCTACAGCCCGGCACCCGCCTTCCCCACCGAGACCGGCCGAATGCCCGACCTGAAGGCGCTGGGGTTCACCGCCGCGGCCGACACCACCGCCGAATCCGTGCGCCCCATGTTCGACATGCTCGTCGGCGGCGCCCTCACCGCGGCCGCCGCGGTCCTGCCGGCGATGCGTGCGGCAGGCGACGGTGCTCTGCTGTTCACCACCGGCACCACCGCCGTCGCCCCCATCCCCGGCATGAGCAACGCCGGCATCGCCCTGGCCGGCCTGCGCTCCTGGGCTCAGGGCCTGAACAAGGACCTCGCCGGCGAAGGCGTCTACGTCGGCCACCTCTGCATCGGAGTGCCGATCATCCCCGGCTCGGGCGAGGGCGACCCGAATGCCCTCGCCGACCGCTGGTACCAGCTCGCCCAGGAACGCGGCACGTTCGAGACCACCGTCGGCGTCTGAACCGTCCGGAAGCCGCATCACCGCCCCTCCGACAGGCCGCGGGCCGCGCTCAGCACCGTGCGTGGCTCGCGGCATCGGCGATGGCCTCCGGCGACGGCTGGAAGCACGCGAGCACGTTTCCGGGCCGCCGGCCGACCGCCGACGAGCAGCCCGGGGCGCGCTCAGCGTCCGGGGACGGCGAGGTCGCGCCCGGTGCACTTGGCGCGGCCGCCGGCGGACCAGTCCTCGGGGGCATGACGAGTCGCGCGGCCGGTGGTTGATATCGAGCCCTTGGGGCGATCGGGCCTCAGGCCCTGCATCGGCCGTGTCATCGGGCGCTCTTCGGCTTCCTGCCGCCGGCCTTCCTGGCCGCGGTGCCGCAGACGCCGATCCGCACCGGGAGACGGCATGGCGGCATGGCGGCAGTTCAGCCGGCCTGGCCGATCGCGCCACGGAGCATGGCCACGGTCGTCGCCGCCGCTCTGCGCTCCGAGTCGTCCTCTGTCGTACGCACCCGTTCCTCCAGCAGCACCACGGCTGCCTGGAGCACGCCGATCCGTACCGGAACGCTCTGCATCCCTGCCAGCACGGCGGCCGCCTGCTCCGCCGGGGTGGCAGTCGCGGCCTGCGGGATGAGAGTCGTGATGCCGCGCCCGAGCGCGCGGTCTCGTGGTGGTTGAGCCGCATTTGTGGTCACCGAAGAAGTCTGCCGCACCGGGTCCGCTGATCGGGTCAGCGACTTGGCGCCTCACCGGTCGCGGGTGCGTGCGACCGGCCGGGAGTCGACGCCCCGGGCCGCCCGTGGGCAGGATCCCAAAGGCCACGATGGCCGGTATTCGCTGGTCCGTTGGACGCGGACGCGTCTGGGGCTGCGCGTTTCCCGATCGCCGGGCCGAAAGGCCGAGCGCCCCTAGAGCCGTCCCGTAATCCCCGGTGGATCAGCGTGCAGCGTCAGCTGCGGTGCATCGCAAGGCGGAGGAGCATACCCATAACGGGAGCATTCGGGCGTTCCGACAACGCGGCGAGGTGCCGTAGCCGACGTCGCGCGTTTGCCAGGGATTACGGCACGGCACTCAGGGCCGGGCCCAGTCGCGCATCGCGGTGCGCGACGCGAAGGCGGCCACATCCTTGTCCAGCGGATCGTCGGTGTACTGGTGGATGCGCCAGGTCGCCTCGATACGTGGTTTGCCCGCGGTCACGTAGTCGGCGATCCACAGGCCGTCACCGGCGTACGACGTGGTGTCGAAATTCAGCCAGAAGTTCCGGTTGCAGTACAGCAGAACCCGGTGGTCCGGCCGGAGACGCTTGACCTCGCGAATGAAGCGATCCTTCTCGGCGTTGGTCGCACGCGTTCCGTCGCCGGTCGTCTCCCAGTCGACGGCCAGCAGGTCACCGGCCTTCTCCGGGGCCTTGCTCACGAAGTACTCCGCCTGCGCCTTGAGATTGCCCGGCCACAGGAAGTGATAGAAGCCGACCACGCATGAAGCGTCCCTCGCCCGCTTGACCTGCGAAGCCAGCTGCGGATTGACGTACGAACGGCCCTCGGTCGCCTTGATGAAAACGAAGTCCAGTCCATCCGTGTCGAAGGACGACTGATACGAGCTGACATCGACGCCATGCAGCATGGGTTCCGCCTTCAAGTGGGCTCTTCGGTTCCGTTTCTTGTTCTACGTGCCCGCAGGTGCCGGTCCTCACCCGTGCGGCCGACCGGGCGCACAGTCTTCCGGCCACCCGGAATAGGTACCGAAGCCGAGGAGTTGGTGAAGCGGCGAGACCGCATTGCACACCGCACGCACCATCGGAAGGTCGGATCCATGAAGATCGGAATCATCGGAGCGGGCAACATCGGCGGCAACCTCACCAGGCGTCTCACCGCGCTGGGCCACGAGGTGTCGATCGCCAACTCCCGCGGCCCGCACACACTCACCGCGCTCGCCGAGGAGACCGGAGCGACCCCGGTCACCGCGGCGGAGGCGGCACAGGGCGCCCGGGTCGTGGTCGTCACCATCCCGGTGAAGGCAGTCCCGAACCTGCCCGCCGGGTTCCTGAACGGGGCCGCGGAGGACGTCGTGGTGATCGACACCGGCAACTACTACCCGCAGCAGCGCGACGGCCGTGTCGCCGCCATCGAGGACGGGCTGCCGGAGAGCAGGTGGACCGAGGAACAGATCGGGCACCCGGTGATCAAGGCGTTCAACGGGACCTATGCGGATGACCTCCTCTCCAAGGCTCTTCCGAAGGGCAGCCCCGGCCGGCAGGCCCTGCCGGTCGCCGGCGACGACGCGGCCGCCAAGCAGACCGTGCGCGACCTCATCGACGAACTGGGCTTCGACACGGTGGATGCGGGCGGTCTGGACGAGTCCTGGCGCCAGCAGCCGGGCACTCCCGTCTACGGCAACCAGGGCGATGCCGAGACCATCGCGAAGGCGCTCACCGACGCCTCGCCGGAACGTACGGCGGAGTGGCGCGCCTGACACCGCCCAGGCCCACCCTCGTGCTGCCGGTCGGCAGGGCGGGGGCGGGTACCGACGGCGCGTTCGCCGGTGCCCCCCTTCCGCCTCCGATTCCGCTCGGACCGCACCGGCCGAATCCCGTGTGGGCCGACGGCACGGACAACGCCCCGGTGCCGGGCTTCGCCGAAGTCGTGCGCGAACGCGCCTGCCATGCACGGGCGTTGCACGACGACCGACCGGCCCGGCGCCCATCGTCCGAACCCGGGTCTACTGACCGTCGTCCGGGGCGGCCGGCAGGCTGTCCATGAACGAACTGACGGAGAACACGGCGCGACCGGGTCCGGGCGGACCGTAGCCGGGCGGCGAGCTGAGCCCGAACTCCTCCATCGTCGAGCGGTAAGCGTCCAGCAACCTGATGTGGTACTCCAGCGGCGCCCCGTCCGGGTTGGTCTTCCCGAGCGGCGTGGTGGGTTCCGGGCACCAGGTGGTGAACCGCGGAGTGATGCCGTGCGACATGAAGAACCGCAGTCCCTCGGTGGTCGAGTCGATGGCTTCGTCGACCGTCGTGAAGCCGAACGGCTCGGCCATCTCCACGCCCGCCACGAAGTTGGGAATGACGTTCCGGGCACCGAAGACCTCGGCGGAGTCCAGAATGCGTCGGTGCCATTCGTCCCGGCCGACATAGCGCTCCTTGCCGGGGCAGTACAGCTCGAACAGCCGGCGGTCCCACACCTCGTAGTTGGGGTGGTAGATCTGGACGCCGTAGTCGTGGAAGCGCTGGACGTCGTCCTTCGAGAGGGCCTGCGCGACGACCTTGCCGATCCAGCGGCCGGGGAAGGCCTCCTCGATGGCCTTGGCGTACTGCCCGTAGAAGTCGGCTTCGTCGCGGCCGCCGATGTGGGAGGTGATGGCGCCACCGGTGAGGGTGTAGGCGGTGGAGGTCTTCGCGGTGTCGTACCGGTCGATGATGGCGAGCGCTTCCAGCACCTCCTCGACGGGCTTCACACCGGTGTACGGGCGTCCCGCCGCCTTGTGCTGGCGCCAGTTGTGGTTGATGTCGCAGTACTGGCACTCCTCCTTCGCACCGAAGTACTGGCAGACGCGGAAGACCGTCAGATAGACGAGGTAGCCCCACTGGATGGTGGGCGCCACCTCCATCACCGACTTGCCGTTGGCGAGCGTGTGCCGGTAGTAGTCCGGCATCGGCGGCAGGCCCACGTCCGAGATCCGCCTGCCGTCCAGGTACAGCCCCAGGACACCGTCCGCGTCGGCCGCGACACGGTAAGGCGACGCCGGGTTCACCCGTACCGACACGACCGTGCGGCGCAGCTCGTACGGGCCTCCGGTGAGCACGATCTCCTCCGGCGGGCGGCGCAGGGCGGCCGCGCCCAGCTCGGGCAAGGTGCCGTGGTCGAAGGAGAAGATGAAGTACGACTTCGGCTTGACGTCGCCGTCCTCGTTGTCGCTGAGCGCGGACTCGTCGAAGGCCACGCCGCCGCGCAGCAGGTCCTCCTTCACGACGGCCTCGCGCGGCACATGCGGGAACCGTTCCATGAGCTGCTCGATCAAGCGGGTACGGCTCGCGTCGGTGCGGCTGGGGTCGCCGGGGTCTCTGCGGCCGGTCTCGGTGCGGCTGGGCATGTACGGGGCTCCTCGGTCCGGGCGTCGATGGGTCTTGCGGTACGCCACACTGTGCAACGAGCCACGGACGTCAACCGTTCGCGACGCCGGCCGGAGGGCAGGTGCCGTCGGTCACTTGTCCCAGTGCGTGGGGGGACGGAGCGACGGCGGAAGTTTCGTGGCAGCGTCGCCCCGCGCCGCGTTGAGCTGCGCCTGCGTGAGGAACAGACTCCCGGTCAGGTCGGCTCCGGACAGTTCGGCGTCCCGGAAATCCGCGCCGATGAGGTCGGCGAGACGCAGATCGGCGCCGGTGAGGTCGGCGGCGATGAGATAGGCGCCACGCAGGTCGGCCCCCTGCAGGTCGGCGCCCTTGAGCCGGGCGCCGATGAGGTCGGCGCCCCGGTGGTTGCGCTTCTTCCTGCGGGGGACGGTGGCCCGTACTAGTTCGCTGGTCCGCAGCAGCAGCGCGGCGACGTCGTCCCGGTGTCCCGCGACGTCGAGGTCGGCGAACGCGTCGGGTGTGACGTGGGTGAGACGTTCGGTCGTGTCGACGGCGCGCCGTATCTCGCCGTGGAGAGGGCGGGCCGCCTGCAGTGTCAGGGCTTCGGTGAGATACCAGAGCAGTTCGTGGAGTTGCCGCATGACCGGGAACACCTGGAACATCTGCTGGGCGGTCTGCGGGGCCTGCCGCCAGTCCAGTCCGTCGAACGTCTCCTGGGAGACCTTCTGGCCGGCACCGAAGCAGTCGTACACCGTGCAGCCGGGGAAGCCCTGGGTCCGCAGTTCGGTGTGAATGCCGCAGCGGAAGTCGTCCTGCAGATTGTGGCAGGGCTGCCCGGCGTCCTTGTCGACCGCGAAGTCCGCCGACCGGGTCAGGGTCAGCGCGACGCAGCACAGTCCGAAGCAGTTCGCGCAGTCGGCGTGCAGGTCGGCACGGTCGGGGCCGTCGCCGCGCGGCTCGGTGCGGTCGTGGGTGCGGTCGGTGCCGGAGCCCCGGGCGTTGTCGGACACGGTGCGGTGGATCCTCTGGCGTTCGGAGTGCTGGACGGTCGAGCTTACCGAGGTCCCACAGGCCGAGGCGCACGCGGACGGACAGCCTCGCTTCCTGTGCCTGTCCCCCGCCGGACAAGCCGGAAGCGGTGCGCGCGATGATGAAGGCTTGCATGATGGGGCTGTCCGCCGACGCGGATGTGGTGCTGCTCGGCCGGGTCGACACCCCGGGCGCCGAGGGCGACGCCGAGGCCGAGCTGGTCCGGGACTGCTTCGAGCGGGCGGGCGCCACCTGGGCCGTGGTCTCCACGGATCAGCGGGAGGCGGACGCGCTGTTCCAGGCGCAACGGCTGGCCTGTCCGGCTCTGGAGCGGCTCGGTCCGGTGCTCACCGAGGATGCCTGCGTGCCACGGACCGCGGTGCCGGAAATGTTGGCCCGGATCGGGAAGACCGCGGCCCGGCACGACATACTGGTCGCCTATATCGCGCATGCCGGTGACGGCAATCTGCATCCGCTGATCATCGCGAGGCCTGGCGACGAGGCTGCGCGTGCGCGCGCCCAGTTGGCCTTCGAGGACATCCTCGACGACGCGATCGCCCTCGGCGGGACCGTCACGGGCGAGCACGGGGTGGGGCTGCTGAAGATGCGCGGTATGGACAAGGAGCTGGGGCCCGCCGTGCTCGGGATGCATCACGCGGTGAAGGCGGCCCTGGACCCGCACGGCATCCTGAATCCCGGGAAGGTGCTCGGCTCGGGGCCCGTCGCAACGGTGCAGCCGCTGGAGGGCGATCGGCGCGGCCCGCTGTCGGTGGGGCGACGCACACTGGCAGGAGGGCGGGTTCGGGTGAAGGGACGCGGATGAGCAGCGGGAACGGCCATGACACCGGGTTCGAACCGGCCACCGGGGACGGCCCGTTGCCTCCGGGTCCTGCGGAGAAGCGTGCCGCGTCGGTACGGGCGGCGTTCGAGGGGCTGCTGCAGATCCGGCGGCTGACCAATACCGGCCGAGAGGACCCGGAGGGCGCGCCTGCCGAGTGGGAGCTCCGTCGGACGGTACGGGCGGTGGCCCTGGCGCTGGAGGCGGACGGCCGCAGTCCTTCGGCCGTCGACGCGTCCGGGCAGCGGATCGCGTCCGGGTATCGCGTGCAGGAGGGCGAGGCGCCCGGCGTCGTACGGGTGGAGTGGCTCGGTCCGCCGGGCAGCGGGGCCGCGCACGAGGAAGAGGCCGAGCTGACCCGCTGTGCGGCCGCGCTGGGACGGCTGGGGTGGACGGCGCTGCTGTACCGGGGGCCGCGGCGCCGCAGGTTCCTGGAGGTCGAGTCATGACGGTGGCGTTCAAGTCCTGAACACGTCGGTGGCGCGGTCCGTCAACAGAAGGTCTGTACCAGCTTCTTGACGCCCCCTCGTGCCAACACTTAAATCAAGAAATGAATTAAGCGTCGGGACCGAACGTCACCCGGGCGCCGGTTCAGCGTGCAATCTGTCATGAGCATGCCCCCACCATGAAGTGATGTGATGACTGTGCGAACCCCCAGACGGCGTCGGACGGCGCTGTACCTCGTTGCCCTGCTGTGCTGTTCGGGCGCGGTGAGCGCCGCCGCCCCCGCAGGCGCCGCCCCTCTGCCCGAACCGCGCGTCGCCGCCGCGGCCGCAGCGACAACGTTCTCCGACGACTTCAACGGTCCGGCCGGATCGGCTGTCGACGGAAGCAAGTGGCAGACGGAGACCGGCGACAACGTCAACAACCACGAGCGGCAGTTCTACACGGCGGGCAACAGCAACGCCGCCCTCGACGGCCAGGGCAATCTCGTCATCACCGCCCGCAAGGACAACCCCGGCAACTACCAGTGCTGGTACGGCCGGTGCGAGTACACCTCGGCCCGGCTGAATACGGCCGGCAAGTTCACCTCGACGTACGGGCACGTCGAGACGAGGATGAAGATCCCGCGCGGCCAGGGCATGTGGCCCGCGTTCTGGATGCTCGGCGACGACCTCGGCAGCGTCGGGTGGCCCAACAGCGGCGAGATCGACATCATGGAGAACGTCGGCTTCGAGCCAGGCACGGTCCACGGCACCATCCACGGTCCCGGGTACTCCGGCTCCGGCGGCATCGGGGCCGGCTACTCCCTCCCCGGCGGCCAGGCGTTCGCCGACGCGTTCCACACCTTCGCGGTGGACTGGGCCCCCGACTCCATCACCTGGTCCGTGGACGGCAATGTCTACCAGCGGCGTACACCGGCCGACCTCGGTGGCAAGAGCTGGGTGTTCAACAAGCCGTTCTTCATCATCATGAACCTCGCGGTCGGCGGCTACTGGCCCGGCGACCCCGACGGCAGCACCGCCTTCCCGAAACAGCTCGTCGTCGACTACGTGCACGTCACCACCAGTGACAGCGGATCCGGCGGCACCATCACGGGGCTGGGCGGCAAGTGCGTCGACGTGGCAGGCGCCTCCGCCGCCAACGGAACAGCGGTCCAGCTCTACGACTGCAACGGAACCGCCGCCCAGAAGTGGACCGTCGGCACCGACGGTACGATCCGCGCGCTCGGCAAGTGCCTCGACGTCAAGGACAACAGCACGGCCGACGGCGCCCAGCTCCAGCTCTGGGACTGCACCGGCGGAGCCAACCAGCGGTGGGGGGTGTCCGGCGCCCGGGACATCGTGAACGTGCAGGCCGACAAGTGCATGGATGCCACCGGCAACTCCTCCGCCAACGGCACCCGGCTCCAGATCTGGACCTGCGCCGGAACCGCCAACCAGAAGTGGACGGTGAACGCCGCATGAGCCCCTCCCCCGTCTCCCGCCGCCGCCTCGGGCCGCTCGCACTCCCGGCAGCCCTCCTACTCGCCGCCGGAGCCTCGCTCGTCACCCTGCCCGCCACGGCCAGTGCCGCGGCCACCGCCACGGGCGCGATCACCGGACTGGGCGGCAAGTGCGTCGACGTGGCGGGTGCCTCCGCCGCCAATGGAACAGCGGTCCAGCTCTACGACTGCAACGGAACCACCGCTCAGCAGTGGACCGTCGGCACCGACGGTACGATCCGCGCGCTCGGCAAGTGCCTCGATGCCAAGGACAACGGCACCGCCAACGGCACGCAGCTGCAATTGTGGGACTGCAGCGGCGGAGCCAACCAGAAGTGGTCCGTCTCCACCGCACACGACATCGTGAACGTCCAGGCCGACAAGTGCATGGATGCCACCGGCAACTCCTCCGCCAACGGCACCCGGCTCCAGATCTGGACCTGCGCCGGAACCGCCAACCAGAAGTGGACGGCACCTTCGGACGGCGGCACCCCCACGCCGGGTGGAACGATGGCCGTGGCACCGTATCTGTACAACGGCTGGGGCAGCCCGCCCAGTCCGACGACCGTCATGAACGCGACCGGCGTGAAGTGGTTCACCCTGGCCTTCGTGCTCAGCAACGGCTACTGCAACCCGCAGTGGGACGGCGGCCGGCCGCTGACGGGCGGCGTCGACCAGCAGACCATCAACACCGTGCGCGGCGCCGGCGGGGACGTCATCCCGTCCTTCGGCGGCTGGAGCGGCAACAAGCTGGAGAGCTCCTGCTCCAGCGCGGGTGAGCTCGCCGCCGCGTATCAGAAGGTCATCAACGCGTACGGTCTCAAGGCGATCGACATCGACATCGAGGCGGACGCCTACAGCAACGCCACGGTCCAGCAACGCACGGTCGACGCACTGAAGACCATCAAGGCCAACAATCCGGGCATCAAGGTGTACGTCACCTTCGGTACCGGCCAGAGCGGCCCCGACACCAGCCTGATCAACAGGGCCGCCTCCGCGGGGCTGACCGTCGACAGCTGGACGATCATGCCCTTCGACTTCGGCGGCGCCGGACAGAACATGGGGACGCTCACCACACGTGCCGCCGAGGGCCTGAAGACCGCGGTCAAGAACGCGTACGGATACAGCGACGACCAGACCTACCGCTCGATCGGCATCTCGTCGATGAACGGCATCACCGACGACAACGAGACGGTGACGGTGGACGACTTCCGCACCGTCCTCGCCTACGCCCAGCAGCACCACCTGGCGCGGCTCACCTTCTGGTCGGTGAACCGTGACCGGCCCTGCACGGGCGGCGGAGCCGACACCTGTTCCGGCGTGAGCCAGCAGGCGTGGGACTACACGCGGGTGTTCGCCCAGTACACGGGATGACGTGACAGGAAGCGCAGGAGGCTGCCGACCGGTCGCCCGCTGCACTTCGGGGACGACGCGGACCGCCCGCTCGGCGCCGGTGCGAACCACCGGGCCGGGCTGGCGGTTCAGCGGCCCCGCGCAACGTAACCGCATCAGGTCGGGGTGCGACCCGTCCGCCCCGCCGAATTCCCCTCGCCGCCGGGCCGGTCAGGGTCTACGCTCCCCGCATGCCACACGCGAAGACCTCGTACGTCTGTCTGCCCTGCCGGGCCGCGTACAAGCAGCGCTACACGGGAGACCACGACCGAATCTGCCCGCGCTGCGCGCAGTCCTTGATCCACGTCGGATCGGCCTTCGCCACACCGCGGCGCCGGGACACGGATGCCTGGCGCACGTTCTCGGTCCTGTTGCATGCGGGCATCCGCTTCCACAAGAGCTGCTGCGGCGGTCCCGGCTACCGTCCGCGCACCATGAGCGAGGTGCGCGAGCGGATGGCATACGCCCGCACCTCCGGGGAACCGTTCGCCCGTGCGTTGGTGCGTCGCAACCTGCCGTAGCCCGCCCGTACCGCCGGCCACAAGGACCGAGGGCTGCCCCGGATAGACCAGCTGCCGGATAATCCACCACGGACCGAATCGCGATTACCCTGGGCCGCATGACTGCCATGGCACCCGCCCGGACCGAACCGGACCTCTCTTTCCTGCTGGATCACACCAGCCATGTTCTGCGGACCCAGATGGCGGCAGCGCTCGCCGAGATCGGGCTCACGGCGCGCATGCACTGTGTCCTGGTCCACGCCCTGGAGGAGGAGCGGACCCAGATCCAGCTCGCCGAGATCGGCGACATGGACAAGACCACGATGGTCGTGACGGTCGACGCCCTGGAGACGGCCGGCCTCGCCGAGCGCCGCCCGTCCAGCAAGGACCGCCGCGCGCGGATCATCGCGGTGACCGAGAAGGGTGCGCGGGTCGCCGAGGAGAGTCAGAAGATTGTCGACGGGGTGCACGAGCGGGCGCTCGACTCCCTCCCCCAGGACGAGCGCGAGGTGCTGCTGCGAGCGATGCAGCGCCTGGTGGACGGTCATTTGGCCACTCCCTCCGAGAGTCCGCAGACAGTTCGTCGGGCTCGTCAGCGCGGGTAGCGGTCACCGATCGACCCGCAACAAATAGTCTGCAACGAAACCATCTGCTAACTTCTCTCCTGTTACTTCATACGACAGGAGAGACCGCATGTCCGCTCCTTCCGCTCGCCCCGCGCCCGCTGTCCCGACCACGGCACCTGCCCCCACAGCCCGCTCCCGCCGGTTGGCCCTCGGGGTGATCGCGACGGGGATGCTCATGATCATCCTCGACGGCTCCATCGTCACCGTGGCCATGCCGGCCATCCAGAACGACCTGGGGTTCACCCCGGCCGGACTGAGCTGGGTCGTCAACGCCTACCTGATCGCGTTCGGCAGCCTGCTGCTGCTCGCGGGACGGCTCGGCGACCTGCTCGGCCGCAAGCGGATGTTCCTGGCCGGCACCGCGGTGTTCACCGTCGCATCACTGCTGGCGGGCCTCGCCACCACACCCGCGCTGCTCATCACCGCCCGGTTCCTGCAGGGCATCGGCGGCGCGATGGCATCCGCCGTCGGCCTGGGCATCCTCGTGACACTCTTCACCGAACCCCGGGAACGTGCCCGCGCCATAGCCGTGTTCAGCTTCACCGGTGCGGCCGGTGCGTCGATCGGTCAAGTCCTCGGCGGGGTCCTCACCGACGCCCTCAGCTGGCACTGGATCTTCTTCATCAACCTGCCGATCGGGCTCGCGGCCCTCGCCATCGCCGTGCCCGCGCTGCCCGCCGACCGCGGTCTCGGCCTCCGCGCCGGAGCCGACGTCATCGGGGCGCTCCTGGTCACCGCTGGGCTGATGCTGACGATCTACACCGTCGTCAAGGTCGAGGAACACGGCTGGACATCGGCACACACACTCGGCCTCGGCGCGGCGGCCGCCGTCCTGCTCGGCGCGTTCATCACCCGCCAGGCCGGCGCCGGAACTCCGCTCATGCCTCTGCGGATCCTGAGGTCGCGCGCGGTCGCGGGTGCCAACCTGGTCCAACTGCTCATGGTCGCCGCACTGTTCTCGTTCCAGATTCTGGTCGCGCTCTATCTGCAGAAGGTCCTCGGTTACGGTTCCGCGCGGACCGGGCTCGCCATGCTTCCGGCAGCGGCCGTCATCGGCATGGTGTCCCTCGGCGTCTCGGCCCGTCTCAACGCGCGCTTCGGCGAGCGACGCGTGCTGCTGGCCGGACTCGTGCTGCTAATCGGGGTGCTGGGGCTGCTGGCGCGCGTACCCGTCCATGCCCACTACCTCAGCGATCTGCTTCCGGTGATGCTGCTCGCGGCCGGCTTCGGCCTCGCGCTCCCGGCGTTGACCACGCTCGGCATGTCCGACGCGAAGCCCGAGGACGCCGGGCTCGCGTCCGGACTGTTCAGCACCACCCAGCAGATCGGCATGGCCGTGGGCATCGCACTGCTTTCCACGCTGGCGGCCTCCCGGACCGACCAGTTGCTCGTGGACGGGCAGAGCCGGGCAGCGGCGCTGACCGGCGGCTACCACCTGGCGTTCGTGGTCGGCGCCGGCTTCCTCGTCGCCGCCTTCGTCGTCGCGCTCGCGGTACTGCGCCCGCACAGGCCGACGCCCGTCGCCGCCCCAGGGAGTGACGCCGCGACTGTCTGACCCACCGCTTCCCCGCCTCTTCCTTCACGACCACTGCCGACGAAAGGTCGCCTCATGAACGCGAACACGGAAGGAACAGCGAAGGACGAGCAGCAGCCGGGCGCCGGGCCCACACCCCGCGAGCTCACCGATGACGAACTGTCACGACTTCTGCGCGATCAGCAGTTCGGAGTGCTCTCCTTCGTCAGGCGCAGCGGCCACCCGCATCTGTCCACGGTGCTGTACGACTGGCATCCCGTGGAGCGCGTCGTACGCATTTCCGCCACGGCCGACCGGCTGAAGGTGCGCCGGCTGCGAAACGCGCCGCACTCCGCCCTGCATGTACAGGGGCCGGACGTCTTCTCGTTCGCCGTCGCCGAGGGCGATGCGGAGGTCTCGGAGGAGACCACCGTTCCCGGTGATGCGACCGGCCGTGAACTGCTCGCCATGACACCGGGGTTCGACGACAAGAAGGAAGAGGCCGCATTCCTGGCGCAGGCCGTGGCAGACCGACGCGTGGTGATTCGTATCCGGGTCTCCCGTCTCTACGGAACGGCCCTGGACGTCCACGCAGCGCAGTCCCGAACCGCGTTGTCAGACCCATGAGGGATGCTTGATGGTCCGACACCTCTGACCGGGAGATGCTGAAATGCACAATGACGAGATCGCTGCGGCCCAGGCGTACGTCCGGTTACTGGAGGCGACTCGGGCAGCCCTCGCGGACCAGGACCAGGCGCCGCTTTACCTGTCGCTGCTCGCCTCTCCGATGGCCGAGGCCGACGGCGCGTTGCGGCGTGCGGGGCTCTGCGGCAACGAGGCCAGATTCTTCGATCTCGTACGGTCCCTTCAACCGAGCATGTCCGGCAGCGGTCGCTGACCAGCACGACAGCCGGGCAGGCTGACAGGCCGACGGACTTTGCGCGGCCTGCCTCGTGCTTCAGCCCTTGGCCGAGGCATCGAGGGCGAGGCCGAGTTCGCGGTCTCCGAGCGGCTCGAAGAAGCCCGCCACGTCCGCCGGGCGGACCTGGGCGAGCCGGGGCGGGCTCCACTGCGGGTTGCGGTCCTTGTCGATGATCTGGGCGCGCACGCCCTCGACCAGATCCGGCCTGGTGAAGGCGGCGCAGGAGACGCGGAACTCCTGGTCGAGCACCGCCTCCAGGCTGCCGAGACGCCGTGCGCCGCGTACCGAGGCTAGAGTCACCTTGAGTGCGGTGGGCGACTTGGCGAGAAGCGTTTCGGCGGTCTCCTTCGCGGCGGGTACGCCGCTGTTCTGGAGGCGGTCGACGATCTCCTCGACCGAGTCCGCCGCGTAGCAGGCGTCGATCCAGCCTCGGTGCCCGGCCAGTTCACCGGCGGGCGAGGTTGTGGCGTGGCGCCGCGCAGTCGCCATCACCTCGGCAGACGTTGTGCTCCCGGCGAGATCCCGGGTGAGCTCCACCAGGTGCTCGGCCGGGACGAAGTGGTCGGCGAGGCCGCACAGCAGCGCATCGCCCGCGCCGACCGCGTCCCCGGTGAGCGCCAGGTGGGTACCGAGCTCACCGGGTGCGGAGGCGAGGAGGTGGGTTCCGCCGACATCGGGCACAAAGCCGATACCGGTCTCCGGCATCGCGACGCGTGAGCGCTCCGTGACGATACGGACGCTGCCGTGGGCCGACACCCCGACGCCGCCGCCCATCACGATGCCGTCCATGAGTGCGACGTACGGCTTGGTGAAGCGTGCGATACGGGCGTTGAGCCGGTACTCGTCGCGCCAGAAGTCCACCGATGTGCTGCCGCCCGCTCGGGCGTCCTCGTAGATGGCGCGAATATCGCCCCCGGCGCACAGACCGCGCTCCCCCGCCCCACTGAGCAGCACAGCGGTGACCGAGTCGTCGCGTTCCGCCGCGGCGAGGGCTTCGTCGATGCGGAGCACCATGGGATGGGTCAGCGCGTTGATCGCCCGGGGCCGGTTGAGCGTGATGTGCCGGATGCGGCCCTCGGTATGCAGCAGGACGGGGTCTTGGTTGTTCATGAGTGCGCTCCGGTCAGCCCCTGTGCCGTACCGTCCGCCGGTCACGGACGATCTTCTGCTGTTCATTGTGCGTGGTGGGTGGCGGGGTGGGGCGGCAGGGGGTGCCGTGGGCGGGGAGCAGGGGGCGGTAAGGGGCGTCGGAGGCGCCGCGGGGCGTCGTCCGCTGTGGCAGTCATCTGCGACCGGTTCGACAATTGAGGCGTACACGAGCACCGCACACAGGCCGCACTGCCCGCCAGTCCCGCCGGACGATCTCCGGAGCAGGAATGACCGACAATGACCGGAAGCCAGACTCCGACGACCCCCGCGTGCAGCTCGACCGGCGCCACGACGGCGAGACCGGGACCGCGGAGCGGCTTGCGCTGAACCGCACGGGCAGCTTCGAGTGGGACCTGGACGCGCGGACGCTGGACATCGACGTGGCCGGCCTGCTGGTCTTCGGAGTGGACCCGGACAACTTCACCCCTCGCCCGGGGGCCCTGCTGGAGCGGCTCGAACCGGTGGAGCGGACCCGGCTGGAACTCGCGGCCGACGAGGCCATCCACGGCACCAGCAACTCGTACAGCATCCACTTTCAGGTCCCGCTCGACGACGGCACGCACCAGTGGACCCATATCCAGGCGCGGGTCCTGCGCACTGACGACGGACGGGCGCACCGGATCATCGGAGTCGTACGGGATGCGACGGCGGAGATCACCCATTCGGCCTTCGTACTGGACCTGGAGAAACGCCGCCAGCGCCAGACCAGCATCGTTGAACGCACAACGAGCGCAATGGCGCGCGCGGTGACCGTGGACGACGTGACCGCCGCGCTCACCGGCCCGGGCGGACTCGCCAGGCTCGGCGCCGACGGGCTCGCACTCGCGCTGATCGAGAACACCGTGCTCAACGTCATCGCGTTGAGCGGCGACGCCCCGGAGGCGATAAGCGAGGTCGCGGCCAGGAATCTCGACCCTCGATTCCCCCTGGCCGATACCATCCTCAGCGGCCGGCCACGGTTCGCGACCTCGGTCGGCGCACTCACCCGGCGCTACCCGGCGCTGGAGCCGTACGCGGACCAGTTGAAGTTCCGTGCCGCAGCGTATCTGCCACTGGTCGCACAGGCGCGTACGCTGGGCGGGCTTGCGCTCTTCTATCACGAGCGCACGGCCTTCAACGCCGACGAGCGCAATCTGTGTCTGGGGCTCGCGGCCATCGTGTCCCAGTCGCTGCAACGCGCGACCCTCTTCGACGAGGAGCGCGAATTCGCCACGGGGCTGCAGTCGGCGATGCTTCCCCGGCAGATCCAGGAGATCAAGGGTGGCGAGATCGCCGTGCGCTACCACGCTGCGTGGAGCGGGCGGCAGGTCGGCGGCGACTGGTACGACGTGATCCCCCTGCACAAGAACCGGTTCGGCATCGTGGTGGGCGACGTGGAGGGCCACGACACCCACGCCGCCGCCATCATGGGCCAGCTGCGAATCGCCCTGCGCGCGTACGCCGCCGAGGGGCACCCGCCGGCCACGGTGCTGGCCCGGGCCTCGCGGTTCCTCGCCGAACTGGACACGGACCGCTTCGCCACGTGTACGTACGCGCAGGTCGATCTCGCGTCGGGGACCGTGCGCATGGTCCGCGCCGGGCACTTCGGTCCGCTGATCCGGCACACGGACGGCCGGATCGGCCTTCCACAGGTACGGGGCGGGCTGCCGCTGGGGATCTCCACCGCCTTCGAGCACGAGGAGTACCCGGAGACCCGTCTCGACCTGGTGCCCGGCGAAACGCTCGTCCTGTACACCGATGGCCTCGTGGAGGAGCCGGGAGCCGACATCGATGCGGGTGTCCGTGCGCTGGTCCACGAGGTGCGCGCAGGGCCCACGCGCGCGCAGGCGCTGGCCGACCATCTGTCGGATCAGCTCTGGGAGCGCTGGGGCGCGGGGGACGATGTCGCGCTGCTGGTGCTGCGGCGCAGTCCGGATCCAGGGTCGCCGCGAGCGCCGCGATTGCACCAGTACATCCACCAGGCGGATCCCGAGGGGCTCTCCGAAGCCCGGGCGATGGTGCGCCAGGCGCTGGACGACTGGAACCTGGCCGAATTCGCCGACGATGCCGAACTGATCACCGGTGAGCTGCTGGTGAACGTGCTGCTGCACACGGACGGCGGGGCGGTGCTCACGCTGGAGGTCCTTCCGAAACCCGTCCGGCGGGTGCGGCTGTCGGTGCAGGACCGTTCCAGTGCCTGGCCGCGGCGGCGAACTCCCGGCGAAACGGCGACATCGGGACGCGGCCTGCTGCTCCTGGACGCCATCGCCATCCGCTGGGGTATCGAGTCGCGCGGCGAAGGAAAGGCCGTCTGGTGCGAGATCGGACCGTCGGCACCATCCGCCTCCACTGCCCGGGTCCGGACGTCGAGCCGGTCTTCCGAACCCGGTGCGCCCGTGAAGCCGCCCGACCCGGAGGAGTCCGTGGACCCTTCTGAAGGCCCCAGTTGAGAGGCGCGCCGCCACGCATGGCGTGATGCGGCACGCCCCTCGCCTCATGGTCCGTGGCGCGGTCCCGCACTACGGATCAGAGGACCACTGAGCTATGTCAGTGCTGTGCGGTGCGACGCTTGCGCACGGACCACATGATGCCGCCACCGGCCAGCAGCACGGCGACAGCCGCACCACCGATGATGGGGGTGGCCGACGACGAACCCGTCTCGGCCAGGTCGGGCGAGCTGGGGCTCGGCGAGGCCGCGGCGGGCGCGGTCTCCGGGGAGCTCTCGCTCGGGGTGGCACTCGGGGTGGGCGCCGCAGTGGTCGGCTTCTCGGCCGGCTTCGACTCGGACACCGTCGGCGTGGGCTTCGGGGTGTTGTCCTCACACACCGGCGCCGTCTTGGTCTCGTCCTTCGAGTACTGGTCGCCGTCACCGGCCTTGACGACCAGGTGGACCGTCAGTTCCTTGTCGTGCTGAGGCAGCTCGAGCTTCTTGTGGAACTCCCGACCGAACGTCTCGGTGGACAGAAGGTCCTTTCCGTCGACGGTGACGGTCACCTGGTTGGTGACGCCACCGTTGTAGGCGGTCAGGTCAAGGCTCACATCAGTACAGGTCACGGCCCAGGTGGGGGTGTGAGCTGCGGCCGGTCCGGCGCAGAGGACCGCGCCGGTCAGGCCGGCAACCGCAACGGCCGCGTATGTCCCCGCGGCACGCCACGATCTCCTGGGTATGGTCATGGATTCTTCCTCCACATGTTTCATCGCCCCAATGGCGGTGGAGCGCACAGTACTGCCCCCCATAACTGTTCGCGCAACCGACCCATGCGCCACGCTAGATCACAACTGTCACCACATCACCTCGGGTTGGTACATGCCGGACACTCTCCAGGCGCCGCGACCCGTCGAGCTGTGGCGTGAAGTGAACGTAGAGCGTCGGACCGCCGGGTCCCCCGGCCCGAGAGCGGCCCGGGGCGCAGCAGCCCTGCCGACAGCCCGAATGCGGGCCTCCCAAGTCAGAGCGCGCGATGCATGATGTGCAGTCCGACGAACCCGTGCTTCGGGTGGTTGAACCCTTCGGGCAGGGTCCCCAGGATCTCGAACCCGAGTGAGCGGTAGAGCCGCACCGCGTAGTGGTTGGTCTCCACGACGGCGTTGAACTGCATCGCCCGGAACCCCGCCGAGCGAGCCCACTCCACCGTGTACACGCACAGCGCCCGGCCCACTCCCTGACCGGAGTGTTCGGGGTCGACCATGTAGCTGGCGCTGGCAATGTGCCTGCCGTTACCCATGTGGTTGTTGTTCATCTTCGCCGTACCGAGGACGGTCCCGTCGTCGTCGACCGCGACGACCGTACGGTTCGGCTCCTTCAAGAGCCACCAGTCGCGGGCGTCGTCCTCGCCCAGCTCGAGCGGGTAGGTGAACGTCTCCCCGGCGGCAACGATTTCGTGGAAGAACGGCCAGATGACGGGCCAGTCCTCGGTGGTGGCTTCCCTGATCAGCATGAGGACACAATGCCGGTGCGGAGCGCCCTTCGCGAATCCTTATTCGTCACGCCCGGCAGGCGCTTGCTCCCCTTCTCCCGGGTCGAGAATACGAATGACGCGCGCGGGACTGCCGACTGCCAGCACTCCCGACGGCAGGTCCTTGGTCACGACCGATCCTGCGCCGACGACGGTATTCGCCCCGATGGTCACGCCGGGACAGACGATCACCCCGCCACCGAGCCATACGTTGTCCCCGATCGTCACGGGGTCCGCCTTCTCCCAGCCCGCACGGCGGCGCTCGGTGTCCAACTCATGGCTGGGGGTGAGAAGCTGCACGTTCGGGCCGATTTGTACATCGGCACCGATCGTGATGGGCGCCGCGTCGAGAAAGACCGCTCCGAAGTTGATGAACGTACGCGGGCCGATGGTGATGAGAGAGCCGTAATCACAGGAGAACGGTGCGCGAATATTGACATCCGCGCCCACGGCGCCGAGCAGCTCCTCCAGGATCTTGCGCCGCTCGCCGGGTGTTGCCCGCGCCGCGGTGTTGTAGGCCTCGCATAGTTCGATACGCCGGTCGGTCTCCGCGCGCAGCTCGGGATCGTCCGCGATGTACCAGTCGCCGGCCAGCATCCGCCTCTTGTTCTCCCCCACGACTCACCTCTCTCCTTGCGCATCCATCGTGTCCGTGGTGTCCGGTTCATTCAACGGTCTTCACCGACAGCCCGTTCCCAGCCGTCCTGCGCCCCGTGACGCGCCTTCGCAGACCGAGCCGGGCGAGCAGTCCGGGTGCGGGATCGAGCAGGGGCTCAGCACCAGGGTCCGAGACGGGAACGGGAACGGGAACGGGAACTCGCCGATGGTCGTCTCCCGGACGGGGAACCTGTCGCGACGCCCGTGCGCCGTCCAGCTCCGTGATCAGATTGATCCTCCGCCAGAGGATCTCGTCCGGATCATCGGCCTGCATCAGTTGCGCCATGACCTCCCGAGCGGCGACGGATCCCGGCGGCCCGAAGACCGGCTCAGGCCGGACCTTGGCGAGGTACGCGCGCTCGTACGGATCGTCGACCACCTCTGCGAGCTGCACGGGATCCAGCGCGCCCGCGAGAACTGCCACGCGCCGCCAGGGGTCCTCCGTCCGGCACAGCAGCCGCTCGATCCGTTGTGCGCGCCAATTGCGCGCCCGCCAGTCGGTACCTGCATCCAGCCGCGCCCTCATCCAGACCGGGCTGTTCCCGGCCAGCAATTGAGGAGCCCGGGCCGCGAACCCGACGACTTCCTGGGCAAGATAGAGCCAGACAACCGCTCGATACCGATTCAGATAGAACGTGACCGGCGTGATGCATCCGGCCCGGGCCAGTCTGGTGAACCGGACCGGACTGATACCGAGCAGGCGTGCCCCTTCCGCCGTACCCACCGTACGAACCCGTTCGCGCACCGCGTCCGGGAAGCCGTCCTCCGACCGGAGCCGGTCGATCTCCTCCCGCCCCACCCTGGGCCTGCCGCCGACCTGCTCCGCTGTGGTGCGCACGATGCCCAGGTGCACCGCGAGTTCGAATTCACCGCGCTTCAGACCCAGTTCCTGCGCTGCTCGTCCCGCAGCCACCGTGCCGCCAGTGGCGTCGGCGGCAGCCTCAGCGCCCTGCACCTCTGTACGCACTGCTTCCGTAACAGCCATGGCCGTCCTCCCCCGCGAGGTTCTGCGCGATCCGTAACCCTCTGTGATCACGCTATCTCGGACGGAAAACTTTCGCCCGGCCTGTGGACAACTCTCACAGCCGGGCGAAAAGTGCAGGTCGGATGGGCTCCGTAGGGTCAGATCCGGTTGACTCCTCCATGGCCGCCCTGCCGTGCGGTGACGCCGAGATGTTCTCCGACCTTGTTCACGAGCAGCGTCATCTCGTACGCGACCTGACCGACGTCGGCCTCGGCCGCGGTCAGCACGCACAGACAGCTGCCGTCTCCGGCGGCAGTCACGAAAAGGAGCGCGTCGTCGAACTCCACCATCGTCTGCCTGGCCTTTCCTGCCCGGAAGTGCCGTCCCGAGCCACGGGCGAGGCTGTGCAGCCCCGACGAGACCGCGGCGAGATGCTCCGCGTCCTCCCGTACCAGCCCCGTACTCGCTCCCGTCACCAGGCCGTCGTTCGAAAGCACCAGGGCGTGCCGTATGTGCTCGACGCGGCCGGTGAGATCGTCAAGGAGCCAGTCAAGTCCCCTGTCCAGCGCCATTTCCCCGCTCCTCCCCGCTCATGCGTTCCCCGTACGTGTCCCCGTTCCCACGTTGCGCGTAAGCCTTGCGCACAGCGCACGTACGAGCAAGCGCCCCCCTGCATCCGCGACGTCGCACAGGAAGGGTCAGCCCACCGAGTCGAGGAGCCGCGCCGTGTGCATCCGGCCGGCGTACTCGACCATGCGGATGAGGACTTCCTTGCCCGAGTCGCGGTCGCGCGCGTCGCACAGCACGACCGGTGTCCCCAGGTCGAGATCGAGGGCGCGGGAGACTTCGCGCTCTCCGTAGGCGCGAGCACCCGCGAAACAGTTGACGGCCACGACGAACGGGATCCTGCGATGCTCGAAGTAGTCGACGGCCGGGAAACAGTCTTCGAGCCGCCGGGTGTCGGCGAGCACAACCGCACCGAGGGCCCCTTGGGAGAGTTCGTCCCAAAGGAACCAGAACCGGTCCTGCCCCGGTGTGCCGAAGAGATACAGCGAGAGGCCGGACCGGATGGTGATGCGCCCGAAATCCATGGCCACGGTCGTGGTGGTCTTCTGATCCACCCCGTCGGTGTCGTCGACCGACTGTCCGGCCTCGCTGAGGAGTTCCTCCGTGCGCAGCGGCCGGATCTCACTGACCGCACCGACGAGAGTCGTCTTACCGACCCCGAAGCCTCCGGCGACCAATATCTTCAGCGCGAGAGCATCGGTCTCCGCAGCTGGCTCAGCCGCTCCCTCGACCGTCTCTCCGCCCGTTCTGTCAGCGTCCTCGGAAGGCATCGATCACTTCTCTCAACCGTGAGCCTCAAGATGGAAAAGCGCAGATCAGGGACATCTTGACGGGCTCGGTTCGGTATCTGTGGGCTGCGGTACGGGTGACAGCATGGCAAGCAGTGGCCCCACCCCGAGCAACGTGATCGGATTTTGACCGGAGTGGCCGGACAGAGACCACTCAATGTTCGTATGAGATCACTGTTTGAGCCGAATTGGAGCCTGCTTCCAGCCAGACCCGAACCCCGCGTCGTCGTGCGGTCAGGCGGGGCCTTCACGTCCGACGCCTACACTGGTCGCTTCGGGCGTGGGGAGACGGTCCGGGCGGACAGGAGTGCGAGAGTGTCGACACGTGCCGGCGGCGGCTTCGACGATCCGTCCGCGGAGGTGCTGGCGGAGGCGGCCACAGCCTTCGGACTGCTGGCGACGCCGGCGCGGCTGCACATCGTCTGGGCGCTGTCACAGGGTGAGAGAGATGTGACCGGCCTTGCGGAGCTGGTGGGCGGCACGCTGCCGTCGGTGAGCCAGCATCTGACGAAACTGAAATTGGCCGGACTCGTGCGATCGCGGCGCGAGGGCCGCCGTCAGGTGTATCTGGTGGATGATCCCGACGTGGTGAAGGTCGTGTGCCTGATGGTCGGCCAGCTCGCAGCACGGGCCGGACACGCGCCCGCGCAGCGCGTACGCCTCCGTGACCTCGGAGTCTGAAAGCGGTGCGGCCGCAGGATCCGGCCGCACCGGCCCCGGGTGACTCCACCTCCCCGGCCGCAGGGGCGCTTCAGCGGCACCTCGGCACCCCGCGCTGCAGCTCCGTACGGGGTTGTGACCGCCCGCAGTTGCGCACGGCTCGAGGGCATCGGACCGGTCAGCCGTACGAGAGGTCGGCGCACAGGTCTTCGTCCGCCGACCGGACCCCGCCGGCGGTGGACGCATCCGCGCCGGGCGTCGTGGTCGTGGACGTGGCGGGCGACGGATTCTGTGCGTACGAGCTGCCGAGGATCATTCGGATGCCCGGGGTGTCCGAGGCCGTGGTCCGCGCCCCGGTGAAGAGCCGCGCGGTGGTCTCCGCCTGGCTCCGGAGGCCCGGCCCGTATTCGATGACGGTCGACGTGTGGTCCTGCGTGCTCGCCGTGACGGTGACGGTGAAGCCGTGGGCACGCAGGAGTTCGGCCGCGCGGGCGGCGAGTCCGGTCACGGTGGTGCCGTTGTAGACGGCCAGGCTGATGCCTGTGCCGGAGACCGCTGCCGGGGCGGCGCGAGTCGGCGACGCCTCACCCGAACCCGTGCCGCCACGGCCGCTCCCACCCTTGCTGCCGGCATCCTGGTCGTCGATCGCCCGGTCGGCCTTGAGCGCCGCCCACAGCGCGTCGGCGTCCGGCTCGACGATCGCGACGCGCGCGCCCTCGTAACGCCAAGGCACGGTGACGAACTTGGTGTTGCGCAGATCGATGTTCTTCATCGACATGGCGAACGAGAGCAGCCGGTCGGCTGATCCGAGGCCGGGGTCGACGGTCATGGCGTCGGTGGCTGCGTTGGCGAGCGGCAACAGGGTGGTGGGGTTCATGCCCCGGGACTTGACCTTCTTGATGAGGGAGCCGATGAATGCCTGCTGGCGTTTGATCCGTCCGATGTCGGAGCCGTCGCCGATGCCGTGCCGGATCCGGACGTAGTCGAGCGCGTGCTGCCCGGAGACGGTCTGCGGGCCCTTGGCGAAGACCAGGGCGCCTCGCGTGGGCCGGTTCGGGCTGAGGTCGCGCTCGTAGACGTCCTGCGGCAGACAGACCGGGACTCCGCCGACGGCCGACGTCAGGGCGGCGAAACCGGAGAAGTCCACGACGATGGTGTGGTCGACGCGCAGGCCCGTGAGCTGCTCCACGGTGTTCTGGGTGCAGGCCGGATTTCCCTCAGCGGTGTCCCCCACCGAGAACGCGCCGTTGAACATGACGTGGTGCTGCGGTGCGGTCCATTTGCCGTCGGGCGTCTTGCACGCCGGGATGTCGACGAGGGAGTCACGCGGAATGGACACTGCGACCGCGTGCCGGTGATCGCGGTACACATGGAGCAGGAACGCGGTGTCGGAGCGGCCCACGGTGCCCTTGCCGCCGCCCAGCTTCCTGTTGGCGCCTGAGCGTGAATCCGATCCGATGACGAGGACGTTCTGCCCGTTCGACGAGGAGGGTGGCCGGTCGCCGGAGATCCCGTCCGCGCTGAAGGTGTCGATCTGGCCGGTCAGCTTGAGGTAGCCCCAGCCGACGCCCGCAACGAGCAGGATGAGGAACGACAGCCCCATGGTCGCGGTGCGTCGCAGCCGACTGCCCCGTTGTAAGTCCGCCGCCACCTTGTGGCTGCCCGTCATCGGTCACCTCACCCGTCCGGCTTTCCGCCTTCCACGGAGAAAGACGTACGTCCCCGCCCCGAAGTTGCACAGTTGCGCAATCCGTCAAGTGTCGCCGTGCAAGTGGATCAACGGGGCCCGCCCGCAGCCGTCCGTACCCGCCGGCTCCGGAAGATCGGAGAGAAGAGCGGAACAGAGGTGCTGCGCAGGGCCTTGAACTCTGGCACCTCTTGATTGTCGCGGTTGTACGCGTCGCGCTGTCCGGATCGGCGAAACCGCCGGACTTGTCCCGCATGCGGGACAAGTCCCTGCGGATGCTGAAAGTGTGAGGCAAATGCCATGAACGAGGATGAATCACAGTGTGCCGGGCACCCGGTACCGCGCCCGGGCTGGCCGTGGTGAGGTCGCCCCGGACTGGGACGTGTGGACGACGGGTGAGGGCGAGGGCTTTCGGGACGTGCCGACTCGGTGCGGAGTGGAACTTCCCGGCGCCGGGCCAGGGTTACACGCAGGGCTCCGCCGGTCTCCCGTCCGACGCCGGCGTCGATGTCAGCTCTCTCGGGCCGTCGGCCGGAGCGGTGGTTCAGAGCGCCCGCAGTCCGTTGATCACCTCGCGAAGGATCCGCTCGTCGGGCAGTTGTGCGGGCGGCACGGGTCGGCTGACTCGCACATAGCCGGCTTCGAGCAAATCCCCGAGGAGTACGCGGACGACACCGACGGGGAGGTCGGCGTCGGCGGAGAGTTCCGCGACGGACTGGGTCTCGGATCGGCACAGGGCGAGCAAGGCGCGGTGTTCGGGGCCCAGCATGCACTCCTCGGAGCTGTCCGGGGCGCTGTCGGCGACGGCGACGAGTGCGATCAGATCGAAATGCGCCCCGTTGGGGCCCGGTTCGGTCCGCCCACCCGTCATGGCGTACGGGCGGACCAGAGGACCGGCTTCGGCGTCGTACCACTGGCTGCCCGGCAGTTCGGGCAGGTCCGGGAAGCGCTGGGAGCCTCCCGGACCCTTGCTGGTCATGTCCACTGCTGTCTCCGCCCTTTCAGCCGGCCGGGGACGGGGGTGCGGTGAGCCGCGGCGGGGTCCGCAGGTGCTCGCCGACCCGATTGACAAGGCGGGCCATCTCATAGGCGACCAGGCCGATATCGGCGAAGGCCGTGCTCAGTACGGCGAGGCAGGAGCCGTCCCCCGCAGCCACGACGAACAGGAAGCCCTCATCCATCTCGACCATGGTCTGGCGGACGTCGCCGGCCTGGAAGTGCCGTCCGGCGCCCTTCGCGAGGCTGTGGAAACCGGAGGCAACCGCCGCCAGGTGCTCGGCGTCCTCGCGGCTGAGCGCGCTGGACGCGCCCACCGCCAGACCGTCGTTGGAAAGCACGACGGCGTGCCGGACTTCGCCGACCCGGGCCACCAGATCGTCCAGCAGCCAGTCGAGTTCGCCCGAGCGCCGGTGCACCTCGGCCCTCTCGTTCGCGATCATGCGTGGTCTCCTTCGCTACCGGGGCGGGGGCGGGGTTCGGTGAGGTTCCGGCGGGGTGCGGGTGTGCCGGGGGCGGTGCCGCCGCCGCGTACCCAGCCGTTGCGGTAAGCGGTCATCCGGTCCCTGGCCTGCTCCGGGGTGCGCTCCACCGGGGTGTCCGCGCCACTCCCGTCGGCACGCCGGACCGGTTCGGGACGGGGCTCCTCGCGCAGTTGCGGCACAAGGCTGGCCTGCCGGACGCGACGGGGCAGTGTGCCGTCGTCGTCCGCCCTGCCGCTCTCGCTCCGGGGCGTCGGCCTGGCCTCGCTCCTGCCCGCTGCCCCGTCGTCGTCCGTTCTGCGGGCACGCGGACGCAGCGAGGTGACTCCGGCCGGAGGCGTCGTCCGGGATTCGAGCGCGTGCACCGGGGCCGGGGCGGGGAACGCCGTGGCCTGGGGGCGCACCGCACGCGGTCCCGGTCCGGGGCCGAACGGCACACGGTCACCGTCGGCGTCGCCGTCCTGGCGCTCGACCGTCGCCTTCTCCGGTGCGGCCGCTTCCTCGCCCGCCGGAAGCGCGCCCTGCAGCAGTGCGGTCGGAAGCAGGACCACCGCGGTCGTTCCACCGTACGGAGAGGTGCGCAGCTTGACCTTGATGTGGTGCCGGACCGAGAGCCTGCTGACGACGAAGAGGCCGAGCCGGTCGCTGTCGAACAGGTCGAGAGCCTCCGCCTGCTCGATGCGCCGGTTGGCCTCGCCGAGGAGTTCGCTGCCCATGCCGAGTCCGCGGTCCTCGATCTCCAGGGCGTAGCCGTTACCGACAGGCTCGCCGCTGATCCGCACCTTGGTGTGCGGCGGTGAGAACTGCGCGGCGTTCTCGACGAGTTCGGCGAGGAGATGGGTGAGGTCGGCGACCGCCGTGCCCTTGACCGCGGCGTCGGGCAGTTGCCGCACCTCCACCCGGGCATAGTCCTCGATCTCGGATACGGCCGCGCGTACGACGTTGGTCAGCGGTACGGGCATTCGCCATGCACGGCCGGGGGCCGCGCCGGACAGGATGATCAGGCTCTCCGCGTGCCGTCGCATTCGGGTGGTGAGGTGGTCGAGGCGGAACAGGTTGCTCAGCTCGTCGGGGTCGTCGGCGCGGCGCTCCATGCTGTCGAGGAGGTTGAGCTGGCGGTGGACGAGCACCTGGCTGCGACGGGCGAGGTTGACGAAGACGCCCGAGATGCCGTCGGCCAGTTCGGCACGTTCGACGGCGGCGCTGAGGGCGGCCCGGTGCACGGTGCCGAGGGCCTCGCCGACCTGTCCGATCTCGTCGTGGGAGGCCAGGCCGGGTGGGGCTTCGGCCTGGATGTCGAGGGTCTCGCCGGCCCGGAGTCGCTGCATGGCGCGGGGCAGTTTGCGGCGGGCGATCTCCAGCGCGCTGTTGCGGAGACTGACGAGCTCCACGACGAGCGCGCGACCGATGCGTACGGAGATGACCAGCGAGGCGGCCACGGCGATGCAGCCGAAGAGGACGGCCGCTCCGGACGGGCTGAACAGGCCGCGGGTCAGCGGGTCGGTGCGGTCCGCGGCACGTTCCGCGGCACGGGTGTCGATGGTGCGCAGCTCGCTCCGTACGCTCGCGGCGGCCGTTTCCCAGTCGGCGGTGTTCACCGCCTGTGCGGCGTCCTGTCCGGGCGATGCCGCCAGCACCTGATCCTCTGCCGCCTCGATCCGGCGGTATGCGGTCCGGTCCGTGAACTTCTGCCAGGTGAGGCGTTCGTCGGCGGGCAGATCGGCGCCCGCGGTCTCGATCAGGTTCCTGCGGGTCTCCATCGCTCCGGTGAACTGCACCAGTTGTTGGCCTTCGAGGCTCTTGGTGAGGCCTGCCGTGGCGAGCAGGGCGTCCTCGCGGGCCAGCATCTCGTCGGCGCGGGCCAGTTCGAGCAGGACCCGTGCGCCGGATCCGAGCGCGTCGTCCTGAATTCCGGCCACGGCGCCGGAGACGGCGAATCCCGCGGTGACGGCCCGGGTGTACCGCTCGAACACCGCGCTCTCGTCGCGCTCCTCCTTCCCCGGGTCGCCCGCCGTGCGCAGTTCGTGGATGCGGTCGAGGAACCGGTCGAGCCGGTCGGCGACGCCTGTCGGAAGGCTGCCCGTGTCGGCGATGGTGTGCTTCTTGTCGATCCGCAGGGCGGCGAGGGCCGTGTCGGTACGGCCGGCCTGCAGTTCCAGAGCGGCGGCGCGGGCGCTGCTGGGGGCGACGGTCTGGAGCAGGGCAGCTCTGCGTTCGGCCTGGAGTGCGGCGACAGCGGTCGATATCGGGGCCCGGACCTCTTTGTCGACCTGCTGCGACTGCCGTAGCTGTGCCACGTCCTGGGCGGTGTTGACCGTGGCGAAACCCCACAGGGCGAGCAGGGAGACGACGGGCACCATCAGAAGCGAGATGATCTTCGCGCGTACGGTCCTCGGCCGCAGTGTCCAGCGTCCACGTGGCCCGGACGTGTCCTGCGTCAGCAGCAGCCGCACGTCGTGCTCGGCGCTCTCGTCGGCCGGCGGTCCCGCGTGCGCGCGTCGTCCGCGCGCCGCGGGCGGGGGCGAGGAGTCCGGCGAGGGCTGGGCGCTGGGCCGTGCGGCGGCCGTCGTGCCGGGGTCCGGGGTCGTGCGGGGTGGGCGCATGGCCTCCTCGTTCCGGGTGTGGAGCTGGGCAGGAGTGAAAGGGGCGCCGTCGTCAGGGCGTGGCGGCGGGCGAGGGGTCGTGGCCGCGCGGGTCACGCCGTGTCTGGGGATCGCGTCCGCGTTGCGCGGATCGTGCCGGGGCCAAGGCGTCCGCTTCGGCGGGCTCCGCACTGCGCCCGGCAGAGACGTACGCGGCACGCTCGCGGGCCGTCGGCGAGAGGGCGACGAAGGCCGACGTCAGGAAGAGGTACGAGCCGAGTCCGACGGCCAAGGGGAAGATGAACTGCATCGTCGATGCCCCGGGGAGTTCCACGTCGGAGGCGGTCACACGGACGCCGACGGCCATCATGCCCGTGTAGTGCATGCTGCTGACCGCCGCGCCCATGACGAGCGAGGCGAGGGCGACGGCACGCGGTGACTTGATGTTCAGCGCCGCCCACAGGGCCGCCGTCGCGGCGACCACGGCGATGACGACGGAGAGCGCGACCCGCAACGGGTCGTAGTGGATCGTGCCGTGCAGCCGCAGTGCCGCCATGCCCAGGTAGTGCATGCTGGCGACTCCGAGCCCGGTGCCGAACCCTCCGACGAGCAGTGCCCTGGTGCGGTCACGGCTGTAGCCGACAGCGAAGACCCCGCATCCGACCACCACCATGGCGCCGAGCAGGCTGAGCAGGGTCAGCGGCACGTTGTAGCGGATATCGGTTCCGGTCACGCCGAAGCCGAGCATCGCGACGAAGTGCATTGTCCAGATGCCGGTGCCGAGGGCGGATGCGGCCGCGATCAGCCAGTTGCGGCGCGAACTGCCGCTCGTGTCGAGTGCGCGCACGGTGCAGCTCAGGCCGAGCGCCGAGCCGATCACAGCCATCGCGTACGACAGCGCAGGTGTCAGCCAGCCGAAGGTGGCGTGGTCCAGGTGTCCCATGAATCGGGGACGCTAGTCGCGATGGGGGCGCACGCCTGGGGCGCATTTCGAAAGCTGCCGGAATATGACAGAGAAATGTCCCCGGACGATCGCACGGTGCTCGAACATGCGCACCGATTCCCGTGGTTTCGTTCCATTTCGCTCCGGCGGCCACTGCGCGATCATGTCCGTATGGCCGATCACCACACGCATGTCCAGAACTTCTTCACCGCCCGCGCCGCGGAATGGGACACCCGCTTCCCAGACGACGCTCCCGCCTACGCGGCCGCCGTCGAAGCACTCGGGCTGCGCCCCGGCGACGCCGTACTCGACGCGGGATGCGGCACGGGACGGGCTCTGCCTGCACTGCGCGACGCCGTCGGGCCACAGGGAACGGTTCTGGGTGCGGATCTCACCCCGGCGATGCTCCAGGCGGCGGTACGGGCCGGACGCGACCGGAGCGGTCGGCTGCTGCTCGCCGATGTGGCCCGGCTGCCGCTGCGGAACGCCTCGCTCGACGCGGTGTTCGGTGCCGGGCTCATCTCCCACCTGTCACATCCCGGACCGGACCTGGCCGAGCTCGCGCGCGTCGTCCGGCCCGACGGGCAGCTGGCGCTGTTCCACCCGATCGGGCGGGCCGCACTCGCGGCGCGCCACGGCCGGCCGATCACGGACGACGATCTGCGGGCCGAGCCCAACCTCCGGCCGTTGCTCGCACGTTCGGGGTGGCGGCTGGACTCGTACACCGATGAGGATGCCCGATTCCTCGCACTAGCCGTGCGGGCGGACTGACCGGCGAGCGGGCCGAGCGGGCGCGGGCCCCCGGGGCTACTCGACCGGAGCGCCCGGCCGCCGGCTGTGCGGGACCGGGCAGCCCCCGGTGCCGGGGGCCGGGAACGTGCCGAGCGCGCCGATCTCGTAGCCGTCGGGGTATCCCTTGATCTCCGGGTTCTGGCGCGCGTAGTGCGCGGTGGAGCGGGGCGGCAGCAGTCGCACGGCCCGCGCCCGCAGCCGCAGCGCGCCGCGAGTGAGACCACGGGCGACGGGGCCGGGACGTTCGTAGCGGAACGCCCGCAGCAGCGCATCGTCGAGGAGTGCCAGGCTCGCCTTGCGCAGGACGGGTGCCAGCGGGCCCGGATACCAGGAGGCCATCAGTTCCAGCGTGGCGTCGGAGACCTTGCGCGCGCCCTCGTCCCAGCCGAAGTGCTCGTCCTCGTACCCGTCGAGGGTGCGCTCGAACTCCTCGAAGGTCCGAGGCACGCCCTTGATACCCATGTGGTCGCCCAGAGTGCGGTAGTACACGGCGAACGCCTGCAGCTCGTGGTCGGAGAGCCGGCGCCAGCCGTACGTGTCGATCCAGCGCTTCGGGACGACGACGAACGTACACAGCACGTAGCGCATGTCGTCGTTGCTGATGTCGTAGCTGCGGTGCATCTGATTGATCCGGCGGATCGCCGTGCGCCCCTGATCGCTGTCGAAACCGTGCTCCACGACGGCGTCGAGGAGGAGCGCGGTGTCGTCGTACCGCTTCTGGGAACGTCCCGTCAGCTCCGCCGTCTCGGCGAGGAGTCGGCCGATGCTGGGGACGGCATATGTACGATAGAGGGCCAGTTCGAGCGCCCGGGTGATGTCCCAGGGGAACTCGTAGGTGGCCGTGAGCCGGTAGATCTCCAGGAAGTCCCGTTCCGGATCGAGACGCTGGATCTCCTTCAGCCGGTCGTATCGCTTCACCGCGCGGTCCCCGTTCCTCGATCGGTGGTCCAACTCTACGCCGAGGGGGAAGACCGTAAGTACGTACGAAGACAGCTTGCGTGCACGGCCCCCGTGCACGACTCCCCGGGAAGGCGGTCTCCATGATCGACATGTTCAGCAGTCTCCGGAAGGTGGTCTCTCCCAGCCGCAGAAGCGGGCTGTCCGCGCCGCCGCGAGAGGAACACCGACGCAAGCAGCACAACCTGTTCGAGGCGGCCGCCACCTATGTCACGGCGTGCGCGGAGGACGACCAGGACCGGATGGACGAGGTGAGCGGATGGGTATCGCCCGGAGCACTCTCCTTCGGGGTCAACGAGCTGGCCTGCAGAGCCGTCGTCGCGCTGGCTCGCGAGCGCGGTCGGTCGCCGCAGTCCGTGACCCGTGACCTGCTCGGGCTGCCTGCCGACTGAACGACACCGTCCGCTTGACCACGCACGATGGGTCTTCCCTCGTCAGGGCCTCGACGACCGCGTTACCCACTGGTTAAGGTGCGCCGACGGAAACCATGAGGGACGAGGAGAGTGCTGTGGCCGGGACGGACGACGCGGTCGCCGAGGACGACGCACTGTATGTGCTGACCGCGGTGCTGCTCACACCCGCGCAGTTCCCGAGCGTGCTCGGTGACGACTATCCGGCGGCCTGCGGGGCACTCGGCCTCGAGCCGTACGCCGAGGGCTACGGACTCGTCCTCGGCCAGGACGGCGACGGTGCCCGGTGGACCGTCGTCGTCGACGACGTGTCACTGGTCGCCGTCGCCATCGCCTCGTGGGACTGCGGCATGGAGTACGACCTCTCCCCCGACGACCGCTCGGTGGTCTGCGCGCTCCCTGGCTGGCCCCTCGCACTGGCGGTCGCCGCACCAGGGGTGCCCGCCCCCCACGACCCGCCGCCGGACGCCGAGGCCGAGGGCACCGATCTGCCTCCGCTGACCCCGCCCGACACCGAGACGTGGGGGCCTGCGCAGCGGCGGCTCGGCGCGGACGAGATCGCAGTGCAGTGGGCGGCGTGGCGCGACCAGATCGACGACGAGACGACGTTCGCGGGGTCGAACGGCCCGGATGGCGCGGACGATAGGGATGGCGGGGAGACCGGGGGTGGCGCCGACGAGCCGGGCGGCACCGACGGTCCGGACGACGCCAAGGAGCCGGATGCCGGTGCCGCAGTGGACGCGGACTCGGCCGCCGGCACGGCAGAGCAGAGCTCGGCAGGCTCCACCACGCTCTCCGGAACCCATCCCGGGGTACGACGCGCTCTCGCGGAGGCCCATGCGTACGTGGACGACCCGCCGCCGCCCGGACGCATCCGGTCCTCCTTCGCCCCGGGCGACGCCCGGACGCTGCGCGCCGACGGACCCGGCTGGTCCCTGGTCGCGAGGACCGACGACATCGCGTTCGTCCTGCTGGACGAGGAACCCGGCGAGGTTCTGCCCGTGGGACGCGGGGCGGCGCTGCCCGGCCTGTTGAAAGCGCTCGACGCGCTCGCGGTGCGGCCGGCCTGAGCCGAGAGACTCAGGCGCAGGCCGGACGCTGACGAGGGTCCGCGCGGGACGACCGGTGCGGCTCCCCCGCTACACGCGGTCCAGCGGCCGGTGCGGTTCGGCGGGCAGCGCCACCTTGACCGGATCGCCCGGCCGGACCGTTCCACCGGACGCGACGATGCCCATGATCCCGGCCTTGCGCACGATGCTGCCCGCTGCGTCCCGGCCGACGACCTGCTTCAGCAGGCCGTCCTGGAAATTGTCGATCTGCAGGCACGGGTTGCGCAGGCCGGTGACCTCTACGACGGCTTCGTCACCGATGTGCAACATCGTGCCCACCGGGAGGCCGAGGAGATCGATGCCACGCGTGGAGACGTTCTCCCCGAGATCCCCGGGAGCCACCTCGAAGCCCGCCTCCCGCAGCTCCTCGAACAGCTCCTCGTGGATCAGATGGACCTGGCGCAGGTTCGGCTGGGTGGGGTCCTGCGCCACACGGGAACGGTGCTTGACCGTGACCCCCGCATGAACGTCCCCCTCCACCCCGAGTCCGGCCAGCAGGGTCACACTGTCCCTGTTCGGCTTGGTGAAGGTGTAGGTGCCGTTGCTGCTCACCGCGGTGACTGTCCCGCTCATCTACGAATATCCCCCGTCCCGGCCGCCTGTTCTCAGCGACCGATTTCCTTGCGAGTGATCCTGCGAAGCCTGCGCCGCTGCGAGGGATCCAGCATCAGATAGGCCACCGCGGGCACTCCGATCAGCACCAACAGCGACAGCCAGAATCCGATGAACGGCATCAGGACGACTGCCACGACGACTCCCCCGATGGCGATCTTTGCGCTGTTCGACATCGTCCATTCCTCCTTCGCGGCGCCAGCCGCTCCTGCTGTGACAACGCCTGTGCGGGCCTGTCGGTTCCAGCTTGCACCAGCGGTCGTCCCGATGGGGTGCCCGAGCAGGTCGCCCGGGTCAGCTGCCCCGGGTGGGCCACCCACTGAGCTGTCTCAGCGAGCCGTCTCCGCAGGTTGCCTCAGCGGTTCGCCTACTTCGCGCATGTGCTGCAGCGCCTGGCGGTAGGACTCCACCAGGCCGGTCTCCGTGTACGGCATGCCCAGCGACTCGCAGTGGGCTCGCACCAAGGGCTGCGCCCGGCGGAGGTGGGGGCGGGGCATGCTCGGGAACAGATGGTGTTCGATCTGGTAGTTGAGCCCGCCGAGGAACCAGTCGGTGAGGACGGCGCCGCGTACGTTGCGCGAGGTGAGGACCTGTCGCTGGAGATGCCCCCAGCGGTCGCCGTCGGGGTCGGGCATCTCCATGCCTTTGTGGTTCGGTGCGAAGGCCATGCCCAGGTGGAGTCCGAACAGCGCGTGATGCACGAGCGCGAAGACGGCGGCCTTGCCGGGGGACATGACGGTGAGCAGCAGCATCGCGTAGAGCCCGAGGTGGGTGACGAGGAGCAGTACCGACAGGGCACGCTCGCGGGCGGGCTGCTGCCGCAGGTACCGGAAGCCGGAGATCTTGAGGGCGATGCCTTCGAGGAGCAGCATCGGGAAGAACAGCCGGGCCTGGTTGCGGGTGAGCCGGCGGGCGAATCCTTCGCGCTGGGCTGCCTGCTTCTGCGTCCAGACGAGGGCACCGACGCCGACGTCCGGGTCCTTGTCGATGTGGTTGGGGTTGGCATGGTGGCGCACGTGTTTGTCGTTCCACCAGGCCTCGTTCATGCCGAGGAGCAGGTTGGCGTGGACGAGACCGATGATCCGGCTCGCCCGGCGGTCGCCGGTTATCTGGGCGTGTCCGGCGTCGTGGCCGACGAATGCGGTACGGGACCAGAGGATCGCCAACGGCAGTGCGAGCAGCAGGGCCCACCAGGTGTTGCCGAGGAGTACCAGGCCGGTGAGCACGCTGCCCAGGGCCAGGAGGTTGGAGGCGATGACGGCCGCGTACCATCCGGTGCGCCGCTCCAGGAGTCCTTGCGCCTTTACGGCCCGCAGGAGCGGCGCGAAGTCACTGCCGCCGACGCCTGCCGCGCGTCCCCCGACGCCCGTGCTGCCGTCGGCGCTCTCCGTACTTCCGGCACGGTCGCGGGGGCGGTCCGCGACGGTGGCTACGGCCTGGGACATGTTGTCTCCGGTCTCTGGGAGGCATGGGAAGCTGCTCTGACCTGTTGAAACGTACGGGCCGGGGTCCTGCCGCAACCATGGCGCCACCACCCGGAGTTTCGGGGGGTAGCCCCCTCCTGGGAGGGGGGTGCTGGCTACACCGGGCAGTCCGCAGGCGTCATCGAAGTGAGCTGGATCACGGCGATTCCGCTCCCGGACGGCCTCGGCGGTGGAGTACTCTCGGCGACCTTGGGCCCCCACTAGTCAAATTTGAGGAATGCGACATCGCTGTGCACAGGCTCCCTGCGGCAACCCTCGCCGAGATCTCCGCACTCTCCCGCTGCTCCGTCGTCTTCCTTCCCGCGGACCCCTCCCGTACCGGCCGGGTCGCCTTCTTGCATCCGGACGGCAGCAGCCCGCCCGATGCACCGGGGACGGTCGGGGAACTGACCGTCGTCGGAGCCGACACCCACCCGTACGGTGTGCCGGCGCTGCTGCTGCCGGTGCGGGACGCCCTTCCCGTACTGACCCGCGCGCGGACGGTGGCGCAGGCCTCGCCCTCGGCCGCGTTCTGGGGCGCGGCCGCCCTCCTCGCCTTGCAACTCACCGCCCGTGGACTGCTGCTGCCGGGGCTGAGTGCCTCCGACCACGACGCGTGGCGCGTAGGTCCGCTGACCGTCGCCGACCTCGACCGGATCCGTGACCTCGCGGCTTCCATGCCGCCCACCGCCCATGCCGTGCCGCTCGACGACGCCGCGGAGCCCGTGCTGCTGCCGGAGCCGGAGCGGCTGCTGCGCGCGTTCCTGGACGCGGTGGCCGACGGCCTGCCGCGCACGCCCGCCGCGGTGTTCGCCACCGGAAGCCGGGCCTTCGCCGCCGACGAGCCGCAGCGCCTGCCCGAGCGCCGGTCCTGGGCCGCCGATGTCGCGGCCGGGCACGACGCGGGTGTGCGCCTCTCGCTGCGCGTCGAGGTCAACGGTCTGACTCCTGCTCACGAGGACGCCGAGCGAGGTGGTGCCGGGCCGTCCTTCCGTGCCGTCCTCCAGATCCATAGCGTCAGCGATCCGACAGTGGTCGCCGACGCCGCCGACGTCTGGGCCGGCACAGCGCCCATCACTGCGGGCTTCGGTCCGCGCGCGCGGATGAACGCCCTCCTCGCCCTGCGCCGCGCCGCCCGTGCCTGGCCACCGCTGACTCCGCTGCTGTCGGCCGCCGTACCGGACTCCGTCGAGCCGGCCGACGAGGAGATCGCCGAACTGCTCGGCCCCGCCGCGCGGTCACTCGCCGCGACCGGGGTCCAGGTGCACTGGCCCAAGGAGCTCGCCCGCACGCTCACCGCACGGGCGGTGGTCGGGCCGCCGGACGAAGGGGAAGCCGGGGACGCCGGCGACAGCGAGGGCGCCCACGGCGACCGCGACCGCGAGTCCTCGGAAAGACAGTCCGTGTCCGACGTCCCGTCATTCCTGTCGGCCGACGCTCTGCTGGCGTTCAACTGGTGGTTCGCACTCGGCGACCAGAAGCTCAGCCGCGCCGAACTGGACCGACTGGCCGAGGCGGGCAGACCGATTGTCCGGCTGCGCAACCAATGGGTGCTCATCGACCCGGAGGAGGCACGCCGCGCCCGCGAGACGCAGGACCGCAAGGTCACGCCGATCGATGCACTCGGGGCCGTTCTGACAGGTTCCACCGAGATCGACGGCCGCCCGGTCGACGTGCAGGCGACCGGATGGCTGGAGCGACTGCGGGCACGGGTCGCCGATCCGGAGTCCGGTGCGCAGCAGACGGTCGGTCAGCCCTCCGCGCTCAGCGCGACGCTCCGCGACTACCAGCTGCGCGGTCTGAACTGGCTCCACACCATGACCTCACTCGGACTCGGCGGCTGTCTCGCCGACGACATGGGCCTCGGCAAGACCATCACCCTCATCGCGCTGCATCTGCACCGTCAGAGCGTCGAAGATGCCGCCGGACCGACCTTGGTGGTCTGCCCGACCTCACTGATGGGCAACTGGCAGCGGGAGATCGAGAGGTTCGCACCCGGCACACCGGTACGTCGCTTCCACGGCGCGTCCCGGAGCCTGGCGGACCTGGCGGACGGCGAGTTCGTCCTCACCACGTACGGCACGATGCGGCTCGACGCGGCGAAGCTCGCCGGAGCCGACTGGTCCATGGTGGTCGCCGACGAGGCGCAGCACGTGAAGAACCCGTACTCGGCGACCGCGCAGCAGCTCCGGACGATCGGTGCGCGGGCGCGGGTGGCGCTGACCGGCACTCCCGTGGAGAACAACCTGTCCGAGCTGTGGGCGATCCTCGACTGGACGACGCCCGGACTGCTCGGCCGCCTCGGCACGTTCCGTACCCGGTACGCGCGGGCGGTGGAGGGCGGCAACGACCCGGCGGCGGCTGAACGGCTGGCAGCCCTGGTGCGGCCGTTCCTGCTGCGGCGGCGCAAGTCCGATCCGGGCATCGCCCCGGAGCTGCCGCCGAAGACGGAGACCGACCGCGCGGTCTCACTGACGGCGGAGCAGACCGGTCTGTACGAGGCGGTGGTGCGGGAGACCCTGGCCGAGATCTCCGGCGCCGACGGGTTCGCCCGGCGCGGCCTGGTGATGAAGCTGCTGACAGCGCTCAAGCAGATCTGCAACCATCCCGCCCAGTACCTCAAGGAGGAGCGGCCGCGGATCTCGGACCGTTCGGGGAAGCTGGAACTCCTCGACGAGCTGCTCGACACCATTCTCGCGGAGGACGCGAGCGTGCTCGTGTTCACCCAGTACGTACAGATGGCGCGGCTGCTCGAACAGCACCTGGCGGCGCGCGGCGTACGCACCCAGTTTCTGCACGGCGGGACGCCGATCGCCGAGCGCGAGGCCATGGTGGACCGGTTCCAGGCGGGCGAGTCCCCGGTCTTCCTGCTGTCGTTGAAGGCGGCCGGTACGGGGCTCAACCTCACCCGGGCGGGCCACGTGGTGCACTTCGACCGCTGGTGGAACCCAGCAGTGGAGGCACAGGCCACCGACCGTGCGTACCGCATCGGGCAGACCCAGCCGGTGCAGGTGCACCGGCTGATCACCGAGGGGACGATCGAGGACCGGATCGCCGACATGCTGGCCCGCAAGCAGGGCCTCGCGGAAGCGGTGCTGGGTTCCGGTGAGACGGCACTGACCGAGCTGACCGATGCGGAACTTGCCGATCTGGTTCAGCTGCGAGGGGGCACGCGATGAGCGACACGTACGGGACCGACCGATACGCGAACCGATACGCGAACCCTGGATACCAGGGCGAGGAGTACGACGGCGACGGTTACGAGGGGGAGGGACACGACCCAGCCGCCGGCGGAACCGAGGTGCCGGGGCAGGAACGAACCTTTGCCGCTCTGCCGCCCGCGCGGGACCGCGGCTTCGCCGAGTCCTGGTGGGGCCGCGCCTGGCTGAAGGCCCTGGAAGACACCGCGCTCGACGGCGAACAGGTCAAGAAGGGGCGCCGGTTCGCCCGCGAGGGCAGGGTCGGTGCGGTCTGCGTACGCCCGGGGCGGATCACCGCAGTCGTCCAGGACACGGACTCGACCCCGTACCGCAGTGATGTCCTGCTCCAGCAGCTGAGCGAGGAGGAGTGGGACCGCTTCCTGGACATGACGGTCGACCGGGCCGGACACATCGCCGCACTCCTCGACCGGGAGATGCCGCCGCATCTGGTGGAGGACGCGGCGGCGGCCGGGGTGGATCTGCTGCCCGGGATCGGCGATCTGGATCCCGAGTGCACCTGCGAGGCGTGGGACCACTGTCCGCACTCCGCCGCCCTCTGCCACCAGGTGGCGCGGCTGCTGGACCAGGACCCCTTCGTCCTGCTGCTGATGCGGGGACGCGGCGAGCAGCGGGTACTCGACGATCTCCAGGCGCGGATCACGGCCCGGGCCGCGGAGCGGCAACCGGCGGAGTCCTCCCGCGCGGAGGACCGGCGTGCGCGCGGCGTACGGGCGGACGAGGCATTCGCCGCACAGCAGATCCTGCCGCCGCTGCCCGCACCACCGCCGCTGCCCGCCGAGCCCGGCCCCCCGCCGTCGCTGGACACGGAGACCGAACCAGAGCCCGGCCTCGACCCGGCCGCCCTGGAAGTGCTCACGACCGACAGCGCCGTCCGGGCCCACCGGATGCTGGCGGAAGCCCTGTCGCCCGACCACGGACAGCAGCCCGTGCAGGCCTGGTTGACGCCGGAGCAGGATGCCGTACGGCTGGTCGCCGACGCGCGCCCCGAGCCCTGGGTCATGACACGGCTGGCCGCCGGGTCGGGGCGGCAGCGGGCCGAGCTCGACGCGGCGGTGCGGGCCTGGGGTTACGGCGGGACCGCCGCGCTCACCGTGTTCGACGAGGAGTGGGCACCGGACCCGGAGTCCCGTGCCCGGGCCCTCACCCGGCTCGCCGCGGCGTGGGAGGACAGCGAGCGTCCGCAGCTGCGGGCAGTGCGCAACCGGTGGACCGCGGCGGGCGGCGACGTGCAGCTTCGGTACGGGCGGGACGGGCGCTGGTGGCCGTACCGCAAGGAGCGCGGGCGCTGGATTCCGGCAGGGCCGTCGGACGACGACCCGGCGGCGGCGCTGTCGGAAGCGCTCGGCATGGGGTAGCCTGCCCGCCGGTCGGCCTCGCCCCACCACACTCACCCAACTCCCTTGCCCCCCACCGACTTTCGGCCGCCTGCCATCTTCCGCCATCCACGCCGCGGTCGTACGGTGGGGCGCGCGAGACGCTCGGCCGTACATCGGACAACGCATTCCGGTCAACGGACAAGAGGGAGTCACGGAGTGTCGGGGGAATCGGAAACCACACTGCTGCGCGATGCCGTCGGGCTGCGCGAAGTTCTCTTCCAGAGCATCACGGCAATGGCGCCCGCCGCCGCCATCGCCGCGTCCATCCCGTCCGGGGCCGCGTTCGCCGGCGGCAGTCTGCCGCTCGCCGTGCTGGTGGCGCTGGTCGCCTGCCTGTTCACCGCGTCGTGCGTCGCGGAGCTGGCCCGCCACCTGCCGGCGGCCGGTTCGGTCGCCACGTACTCCGCACAGGGCCTGCATCCGGCCGTCGGCTTCCTCGTGGGCTGGGGCTATGTCTTCGTCGAGGCGCTGGTGCCCGCGCTGCTGCTGCTCCAGCTCGGGTTCACGACGGCGGGCACCCTGCACCAGGAGTGGTCGTCGTACCCGGCGGACCTGTGGTGGCCGTGGTCGCTGCTGGGTGCGGTCGTCATCGCGCTCGCCGGGTACTTCGGCGTTCGGGCGTCCGCCCGCTTCGGGACCGTGCTCGGCATCTTCGAGGTGCTGGTCTTCGTCGCCTTCGCGGTCCTGTTGATCGGGAAGGCCGGCTCGGACAACACCCTGTCGGTGTTCGGTACGTCGCACACCGCGGACGGCTTCGACGGCATCAGCGGGATCTTCGCGGGCTCCGTCTACACCGTGCTGGCGTTCGCGGGCTTCGAAGCGGCGGCGCCGCTCGCCGAGGAGACGAAGAACCCGCGGCGCACGATGCGCCGGGCCGTGCTCGGGGCCGCGCTGTCGATCGGGCTGGTGTACGTCCTCACCACATACGCGATGTCCGTCTACTTCGGCCCGGACGAATTCGCCGGATTCGGCGCTTCGGGGGCGGCGTCGTGGGAAGGCGTGGCTCGTGCCTCGTTCGGGTTGTTCTGGGTGCTGCTCTTCCTCGCCGTCGTCAACTCGACCGTGGCCAACGCCAACGCGTGCGCGAACGTGTCTACGCGTACGGCCTTCGCACTGGGGCGTATCGGAGTGTTCCCGCAGGCGTTCGCCCGTCTCCATCCGCGCCGCCGCTCACCCGTCACCGGGGTGGCCGCGCAGTTCGTGATCGCGGTCGGAGCGACGCTCGGGCTCGGCTTCGGATATGACCCGGTGACCGCGTTCGTGCTGCTGGCCACCATCATCGTGACCGTGATCATCGGTGTGTACATCGTCGTCAACCTGGCCTGCGCCGGGTACTTCCTGCGCCGGCGCCGCGACGCGTTCAACCCCGTACTCCATCTTCTCTTCCCGGCGATGGGCATCGCGGCGTTCGTGCCGGCGCTGCTGACAGCCGCCGGAATCCCGGTCTTCGACTTCGTCTCGGAGCTCAGCAGCCCCGTCTCGTACGCCGGTCCGGTGGTCGGCATCTGGATGCTCATCGGCATAGGTGTGCTGGTGGTGCTGATGCGCAGACATCCGGAGCGGGTGGCACAGACCGGACGGATCCATCTGGACGAGGCCCCGGAGGCCGTCGTCGAAGTCGAGACAGGAGCAGAACAGCGATGAGCGACCCGCGGATCCTGACGGTTCGCCCCAAGGAGGGCGAGTACGCATGGACCTTCGGCGGTGCGGCGCCGGTGGCCCGGATCGAGCCCGGCACCTTCCTCGATGTGTACACGGAGGACTGCTTCGCGGGCCGGGTGCGCTCCGAGAAGGACCTGGTCTCCGCCGTCTGCGAGTTCCCGTTCCTCAACCCGCAGACCGGTCCCTTCCATGTCGTGGGGGCTGAGCCCGGCGACACCGTCGCGGTGCACTTCGTGTCGATCGAAGCGGCCAGGGACTGGGCGGCGTCCACGACCGTGCCGCTGTTCGGCGCCCTCACCTCCACCCATACGACGGCTTCGTTGCAGGCACCGCTGCCCGAGGTGGTGTGGATGTGGCAGCTCGACCGGGCCCGCCGCACGTGTCTCTTCAGTGCCCGCGACAGCGACATCCAGGTGGAGCTGCCGATGGACCCGATGCACGGCACGGTCGGGGTGGCTCCGGCCAATCTGGAGGTGCGGTCCGCGCTGGTGCCGGACGCGCACGGCGGCAACATGGACACGCCCGAGATGCGGGCCGGCGTCACCTGCTATCTGGGGGTCAATGTCGAGGGCGCGCTGTTGAGTCTGGGTGACGGCCATGCCCGGCAGGGTGAGGGAGAGACCTGTGGGGTGGCGGTGGAGTGCGCGATGAACACGGTGGTGCTGGTCGAGCTGCTGAAGGGTGTCGCGACGCCGTGGCCCCGGATCGAGTCGGACACCCATCTGATCTCCACCGGCTCCGCCCGCCCTCTCGAAGACGCCTTCCGCATATCACAGTTGGACCTGGTGCAGTGGCTGGCACGCGACTACGGGCTCTCCGAGCTCGATGCGTACCAGCTGATCAGCCAGGCCGGTGAAGCTCCGTTGGCGAATGTCTGCGACACCAACTACACCTGTGTGGCGAAGATCCGCAAGAATTGGCTGCCGGCGGGCGATCCTCATCGTGGGCTGCACCGTCATCTACGGGAGACCGCTGCACTGCTTCCCACCCCCTGATCCTGGAACCACCCTCCCCCACAGGAGCGTTCATGCACCGCAGAAGGATCCTTCAGGGCGCCGCGGCTACGGCCGCCGCCGCTCTGCTCCCGGCCTCCACTCGCGCCATGGCCTCGTCCGCGGCGGGCTCCACCGACTATCCGCTCGCGCACTGGATGCCGGCTTCCACCGCCAACTACACCGCCTCGACGCGTCCTTCGGCGTATCCGGTGGAGTACGTGATCATCCATGTCACGCAGGAGTTGTTCTCGGACGCGATCGGGATCTTCCAGAATCCGGCGAAGCAGGTATCCGCGAACTATGTGGTGCGTTCGGCCGACGGGTACATCGCGCAGTGCGTCCGGGAACAGGACATCGCCTGGCACGCGGGAAATTGGGACTACAACACGCGCAGTGTCGGCATCGAGCACGAGGGCTGGGTGGACCAGCCGGCGTACTTCACCAACGCCCTGTACGAGCAGTCGGCGCTGCTGACCGCTTCGGTCTGCGACCGCTACGGCATCCCCAAGGACCGTGCACACATTCTCGGACACGTCGAGGTACCGGGCACCGATCACACCGATCCCGGACCCGACTGGGACTGGGTGCGCTACATCCGCCTCGTCAACCTCTTCAGCGCCGGATGAGCCGCAGTCCCGTGTGACTGCTCTCCGCACCGAGGTTGTCGCAGAGCCCGGCTGCGACGACGATGGGGGTGCACGACACCCCTTGGACGGGAGCGTGAGTTGACGGACGCCTGGGTAGCCCTGACCGCCGATACGGACCTCGTCGAACGGCTCGGCGAACTGCGTCACGCACACGAGGTGTTCACCACCGCGGGACAACTGGAACTGCCGGTACGATCCGTGGTCGGCGAGTCGTGGCGGCGCTCCGCCCGGGCCCGGGTCAGTCCGGACGGCGCGGCCCAGGTCGAGCTGGGCGCGGATGAGCTGGGACCGTACCGGGAGGGACATCCGCTGGCCCGCGCCATGCCGGTGATCCGAGAACTGATGAGTGCGTACGCAACGGACGGAGAGCACCTCCTCGCGGTCTGCGACGCACACGGCAGGCTGCTCTGGGTCGAAGGACACGAGACGACACGGCGGCGCGCGGGGCGGATGAACTTCGTGGAGGGGGCCCGCTGGTCCGAGTCCGTGGCGGGGACGAACGCACCGGGGACGGCGATCGCCGTGGACCGGCCGGTGCAGGTGTTCGCCGCCGAGCACTTCCTGCGCCCGGTGCAGCAGTGGACCTGCGCCGCGGCCCCACTCCACGATCCGCGCACAGGGCGGGTGCTGGGCGCCGTCGACATCACCGGCGGAAACCGGCTCGCGCACCCGCACAGTCTGGCGTTCGTCCAGGCGGTGGCACGCGCGGCCGAGTCCCAGCTCGCTCTGCTCGCGCCCTCGCCCGCCCCGGAGTCCGTACAGCTCAGCGCGCTCGGCCGGGACGAGGCACTGCTCGTCGCGGGCGGCCGCAAGATCCGGCTCAGCAGGCGGCACAGCGAGATACTGGTGACGCTGGCCCGCCATCCGGAGGGTCTGGGCGGCGACGAACTTCTCATCGAACTGTACGAGGACGAGTCGGTGACCCCGGTGACGCTACGCGCCGAACTCTCCCGGCTGCGTAGGCTCCTCGGCCCCGAACTCCTGCTCTCCCGCCCGTACCGGTTCGCCGCCGCGGTCGACGCCGACTTCGACACCGTGGCGCGCAGGCTCGCGTCCGGTGCGGTGGCGGCGGCGCTCAGCGCATACGCGGGGCCGCTGCTGCCCGGTTCGCAGGCACCGTCCGTCGCCCGGCTGAGGCGCCGGCTCGACGATCAACTGCGGGCCTCGCTGATCGCGCGCGGTGACCCGGGGCTGCTGGCGGACTGGGCGTACAGCCCGTGGGGCGAGGAAGACCTACCGGTGTGGCAGGCGCTGGCCGCGGCAGCGCCGCCCGGGCAGCGGCCGGCACTGCTGGCCAGGGCGCGCGAACTCGACGCCGAACAGCGCTAGACCTGCCCGGCGGACCGGGGCCGCGGTCGCTGCGCCCAGCACGACGCGCGCAACGGGCTTGCAACGTTGCGCTGCCTAGCCTCGCGCCGAGGTCCGTCCAACGGCGGGCGGCACCGGATCCGGGAGGCCACAGAGATGACCCGTTACGCTGCGCCGGGCACCGAGGGCGCCATCGTCTCGTACGAGTCCCGCTACGACCACTGGATCGGCGGCGAGTACGTCCCGCCGGTCCGCGGTCAGTACTTCGAGAACCCGAGCCCCGTCAACGGCCGCCCGTTCACCGAGATCGCCCGCGGCACCGCCGAGGACATCGAACGCGCCCTCGACGCGGCACACGCCGCCGCCCCCGCCTGGGGAGCCACGGCCGCCGGGGAGCGCGCGTCGGTCCTCAACCGGATCGCCGACCGGATGGAGGCGCACCTGGAGGAGTTGGCGGTCGCCGAGAGCTGGGACAACGGCAAGCCGGTGCGGGAGACACTGGCCGCCGACATCCCGCTCGCCATCGACCACTTCCGGTACTTCGCGGGTGCACTGCGGGCCCAGGAGGGTTCGCTCAGCGAGATCGACGACGACACCGTTGCGTACCACTTCCACGAACCGCTCGGCGTGGTCGCTCAGATCATCCCGTGGAACTTCCCGATCCTGATGGCGACCTGGAAGCTGGCCCCGGCGCTCGCCGCGGGCAACGCGGTGGTCCTCAAGCCGGCCGAGCAGACCCCGGCCTCCATCCATGTGTGGCTGAGCCTCGTCGCCGACCTGCTGCCGCCGGGTGTCGTCAACATCGTCAACGGCTTCGGCGCGGAGGCCGGCAAGCCGCTCGCCTCCAGCCCTCGCGTCGCGAAGATCGCCTTCACCGGCGAGACCACGACCGGGCGGCTGATCATGCAGTACGCCTCCGAGAACATCAAGCCGGTGACGCTGGAGCTGGGTGGCAAGTCCCCGAACATCTTCTTCGACGACGTCTGGTCGGCGAACGACGACTTCCGCGACAAGGCCCTCGAAGGGTTCACGATGTTCGCCCTCAACCAGGGCGAGGTGTGCACCTGTCCGTCACGTGCGCTGATCCAGCGCGGCCACTACAGCGAGTTCCTTGAAGCAGGGATCGCCCGCACCGAGCAGATCGTGCCGGGCCACCCGCTGGACACGGACACCATGATCGGCGCGCAGGCCTCCAACGACCAGCTGCAGAAGATTCTCTCCTATCTGGACATCGGCCAGCAGGAGGGTGCGAAGGTCCTGTCGGGAGGTCAGAAGATCGACTACGACGGCGAATTGGCTGGCGGCTACTACGTCCAGCCGACCATCTTCGAGGGCGACAACCGGATGCGGGTCTTCCAGGAGGAGATCTTCGGCCCGGTCGTCGCGGTGACGTCCTTCTCGGACTTCGACGACGCGATCAACACGGCGAACGACACGCTGTACGGCCTCGGCGCAGGTGTCTGGACCCGCGACGTCAACACCGCGTACCGGGCGGGCCGCGCGATCCAGGCAGGCCGGGTCTGGACGAACTGCTACCACGCCTACCCCGCGCATGCGGCCTTCGGCGGCTACAAGCAGTCCGGGATCGGCAGGGAGAACCACAAGATGATGCTCGAGCACTACCAGCAGACGAAGAATCTGCTGGTGTCGTACTCGCCGAAGAAGCTGGGCTTCTTCTAGACGCGCGAAAAAGGCGCCTGACTGGGGCAGATGCCCGGCAGGCGCCCTTCTCGGCGCACATCTAAGCAGCGAGTCGAAACACGCCCTTACTCCCGATATCTCCCACCCGTATCCCAGCTCTGACCAGCAGTTCCGGGGCATTTCCGGGCCAAGGTCCCGCTAACCTCGCCGTTTCACTTGGGTACGGCTGGCTTTGGGGCGGAAACGCGAAAGTGCCTTCCTGACCTGGGACGATGAACCTTGCTGAGGGGTTCTGTCGGTCCAGGCGGAGGGCACTTTCTACGTGCAGGGTATCGGGTTGCGTCCCAAGGTCCGTGTCAGTGCCGATGGCTCGGGGGTGATCGGTCATGCCGGGGAACGGTTGCTGGCGGATCTTGCCGATGCCATTGGGCTGACCGCCGCCTACTCCGCCGCGCTCGGGCCGCTTCGCCCGCGCGGGACCGGGCATGATCCGGGCCGGATCGCCGCCGACCTGGCGGTGATGCTCGCCGACGGCGGCGAGGCCATTGCGGATCTGGCCGTACTGCGGGACCAGGCCGAAGTGTTCGGCTCGGTCGCCTCAACACCGACCGCCTGGCGGCTGCTCGCCGACACCGATGAGAGGGCACTGTCTTCTCTGCGCTTGGCCCGCGCTTCGGCTCGGGAGGTCGCCTGGCTGCAGGCCGCCGAGACCGGTGAGGGCATACCCGCTGTCCGGGCCGCAGGGCAGGAACTGCCCGGTCTGGTCCTGGACCTCGACGCCACGCTGATCACCTGCCACACCGAGAAAGAGCAGGCCGCACCCACCTACAAGGGCGGCTTCGGCTTCCACCCGCTGCTGTGCTTCCTGGCCAACACCGGCGAGGCACTGTCCGGCCTCCTGCGGCCCGGGAACGCCGGCGCCAACACCGCCAGCGACCACATCACGGTCCTCGACCAGGCCCTCGCGCAGATCCCCGACGCCCACCGGCACGGCACCGACATCCTGATCCGCACCGACAGCGCCGGATCCGCGAAAGCCTTCCTCGCCCACGTCCGCGACGTGCGGAAACGAGGAATCCGTACCTTCTTCTCGGTCGGATACGCCATCACCGAGCCGGTCCGCCGCGCTGTCCGGGCCATGCCCGAATGCCTCTCCACGACCGCAGGAGTGTATGCCTGGTGGGCGCCGCTCGAGGTCCTGGCTTCCTTCCGCGGACCGGTCAACTTGGGCGACGCCGGACGCCGACTGCTCTACCTGGGCAAGGCCAGCCGACTGCGGTCCCGCGTCGTGTCAAACCACCTGAGGGACTCCGGACGGTCCACCCTGCGCCGGACCCTGGCCGGACTCCTCATGCCAACCGAGGGCTATCGCACTACCTGGACCGACCGTGTCGTCCTGCTCCCCAAGGACGAGCAGCGCCTCACCCACTGGATGCACCAACACCTCACCCTCACCTGGAGCGAGCACGCCGACCCTGTCCCAGTGGAGAAGGAACTGATCTCCAATCTGCACCCGCCGCTGAATGTCGACGGAGCGGAGCATGGCGCCACCCGGGACATCGTCAAACAGGCACGAGCCTTCTACTACGCCAGCGCCGGCCGCGTCCGGGCAAGTAGCCGGCATTCGCTGATCGGCCCTCAGCGGCCTTGTCGCGCTCGTCTGCCACCTCATCGCCTCTCAGTTCATCGCAACCTGCCCTGCCGGCCTTGATACATCCAGGCGATGACGTCGAACACACGCAGGAGGCCGATGTCCTCACCGATAGCGGCCTTGTCGCGGAGACGGACCAACTGATTATGGAGGGCGCCGTTGTCCGCCCGCAGGGCCGCAGCCAGCGCGGCCCAGAAGGAGTGGTCCGTCTTCGGCCGCTCGAAGAGTTGCTTGATGCGGATGTCGTAGATGGGGATCAGGTGGGGACGCTTGCGGGCCAGCAATTTGCCTGCGACAACCGGGCCGCTGCCATCGGGCTTGCTGGGGTGCTGCTCGCTGCCGGCCAGGCGTTCCCACAACTCCCACGCGGCTCCGCCCTCCGCTATGAGCGCATCGCTTCCAGGATTCTCCAAACGTGCGTCACGAGGGATGAGCGACAGCAGGCGCGCCCAGTGCCCGTCGGGGTCGGTCAGCAAGTTAATTGCCCCGTGCGGCTCGAGGGAGACACTGAGCGTGGTGATGGCCACCAGGTCGTTGCTGTCGAAGCGGTCCGCGACGTGCTCGGCGTCCCCGCCCCCGCCCACGCGCTCAAAGTGCGCGCCGGAATAGAACAGGTCCCCGCGTGAGCGTCGTCGGGTGAAGTACTCGACCAGCAGGCGCACTCCCTTCCCCTCGTCCCCGTAGATCTCTGGGATCTCCAGTTCGATCACCGAGCAGCCCTCCAACTACCTTGCGACCACTGATGTGTCGGTGGACGGTAAACCAGATGAAACCAGACGGCGGCTCAGACGGAAGTGGCTGCCAAAACGAGTAGGGTGCGGATCCTCTGAAGTGGCGGTCGGGATCAAGCGGTGAGGCTGTAGTTCTGCTGGTGGGGTAGAGGCGTTGATGTTCGCGGGCCGTGTGGAAGATCCAATAGTCCTCGAAGTCGCCGTTCGTTATCAATGCGCGCAGCCGGAGGACGGCTTCGGCGCCGTCGAGTCCCCATCGGGCGCCGGTGATGTCGAGGCGGTCGGCGATCAGGTGGCGGCAGGCGCCTTCGACGGCGCCGGTGGCGATCGGCCAGCCGGCCGCGAGCGCGGTGTCGTAGTGAAGCTGGTCGAGGTGGCCGGTGAGGTAGCGGTGGCAGGTGGTGACGGCCGCGCGACGGGTGGCGGGAAGCCGTTCGGCTGCGGCCTGGACGGTCATCTCGGCGGCGGCGCGGTCGGCGTGTCCGGCGAGGATCGCGGTGAGTTTGTCCGCGGCCCAGGTCTCGGCCTCGCGGCTGCCGACCGGGTGGAAGGCGTGTGCTGCCGTCCAGCAGTACTCGGGAACGTGCACGAAGTCGAGCAGGACGTGCAGGCGGATGTCGCGGCGGGAGGCTTCGTCCTGGATCAGGTCGAGTTGGTGGCGGGCGCCGTCGACGAGCACGATCCAGTCCCGCAGATGCTGCGGGTCGCGGGCCTGGGCCTGGTCGAAGGCGTCGGTGATGACCTGCTCTGGAGGACGGATCACCGAGGCGGTGCACCATTTGCGCTCCGCTTTCGGGCCCGGCCTCGGCGGTCGGCTCTCGCTGCGGCCGCCGGGCGGATGCACGATGTCGTGCGGCCGGCGTGGGGCGGGCGCGGTGTCGAAGACGCAGGCCACGCGTTGCTCACTCGGCATGCCGTAGGACGCGCCGCAGGCGTTGTCGACGTCGGCGGACATCATGGCGTCGGCGAAGGTCTTCACCATCTGCCGCAGCAGATCAGGACTCGCCGAGGCGAGGTTCTCCTCCAGCAGCGCGGCAAACGGCAGACTGTCCGGTGCGGTCATCGTGCTGTCTCCTTCAAGAGCTTGGTCGTTCTCGAAGGATCAGCCGGTGGCCGTCTTACGTTCAGGGATCAAACCCCCGATTTAGGCAGAAACCCGTACACCACTTCCCTGGACGCAACCGGGACGGGCGGCGGCGGTGGGGAAGGCGTCGGCGTTGAGGACCCGGGTGCGGGCCGCGGCGCCGTCGAGGACCAGCGCGAGCTGCTCGCCGAGCTGTTCCGGCCACCGGGCTGGCCCGCCTGTCGTACGGGGCAGGCCCGCGCGCTGCTGGCCGAGCACGCTGCGCTACGCGGCCTGGGACCTGCACGAGTACCGCCGCTCCGCCCTGACCCACCTCGGCGAGCAGGGCGCCTCGCTGCTGATGCTGATGCTGATGGCGAAGTCCCGGCACAAGAAGTCGGAGAACGTCCGCCGCTACTTCAAGCCTTCTCCGGAGGTGATCGCCGAGCTCACCAGCCTGCTCGCCCCCAGAGACGCCCGCCGCTGAAACGTCGCCGCCCGGCAGAGCGGGGCCGTTCGAGTGACGGGGTTCGTGTCCAGGACGCGTGGCTGCTCGCTGGCCGCCCCCGGGGAGGCGATGATCCGTGCGGCCCTGAGGGGAAGGGGGTCAGCCTTCGCGGCTGGGGAGCATGGCCAGGGCCTGGGAACGCTGTGCGACGAGGTCGTCGTAGGTGCCGTCGCGCTCGGCCCAGCGGTGCATGAGGACCCCCTTCACCAGGATTTCGCGGGGGGTGGGGTCCGCCGAGAGCAGGTGCATGACCTCGGTGGCGAAGTCGTCGAGCGGCAGCGAGTGCGGGTTCACCCTTTCCTGGCCTGCTGTGGCGACGGCCGGCGGGACGAGTTCGACGACGCTGACGCCGGTGCCGTCGAGTTGCGCGCGCAGTGCCTCGGAGTAGGCGTGCACCGCGGCCTTCGAGGCGGCATAGGTGGGCATGGGCGGGAAAGGCAGGAAGGCGATGCCGGAGGTGACGGTGATGAAGGTGCCGGCGCCCCGCCGGACCAGGTGCGGGGTGAAGGCGTCGATCACCCGGATGGTGCCCACCAGGTTGGTGTCGATCGTCGTCTCTGCCGCCTCGAAGTGCGCGGGGTCGCGCAGGTCCTCCAGGAGCATGACGCCCGGCATAGTCACCACGGTGTCCAGCTCGGGGTACCGGGCGAGCACGGCGTCACGGGCAGATGCGACGGAGTCACTGTCGGTGACATCGATGCTGATCGTGCCGATGCCCTCTCCGGCGAGTTCCAATAGTGCCTCCGGGCTGCGGCCGCCAACGGCCACGGTGCTGCCCGCTGCGGCGAACCGGCGGGCCAGCTCTCGCCCGATACCCGAGGTCCCGCCGACGATGAGAACGGTGCGGTTGGAGAGATCCACGAGATCTTCCCTTCAGTCCAGGACGCCGACGGCGTTCAGGCCCGCGGCGCATCCAGTGATGCTCTCTGTCCTTTGTGAACAGTGCTACCGCAATCTTGGCGGCATCCCCTGGGTGTGACAGTGCCCCCGGCTTCCCTGGTCCTACCAGGGCCCCCTCTGAGTCACGCACACCGCATTACGGTGTCGGTATGAAGGATGAGGAATCCGGCAACCGGCTCGGCAGCTACCTGCGCGCCCGGCGCGAGCTGATCTCACCGGCACAGGCAGGGATCCCGCCCGGCGGCAACCGCCGCGTGCCCGGCCTGCGCCGTGAGGAAGTCGCCCTGCTCGCCGGAATCAGCCCCGACTACTACCTGCGCCTGGAACGGGGACGCGACAAGAATCCCTCACCTCAGGTCCTCGAATCACTCGCGCGTGTCCTGCAGCTCGACGACATCGAGCGGACGTATCTGCTCGGTCTCGCGGCAGCACGCCCCAGGGCTCCGCGCCGCAAGCGGGCCGAGCACGTACCGGCACGGGTGCACCAGCTCCTCGCCCACCTTCAGATTCCCGCGTTCGTCGAAGGGCGTGCGTTCGATGTCCTGGCCTCCAACCCCATGGCCGTCGCGCTCTCCCCGCGCCTGCGGCCCGGCCAGAACCGGCTTCGTTCCCTCTTCCTCGATCCCGAGGAACAAGCCTTTCACCAGGACTGGGCCAAAGCCGCCGCCAGCTTCATCGCCGCTCTTCGCACCACCATCGGGGACGACACCGACAACCCCCGGGTTCTCGAACTCGTCGGAGAGCTCGCACTGTCCAGTCAGCGGTTCCGTACCCTGTGGGCCCGACACGACGTCCGCAACCTCGACGGAGGCACCACCACCGTCCACCACCCCGTCGTTGGTGAACTGCGGCTCCACCGCGACAAACTCCCCATCGACGACGTCATCCTCGTTGTCTACTACCCCGACAAGGACAGCGACAGCGACGAGAAGCTGCAACTCCTCGCCGCACTCTCACAGACCGAACCCACCGACACAGCACACAGCAGGCCGGCAGACGCCCCGCACCCGAAAACACCCTGACGAACACCGGCCTCCCGGCAGTACAGCCAGAACGGCCGCGCCCCGATGTCCGCCATCCGCGGACCGCCTCGGCGCCCGGTCACGAGTCGTCGGTGGCGTCCGGAGCGCGCAGGGGCCGCAGGCCGCCGGGCAGGTCGGGGAGCTGGGAAGACAATGTCGACTCTCAATGGGTTTGGTCAAGCCGCCTGAGCCTCGCCAGCCGCCTTCTCGCGGAAGTTGTACTCCCTCTCATAGGATCGACCGTCCCGGAGCATGGCCCACAGGATGGAGACGCGTTGGCGGGCGACAGCTGCTGGTGCCGGACCGCGTTGAGCCGGGCCCTCACGTCGGCCTCGGCGGCCAGCCGGTCGACAGCAGCCTGGACGCCCAGCCGGGCATGGCACCAGCACAGACGGCAGTAATCCCACTTCAGCGGCTGGACGCGGCGGCAGCCGGCGCAGACAGCCGTCGCGTGGCTGCGGCCGAACATGTAGCAGGCAGGGCAGAGCCGTCCGCTGAAGTCGCCCCAGGCCAGGCAGCCGTCGCAGGATTCGGTGGGCTTGCGGTAGCCCTTCGGACACCGGCTCATGCCGGCGGCAGCGACCGGCCGTCACGACGCTTGGGCACCGCGCCGGTGCGGCGGCGCCGACAGCGGTCTGGGTGACGTCCTCCTCGCCGGGGCGGGTGACCTTCTGCGGTTCCGGGATCAGCAGGTCGCCGATCTCGCAGCCGAGCACGACGCAGATGACGTCCAGGTCGTCCAGCTTGAGGGAGACCGGCTGGCCGGACCACAGCCCGGACATCTTGCCGGCCGAGATCACCAGGCCGTGCTCGGCCAGGCTCCGCTGGAGCTCGGACGCCTTCCAGATACCCTTGTTCGCGGCGGTCAGCCGCAGGTTCCACCTCATCGGGCCAGTCCTTCCAGCCGCTTCGCGGCCCGTTCCATCCCGGCGACCCAGGCGTCCTCGACCCAGGTCTGCTGCACGTGGATATACCGCATGGCGGTGGCGATCCAGGAATGTCCCAAGACCTCCTGGATCGCGATCAAGTCCAGCCCATTTCCGTAGAGTTGGGACGCGCAGAAGTGCCGCAGGGCGTGCGGCGTCAACTTGTCCGTCCAGCCCGGCAGATGAGCCTCGACGGCGTTGTCGAGACCGTTGCGCAGGGCGTCGTCGCCGACCCGGCGGACGGAACCGTCGGTGTTCTTCCGCTCGCTCAGGAACAGCAGGGCGCCGGGCCGGGTGTGGTCGTCGTCGAACTGGCCTCATGCCTTCGGGCCGGGGCGCTCAGCCGAGGACCGCCGCGCGCACCGCGGCTCAGGCCGAGGGGAAACCGGCTGTCAGCCAGGCCAACAGCTGGCCCGGCGCGTCTTCCTGGAGAAGGTGGCCGGCGCCCTCGATCCAGTGCAGCTCCGCGTGCGGAACGCGTTCGTGCAACCACTCGGCGTACTGCGGAGGAAGAATGCGGTCCTCGCGGCCCCAGACGAGCCGCACCGGAAGCGACATACCGCCCAGCAAGTGCTCGTACGTGACCGTGTCCGCCTGCCTGATCTGGCTGTACTGACGGTAGAACGCCGCTTGCCCTGAGTCCCCTCGCCACGGTGCGAGGAACGCATCGAGAACTCCCGGCCGGAAGCCGACGTGCGTGGCGTGCCGCAGGTGGCTGGCGACCAGCGCTTCGTGCGCGTAACCCGGAAGCCTCTGGAAGACCTCCTCGTGCTCCAGGAAGAGCTGGAAGAGCCCTCGCTCCCACTCGCCGCCGCTCACCGCGTCGAAGAGGGTCAGATCCTGGTAGCTCCTCTTCTCCAGCAGCAATGTGCGAAGCGCCACCGCCCCGCCAATGTCGTGGGCGACCACGCTGGGGCCGGATAGCTCCCAGTGGTCGAGGAGCCGGGCAAAGTTCCTCGCGTGAGCCGCCAGGCTGAGGTCCTGGCCCTCGCGTTGGTCCGACTGGCCGAAGCCGAGATGGTCGAAAAAGAAGACCTTGCGGGTGCGGGCGAGGGCCGGAGCGATGTCCCGCCAAAGAAGGGAAGAATACGGCGTGCCGTGCACCAATACGATCGGGTCTCCGCGGCCCAAGGTCCCCCACCGCACCACCCCTTCAGGCGTCTCAAATTCCTCACCAAGCGTCCAGCCCATCACTGGCCTCCTCTCTTGCCTCATGAACAACACCTTCCACTGAGAGCATGCCTCGATGCCTCATCAGCAGGGTCCCGCATCTGTGTTCCCAGGCTCACCGGCATCACCCTTGCCCCAAAGAGGGCGAGCCTTCTGCGAGCAAGGGTGAAAGCTCCGAGGAGCGTGCGGGAGCCGAGGGCCACTGTCGCGATGGCTGTCATGACCATCCAGCCAGCTGGTGCGGGGCCTGCCCGGGTAAGGCGCTCCGCAGCGCTGTCGGGGCAGGCGAATGCATGGGGAGGGCGATCCCGGCTTCCGATGGAGACCGGACACGTTCCCCCATCTTCGCAAGCTCACCGACAAACCCCCAGAAAGTCACCGGCAAACGCGCTGGGGCCTCGGGAGGCTGGCTGGATCCGCCGAAGCCGAAGCGCCCACGGCCCAGGGAACCTGCCGATCTTGACGCCCTTGCGCATCTTCGGATAGCCGGGGATACCAACACGCCCAAGGCCCCTTGCAGCCTGCCCCTGCGACTGGACGCCCACCGCGCGGGTGGCGTAACCGACTGCGCGCACCTGCTGCCGTGCACGCGGCCGGTTCAGCCTGCCAACTGTTGGAGCCATTCACGCAGCAGAGCCGTCTCCGTGTCTCGCAGAGGTACCCCGGCGCCCGCAGCCGGGGGCTCGGTGGTGAGCCCGGTTTCCAGTGCGGCATCGAGGGCGAGTGCGCGCGAGGCCAGGTCCGACCCGGATGAGGCGGGCGGGTCGGTGGTGATGGAGGCAATGACGGTGTCCCGCAGCCGTGCCGAAGTGGCCAGGTCCCGCTCGGACTCTTCGCCGATCAGCGCCAGCGTGGCGCCCGTTGTCGCCGCGTGGATGACGCGGGTCGCCTGCTCCACGGGAACCCGAAGGCGCCCGGCGTCGGCCGCCCGGCCCAGCAGTCTCACCAGCAGGGCGTGCGCCTCGTCCGCGGCCGGGGGCCGCCGCCCGGGCTGCACAGTGCCGTACATGAGCATGTAGAACGCGGGGTGCTGCACTCCGAAGTCGACGTGCAGGTCCCAGCCGCGGTAGAGGTCGGCCACCGGGTCGTCGGGGGTCAGCGCCAGTGCCTCCCGCTTCTCGGCCAGGTACATCTCGAACCCGTAGGCGGCCAGCTCGGCCAGGAGCCCGTCCTTGTCGTCGAACATCCGGTACAGCGCGGGGGCCGTGACACCTGCGGCTGCGGCGACGGCGCGCGTGGAGACCGCCTCGCTGCCACCCTCCTCCAAAAGCTTGGCGGCCACCTGCAGCACCTGGCGCCGCGCGGCGCGTCGTCCCTCGTTCATGGAACAACGATATCCCATTTTGCATATCACCGCCTTTCCGGTGTTACGGTTCAAAGCGGATCAGTGATCCATGCTGATGGTGGTCGGTGCCGGCCCGCGCCACCTGGGCATGCGCCGTACCTCGGTCGGGGCCGTCGGTCCCCCACGCGTGGACGGCTGCCCGCCGCGGCGGGTAGCTCGTCGTCCGCCGGCACCACCATCGAACACGCCGCCATCGCGGCAGGAGAGGAACATCCATGTCCGATATCTCGATCGTCATCGGGAACTGATGGGCGCCGCGGACGCCATCATCTTCGGTACCCCCACCTACATGGGCACCGCGTCGGGGGCGTTCCATGCCTTCGCCGAGGCCAGCAGCAAGCGGTGGATGACCCGCGCCTGGAGCGACAAGCTCGCGGCGGGATTCACCAACTCCGGCTCCATGAGCGGCGACAAGCTGCACACCCTGCAGTACCTCTCGCTCCTGGCGGCCCAGCACGGAATGCTCTGGGTGAGCCTGAACCTCCTGCCGGGCTGGAACACCACCACCTCCAGCCCTCAGGACGACAACCGCCTCGGCTTCTACCTCGGCGCCGGCGCACAAAGCTTCAACGACACACCCGCGGTCCACGACGCAGACCTGAACACCGCCCGCCACCTCGGCAGGCGCGTCGCCGAGCACACCCGCATCCACCGCGCCGGACTGACCGCCGCAACGCACTGACACAGCGGTCCGCCAAAAATCACCTTTCAGCTTCTTTCAGAGGAGTGCACCATGCAGTACCGGACGCCCGGAAGCCAGGGCCTTGAGGTCTCGGCGATCGGCTACGGCGCGATGGGCCTGACGATGGCCTACGGACCCACCGACGAGGCGGCCGGCGTCGCCGCCCTCCGCCGCGCCCACGACCTGGGGGTCACCTTCTTCGACACCGCCGAGATGTATGGCTGGGGCACCGGATCCAACGAGATCCTGGTCGGCAAGGCGGTCAGGGACTTCCGCGACGACGTGGTCCTGGCCACCAAGTTCGGTGTCGACATGTCGGTGCCTCCGGAGCAGATCGGCGGCGCTCTCAACAGCCGGCCCGACAACATCCGCAAGGTCGCCGACAACAGCCTGCGCTACCTCGGCGTGGATCACATCGACGTCTTCTACCAGCATCGAGTCGACCCCGAGGTGCCTATCGAGGAGGTCGCGGGCACCGTCAAGGAGCTGATCGACGCGGGCAAGGTGAAGTACTTCGGTCTCAGCGAGGCCGGACCCGAGACGATCCGCAAGGCGCACGCCGTGCAGCCGATCTCCGTCCTGCAGACCGAGTACTCCCTGTTCGAACGCGACGTCGAGCAGATCTTCCCCGTCCTGGACGAACTCGGTATCGGCTTCGTCGCTTACTCCCCCCTCGGCCGCGGGTTCATCACCGGCACCGCCGAGCCCGCCGGCCAGTACGAAGCCACCGACATGCGCAACGTCGACCCGCGCTGGCAGCCGGGCAACTTCGAGAAGAACGTCGAAGCCGTCGACCGGCTCGCCGAGTTCGCGGCGGCAAAGGGTGCCACCGTCTCCCAGCTGGCCCTGGCCTGGCTCCTGACCCGGGGCGAGCACATCGTGACGATCCCCGGCACCCGCAGCCCGAAGCGCATCGAGGAAAACACCGGCGCCGTCGACCTCACTCTCACCGATGCCGACGTCAAGGCCATCGACGAGATCCTGCCTCTGGGGGGCTTCGGCGCCCGCTACACCGAGGGGCACGTGCCCACCTGGATCTGATGATCCACCCCGGGACAGACGCCGCTCAGGTCGGCTCCGGCGAGACCAGCGCAGGGCCGCGGGGGCGAGGCGGACGGTGTCGTGTGAGCGCGTTCGGATGCGTATGGGCTGAGACGTGCACGGAAGGCGCCCTCGGTCCCGCCGATGGGCCGGGCATCGATGTTTCATAGGCGGTCGCTCATGAAACACCCCGCTACCCGGAGGCCCACCTGGGGTGATCATGATGAAACGATCTGGGGCGTGAGCGACGACTTCAAGCGCATGCAATGGCACGTCTGCCGATGTCCACCTGCGCCGTCCCGGCGGGCTCGCCCTGTCGGACCGGCCAGGGCAAGGCGGCCATCCAGTACCACACCGCCCGCCTTCCGCCCCCAAGATCAACAACTGGCGGCTTTTGGGCTTACCTCGGCGCTACCCCCTTTACGGTCGGGTGAGGATTTCGGCTCCGCTGTCGGTGATGGCGATGGTGTGCTCGCTATGCGCGGTCCGGCAGCCTGTCGCGCTGCGCAGCGTCCAACCGTCGGCGTCGGTGACGAGTGTGGCAGTGTCGGCCATGACCCAGGGCTCCAGGGCGAGCAGCAGTCCGGGGCGCAGCTCGTATCCGCGGCCGGGCCGTCCGGTGTTCGCGACGTGTGGGTCCTGGTGCATGGTCGAGCCGATGCCGTGGCCTCCGAACTCGGTGTTGATCGGGTAGCCCGCCTCGCTGAGGACCGTGCCGATGGCGTGGGAGAGGTCGCCGATGCGCGCCCCAGGCTTGGCGGCGGCGATGCCGGCGGCGAGTGCACGTTCGGTCGTCTCGATCATCGCGACGCTCTCCGCCGGCCTGGCCTTGCCCACCAGAAAGCTGATCGCGGCGTCCGCGGCCACCCCGCCCCTGGCTACGGCGAGGTCGAGAGTCAGCAGATCCCCGTCTGCCAGCGTGTAGTTGTGAGGCCGCCCATGGAGCACTCGGTCATTGACGGCCGTGCAGATGTAGTGCCCGAACGGGCCGCGCCCGAAGGAAGGCGCGTAGTCGACGTAGCAGGACTGCGCTCCCGCCTCGGTGATCATCTCCTTGGCCCACTGGTCGATGTCCAGCAGGTTCGTCCCGACCGTGCTGCGCTGCTTCAGCGTGTGCAGGATGTTTCCGACCAGGGCGCCGGTGTCCCTCGCCCGCTCAAGCCGCGCGGAGTTCAGGATCTCGATCATGGGGGGCCTCTCATGTATGTCCAATAATTATCCCGGTCTAACTGTACCGGTATTAGAATGGGGTCATGGTCAGGTTGCCGCTCACCCCCGCCGAGGTAGAACGCGGACAGCGCCTTGGCGCCCTGCTCCGCCGGGCCCGGGGTTGCCGCTCGATGCTGGACGTGGCGCTCGCTTCGCACATCTCGCCGGAAACTCTGCGGAAGATCGAATCCGGCCGTGTGGCTACCCCCGCATTCCCGACCATCGCAGCGATCGCCGACGCCCTCGGCCTGTCTCTCGACGCCGTCTGGGCCGAGATCAGCCAGGCGGAGCGAACCGTCGAGGATCAGTCGGTCCTGCCTGTCACACGGCATCCATCGCTGGTTTCGTAACGCCGCACTCAGAGAGTCAGCGTTCACTGACCGTGCTGTGCCGGTACGCCTCCGCGCACGCTGATCACCTCGTCGACCAGCCCGAGCACCGCCTGGCGGACCTCGGCGGCTACACCGACCGGCCGCCTGTCGGCTCCGTCGCTTCCTGCCCGAAGGGCGCGAGCACCCGCACCCTCACGGTGTGCCCGCACACGGGGAAGGTGTGGGAGACCCGGCAGCCGACGCACTCGTGGCAGGCGGCGACATCGCCGTTCTTCCACTTCGGCATCGCGGTGCGGTTGGAGATCCGCTCCTCCTACTCATGCCCGGCCGCACACCGCCACCACACCGCGACCTGCATCTTCGCGTCGCCTTCTGCGACGCCAGCCCGCCGTTGCGCTCCTGAAGCCACATCGCGGCGACCTGCGGATACCTTCGACCAGCGAGACCCCTAACGCGCCACGGTCCCCTTCCTCTGCTCGGTCAGGCCGCCTGACCGAAGCCCTGGCTGGCGAGGTTCTCCTCCCGCAGCCGTGTGAAATCCACGTTCCGCTTCGGGTCGTACGCCTCCGGCCGGATGCCGAGCTCATGGGTGCTGTACTCGCCGAGCCGCTTGATGTGCTCCGCCAGTCGCGCCTCGGGTCGGTTTCGGTGCCGAACGTCATCTGCCGCAGCAGATCGAAGATCGTATTCAGGCGCGACTCCGTACCGACAAACGAACGCTCTTCCAGCGACCGGACCCACGCGATCGCCTTCTCGACCGCGGCCGTGGCGTCGTAGTGCGGCTCGTCCGAATCCGGCGGGTAATACTTGCGCAGCCAGTCGTTCCCCGGTGCCGACCAGTCATCCAGATACGCCTTCGCGGACTTGGGAAACGTGCCCTGACCAAGCCGGTCATTGAGGGCGAATAACTCGTCGTCCAGCCGTTCGACAAGCTCCGCACCGGCAATCGGGCGCGCTCCCTGCTCGACGAACCGGATCGTTCCCGTTCGTCGCCCTTACGGCCATTCACGAACACAATTTCGAGTCCCGGCCGGGGATTTTGGCTCGCCTACCGGTCCGCCGGTGCCCTGCGCCATCCGGGCGGACGCGAGGCCGTGCCATCGCATCTTGATCCCGTCCAGTGAGAGCTGGGTCGTGTCGCCGTCAACAGATCGGGCCACCGGAAGCCCGACGGGATACCTCAAGATCAGAAGAATCCATGATCCCGTTGAGTTTTCTGTCGGAATTCCAGTCGCCGTTTCCCTGTGACAGCCATGACGGCGCAAATACAGGGAGGGCCTCGCGGATGAACGGGCAGATAGATCAACGGATGGGTGCTGCTCATGCTCGTTGGTTGCGGCACTGTGTACGTCGCCTTCGAGCACCCGTCGTTCGGCACCGCCCTCGTCGTCGGTGTCGCCGTGGCTACTGCAACCGGAACAGAGCAAACCCCGTCGACCACCGCTCAATCGGGCCCGTCCCCGTACGCGGAGACCCCCGCCGGATCAAGCCGACGGGGGGGCCACATCGGTCACACCTGTCACGCGCGTGTCGCCAACAGCGTCGACGCTCCTGAACCACAAGGCCCTGAACAGGACAAACGCTTCCGACTTGGACCACGTAGACGCCAGAAGACGGCTTCTACGACCTGTGCCATGTGGGACCGTCATAGCTCACGACGGATGGCCACCTCCACACGCGGCCACGGCGAGCGGATTATCGCTCTATGCCAGCAGCGTGCGGGAATCGGCGTACAGGGCGGTATCGGCAGATGGCTATGTCACACCAGAGTGCAAGCGGACGCCAGTAGGCGGCACCCCCTTTTTTCGGCTCCGACCGCTGCGTGGCACCGGGCGGCCACCCAGTCCGAGGGACCGTGGTCAAGATCCGGACCATTCCCGGGCCAGCAATCCTGTCAAAGTCGAGACGGGCGCTGTTTGCGCTGGTCAGCGATGCGCTGCCTCTGTACCACCAGCAGACGAAGAACATTCTTTGTTCTTACAGCCCTCAGAAACTCGGCTTCTTCTAGAGCCTCAAGTGAGTTGCCTGGAGGCACTGTTGCCTCCAGGCAACCCAGTGCGAAAAACACGCCCAGCAACCCAATTCAACACTTAAGCGCCACCGTATGACCTCCAGGTGACTTCATCCCGGTCCAGCCGCAGACCAGAAGTTCGACTCTCTAAGATCTAGACTAGCCGGCCCCCGCCACTGGCACCGCTAAAGTCTGTCTCTTCGGCGGCCTGTCAACTGCTGGCAACTGAGCCCCGCCGCCCTCCTGCACACCGCGACCACGCGGTGAACTGGTCCCGATGGCGACGCCGCCACCAAGCACGCGCCCGACGCTGTCATTACATGCGGCGCGGGCACACGTTGGGTGGACGACCAGCCCAAGACCGTCCCACCCATACCGCACCCCCGCTACGCTCCCCACCGCCAGGCCGTTGACCAGGCAAAATACAGAAGTCCGGCTGGAGTAACTAGTCGGTAGCGCTGAATCGCAGCTTCGGCTCTAAGGTGGGAACGCCCTGCTACGGCAGGACTGCGAGGCCCCGGGCGGCCCTTCGCCGTGCGCCCTGGTCAAGGGCCGCCTCCCGCTCCGCCCACGATCCTGCAAGGTCGAGTTCGGCCTGTGTCCCGGGCGGGGCACGGCCGGATTAGCGGTAGGGGGCTGCGGTCGACGGACGCCGCAGTGCATGGTGCCCGTCGGCGGGTCCCCGCGCAGTGGCCGGACGCGGCCGTCGGCGGGCGACGGCCGCCAGTGTACGAAGGAACAGCCACTGTCGGCTCCGAATACGCGATCCGCCGGCACTGTTCCGCCGTATACGCGTGGCGGACCGCACGGCGCCCGGCAGCGCTCCGTCACCGGGTGTCGCGCGGGCGAGGGGCTTACCGTGGGAGATGGTCCCGGCGTCGGGGGGGGGGGGGGGGGGCGGGGGGCGGGGGGGGGGGGGGGGGGGGGGGGGGGGGGGGGGGGGGGGGGGGGGGGGGGGGGGCGCGGGCGGGCCCCGGGGGCCCCCCCCCCCCCCCCCCCCCCCCCCCCCCCCCGGGGTGCGCCGCGGGGGTGGGCGTTCCGGTGGTTTTGGGTCCGGCGGGCCCCCCCCCCCCCCCCCCCCCCCCCCGGGTCGTTCACGCCGAGGGCGGAAGGAGGCACGAGATGTCCGATGCGATACGGGACACCACGGCCCGGCGCGTACGACATTTCGTCGACGCCGGATATCCCGACGCCGGGCCCGTCGAGGCGGCGGTGGAGGGAGCCGTCTACCGACTCGGGGACGGAACGGTGGCCAAGGTGTGGGAGCGCCGGCGGGAATCCGAACTGCGGCGGATGCAGCGTTTCTACGCCGATGCCGCGGCGCACCTGCCGTTCGACGCCCCGGAGATCCTCGCCGTCGAGGACATCGACGGTGTCCCGATGACCGTGGAGCGGGAGCTGACCGGCGAGCCCTTGGCGGGCAGGATCCGCACCGACGACCCGGACGAGGTGCTGCCCGAAGCGGTCGACTGCCTGGTCGGCGTGCTGCGCGCCCTCGCGGACGCCCGTGACGTCGACGAGGTCAAGCACCTTTCTGTGCTGGACGAGGAACGCCCGCTGTGGGAAGGCCACACCACTTTCGGATCCGCCCTGGCGGACCTGGTGGACCGGCGGGTCAGCCGGTGCGCGGACCGGCTCTCCACACATGTCCGCGACTTCGACGACACGCGCGCCCGGCTGCTTCGGAAGCTGCGCTCGCTGCCCCGTACCGACGAGGCGGTCGTCCACGGTGACGTCTTCCCGGAGACCGTGCTGGTGGACGACGACCTGCGGCCGCTCGCCCTCGTGGACTACGGCTTCCTGTCCACGGGCGGGGACCCCCGGTTCGACGCCGCCGTGGCCGCGGCCATCTTCCCGGCGGGCACCGAGCACGCCCCGGAGATCACCCGGCAGCTCACCACGCGGTTCGCCGACGAGTTCGGCTACGCGGTCGACGACCTCCTGCTGTACCGGGCCGCCTATGCGATGGCCACGAGCGACGCCTTCGCGCCGGGCGGCGGTGACGAGCACTTCGCCTGGTGCGTCACCGTGCTCGAGGACCCGGCCGTCGCCGAGTCCCTACACCGGTGACGCACCGCGGGCAGCCGGGCAGCCGGGAAGTTCTGGTGACGGTGTGCGCGGTGCCCTACGATCCCGAGCGGATCCAGGGGCACATGGCCCTGGAGGTCGAGCGGCAGGACCGCATCGTGGTGGCTGCCGGCGTGTCGGACCCCGCCATGACCAGCATCGACACCTTCGACCCTCATCGGTCACGGCGCACAGCCAGTCTCGCCAGCCTCGGCAGGTCCTTCGCCCTGCGTACCGAGCCCGATGAGTCCGTCAACCTGGCGGCACTGCAGGTCGGAGCCGAGGAAGTCGCTGGCCATCTCGCGCGGGCGCTGATCGCGCACCACCCCTCAGCTGCCCGAAGCCGCCTCGACAGCGGATGGTCACGGCCGCCGCCTGCTCAAGCTGCCGCTTACGGCTGAGAGCGCACCCACGAGCGCGGCACGGACCCCTTGTGAGGTTCCAGCGTCACACGGGGGTGGCTGATCAGCCGGTCAGGACGGGCTAGTGGGTGTTCAGGTTCGCCGTTTCGGCCGTCGCCCCGTTCTGGCGATCACCGTGTGACCTGTGCGTGCCGGTCGCGTTCATCAGTCGTGCGAAAGATCATCACGTGTGGCCACTGGATCTGGTGTGCTCCGGGGACGGGCGTTCTCGGTAGCGTGACCATCTGCTGCACGGAGTGTCCATGTGTCCGACTGGTCCGTGCGACGGCTTCCGGCTGATAGTGATGAGGCCGCAATGAGTGAACTGACGAAGCCCGAGGTCGACGTTCCGGAGGGTGACGCTCCTACCGAGCTGACCATCCGGGACCTGGTCGTCGGGGACGGGGCTGAGGTGAAGCCGGGCATGGTGGTCAGGGTCCACTATGTCGGGGTGACCTTCGAGTCCGGGAAGGAGTTCGATGCCTCTTGGGACCGCGGTCAGCCGTTCAAGTTCGCCCTGGGCAGTGGCAAGGTCATCAAGGGCTGGGACCGGGGGGTGAGGGGGATGAAGGTCGGCGGTCGGCGCGAGATCATCGTTCCCCCGCGTCTCGGCTACGGCAATCAGTCGCTTCGCCGTTGATCCCGGGCGGGCTCGACCCTGGTCTTCGTGGTGGACCTGCTGGACTCGTATTGCAGCACAACCGGGTGGAGCAACGCCTAGCATCGATCTTTCGTGACGGCCCATCAGGTCAACTGGTGGGCCGTTTCGGCTTGTTGGGGCGAATGCGGGCAGGGTGATGGCCCGGCTGTCGCGTCGGGTGGGCGCCGGGTTCCACGGCTCCGGCGGGTGGTGCTGTTCGTCGGGACGGGTATCTGCTTCAGCCGGGGTTCGGGAGGCGTCGAGCCTGGTCAGGGCGCTGGCGATCACGTCGGTCCAGGGCCAGTGGGCGGCGAATCTGAGGTGTCGGCGGCGGGCGGTGGTGACGAGCTGGGCGGCGGCGGCGAACAGTCGGATCCGCAGCCGTCGGGGTTCCCACCTGCGGGTTTTCTCGGTCAGGGCGAGCATGGCCATCCAGGCGAGCAGGTCGAGAGCGAGCTGGATGATCTCCAGCCAGATCTGGTTCTGCGTGGTGTCGTGCAGCGGCAGGTTGCGCAGCCCGGTGGCGCGGGCGGCGCGGATGCGGTCCTCGGCCCGGGCGCGCTGGCGGTGGCGGAGTTCGAGGTCCGCGATCTTCGCGCCGGTGGTGTTGGTGGCGAAGCAGGTCAGGCGCAGTCCGTCGGCGTCGGTGAGGCGCAACTGGGCGCCCGGATGCGGGCGTTCCTTGCGCACGATCAGCCGCATGCCGCCCGGCCAGCCCTTGAGGCAGTCGCTCGCGGCGTCGAGTTCGGCAACCCAGGCGCCGTCGCGGATCTCGCCGCCGGGCTCGATGGCCGGCGTCCAGGCGGAGGCGGGCACCCTGAGTACGGCGTGGTGGATGGCGTCGGTGATGGTCATGCCGACCGAGTACGACAGCCATCGCCCGCGCTTCGCGAGCCAGGCGACGAACTCGTGGGTGCCACCGCCGGAATCGGTACGGATCAGCGTGGCGCGTCCGCGCCGGTACTTCTTCGGCAGCTGATCCAGGGCAAGCCGGGCCGCTTCGATATGGTCGGCGGCGGTGTTGGAGCCCGCGTTGCCCGGCCGCAGCACAGCGGCGACCGGCTCCCCGCTGCCGTCCGGGCCGTGGTCGACGAAAGCCATCAGCGGATGGTGTCCGAACGTCTTCTTCCAGGTCGCCGCCGCGTCCTGCTTCTCGGAGTGCGCCAGGACGAGGACGCCGTCGAGGTCGACGATCACCTGCCCGCCCGAGTCCGGTGCCGCCTCGCCGGCCAACGTCCAGACCCGGTCGCGGACTTCGGCCCGGGCCGTGCGGAGCGCGGCCAGAGTCCGCTTGCCGCCCGCGGCGAGTGTGTCGATCAGACGGGAGACGGTCGGGTCGGAGGCCACCGTCCCGAACACGGCCGGTTCGGCCCGCAGCATGCCGACATCGGCCAGGCAGTCACCGCCGAACGCCACCGCAAGCGCCACATCCAGCAGGATCTTGTCCGGATCGTGCACCGCCCGCGCCCTCCGCCACGGCGCGAGCGCCTGCGCTATCGCCGTGTCCAGACCGGACTTGCGGACCGTCTCGACCAGGAGCACGCCGCCCGCCTGGCTGACCACACCTCGCCCGCCGCCCTCGGCACGGACACGGGGATAGGAACCGATACGCTGCTTCACCTGGGAAGTGCCTCCGAACGGCGCGGGAACAAGGACCTCAACAATCCTCATCCTCGCTGGTCAGAGGCACTTTCTGCTTACGTGCTCACCAGCCGGACGGTCCACCTCATGAAAGCCCGGGGCCAGGTCATATACATGTCAATATCTGGATAAAAGGAATAACCCCGCCGCCTACCGCTGCCTCACGTAGCCGATCAGTCCGTTCTTCTGGATCCCCGTTAGATCGCTCGACTGCCTCCATCCATGCCCCGGCACGGGGACAGGTTCGAGCAACGCAGAGGCGGCAGCCACCAGGTCCTCGTCCTTCATCAAGTGGACACTCCCGTATCCCGCCAAGCGACCAACGACGAAGACGTCATCACGACGACGAAAGCCGGACCCCGAACGGAAGTCCCGGTGTCTATGTATCTCCGCCCTCCCGTAGAACACGCCGGCTTCAGTGACCGCCCATGGCGAGTAGAGGTCGTTGGCGGAGCGGGCAAAGGTTTGGGCGTGCTTGATCCAGGGTGCCGCGATGATGCAAGTTTCGGGGACTCAGGTGTAGCCAACGGCGGCGAACGTCGGGAAGTACAGCGGGAATTCAACGGCGTCGTGTCGCCGAGCGAGGGCGAAGAACTCTCGGCCGAGCACCGCGAGGCGCTGCAGTTCCTGCTGCAATTCCTGCTCGGCCGCGGCTTGCCCGGCAGCCCGTGCGGCAGCTGCGGCGTCGGCTTCTGCCCGCTGCTGACGCGCGTGAGCGGCTGCGGCATCTTCCAGGCTGGACATGCCCCTCCTTGAGGTTTGAGGCTCATCCTCAGTGAAACAGCCTCCTCGGAGGTACACAATTGCTGCGCGCTGAGGGTGAGTTAGCCTCGATCTTTCTTGACGGCTCATCAGGGCAACTGGTGGGCCGCTTCGGCTTGTTCGGCGGTGTGTGGGCTGGCTGAAGGCCCGGCTGTCGCGTCGGAACACAGCCGGCTCGGCCCGCAGGATCCCTACATCGGCCAGGCAGTCGCCGCCGAGCCGACCGCCAGGGCCACATCCAGAAGGATCTTCCCCGGATCATGCACCGCTCGCGGCTTGCGCCACGGCGCCAGCGCCGCCGATATCGCCCGATCCAGCCCGGTCTTGCGGACGGTCTCGACCAGCAGGACACCGCCGGCCTGCGAGACCACCGCCCGGCCACGGCCCCCGACGCGGACACGCGGGTAGGAACCGATACGCTTCTTCACCTGGAAAGTGCCTCCGACAGTGGCAGGAACAAGGACCTCAACAATCCTCATTCTTGCTGGTCAGGGCCACTTTCCGTTTACCCGACCACCCGTCGGACACCGGGCTTCATGAAAGCCCGAGGCTAGTGACCCTGGCCGCTCCTCCCCTGCAGCGTGCCGCGTCGTCCGCTGGGGTGGGCGCCGCCGTGCTCCTCGCTGTCGCTCCTGCTTCCCCTCCGCAGCGTCCGAACGGCTCCGCTGCGACTCGTTGACCGCCGAAGGCCACGAGGCGACCGACTTCCTCAACGGCCTACTCGGCGCCGCCGCCCGGACGTCTGAACCCGCCGGCCCTGCTCAGCAAAAGGGGGGAGGTCCCCGGCGGAATCCAGCTCGTCGCACTGCCGATCACAGCGCCGGTCCGAGGAGGCCCCGCCCAGCAGCAACACATCGCGCAAGCCGATACGGACCAAGATCCGGACCATTTCCGGACCAGCACCCCGCCAGAGAGCCGCACCAGCTACTATTTCCCCTGGTCAGCTTGGGTGCAACTGCTGTACCACCAGCGGACGAAGAATCTGCTGGTGTCGTACTCGCCGAAGAAGCTGGGCTTCTTCTAAACGCAGAAAAGCGGCGCCTGACCAGGGCAGATGCCCGGCAGGTGCCCTTCTCGGCACACATCAAACCTCGATCTTTCGTGACGGTCCGTCGGTTTCTCTGGCGGGCCGTTTCGGCATTGTGGGCTGGTCGTGGGTAGGCCGGTGGCCCTGCTGTCGCGTCAGGTGGGCGCCGGGTTCCACGGCTCCGGTGGGGTAGTCAGGCTGTTCAAACGGATAACTCTGCTGGTCAGCCGGGGTTCAGGAGAGCGTCGAGCCGCTGGACCGCGCCTGTGATCAGGTCGCTCCAGGGCCAGTGACGGCCGAACCGGAGGTGTCGGCGACGGACAGTGGTGACGATCTGGGCGGCAGCGGAGAGCAACCGTAGCCGACGGGGTTCCCAGAGACGGGGTTGGCCGGTCAGGGCGAGCATCGGCAGCCAGGCCAGCAGGTCGAGCGCGAGCTGGACGATCTCCAGCCGGATCTGGTTCTGCGCGGTGTCGTGGAGGGGAAGGTTGCCAAGGGCCGGTGGCGCGGGCGGCCCGGATGCGGTCCTCGGTACGTGCTCGCTGGCGGTGTCGCAGTTCGAGTGTGGCGATCGGGGCGCCAGTGGTGTTGGCGGCGAACGCGGTGAGCCGTAGTCCGTCGGCGTCGGTGATGCGCAACTGAGCGCCGGGGTCGGGCCGTTCCTTGCGGACGATCAGCCGCATCCCCTGGGGCCAGCCCGCCAGTACGTCGCCGTCGAGTTCAGCCAACCAGGGACCGTCGCGGATCTCGCCGTCCCGTTCGACGGCGGGTGTCCAGGCCGGGGCGGGGACCTTCAGCACGGCCTGGTGGATGGCGTCGGTGATCGTCATCCCGACCGAGTAGCACAGCCACCAGGGCCACGCCGGAAGCGCCCCGGATTCCCGCCGCGTGAGGCCGCCTTGCTGAGGAGTCAGACGTGCTCCGCCGCGCGCTCGATCCGGTCGAGCAGTCGGTGGTGTCGGGCTCCTTGGGCGAAGTCAGGCACCTCGGATCCGCCCTGCGTCAGGTCACGCCGGATCTGCGCGTAGGCAGCACCGACGTTGTATGCGGGGGTGCTGCGCAGCTCCTGGAGTGCGGGGTCGAAGTACCGCTCCGATACGGTGAGCCGGCTGAGCTCGGCGTCGGATCCGTGCGCCCCATCGATGGTGAACTCGCCCAACTGAAGGTGTCCGGTGTCGCCAGTGACGACCAGGTCGCCGTCCGTTCCGTTGATCTCCCAGTGGAAGTTAGTGCCGCGGGAGATGCCGCCGCGGTAGTGGACAGAGGCCACGGCGCTGGAGGAGAGCACGCCGCCGAACACCACCTGGTCGGCGACGTCGGGCCGGTACACCCGGCCGGACTGCGGGTCCTTGACTTCTCGGCGGCGGGTGGCGGTGACAGCGGTGACCTTCTCGACATCGCCGAGCACCATGGTCAGGCCACTCATGGTGTGCCCGAACGGGATGGTCAGCATGGTTGCGCCGTTGGCGCGATCCAGCAGGTAGGCGCCGTTTTCAGGGAAGACCGCTCCCCAGCCTCCGCCCGAGGCCACCAGGCTCGTCGAGAGCACCTCGCCCACGTAGCCGTCGGCGACCAGATCGCGCAGGTAGCGCACTGCCGGGGCGGACCGGGCCTGCAGTCCGGTGAAGGTGTGCAGCCCGCGCTCGGCAGCGGTGGTCGCCAGCTCCTCGGCCAGTCCGTTGCCCAATGGCCACTCGGAGAACACCATCTTCCCTGCAGCCAGGGCGGATTGGATGATCTCCCGATGGTCCGGCACCTTCACGGTGACCACTACCAGGTCGACCTCGTCGGCCGCCGCCAGTTCGCCGGCCGTCCGAAGGACCGCGCGACTCCGTACTGCTCCGCGGCCTGCCGCGCGGACTCGGCGCTGCTCGCAGAAAGTGCGCGCAGCTCAAAGCCGTCCAGCTGTTGCAGCGCGGGCAGGTGGGCCTGGGCAGCCCAACCGCGCCTGGCGGAGAGACCGACGATGCCCACGCCGATGGGGGCCTGTTGGGGGGATGACATGGTGGGACTCCTCGGCAGCACGCGAGAGACTGTTTGATGAGTGGTACAGGGTCGGCCACTTACTTGAACTTTCATGTCACATCCTATGTCGGTGACATATGAAGGTTCGATCGTGAGCGACTCGTGGGCGTTCAAAGCGAGCCGGTGCGCCCACCCTGGTCCCCGTGGCAGAACCCGACATACCAGATTCGGGCCTGCACGCACTCCCCGGTCACCGCCTACCAGGCGTACGCGCCGGAGACTGGTCTGCCGTGTCCCGGGAGTTCCCGTCGGCGATCGCTGTGTTTCCGCTGGTCAGGCGTGAGGTCAGCGGCCCGGCGGCTGTCGTCTCTTCGGTGTGGGCGCCGAAAGCCGTCGGTGATGGGGGCTGTTGGAGGAGCGGGAGCGTGCTGCGCGCCCAGGCGGGGTCACCGCGACATCACTCACCGCAGGGCCCCGCGTGATCGCAGTACGGCTGATGGCCACTCTGCCCGCAGGCGCACAGGATCGCCCTGGTCTCGGCGCGCGGGCCTTCCGCGGTTTCCACGCTCAGCTCACCTCGCCCGGTCAGCTCTGCCGCTCGCCGTGAGGGCCTGCTCAATCGCCCGCACTGTGCGGGCGCACGCGCGCCGGACAGTGAGGTGCACGCGATCACCGGGCCCACCCGGTGCCCCTGGTCCGCGCGGGAGCCCACGTCGAACGTGGCCGGCTCAGGATACGGGTGGCCGGGTACGCGGGGCGGGTACACCTGAGACGGTGGCCGTCACGGACGGACCGACTGCCCTGCTCGCACAGACGGACGGTGCCGACCCGCGGACGGCACCGTGCGACTTCATGAGCAACGGAGACCGGGCCCTCCGGCGGGGCCCGGACCGATCAAGCGGACGTCCCGCTTCGGCCGACGATGCCGAGCGTGAGCTCACGGCGGTTCCACGTGACGACTGCTGCCAGGACGAGCAGCACCGCTGCCGGTACCGGACTTTCGTCGATCACAAACAAGCAGGTCAGGAATGCGCCCGTCATGACTCCGGTGAGTATCAGACCCCCCAGGACACTCAGTCGGGGAACGAGCAACAGTACAGCCCCGGCCAGCTCCAGGGAGCCGGTGACGTACCGAAGCCATTGCCCGGCACCTACGTCCTGGAAGATTTTGACCATGTCCTGCGCGCCGGCCAACTTCGAAGCCCCCACCATGACGAACACGCTGGCCAGAATGACCTGAAGGACCCACAGGACGATGTTCCGGGCCTTCCCGCCCACCCTAGACACACTTTGCACAGTACGAGACATGTCTTCTCCCTAACGCCCGAAGCGGCCGGCGCTCACCGTCCGGTGCGAAGCCGACCACACATTTGAACTTTCATGTCACATCCTAGGACGCAACTCATGAATGTTCAAGTGAGAGTCGACTCGTGAGCATTCAGCCCATCCCGGGCCAACGAGCTTGTGAATCGGTGTTTATGGGGCTGAGCCCCCTGGCAGTCGAGAAGGTGGTCGACCAAGGCGAGCGGATCTGGGTGCGGACACGGACGCCCGAGGGTTCGGCTGTGTGTCGGGGCTGGGGGGCTGAGGCGACCCGGGTGCACCATCTGCGGACCGCGGCCGACGTTCCGGTCGATGGACGGCGGGTGGTGGTCCGTGTGCGGGTGCGGCGTCTGGCGTGCCCCACACGCGGCTGCCGTCACGCCTTCCGCACGCAGGTACCCGGTGGGGATCAACCGGGCGACCGACACGAACGCGCCGAGGTCCGGCAGTGGCTCACCAAGTAGTGCACGGCAGCGCGAGTGATCACGCTGCCGCGCTGATCAGCGTCAACACAGGCATCCTGGCGTGAGGTTGACCGCGAAGCTCCGCGGAGTCGAGACGCCGCCTCGTGGGGTCATCGGCAAGGGCAGGGTCAGACGGTGATGTCGGCGGTGACACCGGCGAACAGGTCGTCCTCAGGGAGCGAGGTGTCGACCAGCGAGCGGGCCAGCTCGTACTCCTCGGTCGGCCAGATCTCGCGCTGGACGTCGAGCGGCACCAGGAACCACGGGCCGCCCGGGTCGATCTGGGTGGCGTGGGCGATCAGCGCCCGGTCGCGCACATCGAACCAGTCGGCGCACTGCACCCGGGTGGTGAACTCGCGCTCCTTGCGGCCCTCCTTGTCCCAGTCAGCGATCCACTCGCCGAAGGGGGACTCGTGGCCGCGCTCCACCAGGTAGGCGTGGAGGGCGCGGATCCGGGCCATCGACATGCCGTGGTTGTAGTACACCTTCAGCGGCTGCCACGGCTCACCGGACTCCGGGTAGGCGTCGGGGTCCCCGGCCGCGCCGAAGGCAGCCATCGTGATCTTGTGCGTCATGATGTGGTCGGGGTGCGGGTAACCGCCGGTCTCGTCGTACGTGGTGATCACGTGCGGGCGGAACTCCCGGATCAGCCGGACCAGGGGCTCAGCCGCCTTCTCCACCGGCACCAGCGCGAAACAGCCCTCTGGCAACGGAGGCAGCGGGGCCCCCTCCGGCAGACCGGAGTCGACGAACCCCAGCCAGGCCTGCTTGACACCGAGGATCTCGCGGGCGGCGTCCATCTCCTTGCGCCGCACCTGCTGGAGGTTGGTCTCGACCTCCGGGTCACCCTGGAGCTTCGGGTTGAGAACGGAGCCGCGCTCTCCCCCGGTGCACGTGGCCACCAGGACATCCACGCCCTGGGCGACATACTTCGCCATGCTGGCAGCACCCTTGCTGGACTCGTCGTCCGGGTGCGCGTGGACCGCCATCAGCCGCAACTGCTCTGTCAACGCATATTCCTTCCGCATCGCCCCGCTGCGAGGACGGGAGACCTTCACTGGGCCCTCCGCACCGAACGGAGGCCCCCTCAGCGGCCTGCCAAGCCTTTTATGGCGGTGATGTTGTGCGCGTATCGCTCCACCGTCGCCATGGCAATCAACTCAAGCCTTTTGTCAGGCACTTGAGCTCACGTCACGGTGACCGCGACCGGCGCGCCCGGAGCGGGCCGGAGCCCGCTGCCCGCCCAGAAACGGCAGCAGATGACGGTGCACGAAACGGTCGACACACACCGACTGACGCGAGGTCAAACCTTAACTTGAAGTTTCATGCCACATCCTAGGTAGCGACTTATGAAAGTTCAAGTGTGAGTCGACTCGTCAGCGTTCGAGCGGACTCCACGGCCCGGCTCGCGACGCCGTAGCAGGGGGAGGCATTCGGGTACGGCCCCGCGATGGCCGGTCAGCCGATCAGGGAGGGGTAGTCGGTGTATCCGGTGGCGTCGCCGCCGGAGATGACCTCGGGTCGCAGTTCATTGAGCGGGGAACCGTCGGCGAGGCGGCGCGGCAGGTCTGGGTTGGCGATGAAGAGGCGTCCGAATGCGATGGCGTCGGCCCAGCCCGCGCGCAGGATGCGGGCGCTCTTGTCGGGGGTGTAGTTGCCGGCGGCGATGATGACGCCGTCGTACGCCTCGCGGAGCTTGATGCGGAAGTCGTCGTCGAGTTCCGGGCCGCCGTCCCAGTCGGGCTCGGCCAGGTGGAGGTAGCCCAGTTCACGCCGGTTGAGTTCACCGGCGATGTGCAGGCCCATCTCCAGGCCGTCGCTGTCGTCCAGGCCGCGAGCCTTGATCATGGGGGAGATGCGCATGCCGACGTGGGCCGGATCCCAGGCGTCCACGACGGCGTCGACAACCTCCAGGGGGAAACGAGCGCGGTTGTCGAGGCTGCCGCCGTACTCGTCCTCGCGGTGGTTGCTGCTGGTGGACATGAACTGCTGGAGGAGGTAGCCATTGGCGCCGTGGATCTCGACCATGTCGAAGCCAGCGGCGCGGGCGTTGAGGGTCGCACGGTGGTAGTCGTCAACGACGCAGGGCAGTTCGTCGGTGGCCAGGGCGCGCGGGGTAGGCGCGTCGACCGAGATGAGGTTGCCGTCGGGGCCCTGGATCCTCGTGGTGCCGTTGAACGGCAGGGCGCTGGCGGAGACGCCCGGCTCGCCGCCGTGGACGGCGGGGTGGGTGATGCGGCCAACGTGCCACAACTGGAGGGCGATCCTGCCGCCCGCTTCGTGGACGGCGTCGGTAATGCGGCGCCACCCGGCGGCCTGCTCCTCGGAGTGGATGCCCGGAGTGGCGTGATAGCCCTTGCCTTCGGGGCTGATCTGGGTGCCTTCGGTGACGATCAGGCCCGCGCCGGCGCGCTGGGTGTAGTACTCGCGCATGAGGTCGGTGGGGACGTCACCGGGCTGGGCGGCGCGCATGCGGGTCAGGGGCGCCATGAACACGCGGTTACGGGTGGTGAAGGCGGGCAGGGCGAGCCGATGGGTCAAATTAGGCATGGGCATCCCTCCAACCGGCATCGGCCGGCTGTGATCGGTGTTCTTGGGAATGTGTACCGCCGCCCAATGCCGGACGGGCAGGTCTGTCCAGTCGATGCCGTGCGCGGTCAGCAGGGCCTCGACCACCGCACGAACGGAATCCGGGTAGTGGCCGGTGAGCAGGGTGCAGTCGGCCGCCCCGGTGTGCAGCACGACGAGCTGCTCCGCGAGTACCTCCGGCTCGGACGCCCCGGCGCGTTCGGCCTGGCGGCGCACATAGCCGTGCAGTTGGTCCTTGTGGGAGCGCGCCTGCCGCACCGCAGGGTGCGACGGGTCGCGGAACTCGGTGCCGATGTTCACGAAGAAGCAGCCTGAGAGAGAACCCGGGAGACCCGCCGTGGACGCGTTGCGCCTCGAAGATTCCCAGCAGCCTCTCCACCAGGCGGTCCCTGGTGTTTTCACTAGCCATGATGCGAATGTAACATACATGGAAACAGATCTGTTTCCTGGCGGCCGAGCGGGTGGACGACACGATGGCCCCTGCGGGCGCAACCGGGCCGGATGCCGCCGCGTTCGCGTAACCGGGGACGCGTCACGTCGTAGTCGTAGCCCTTGTCGGACCTGTACGCGCGGTTCGCGGCGGGATGCCACGTGAGATGGACGTGAGGTCCTGCTCCTCGAGGGGTGGCACAGAGGATGCCGATGCGAGGTGCAGACCGGGCCGTTCGGTGACCCAGTGGCACTCAGCCTCAGTGTTGGATCACACCCGTAACGGGGCCTCGGGTCACCAGAGCCCCGTTACGGGTTCAGCCGCGGAGCCGACCGAACAGGCCACTGGCGCGGCGTTCGCGCTCGGCTACGGCGATGGAAGTCCTCTCGCCCGCCTTCCGGCGGGCGAGAGTGTCAGACCCGGACCGTCTCGAGGGCGCGGGCCCAGGATTCCAGCTGGTCGAACAGGGTGGTCGCGGCGGCGTCGTGCTGCTCCGCCGGCTTGAAGACGGAGAAGTTCTCGAAGTCGGTGAACAGCGAGAAGGACAGCTGCTGACGCACGTGGGCCAGCTGCAGTTCGCTGGCCACGCCCCGCAGGTGCTCGATGGCCCGAGCACCGCCGAGAGAACCGTAGGAGACAAAGGCGGCAGCCTTGTTGTTCCACTCGCCGTACAGGTAGTCGATCGCGTTCTTGAGTACGCCGGAGGTGGAGTGGTTGTACTCGGGGGTCACGAAGATGTACCCGTCGAACTCGGCGATCTTGGCCGCCCACGCCTGGGTGTGACCGCCCTGGTACTGGCCCATGGCCGGCGGGATGGCCTCGTCCAGGTGAGGCAGCGGATAGTCGGCGAGGTCGACCAGCTCGTACTCGACGCCGGCGCGGGCGCCGGAGCGGTCGACCACCCAGTCCGCGACAGCCTTGCCGTTGCGACCGGGCCGGGTGCTGCCGAGGATGACGGCGATCTTCAGGTCACTCATGTGGTCTTCTCCTTGACAGGCCGACCGGTACGAGGCCGACCCCTTAACTTGAATTTTCATGTCACAGCCTAGAGTGACAACTCATGAAAGTTCAAGTCTGATCTGCGTCTCGTGAACGTTCATGCCGGATAGACTCCGGGCATGCCTGAACAGTCTCGGCACCCGAACCATCAGCCCCGCTGGCTATCCGCAGCAGAACGGGAGACCTGGCAGCAGTTCGCCATGATGCTGCACAGACTGCCTGCCGCCCTGGGAGCTCAGCTGCAGCAGGACGCAGGCCTCAGTTACATCGAGTACTACGTCCTGGCCGGACTGTCCGACCAGCCGGAACACCGCATGCGGATGAGCGACCTGGCCGTCCTCGCCAACTCTGAGCAGTCACGCCTCTCGCACCTGGTCAGCAGGCTGGAACGCCGGGGTTTCGTCCGCCGCGAACCGGACCCCACCAACGGCCGGTACACCCAAGCGATCCTGACCGACGCCGGCCACGCCCATCTCGCCGAAGCCGCCCCGGGACACGTGGCCGGGGTGCGCGACCTCGTCTTCGACGTGCTCGACCCCGCCGAGCTGGACAACCTGCGCACCGCCGCCGAGAGGATCAGCGAGCGCATCGACCGCTGGGAGCAGCAGAAGTAACCCCGCACGACCACCGCCTCTCAGCTGCCGCAGCGGGACGCCACGCCGTGAGGGATATCCGGCCAGTCGAGGACTGCGCCTCCGACAAGCGCGGCCAGTGCGCGGTGCTCACGACCAGGGCGTCGAGGTACTGCACGCACCGGGCCGGGCCACGCGACCGTCGTGCGGCAGGCGCTGTTCGAGCGGCTGAACCCCGCACGGCGGAAGATCGTCGGCATGATCATGGGGATTGTCACCGAGGGTCTTCATGTGGATCTGCACCGGCTCCGCCGAGCCGCTCACTCAGGAAGCCGGGGTGGGCCGGAAGCCGTGGGTACGGGGCGTCCCCCTCGCACCCTTCCTCAGGGGGTGACCGGTGTCTCAATGGGCAACCACCGGCACCGCCACCTCGACCTCGACGCCCTCGCCGCCAGGGCGGCGGTTGACCAGGATCAGGACGATGAGTGTGGCGATCACCAGCATGCCGACGGCGAACCAGATGGCGACGATATAACCGTGCACCACGCCCTGCAGCTGGACCAGCTGCCGCTGCGGCTTTGTCGGGGCGTCGGCGACGTGGCCCTTGACGTACGAGGTCGTCGCGGAGGTGGCGATCGTGTTCAGCAGGGCGGTGCCGATCGCGCCGCCCACCTGCTGCGAGGTGTTGATCATCGCGGAGGCGACACCGGCGTCCCGGGGCTGGATACCCACAGTGGGCAGGGACATGGCGGGATTGAACGTCGTACCCATGCCGAGCCCGAGCAGCACCAGCGACGGCAGGACGGTCGAGGCGTACGACGAGCCGGTCTCCAGTCGCGTCAGCAGAAGCATGCCGGCCATGGCGACGAGGAAGCCGGGACCTATCAGGAACCGTGCCGGGACGCGGGTCACCAGACGGGTGCCGATCTGGGTCGAGCCGACCATCATGCCCGCGACCATCGGCAGGAAGGAGAACCCGCTCTTGATCGGCGAGTAACCCTTCACGACCTGCAGGTAGTAGGTCAGAAACAGGAAGCTGCCGAACATCGCGATGATCGCGATACCGAGGGAGAGGTAGACGCCGCCGCGGTTGCGGTCGGTGACCACGCGCAGGGGCAGCAGCGGGGCCTTGACCTTGGCCTCGGTAATCACGAAGGCGAGGAGCAGGACCGCCGACGCGACGAACAAAGAGATGGTCGTGGTGTCGCTCCAGCCGTCGGACTCGGCCCGGGTGAAGCCGTAGACCAGCGAGACCAGGCCCAGGGTGGACAGGACGACGCCGGGGATGTCGAGCGGGGAGCGGTTGCGGCCGCCCTCGGGCTCACGGACCACGAAGTAGGCACCCGTCGCCGCGGCGATCGCGAACGGGATGTTGACGAAGAACGTCCAGCGCCAGTCCATGTACTCGGTGAGCACGCCGCCGAGAATGAACCCGACGGCGCTGCCGCCACCGGCGATCGCGCCGAAGATGCCGAACGCCTTGGCGCGCTCCTTGCCGTCCGTGAACATCACCGCAAGGAGGGAGAGCGCGGCGGGGGCAAGCACGGCACCGAAGGCGCCCTGGAGGGCGCGGGCGCCGAACATCGCCGCGCCGGTGGTTGACGCGCCGCCGAGCGCGGAGGCGGCGGCGAAGCCGACCAGGCCTATGAGGAACGCTCTCTTGCGGCCCCACAAGTCGGATACCCGGCCGCCGAACAGGAGCAGACCGCCGAAGGCCAGAGCGTAGGCCGTGACGACCCACTGCCGGTCGCCGTCGGAGATGCCCAGGTCCTGCTGGGCGGAAGGCAGGGCGATGTTCACGATGGTGGTGTCGAGGACGACCATCAGCTGGGCGAGCGCGATGAAGACGAGCGCTTTCCAGCGGTTGGCGTGCGCGTCACCGGGAGCCTTGAAGGCTGTTCGGGACATGAAGGTACCCACTTCGGGAAAAGAAGGAGCCGGCTGAAGGTGACTGAGAGCGTGCGGGAGACACGGCTCGCCCACATCGGCGGCCGACGGTCTCGTCGCGTGTGACGTGCACGAAGCGGTCGACGCTCACTGGCCGGCGATAGGCCGGCCCCTCACTTGAATTTTCACGTCACACCCTAGACGGCGATTCATGAAGGTTCAACTGCGCACGGACGGCCTCTTCCGACACCGGCACTCGGATCCCAGGCCGACCGGCCCCACACACCAGCGCCGACGGCTTCCCGTCCGCAGGCCGGTGCGTCGGGAGTCGGCCCGTCGAGTGGGGTTCAGGCGTAGGCGTCCTCGAGGGCGACTCGTCTCACTGTGCGCAGCGTCGACTGGAGACGGTCCATATCGGTCGAGCCGAGAGCGAGGCGGAGGGCCTGTGGCGTGTGCTTCGTGGTGGTGAAGGGCTCCGCTGTACTTACCGAGATGTGCTGACGCGCGAGGGTGGCGGTCAGGCGATCGGCGCGCGCGTCGTCGGGCAAGGTCAGCCATGTGAAGTAGGACGAGGGGTGGCCGATGAGGGGGAGGCCAGTCAGTTCTCGTCTGGCGAGTGCTTGGCGGGCCTTGGCGTCCTCTCGTTTCCGCGCTTCCAACTGGTCCACCGTGCCGTCCTCGATCCAGCGGCAGGCGATCGCGGTGGTGAGGGCCGGGGTGTTCCATGTGGTCGCCCGAATCGCGCGTTCGAGCGACGGCACCCTGGACGGCGGGGCGACGACGAAGCCGACCCGGAGGCCGGTGGCGACGCTCTTGGACAGTGTCGAGACGTAGACGGTGATATCCGGTGCACTTGCAGCCAGAGGCGGTGGAGGATCCTCGACCAGGTAGGCGTATGCGGCGTCTTCGATGATGAGCGGACCGTGCCGCCGAGCGATCTCGATCAGACGGGTCCGGTCGGTTGCCGACATGACCCACCCCAGAGGGTTGTGCAAGGTGGGCATGGTGTAGACAGCGCGCACTGGGCGGGTCGCGCACAGCTTCTCGAAGGTATCGAGATCCGGCCCGTCGGCGGTTGTGGGTATGGGCTCCACGTCGAGATGAAAGGCATGCGCGAGCACCTTGAAACCCGGGTAGGTGAGGGCGTCGACCGCGACGACGTCGCCGGCGTTGAGCGTGGCCATGACGGTGACGGCCAGGCCGTGCTGCGCACCGTTGACGATAAGGATCCGGTCCGCGTCAGGAGTGATCCCTCGACGCCTCAGGTGATGAGCGATCGAGGCTCTGTCCTGGGGACGTCCTCGATGGGGTTGGTAGCGCAGCAGCGAGTCGAGTTCGCCGGAGGTAGCCACCTCTCGCAGAGTCTGCCGCAGGAGATCGGCTTGGCCGGGCAGCGACGGATAGTTGAAGTTGAGATCGACAACGTCCGTGGCGACGACGTGCAGATCGATGCCGTGGCCAGCGGGAACCGCGATGTCACGCACGAACGTGCCGCGGCCCGGTTCCCGGCTCACCAAGCCCATCGCTTCCAGCTCGGCGTACACCCGAGTCGCGGTCACCAGGGCGATGCCCTCGCGGGCGGCGAGCCCGCGGTGTGTCGGCAGCCGCACGCCTGCGGCGAGCCGGCCTGTCCGGATGTCGGATGCGAGCGCGTCGACCAGGATTTTGTACCGCGAGGCTGCCATGCACCGAATTGTACCCATGACAATTCTTTGACTGTCCTGTTCGCGGGTCCTTACGGTCGAGACGCACTCATCCGGAAGGACAGCCGTCATGCACATCGCCATCCTCACCTTCGAGGGCTACAACGAGCTCGACTCCCTGATCGCGCTCGGCGTGCTGAACCGCATAAAGACCGACGACTGGCGCGTCACCATCGCCACCCCCAGCCCCAAGGTGACGTCGAGGAACGGGGTGGTCATCGAACAGATGTCAACTCTCGAGGAGGCGTGCGCCGCTGACGCGGTCATCATCGGCAGTGGCATCGCCACCCGCGAGGTCGTCGAAGACCCGGCGATCATGAACATCCTGCGCGGCCTGGACCCCTCGCGCCAACTCATCGCCGCGCAGTGCTCCGGCGCGCTCGTGCTGGCCAGGCTCGGCCTGCTCAACGACATCCCCGCCTGCACCGACCTGACCACCAAGCCCTGGGTCATCGCCGCCGGCGTCGAGGTGCTCAACCAGCCCTTCTACGCCAAGGACAACATCGCCACCGCCGGCGGCTGCCTCGCCTCGCACTATCTCGCCATCTGGATCATCGCCCGCCTAGAGGGCAACGACGCCGCTGAAAGCGCACTGCACTATGTCGCCCCGGTCGGCGAGAAGGAGGAATACATCGAGCGCGCGTGGCGCAACATCACCCCCTACCTGCCCACTCCCACACCGGCGCTCGTCTGAATCGACCAGTCGCAAGCAGTGACCGGCCGGGAAGTCATTCCCCCGGCAGCCTGGCTGGTCGTTCGCAGCACACACACCAACAACACATGGTCTGGAGCACTCTTTGAAGACCTCTCGGGCGGCATATCGCTTAACTGATCGTTTCAGAATGAAGTTTGGTGTGGGGCTTGGCAGTTGGGTGTTGTTTCGGCAGGATCTGGTGAGTGCCTGTTGATCTTGTGCCTGATGACTTGTGGGAACGTGTGGCGCCGCTGTTGCCGGCCCCTGCGCCTCGACGGTATCGGTATCCCGGGCGGTTGCCGGCGGATGACCGTGCTGCTCTGCGGGGCATCGTCTATGTGCTGTGCAAGAGCGTGAGCTGGCGGGATGT
>NZ_JBIAKK010000020.1:0-160309 GCF_042872425.1 Streptomyces sp. NPDC005262
AATCCAGCACATCATCCCCGAACGCCTCGACCAGCAAAGACACCGCCAGAACCGTGGCTCCCGAGGCGGCCGACCCACCGGCTTCGACAGCGAGCGCTACAAGAAACGCAACACCGTCGAACGCGCCATCAACCGTCTCAAAGGCTTCCGCGCCGTCGCCACCCGTTACGAGAAACGCGCCTACATCTACCTCGGAACCGTCACCCTCGCAGCCCTCACCATCTGGCTCCGAACATGATCCAAGAAACAGTGCCTAGCTGCGTTCGATCTCCTCGGTGACGTCGTCGATGGGGTATCCCGCGTCCTGCAGCATCCGCACCGCGGTCTCCGGGGAGAACACGCCCGCGTTGTAGCCGTTGGTGACGTCGGTGAGGACGGTGGTGCGGTCGGTGGGGGTGTGTGCTCCCCACGCCAGGCGTGCGGGCAGCGACTCGCCGGCGGGCCACACGTGCCCGGCCTGGTGCAGGTGCTGCACCATGCGCAGCAGCAGCTGTTACTTGTGGGCGCGGGCCAGGCGCATCGCGCCGATCAGGGAGTCCGGCGTGCCGAGCGCCAACTGCAGTGTGAACCGTTCCGGGTTTGATCGAGGCTCGATCTTTTGGAGGGATCGAGTCCGTTATGGCGAAGCAATACCCGAAGGAGCTCAAGGAGCGGGCCGTGCATCTGGTCCTGGAGACTCGTGATCAGTACAGGACGGAGTCCGCGGCGATCCGCTCGATCGGCGCGAAGCTCGACATCGGGCCGGAGTCCCTGCGGAACTGGGTGCGGCAGGCCGAGGTCGATGCCGGTGCCCGGACCGGGGCTACGACGCGGGAATCCGCCCAGCTCAAGGCCCTCAAGAAGGAGGTCGCCGAGCTGAAGCGGGCGAACGAGATCCTGAAGGCCGCGGCAAGTCTCTTCGCGGCCGAGCTCGACCGGCCACACACACGCTAGTAGCGTTCATCGACGAGCACCGGGACCGCTTCGGCGGAGTCGAGCCGATCTACAGGACGCTCACCGAGCACGACTGCAGCATCCACCCATCCACCTATTACGCGTACAAGAAACGTCCCATGTCGGCCCGTGCCCTGCGGGACGCGGAACTGGCGCCGCTGATCGTCAGCATCTACCAGGACGGGGAGCGTCAGCGGCCCTCGGGCGGCCAGCACTTCAGCACGCGCCCGCCTCGTCGGTGAGCGTGATCCGGGCGCCATCGACACCGCCGCGCTCGCCTATCCAGCGCGTGTATTTCCGCTCGGCCGCCGCCTCGTCGGACCACCAGCCGCGCATGACGGTGCGGGCTCCGATCGACAGGGTCACGTGATAGCGGTCCACGACGGCAGATTACGACGTCCTCCATTCGGCCCGTAGTGGTTGCTGGGGTGTGGAGGTGGGGGTGAGCTGTCAGTGCGCCTAACGATGGTCACGGGCGCTATGAGGGGCATCCCCCGCCGAACGAGCGGGGCCAGCCTCCCACCGACTCACAGGAAACTTGGAGAGTTCATGCCGTACAAGCAGGGGCAGCGCGTGCAGTACCGCAACGAGCAAGGCCAGCAGGCGCAGGGCAAGATCGAGCGGACCGAGGGCCAGGGGCAACAGTCTCGCCACACCGTCATGAACGAGAAGACCCACCAAACAGAGCAGGTCCCGGAAAACCAGATCGAGCGGGAGCTGTAGTAACGGCCCTACCGACGCGGCCCCCGTTGCATCGAACGAAGGTGCAACGGCGGCTGCTCGTGTTTCACCCATGGACAGGGCCACTACGACTCGTCGGCCACGATGGTCAGGGCGACGCCCGCCTCCCGGGCTGCCTCCCGCAGAACGGCCAGCGTGTCCACGATCGGAGCGCGGGGGCCGCCGCGCGGGGTGGTGGCGATGAGGCAGGGCATGCAGCGGTCCAGGGTGTTTCGACGACCCCGGTCGCTCTCGCAGGATCGCCGCAGCGTACGCACGGATGACTCCCGTCGAGCCGCTCAATGCCTGCGCTCTGGCGCGGCGCCCACGGTGGGGCGGGGCCCAGCTGCGACGGGTCGATACCGAGGGTTCGCAGCAAGTCAGCGTCATTCATGCAGCTCCTCCTCCTCGGCTCACGGAAACGTACGACCTGTCGCAGCGATTCCTAATGCCGTTTGTCAAGCCATTCTGGTTGGGTGCGTGGGGGTTCAGTCGGCCGACGTCTCGCACCTCTCGATCTTTGTAGCGACTGACCGGCGTTGCAGCCCGTCGGCAATGAACTCCATCTCGACCAGCGTGCCAACCAGGCCAGTCTCTCGGAGCGCGCTGGCCATCACCCGTGCCTGGCCCAGGGACAGGCGGAGCATTTCGCGCAGGACTCGCAAGACAGGGACGAGGCTTGACTCGTCGTCCGCGAGGCGAAGCCGTGCGGGCCCATGCTCTGCCAGCAGGGCATTCCTGATCTCTTCTGGAGTCGCTCCGCCTGTGTCCTGCTCACACCACCCGTTGGGGCAGGCAGTACATGCACCTTCGGTGCCCCACCACAACTGCCCATGGTCGATGTACTGGCCAACGTCGAGTATCAGCACGCCACCGCAGTCGTCGCACCGCGCCGTGACCTTTACTCCTTGAGTGATCACCGGGCTCCTCACCGTCGCGTACCAACAAGCGGATACTTGCGCGAGCCTGCCAGTCAGTCGACCTTGTTACCGCTGATCTGGCAGATGGGCAGCAGGACAGAGGCATCACGCTGCAAGCGCCGCTGGTGGCAAGGGCTCGCCCGGTCCCGTGGAAGAACGTAGGGAAGTTTGACCGATGTCGGTGTTACGCGCTGAACATGTCGGCATGCATGCGAGACCTCGATGCTCTGCGAGACAGGTGCGCGAGCAGCCGGCCCGCACCGACGGCAACGTAGAGCGCGACCAGAACCCCGATTCCGAGGTCGAGCCAGTCACGGGCCGTGCCCCGGAAGAGTGAAGCCCACGCCCTGGCCCCCGCGACGGATCCGGCAACCACCAGCAGCACCGATATCACGGCGTCCAACACCTTTGCGGCCCTGGGGCGCTGCTCTTTGAGCAGTTCACCACCCGCGCCGAGCGCGACCAGCGCGGGGAAAACATCGTGCGGCTCCAGGTGCCCCGTCCCGATTGCGTCCACGATGTTGATCATGGCGCCGATCGAGCAGATGACCAGTACACCTTGTGATATCCGGCGGCTCATCAACCCTCGCTTGCAGTGAAACTTCGGTGGCAATGAATCAATCTTCGCTGACACGGGACAGTTTCCTCGGGCCGGGGGAGCTGTCCGTGCGTCGCCCTACGCTCGAACGTATGAGCACTCCTCCGCCCTCTGATGGGCTTTCGCTTGCCGCCGTCGCCCCCATCGTCGAGACGCGCATCCTCGTGGACACTGTCGAGATCTTCCGCCCCGGGGAGCCGGTCCTTGACCCGGACTCCGGCGAGTACCACCCCGGCCCCGACCAGATCCTCTACACCGGGGCCGGTGCGATCTTCGCGTCCGGCGGGCCCGGCCTGGTCCTGTCCCTGGAAGGACAGGCGTACGCCGACGACACCCGAAACCGCTACCGGCTCCTGACCCCGCTGGATGCCCCGCTCGCGTCGCGTGAGGACCACGTGCGCGTCACCGAGGCCACGCAGGACCCCGGCCTGATCAACCGCGTGTGGCGGATCCTGGACATCTCCGATGCCAACTCGCTCGCCGTCGTCCGCACCACGTGGCTCGACGAGTCCACCCAGACCACCGGGGCGTGAGCCGGTGCCAGTGGATCTTTCGCAGGCCAGGGCCGACCTGGAGGCGCAGCTGACCGACACGGTGCGGATCTCCCGCACCGCCGGCCAGCCCGTCCTGGACCCGGTGACCGGGGAGCCCGGCCAGACCCCGACCACCGTGGTGTACGAAGGTCCGGGTGCGGTGCTGTCCACGCACGGGCAGATCGTCCTCGGGCAGGTCCTCGGCCAGGACTGGCTGTCCGAGGGCTCCGCCTGGTACCGGCTGGTGACGCCCGTGTCGGCGCCGGTCGCGCTGATCGGCGACCTGGTGGAGGTCGTCACCGAGGCGTCCACGGTGGAGATCTGCCGCTCCACCAGGCTGATGGAACGCATCACCACCGCGTCCAGCGCCATCTGACGGCCACCGGGCAGACTCGTGAATGCGCCGCCTGGGCCGAGGGCGCAGGCGGCGCGATCACACCAACGCAGACATTGCCTGACACGGCATTAGGACGTCGACCTGTCCGGCGGCTGCGTCATTTCAAGGTCGGCCGCAAAGGCTATCGTCGGAATACGAGAGGTAGACGATGCTGCTGCTGCCAGCGATGTACCACCGACCTGCGCTGTTCCTGTACATACTGCCGAGGTCGCTGTTGCTCCCGTTGTAGCGGATCTCGGAGCCGTTCCAGGAGGTCGTCGGTGAGGTCGGCGGCCAGCAGCGAGCTTGGCGTGTGGGGGGACGCCGTGAGGGGCCAGGTGGGGTGGTCGATGCTGGGGCCGGCCCAGACGGTCAAGGTGGCGAGGGTGCTGTTCGGCTTCTGGACGCCGGCGTCCTCGGCCAGGTTCGTCCAGCGGATCCAGCGTCCGTCGACGGTGTGTTTCCACCCGGCGTCGTTGAGTGGCTTGGTGGCGGCGGTGACGGTCTTCTCATCGACGGGGCCGCCGACGGCTGTCTCCCAACCGCCTCCCTCGGCGAGGTGGTGAAGCAGGGTCTGGAGCACGGGTGCCGGAGTGGAGCCGGTCGCGGCCAGGTGCCACATTCGGTCCGAGACGGGTGTCTCGTACGCCGCCAAGGTCCAGGCGGTCTCCCGGGGGGGGGGCTTCGTGGACGGGCTCGATGTGGAGAATTTGTGATTCGTGGATCGCGTGGGTGGTGTCGGCGGACCATATCCGGACCACGCTGGCACAGCGATCAGCTCATCCACCAGGCTGAGCTGAAGTGGCCCACACGACCTCCGCAAGCGGTTCGGAGCCGCACTTTGCCACGTGGTTCGCGTCAGACGCGGGCGAAGTCGCGGGGGCGGAACTTCCCGCTCTTCAGGTGCCTCTCGATGTCTTCGAGGCTGTGCCCGGTGAGCTCCGGCATTCGCCGCCATACGAACAGCCACGCCGCGACGTTGAACATCCCGTAAATCCAGAACACCTGGCCCACACCGAAGATGCTGATCATCGTCAGCAGGGTCAGCGTGATCAGCAGGTTCGTGCTCCAGAGCGTGGCCGACTGCACGCTTGTGGCGGCGGCACGCACCGACAGCGGGTAGATCTCGGAGCCGGTCAGCCAGCCCATCAGCTGGAGCCCGCCAGCGTTGAAGAACATGAAGGCGAGCAGGCAGGCGACGATGGACGGCACGTAGTCGCGGGTGGCGTGGCCGGTGATGAAGAGGGCTCCGAGGGCGAACAGGCTGACCGCCGCGCCGGGCACCATCACCAGGGTCATCCGACGGCGCCCGACCTTGTCGACGATCACCAGGCCAACCACCATCATCACCAGGTAGGTCATGCCCAGCGCCACGCTGACCGATAGCGCGGTCGTCTCGGAGAAGCCGTTGTCGGTCAGGATGGTCGGGGCGTAGTAGATGATCATTTCGATGCCAGACAGCTGGGTGAAGACGGCGATGCCGCAGCCGACCACCAAAGCCGGGCGCACCCATGGCTGCCACAGCCCGCTCCACCCGCGGTTGCGTTTGCTGGTCCGCTGCTGGCGTCCCTCCAAGGCGACGATCTCCTCGAGCTCGGAGGAGATGTCGTAGCTGTCGGGCCGTATGTCCTCAAGCACCCTTGTGGCCTCGTCCACGCCGACGCGGCCGTGTCTGAGGACCAACCACCGCGGGCTCTCGGGCAGGCGCAGCTGCAGGAGAAGCATCACCAGTGCCGGTACGGCGGCCGCGCCGATCGCCTCCCGCCACGACACAGCCTGGCTCGCGCCCACGAGCGTCGCGATGACGATGCCAACGCCGATGGCGAGCTGGAAGCAGAGCACAAGCCGGCCGCGGATCGCCTTGGGGGCCAACTCGGCGATGTACATGGGCACGGTCTGGGTGGCGCCGCCGACGGCGAAGCCGAGCACCACCCGGGCCAGGGCCAGGCTGACCGCGGTGGGGGCGAGCGAGCTGCTCACGCTGCCGAGCATGAACACCACGCAGATCAGCAGGATCGTGCGGTGCCGGCCGATGCGTGCGGACAGCACGCTGCAGGCAAGGGCGCCGATCACGGCGCCGAGCAGGATCGCGGCGGCGATCACCTGCTTCATGTCGTTCCCGATGTGGAATTCCTTGGAGATCTGCAGCAGTCCGCCGGAGATGATGCCCGTGTCGTAGCCGTACAGCAGTCCGCTGACGGCAGATACCACGGCCGCCATCAGCATCCGCCCGTTCAGGACCTTGGTCGGTGGTGCCTTGTGTGCGATATGGGTCATGGTTCCTCCGGGGCGGTGAACGGACACGGACCCTCATCCATCCTCGAACCGGGGGCTGGGCCCTCATCGCTCGGCTGACCAGCCGCGCCGAGGCACAGTACGTGACGGCCTGTCGCCGTTGGCATTCACTTGCGAAGCACCAGACGACGGTGACACCGTAGAAGGGTTGGGCATGCCCAAGGTCAGTATTCGCAATATCCTCGGCATCACGGAGACGACACAGAACCTAAACCTCCCGGTGACAGCCTGCGCGTAGCGGGTGACTGGCGACATGACCCAGGGAGACAAATTGGTCTCTTCATCTCACCCCAAGGGGCCTAGTTAGCCGGGAGAGCTCCCTCATTACTGGCAAATCGGACAGAGATCGGCACCTCGGTGAACGTTGCTGTGGCGCTGCGCCAATTAGCCACCAGGATCCAACGCCCCCGGCCGGGCCGCCGCCGTTCTCGAACTGCGGCACCGCCAGCAGGCCCGGGCCGGGGACTGCATCCGAGGCGTGTTGGGTGCCAAGAGTTCCGCACATGCGCTGAGCTGGGCGTTCGCCAGACCGTGGGGCTGTCCGAGTTCCTCCGTACGCTGAATCGCATGGATGATCAGCTGCACTGGGTGCGGATTACCGCCGAACACGCCACCGGGACCGTGGCATTCGACGGGCGTGACATCTCCTCCAAGGTCTCCGGGTACGAGCTTCGCCAGAGCGCGGGTCAGCCGGCGGAGCTGCTGCTGTTCCTGTCGCCGCTGGTGAAGGACGAGTTCGACGGTTTGGCGCGTGTCGCCGTCGGTGTCTCCCCGGACCCGGGACCGGCGGCCGCGGCCTTCCTGTCGGCGGTCGACGCGGGCGAGTTGGAGCGCAACGCCCTGGCCCGGTGCGACCTTTTGGACGGCGGGCCGCACGAGATGACGCGGGCCATGCTGGCGCTGCTGCAGGACTGGGCGTCCGGGCGGTGGCAGCCGGAGGTGAGCGGATAGTGGCTACCCCCGGCACCCCGCGCCCTGGCGGCGGCGCGTTCAGCAACGCGGATGAGATCGCCGCCCAGCTGCAGGCCCGCGCCGCATGGATGCTGCCGTCGGCGGTGTCCGTCGTACGGCACTACGCGATGCTGCTGGAGACGCAGATCAAGGCCAACGCCTCGGGCAGGCCCGGACCGAACACGCCGACCGGCGACTACCGGCGCTCCTGGACGCATGAGGTGCACGTCACCGGTGACGCGGTGACGGCGATCGTCGGCACCGCCAAACCGCAAGGGCGGCGCCTGGAGTTCGGGTACGTCGGCCCCGACAGCCTCGGCCGGGTCTACAACCAGCCGCCATATGCCCACGTCGGCCCGGCCGTTGAGACGGTCAGTCCCCTGTTCGTACAGGCCATCGGGCGGATCGCCGACGGGAATCCGACGTGATCAGTGACGAACAACGATGAGGAGGACTAGATGAGTGTGTCGGGGCGCCAAGTGGCGCTCGCAGTGCAGGCCATGCTGCAGACGGCGACAGGCCGCTCCTGCGGGTACGGGACCGCGCCCACGACGGCATCCCTGCCGACGGGCAACACGATCCCGTACTGCGTGCTGTACGAGCTGGGCCAAGTCGCCGGCCTGGGCCCGTCGTTCGGCGACAGCGACGCCGATGCACGGGTGCTGCTGCAGGTGTCGTCGGTGGGCCAGACCGCCGAGCAGGCGTCCTTGCAGGCCGACAAGGCCCGGCAGGCGTTCTTGGCCCGGGTGCCGGGCAGCGGCCAGTACCTCAACCCGATCACCGTGACCGGGGCCACCGTGATCGGCCGGGAGCTCGACCGGGAGGAAGGGACCGGTGTCGTGAGCTCCACCTACACTTACGTTCAGCGATTCGTCCTGACGGTTTCAACACCGAACAGCTGACGCCTGATCGCACCTCACCGCGGAGGCCCCCGCGCGGACGCCCGGCCACACCGGTACGGGCTGCACCCCTGGTTCGCAGTCCTGCGACCTGTTGGGGACGGGCCTCCATTGCCGGAGGCCGGGGTCCCCGGAGAGTGAGCACCCCCCTTGGGTACCACCCAGCAGCGGTTCATGCGCCGCGGCATCACGAAGATCTACTTCCTGCCGGAGATCACCGCGGAGACGAACGTCCCGACCCGCCAGGAGATCACCACCGGCACCGAGCTGTCCGGCGCGATCTCCGACATTGCGGGCTGGTCGCTCGGCAACAGCCCGATCGACACCCCCGACCTGGGCTCGACGCTCACCACGTCGATCCCCGGTGAGGACAAGGCCGACGCGTCGACCCTGACCTTCTACGAGGACAAGGCCGGCGACGCCATCGAAACCCTCCTCAGCAAGGGCGAGGAAGGGTACGTCGTCATCCTGCGCAAGGGCGACGTCCCGGCGTCGAAGTCGATGGACATCTTCCCCGTCCGGGTTGCCTCGCGCGCCCCGGCCTACTCCGCCGGATCGGACCCGGCCAAGTTCACCGTGACCTTCGCGGTGTCCGACGACCCGACGCTCGACGCCGCCGTCCCGGCGACTACCTGATCCAGGGGGGATCCCGCATGTCCACGAACACCACTGAGCCGCCGGCGGCTGCGGTTGCCAAGGACGCCCACTGGTCGGCGAAGATGGCCCGCCTGCGGGCCCGGAAGCTGCCTGAGCGGACCCTGTCGATCTGCGACGACCAGGACGCCAAGACCGCTGTGACAGACGCGGCCTTGAACCTGGCCAAGGCCCGCGCCGGGGCGCTGGCCGAATGCACTGAGCAGGGCATCCGTGAGGAGCAGCACGACGCGTGGGTGGCGTCGAACCCGCAAGTACTGGCTGCCGATGCGGGCCTGACGCGGGCACAGGACGCCCTCGCGGACGCCACGATGGTCCTCACGTTCCGGGCCGTACCGCGGCCGGTGTGGGAGCAGCTGCTGCGCGACCACGCCCCCACTGAGGCTCAGGCCGACCAGGGCATGGAGTACAACGTCGACACGTTCCCCGCGGCGCTGATCTCCGCCTGCCACGTCGAGCGTGACGCCGGCGGTGCGGAGGTCGAGGGGATGAGCGCGGCCGAAGCGCAGGAGCTCCTGGACACCTGGGCGGACGCCGAGGCGAAGGCCCTGTTCACGGCCGCTCTCGTCATCAACCAGACGCTGCGGGCGGACCTGGGAAAAGGCTGATCTCTGACCCGGCCTTCCGGGCGGAGATGGAGCTATGCCACACCTATGGAATGCCGCACAGCCAGTTCACGGGGGCCGGTGACGGCCGCTGGTCGGCGCTGGACCGGGCGAAAGCCCTGGCGTGGCTGGCGTACAGCCGGGCGGTGTGTTCGGGCTGCGGCACCAGGGCGGATGAGTGGAAGCCGGATCTGGGCGGGGACCGGTTCGCGTACGTGGCCGATTCGAGCACCTGTCCGGGGTGCGAGCTGCTGGAGATGGAGCGGGAGCAGGTACCGGACGGACCGGATGGGCGCGGGGTCAAGATCGGGCTCACGCCCAGACGGGAGCAGTAGGTGGCAGGCAGTGCCTACAACCTGTACGTCAACCTGCAGGCGACGACAGCCGGACTGACCAGCGGTCTGCGGTCCAGTGCCGGGCAGCTGCGCCAGTTCGACGGGCAGCTGCAGCAGGTCAACCGCAGCCTGATGGAAACCTCGACGGCGACACAACGCCTGGCCCGCCTGCAGGCGTCCGCGTCCGTCGACGCGGTCCTCGGGCAGACCCGTGTCACCGCCGCCGTGCAACGCAGCCAGGCCGCACAGAATGCCGCCGCTGCGGCCGCCGAACGCAACGGCCGTGCGCAGGTCCTCGCGGCGAACCTGGCCGCGCGGGCCGAGACCGAGCGGGCGGCAGCGGTGATGGCCGGCGAGCGTGCACTGCGCGCCCAGGCCGTCGCCCAGACCATGGCCGCCCGCGCCCAGGCCACCACCGGCCGGGGTGCGGCCGCGGCACAGGCCACGGCGGCGGCCGCCGCCCGGGCGGCCACGCAGGCCGCGCAGGCGCAGACGCTGCAGGAGGGGCGGGCCGCTGCCGCGCAGGCTGCGGCCGCTCGTGGTGCGGCACTGTCGACCCGGACGTTGCAGGCCCGTCAGGCCGCCGACGCCACCGCCTTGACGGCGGTCACCGCACGGTCGGAGGCCGAGGCGGCAGCGGCGCAGCGTGCGGCGGCGAACGCGGCCGCCGTACGTCAGGCGCAGGCCGCTGCGGATGCCGAGACGCGGGCAGCGACACAGGCCCGCGTCAACGGGTACATGAAGACCGGTCTGGTGCTGACGGCGGTCCTCGGGGCCGGTGTCGCGCAGGCCATCGCGCTGGAGAAGCGCATGGCCAACGTCATGACGATCTCCCAGCAGATCAACCAGTCGAACGTCGGGTCGTTCAGCGACCAGATCGTCGACCTGTCGAAGGACCTGACGCAGTCGTCGAACCAGCTCGCCGACGGCCTGTACCAAATCGTCTCCACGGGCTTCGACGGCGCCGACGCCATGACGATCCTCGGAGTGGCAGCGAAGGGCGCCAGTGCGGGCCTGACGACCACCGAGACGTCCTCGCGGGCCCTGCTGGGTGTGCTGAAGGCGTACGGACTCACCGCGGGTGACGCCGCCGGCGTCATGGACATCATGTTCCAGACCGTCAACAAGGGCGTCATCTCCTTCGAAGAGCTGGCACAGAACCTTGGCGACGTGGTGCCGATGGCGGCCGCCGCCGGCGTGGAGTTCGACGACCTGTCGGCGGCGTACGCCGCGATCACCCTCACCGGTATCCCAGCGGCGGAGGCCGCGACCGCGCTGAACGGGATGATGACGCGGATGATGGCGCCCACCCGGGACCTGAGTAACGCGATGAAGGAGCTCGGGTACGACTCGGCGGCATCCGCAGTGCAGCAGGACGGCCTGCACGTCGTCGTCAACAAGCTCGCGAAGGCCACAGGCGGCTCGTCCGAGGCCATTACCAAGCTGTTCGTCGACGTGCGGGCCACCCGCGCAGTGCTGGCGCTGGCCGCCAACGACGGCAAGAACTACGCCGACACCTACGCGGGCATCGCCAACGAGGTGGAGCGCGCCGGGGCCACCCAACAGGCGTTCCGGATGCAGATGGACACCACGGCCGGGCAGTGGCAACTGTTCGTCAACCGCAGCAAGGCGCTGGGCATGGACCTGGGGCGGGCGCTGCTGCCGGTCCTGCAGGTCGTCGGGGAAGCCGTGTCGGTGTTCGCCGGGGCTCTCGCGGACGCTCCCGGCCCGCTCAAGGAGATCGGTGCGGGACTGCTCGCGGTGACCGCCGGGGGCATGCTGGCCCTGGTCGCGGTCACCAAACTGACCACTCAGTGGCGCGAGTTCCGCATTGCGCTGGCCGCAGCGCAGGCAGGCCAGTCGGCGATGCCGGCGGTGCTGAAGGGTGCGGGCCTGGCCGTGTCGGGCCTAACGGCGCTCCTCGCGATCGGTGTCATCGCGTACTCGGCGTACTCGGCGTCGAAGCAGAAGGCCAAGGTGGCCACCGACGACCTGGTGGAGGCCCTGCGCGCGGAGAACGAGCAGGGCGACGAGGGTGCGGGTCTGCGGGCCCTGACCGAGTCGCTGACGAAGTCCGATGATGCGGCCAAGCTCAAGAAGGTCGGCCTCGACATGACCGACGCTCTGGACGCCATCACGACCGGCGGCTCGAAGCTCGCGGACCTCAAGGCCAAGGTGTGGGAGAACGCTTCGTTCGCGTCGGTGGACTCGTCCGGGCAGGTCAGTTCGACGCTGTCAGTCGCGGGCAACGATGCGATGGAAGTCCTGGACAAGCAGCACAGCATCTGGTCGACCGCGGTGAAGAAGCAGGCCGAGCTCGCCGCCAACATGGACATCGTCAACGCCAAGGTCAACCAGGCCAGGATCAACGCGTCGAAGACCTGGTCCCTGGAGTTTCTGGTGCCGCCCGGTCAGGACGGGCTGCCGAAGTACACCGACGAGATGAAGGCCATGGCGGAGGCCTTGGGCGGCATCGTCGACCCGGCCAGGGCGTGGTCGGCGGCACAGGACAAGGTCGCCAAGTCCAACAAGAACGCGAAGGCGACGCTCAAGGACTACATGGACCAGCTGCAGAAGCAGCTGAAGTCGCAGCGGGACTTCCAGCGGAACCTGTCGGCGCTCGCCATGTCCGGGTACACGGGGCTGACCGACCATTTCGCGAAGCTCGGGGTGAGTTCCGCCCCGATCCTGGACGAGCTGGTCACGCAGCTCGGCAAGGGCAAGACGAAGGTTGCCGACGAGCTGGAAGGCATCATCTCCGAGTCGTCGGCCCGGTCTTCGGAAGCGTTCCGTGCCGGCCTGGACCAGCTGCCCGCGATCGCCGCCCGCTACGGCAAGAAGACCGCGCAGAGGTTCGCCGACGCCGCAGAGACCAACGATGCGGGCAAGTTCGGGAAGGTCCTGCAGGAGATGGCCGTCTCCGACATGTCGCGGGCGGTGAAGAAGGGCAGTGCGGCCGCGAAGGTGCAGATGCAGCGCGGCATGGGCCTGCTGGTGCAGGTCGCCGAGACCAAGGGCACGGACGCGGCGAACACCCTGCAGCAGGCCCTTCTGTCCGGTGACGTGAAGGGCGCCATGGGTCAGCTGCGGGCGATCTGGGGTGCGGACCTGCCGATCAGCGAGGAGGACCTGAAGGGCGTCTCCGGCGCGTTCAAGAAGGCGGGCAAGCAGTCCCTCACCGAGTGGACGGGCATGCTGACGCTGATCGAGCAGGTCGCCAAGACCAAGGGCAGTGCGGCCGCGATGGCGTTGACGTCGGCGTTGCTGTCGGGCGACATGGCGGCCGTGCAAACTCAGCTGGGCTTGATCGGTGCGAGTGTGCGCTCGATCCCTGGCACGAAGCAGATCTCCGTTTCGGTGAGCGCCCCGAAGTCGGTGACGATCCCCGTGTACCTGTCCCGCAAGCCCACGTCCTGGGACAAGGACGCCAACGGTGTCCCCGACAGTGTGCAGGCCCAGGCGCGCGGCTCGGTCCTCGACTTCTACGCGGACGGCGGCGTGCGCCGCCCCGAGCAGCACGTCGCGCAGATCGCACCGGCAGGCAGCTACCGCATCTGGGGTGAGCGGGAGACCGGCGGGGAGAGCTACATCCCGCTGTCGCCGACCAAGCGCACCCGCTCACGGGCCATCGCCGAGGAGACGGTTCGCCGCCTGGGCGGCAAGGAAATCCGCTGGTACGCCGACGGCGGCATGTCCGGGTGGTCGTACGAGCCGGCCGGGGGCTCCGGGGGCCTGTTCTCCCTGTCGGGGATCGGCTCGGACTCCAAGAACAAGAAGGGCACCGCCCTGGACCTGGGCAAGTTCGCATCGAACCTGCGCAAGTCGGTCGCGGAGGCGCAGCGTTGGCGCCGGGACCTGGCGACAGTGGCCCGCCGTGCCGGCCAGGACGTCGCTGATGCGCTGGAGGAGATGGGCGCCGACGGTGTCGACCTGACACACAAGATGGCCACGGGCAGCTCGAAGTACACGAAGGCCATGGCCAAGGACCTGGAGAGGCTGGCCGCGACCGCGAAGGCGTCGCTGTCGGAGTACACCAGCCAGCTCGGTGGTGCGGCCAAGCAGACGGCCACGTTCCAGCAGAACCTCGCGAAGCTGGCAGCCTCCGGCTACGGGGACCTGGCTTCGCGGCTCGCGGAGCAGGGCGACCAGGCCGCGATCGACCTGGCCGCGCAGGCCGTCAAGAGCAAGTCGGCCGCCTCCAAGGCGAACTCGGCGTCGAAGTCGGCGTCGGCGACGCTGTCCGATCAGGACCTGGCGGACCTGCTGTCGATCGTCTCGGCGATCAAGTCGAGCAAGACCGGTATCCACCAGGTCGCCGATGCCACGAAGCTCGGCGAGGACCGCATCATCGAGGTCGCCAACGCGGGCCTGTCCCGGCTGAAGACGGCGCTCGGGTCGCGGGCCGCGCAGTTCGTCGCCGACCTGGGGCGGGCCAACAAGGGCCTGTCGTACGCGCAGGGCGGTGTCTTGACGCCCGGCCTGTACGCCACGAGCAACGGCCTGGTGCGGTTTGCGGAGCCCAGCACGGGCGGTGAGGCGTACATCCCGCTCGGGCAGTCCAAGCGGCCCAGCGCGACGGCGGTCCTCGAGGACGTCGCCCAACGGTTCGGCTACACCCTCACCGCCCAGGGCGTGACGGGCCCGATGCGGATGGATGCCCGGCCGGCCGGTGGCGTGCAGGTCGTCGTCGTGAAGGAGCAGGCGGGGCCGCTGATCGGGCAGATGCCGGTGACCGTCACGTCCGGTGGTGGCGGCCGGGGGGCTGCGCAGGAGATCGGCGCGGAGGTGATGCGGCGCCTTCGTGCCGCGCAGCGAGGAGGCAAGCTCTGATGGCAACCCTTGGGGACTACCAGTTCGACGTCGGCGGCGGCCTGGTGATCGGCAGAGGCACTCTGCTGCCGGTCGGCGAGGTCAGCGGCCTGGCCGCGCCGGAGCTGCGTACGGCCGACGTGGACAACCCGACCGATGACGGCGGCTTCCCGGGCGTCGACCTGTACGGGTCGCGCACCGTGTCGATCGAGGCCGGTATCCGCACCCCCGACGACCCGGGGGCCGCTCTCGATCTGCTGGCCCGCCTGCAGCAGGTCACCGGCACGGATGGCACCCGCCGCACAGCGGGGGCCCTGGCGGTGCTGCGGGCCAAGCTGCCCGGCCGGGACACCAAGCGCCTGTACGGCAGGTGGCGGCGGGTGGAGACCGCGACGATGGCGCAGGCCGTCCACGGCTGGATCCCGTTCATGCTGGACTTCGCGGCGACCGACCCCCGCTGGCACGCGGACGACTCGCAGTCGCTGGTGCTGCCCCTGGACATCAGCAACGACTCGCAGGGGTTCACCGCCCCGTTGGTCGCCCCGATCACCACGGGGGTGTCGAACCCGGACGAGCGGCCCGGGTGGGTCCTGAACTCCGGTGACGTGGCGGCGTGGCCGACGGTCCGCATCGACGGACCGGTCACCAACCCGAAGGTGTGGGTGGTGGAGACCGGCCGCTACCTGCAGCTGCAGATAACCCTCGGGGCCGGGGAGCACATCGACATCGACACCCGGCCGGGCACCCGCTGGGTGCTGCGCAATGGCGGCAACGCGGCCCCGGCCCTGACGGCGGGCAGCCGCATGGACCTGTTCCAGATCCCGCCCGGCAAGAGCGAGATCCGCTGGACCGCCACCGACTACACGAACACCTGCCGTCTGGCCCTGTCGTGGCGCGACGCCTACACCGCCCTGTGAGGACACCCCAATGACGCTGATCCAACCCCCGATGATGGTCACCGGCGGCACCCACCCCGCCCGCACCATGCGCATGATGATCCGCGACCTGTCCCGCGGGTCGCAGGGCGTGACCGAGTACAACGACCTGAAGGTCACCCAACTAACGACGCCCGGCGCGGGCGTTCAGATCGCCGACGGCTCCGGCGTGATCCGGGGAGCCGCCTCGGGTCAGGGCTCCTACACCCAGTACAACGTCGGCTCGGCAACGCTGAACATCGCCCCGACCGGGGCGACCGGGCGCACCGACATGGTGGTGCTGCGCGTCCTGGACCCCGACTACGAGGGGCAGCTGAACCCGGCCTCCGACGACATCGGCTACTTCTACGTCGTCTCCAACGTCAGCAGCACCGCGACGCAGCCGCCGGCAGGCATGACCGCGATCCCGCTCGCACGGATCACGATGGGGCCGAACACCGCGACGATCACCGACGCGTTGATCACCAACCTGCGGACCATCGCCAACCCGCGCCGGGACCGGCAGATCTACACCGCCTCCCCCAGTGGCGACCAGAACTATTCCGGGAACAAGGACGGCACGTACGTGTCGTGGCCGACGGCGGCCCGCTGGAACATAGCCGTGCCCGTGTGGGCGGTACGGACCCGCATCATTTTCAATGTCGCCGCCACGCAGGTCATGAACGGAAGCGTGTGGGGGCATGCCGCGTTCAAGCTCGGCACCGTCCAGAGCCAGGGCGTCAACTTCGACACGGGCACCTTCACCAGCGGCGACCGCTCCCAGCGCGTGAACCTGATCTCCGCCGACACCATCACCGTGCCTTCCGCAATGCGCGGCACCACACAGCTGCTGCAGGCCATGATCGCCATGGACAACGCGGCCGCCGGAACGCTGCAGGTGGACACGGCCACGACCGCCATCGCGGACGTGGAGTTCGAGGAGGGCGTGTTCTAAGCGTGCACTCCCACCGCTATCTGACGTGCAGCGCGCTGACGGGGCAGGTCCTGGCATGGGACCTGCCGCTGTCGGATGTCTCCTACGGCCCGGAGCTGAACGGGCCGGGCAGCCTGTCCGCGACGCTGGAACCGCACCTGGCGCATGTGCTGGGCTCCATGGTCGACCCCGGCAACACGCTGATCTTTGCCGAGCGGGACTCCAAGCTCATGTGGGGAGGCCTGATCTGGCGGGCCGAGCCGGAGGCCGGCCGGTACCCGATCGAGGCCGCCGGGTTCACCTCGTACCTGGGGCGCCGCCACGACCTCCACGGCAACTTGAACGCGCGCGGCCCGTACACGTACGGCGACCCGTGCAAGCTGATGCGGGACGTGTGGGCGTACTGCCAGGAGCAGCCCGACGGGAACCTGGGCGTGCTGGTCGACGGCACCACCTCCAAGGCTAAGATCGGCACCCCTGAGGAGCCGTACGCCTCCGGCTGGTGGGAGACCCGCAGCCTCGCGGACCTGGTCGTCGACGCGGTCGACGCCGACGGCGGCCCGGAGTGGACCGAGCAGGTCCAGTGGTCGGGCGACGTGCCGCTGCGCAGGTTCCGTATCGGCTGGCCGCGCCTTGGTACCCGCCGCACGGACGTGTCGTTCACGACCGGCGTGAACATCGCCGTTCCTGAGCCGGTCATCTACGACGGTGACACCTTCGCGCAGGTCGTCGTCGCCCTCGGCTCGGGTGAGGGGCGGGCGCGGCTGCGTGCGATCGACGCGGTCCGTGACGGGCGGCTGCGCCTCGAGGAAGTCATAGACCTGCCCGCGGTGAAGGGCAAGGACCAGCTGTCGGCGAGGGCCCGCACCGAGCGGATCGCCCGCCAGATACGCGGCGACATCCCGGAGGTCGACCTCATCGACCACCCCGCCGCCCGCTTCGGCTCCTTCGCGGTGGGCGACGACGTGTGGGTGCAGATCCACGACCAGTGGACCGACTACGACGGATGGGCGCGGGTGACCGGATGGACGCTCACGGCGGCGCAGGGGGACCAGCAGGAACGGATGACGGTGCGCCTGGCGCGCGCCGACTCCTTCACTTACGGAGGCTGACCCTTGGCTGACACTCTCGCCGTGCTGGCGGGCAGGATCGCCACCCTGGAACGGCTGGTGCGGGACCTGTCCCGTACCAGCCGCCTAGCGAACTCCTCGATCGAGAACGGCGCCATCACCGTCTACGACGACGGCGGAGACCTGCGCGGCAGCATCGGCCTGCAGCCGGACGGCACGCTGGCGGTCGCGGCCGTCAACGGCCCCCCGCCGCCCGTGCCGGGCGCCCCCACGATCACGTCCGTCCTCGGCGGTGTCGCTGTGGCCTGGGACGGCTCCTTCGCCGGTGGCGCCCCGGCCCCGGCCGACTTCGCGTACGTGGAGGTGCACTCCTCGACCGACCCGGAGTTCCCCGACGGCGGGTCCCTGTTCTCCGCGTTCTACTCGGCGCAGGGCGGCACGATGACCGTGCCAGCGGCGGTCCCGGTGTGGGTGCGCCTGGTGTCCGTTTCGACATCCGGTGTCGTCTCCGACCCGTCGCCGGTTGCGGGACCGGCCGGGCCGACGCCTGTCGTCGCCCAGGCCGTCCTGAACGGCATCATCAGCGAACTCGCGCTCGCCGACGACGCCGTCACCCGCGCGAAGATCGCAGCGGCAGCGGTCGGCAAGACCGAGCTCGCCGACGGCTCGATCACCACACCGAAGCTGGTCGTCGGGGAGCTCAACGGCGACCGCCTCGCGGTGGGGACCATGGCCGCCGAGGTCCTGATAGCCGCCAGCATCACCGCCGCCCAGATCAAGGCCCTGAGCCTGACCGGCGACCTGATGGCGGTGAACACCCTCACCGCCGACAAATTCGTGGCGGGCACCATCACGGCCGCGTCCGGCGTGATCTCCTCCATCGACGCCAGCAAGATCGTCGTCGGGACGTTCGACGCGTCCAAGGCGACCATCAAGAACCTCGACGCATCCGCGCTCAACGCCGGGACGATCAACGTCGACCGGCTGTCGGTCGGGCTGCAGGGGCAGGTCGGGCAGAAGTTCTACGACTTCGGCGACCAGGCCTCCAAGTGGAGCGAATCCGGCTCCGGTTCCATGACCACCGTCGCGGTCGCCGACGCCCAGTCCGGCAGCAGCGTGATGCGGTGCGTCGGCTACATCGCGGCCGGCTACCGGCCCGACGTCAAGATCCCGTTCGATCCGGGCGTCACCTACCGGGTGAGCGCCCGGGTCCGGCAGACCGTCGCCAACAGCACGCCCGGCACCAACCAGAAGTTGTACGCGGGTGTGGCGGGCCTCGCCGCCGACGGTGTGACGTGGGTGAACATCACGGGAGCGAACTCGTCCTCCAGCCAGTTCTTCGTCGCCGCCAACGCCCATGACCTGACCACCGGCGGGTGGGTGACGTACACCGGCTACATCAAGGGCACGTCCGCCGCCCCGGTCGGCGGCGTCAAGCCGAACGCCAACGCGCCCGGCCAGCTGCACGCCAACGTCCGGTACATCACCCCCATCGTGTTCGTGAACTACACGGGTGGCAGCGGCACGGCCGAGATCGACATGTTCGCGATCGAGGTCGTGGAGATGGGGGCGCTCACGGCGAGCAACATTGTGGCGGGGGCGATCGACGGGCAGGTCATCACCGGTGCCACGGTCCAGACCGCCAAGTCGGGTGCGCGGCTCGCGCTGTCGGGCAACCGCTTCTTCGCCACGGACGCCACCGGCAAGGTCCTCGCCGAGATCGTGCCCGACGACGGCAACGGGCGCAGCGCCTACTTCACCTACGACAGCCGGTTCGGCGTCGACTACTACGGGGCCCTGACCGCCGGCGACGTCCGCTTCGGCATCTCGGGTCAGACCTCCCTGCAGGAAGAGGCGGGGGTCCTGTACTCCTTCCTGGGCGGGGGCCTGTACGAGCTCCTGCTGTCAAGCGGAAGCGACCTGGGCAACTCGGCGGCGGAGATCAACCTGTACTCGGAGACGGGGCCGGTCACAGCCGACTCCGAGATCGTCCTGAGCGCGGACAAGATCACCGCACCGGGGCGCCTGACCGCGGGGAACATGGCCTTCGGGTCCGTGAATATCACTCCGAGCGCGGCCAACGCCCCGACGAGCTTCACAGTGAGCGGCCTGCACGTGGCGGGGAGCACCTTCCGCGCGTTCGTCACCGCGAACACCACCGTGCCGGGAACCTCCGTGACCGGTGTGGGGGCGACCAGCGTCACCGCAACTGGTCTGACGGTGTGGCTCACCCGTTCGACCACGGTCACTACGACGGTCTTCTGGATGGTGGTCGGATCATGAGCGATCTCGTTTTCGAGCCGGGCAAGTACTACGCCGCGGTGGTCCAGTGCATCACCGAGACGTGCGAGAACTACGGCCAGCCGCCGTTCGACGTCGCCGAGTTGTACTCCAACGCCGGGACGCCCAGCGTCCAGTGCGGTCTGTGCCAGCAGAACATGGAGATCGTGTCGGCGATCCTCATCGACCCGCAGCCCGAGATGGCCTGACCCCAGTGTGGTGTCGCCCCGTGCCCCTAAGATCGGATGCGGCGCGGGGCACGCCAACCAAGGGAGTGCGCGGTGACGCAGCCGCCGAACGCCGATCCCACCTTGTGGGAACTGCACCGCACGCTCCAGCAGCTGCGCGAAGACCAGAGCGACGGCATCAAGCAGCTTCGTGACGACCTGCGCGGTGATCTCGCCGCGATGAGCCAGCGGTTCGAGCAGATGGTCACCAAGGACGTCTACCAGGCCGACCAGCGTCTGGTGAACCAGCGGATCCAGGCGGTTGAGGATGCGCAGGAGGCCGCGGTCCGCCAGCGCGAGAGCGACCAGCAGCAGGCCGCCAACACCCGCAAGTGGCTGGTGGCGGTGTTCGTCGCCCCGTTACTGCTGGGCCTGGTGCAGCTGTGGTTCACCAGCAGGATCGGCGCAGGCCCGTAGCAGGGTCTGCGCCGCTGCAGCACCATCCGTCCGGCGTGGGGGAGAAGCACCGGGCAACAACATGATCAAGGCCATCGACATCAGTTCGCTGCAGCCACACCCGGACCTGACGGGTGTGGACGTCGTCATCATCAAGGCGTCCGAGGGCCGCACCTACGCCAACCCCTTGCGGGTGGAGCAGGCCGCAGCCGCCCGCAAGGCGGGCAAGCCGGTCGGCTGGTACCACTTCCTGTGGCCGGGCAACGTCCAGGCGCAGGCCGAGTACTTCATCCACTGTGCCCAGCCCAAGGCGGGCGACGTCCTCGCGTGCGACTGGGAGACCACCACGTCGGGGACCGTGCCGTCGTGCGCCGACAAGGACGCGTTCCTGACGGCCGTGAAGAAGCTACGGCCGCACCTGCGGGTGGTTCTGTACTGCAACTTGGACTACTGGAAGAACCGCGACACCACCAGCAAGTGCGGCGACGGCCTGTGGATCGCTGACCCGGGTGCGGCCGCCGGCCACCCTCGCGTCACGCACTCGTGGGTGGTCCACCAGTACGGCATCCGCAACCACACCGACGTCAACGTGTGCAACTTCGCCACGGTCGAGGACTGGAAGACGTGGGCGGGGGCGCCCGCCACCCCCAAGCCGCCGACGCCCAAGCCGCCGACGGCGAAGCCCTACGCGCCGCCGAAGTTCCCCGCAGGCCTGGCGCCGGGCAAGTCCCGCCCGTCGGCGAAGGAGCTGCAGAAGGCGCTGCGCAAGGCCAAGTTCATGACCATCAGCGACCGGGACCTGTCCGACACGTACGGGCCGCGCACGCAGGCCGGGGTGGGCAAATTCTTCGCCGCGCACCCGCAGTTCCGGGAGAAGGGCAAGCCGCACGACGTGGCGATCGGGCCGCGCGGCTGGGCCTACCTGTTCACCCTCGCCTACGGCCGGAAGTGAGGGACGGATGGACGCCGAAGAGATCATCCGCCGGTTCACGTTCCACCCGGCCGACACCGCCGCGCGCCGCCAGGCGCACGAGGACGTCCGCACGGTGTGCCTGGACCTCGCGCTGACGCTGAACGCCGAGCTGCCGGCCGGGGCGGAGAAGCAGGCCGCCCTGTTCCGGCTCGAAGAAGTCATGTTCTGGGCGAACGCTGCGGTCGCCCGCCAACCCAAGGAGTGAGAATGCTCTACAACTACCTTCTGTCGCTGGTGCGGACCCTCGCGCCGATCCTCGCCGGATGGCTGATCACCCAGGCCCTACGCCTCGGCATCGACCTGGACAGCACCATGCTGGTGTCGCTGGAGACGTCGGCGTTCGCGGGCGCCTACTACCTGGTGTTCCGCTGGGCCGAGCTCCACATCAGCCCGCGCTTCGGCTGGCTGCTGGGGTACGCGGCGCCGCCGCAGTACCAGGAGTCGCAGCCGACGCCGCTCGGCTGACCCAGGTCGGGAAAGACCAAAGCCCCCACCGCACGCGGTGGGGGCCTCGACCTCTTGGAGCACTCACCCTAGCAGCCGGTCAGCTCGAACACCGGGGCGAGCCTAGCTGTATTCTAGATACAACATCAGTGGGAGAAGAGGGGGCCGGCGATGCCGACGAAGCCGTTCCTGGCCGGCAGGCAGGAGTTCGCAGCCGTGTACGGGGTGCCGGGGACGCTGATCACGCAGTGGTTGGGCCGGGGGATCCTGAACTACGACCGTGCGGTGATCATTTCGGGGTCGCCGTACTGGCTGATGTCGTTCGTGCGGGACTTCGAGAAGATCGCGCCCCGGCGCAAGGAGATGGACCGCAAGGTGCTGCAGCAGTTCATCGCCGAGCAGGAGCCCGGTGCGTGGACGGAGAGCGTGGACGAGGTGCCGCCGCTGCTGGGTCTGCAGGAGACGACACAACTGTTCGGCCTGTCCAGCCAGCAGACCATGTCGGCGGCGGTCCGCAAGGGCGGGTTCGTGGCGCCGGACTACTCGCTGTCGGGGTCGCCGATCTGGCTGCTGGACACCTTGATCAATGTGGGGGCGCCAATGATGCAGGCAAAGGCCCGCACCGTGCCGTGGGCGGTCAACCCTCAGGTGGAGGCGGCGTTGCGGCAGAGGCGGTACACCGGCCCCGGCTCCGTGATCGTCCCGCGCGGACTCGCCGCAAAGCGCCCCTGACCTGCATAAACAGCTAGACACCCTCCCCAAGTTTGATAGAATAAGGCCAGCGTCGCAAAGGGTGACGCTGGCCTTGCTCTTGGGAGGAATGCATGAACGCCACCACGTGCGTGGCCCGTTCGCCGACCCGTCGGCGCGGGCCCGGGGGTGCCTCGCCTGTTGATCACGTGACTCGTATCGGTGAAGATGTGCCACACCATTCAAGTGTGAGCGCACTTTCGGGGGTTTCGTGCCCTACCAGCAGACGCAACTGCCCGGCCTGGACGGCAGCCAGCCCGTCCAGCAGTTGGCCAGCCACCCCGGCCTGGCCATCCAGCAGCAACTGCCCGGCCTGGATGACATCCAGCCCGTCCAGCAGCCCGACATCCACCCCGGCCAGTCCATCCAGCACCGGTTCGAGGCGTTCCACGCCCTCAACCCGTGGGTGCTGCGGCACCTGGAGGCACTGACCACCGACTGCGTCGCCAAGGGCTTCGCCCGCGTCGGCTTCGGGATGCTCTTCGAGCTCCTGCGCTGGCGCTACGGCGAAGCCACCAGCGGCGATGTCTTCCGGCTCAACAACAACTTCCGCAGCCGGTACGTGCGGCTCCTCATCGAACGCAACGCCCAGTGGGCGCCGCTATTCGAGACCCGGGCCCTGCGCGCCAGATGAGACCAACGACCTCTTGGAGCAGTACCGATGGGCATCAAGCTCAAAACCCGCAAACCTACCGGCATCGTCCCGTGGCCCCTGATCCTCCTCGAAGGAGACGAGGGCGCCGGGAAGGCCCAGCCACTCGACTCCCTCGTCGCCACACCCGACGGGTGGACCCGCATTGGTGACCTGACCGAAGGTAGGCACGTCATCGGCGCCGACGGCCATGTCACCACCGTCACCGGTGTGTTCGACCGCGGCGACCTGCCGATCTACCGTGTCACCCTGTCCGACGGAGCGACCGTTGAAGCCGCCGGGGACCACCTGTGGCAGGTGTGGACGACGCAGGACCGGCACCGGCGGCGCAAAAACGGAGAGCGCCGGAACCACCCCGGCCGCGTCCTGACCACCGATGCGATCGCCGAACTGCTCAAGGCGGGCCGGGTGGTGCACCTGCCGATGGTGCAGCCCGTGCACTACGCGCAGAACGGCACTCCGCTCCCGCTGAACCCGTACCTGCTTGGTCTCCTCCTCGGAGACGGTGGCATCACGCAGACGGTCAGTTTCTTCAGCGCAGACCCGGAGCTCCACGCGGCAGTCCGGGCGGCACTGCCCCCCGGCGACACCGTGGCCGAGGACAAGAGCGACCCCCGCAACATCTTCCTGCGGGGCGGTGCGACGCTCACCCGGCTTCGTGACCTCTGCCTGCACGGGCACCGCAGCGAGAACAAGTTCATCCCCGAGCCGTATAAGCGGGCCAGCGTTGACGACCGGCTGGCGCTGCTGCGCGGGCTGATGGACACCGACGGCGGGGTGGAGAAGACCGGGGCGCTCTTCTACACGAGTTCCCATCGCCTTGCGGCCGATGTCCGCGAACTGGTCGAGTCCCTGGGCGGCACCGCCTCGACGTCCACCAAGACGCCGAAGTTCCGCACGGCTGATGGTGAGTTGCGAGAGGGACAGCTCGCGTTTCGGCTCCGGGTGCGCTTGCAGCCAGGTGTTTGCCCGTTCGCGCTGTCGCGCAAGGTCGAGAGGTGGCAGGCCGCGCGGCCGAAGCGGATGGCGATGATGCCGTGGCGGATCGTCAAGGAGATCACGTTCCTCGGTGTGAAACCCGCCCGGTGCATCAGGGTCGCCGCTGAGGATCACCTGTACGTGACCGAGCACTTCGTTGTCACGCACAATACCTACTCCGCCGCCGAGTTCTCCGCCTCCGAGCTCGTCGGCCAGATGTACTGGGTCGACCTCGCCGAAGGCAGTGCCGACGAGTACGCGGCGATCGACGGCGCCCGCTACCTGATCATCGAGCACGACGGCACCTACCGGGACATCCTGGAGCAGATCCGGGCTGTGTTCCTCGAAGCCCGCCGGGCGGCGGCCGCCGGCGAACCGCCCGTGGTGCTGTCCGTCGACTCGGGTACCGCGCTGTGGCGGATGCTTAAGACCTGGACCAACGAGCGGGCCCGGCGCAGCAGGAACAACGCGCAGCTCCTGCAGGAGAACCCGGACGCCTCGATCGACGTCGGCATGAACCTGTGGAACGACGCCACCGAACGCTGGCTGGAAGTCATCCACCTGCTGCAGACCTTCCCCGGCATCGCGATCATCACCGCCCGGGGCAAGCAGATCACCGCCATCGACGAGGGCGGCAAGCCGGTCAAGGACAACCGCGGCCGCGTGCTGAGGGAGTGGAAGGTCCAGGCCCAGAAGGATTTGGCTTTCGACTGCTCGGTGTGGGTGCGCATGCGCCGTGGCAGGGCACCTCAGGTCATCAAGGCCCGCTCGCTGCAGCTGCGGGTCGAGGACGGCAAGCCGCTCGTCCTGGAGAACTTCACCGTCGAGGACCTGGTGTTCAACCGGCTCGGCTGCTCGATGGACTCCCAGCCCCGCCAGATGCCCGCCCTGGTCGGCGACCGCGTGCAGGCGTGGCTGGAGGACAACGACGTCGAGGAGCTGCAGGACGTCGAGAAGCTGCGCGAGCTGTGGTGGGAGGCCGCCAAGGACGACACCGGCCTGACCCGCGCCGAGGTCGTCTCGATCCGTGGGGCGATCGAGCGGAAGGTCGCCGTCCTCGAGAACCCGCCCACCGACATGGGCCAGGGCTCGGCAAGTGACGCCGACCGGCTGCGCGCCGCAGCGGAGCGCAAGGCCGCCGAGGAGCCCGACGTCGACCCCGACGACGTGACCGTGCCGGAGCCGACACGCCGGCCTGCGCGCAAGCGAAACCCCGCCAAGACCACGGCATCCAAGGTCCCCGCCCGGCGTTGAGCCGCCCTACTTCCAGGAGTACCTGATGACCGCAGAACCTATGGAAAGCGTGTCCCTGTGGACAGCCGCTCACGACGTCGACGCGAGACGGCCGCGATCCCTGCAGCGCCAGCTCGGCGCATCCGACACCGTGTGTGAGCGCCGCGCCGCCTACGTCCTGTTCGGGACCACCCCCTCCGACTGGTCCGAGAAGCGAGCCGCCATCCTCGGCACCTACATCCACGAGGGCCTGCTCGGTGCCGCCCGCACCGAGTACGGCTGGCTGGTGGAGAGGGCGGTGGCCGACGACACGATCCGGGGCCACATCGACGCCGTGCAGCTCGACCAGGCCACCGCTGCCCGCGTCCCGGCCCGGCACCGGCCCAAGGTGGCCGCCGAGCACGGGGTGACCGTGGAGGACGTCAAGACGAAGTCGACGTACCTGTGGGAGAAGGTGCGCCGCTACGGGCCCTCGGCGGCCGAGCTGCGCCAGGTGTACCTGTACGCGGACCTGCTGCGCACGACCGGGTTCGAGGACGTGCGCGGCCAGCGGTACCTGGCCAAGCTCGGGCCGCTGGAGGTTGCCCGGATCCGCTTCCGCTTCGTCAACCGCGACAACGGCGAAGAGCACATCGAGGAGTTCGACTTCGACCCGAACGAGGCCACCCGCGCCCGCTGGTGGGTCCAGCGTGTGCGGGAGCTGAAGTCGCCCGAGGAGGGGCGCCGCGACTTCGACGGCCCGGGCCTGGATGCCATCTGCGACCACTGCCCGTTCATGACGGCCTGCTGGGGCCTGCCCGAGAGCCCCGGCGCGGCCGTGCAGACCGTGCTCATCCACGACGACGCCGACCGGACCGAGGCCCTGGCGGAGTACGTGCGAGGCCACGAGCTGGCCCTCCAGGGCAACCGCATGAAGGCCCTGGCCCGCAAGAAGGTCGACCTCTCGCCGGCGGGCGTGTACGGCGCGAACGAGCTGGTGTGGACCGGTGGGAACGACGTCTGGTCCGGCGACCTGCAGGCCATGGTCGACCTCCACGAGTCGGCGGGCCTGACGGTGCCGATGGTGCCCGACGAGAAGCGGATGGTCGCCAACTTGAAGGAGGCGGGCCTCGCGGTCCCCGAGAGGAAGACCGCGCAGAAGACGCCCAAGACCATCAACGTGCGGGCCTACAAGGCCTGATCGGACCGCTGCCGCCCGCCCGCGACCCGGGCGGGCGGCAGCGTGCCCGCAGAAGGGGAAGTTCAGTTGTCCATTCACCTGATGCTCGTCGCCGCATACCTGCCCGCCGATGTGGTCACCCAGGGCCAGAAGCTGGCCCTGATGAAGATCTGCGACTCGGCCGACGACGAGACCCGCCTGTCCAAGCCGGGGATGAAGCGTGTTCGCGCGTGGGTCGGCGTGGGGGAGAAGCGGTGCACGACCATCGTCACCGAGCTGGTCGCCAAGGGCCTGATCGAGCGCGTGGAGGTCGGCATGCTCGGGCGCCGGGCGGTGTACCGGGTCTTCCCGCTGGGGGTGCCCCCGATCCCGTCCAACGACGACCTGGACGCCCGGTTCCAGGCCGCCGACGCCGCGCCGAAGAACCCGAACAAAGCCCGCTCGGGCATCACTCGCGCGGCACCGTCCAAGCCCGCGATGACGCACGAGGACATAGATGCGAGGACGCGCGAGGGCCTCGACGTGCAGGAGCTGGCCGCCGGCGAAGGGGTGAGGCGAGAGCCAGGGTTCCACGGGTGGAACCCTGATGACGACGAGCCCAGGGTTCCACCCGTGGAACGCCAAGGGTTCCACGGGGGGAACCCCAAGGGTTCCACCGGTGGAACCCCTTCTTTTCCTTCTTCTACTGCTGTTCTTCCTTTCCCCCCTACCCCCGCGGCTGACGCCGCAGGGGAGCCGCACGGTTGCCCCAAGCACTCGACTCCGGCTGCCAGTTGTCGTGGCTGCAAAACCAACCCGCGCTCCGCGCGCGCGGAGCGCGACCGGGAGCGGGTGGAGGCGGAGCGGCAGTCGCAGCGGGAGTTCATGAAGAACTGGCACGCGGACCAAGCCCAGGCGCGGAAGGTGGCCAAGGACCGCCCGCAGGACGTGGAGGCGGCCCGGCTGCTGGCCCGCCAGGCGGCACGGGCGGCGCGGGAAGGGCCCGGTGACGCCCGGTCACACAAAAAATAAAACTGGACCCCCACCCCAAAGGCGATAGAATAAGGGCAGTGGTGAGGGGGAAAGGCCCCCCGCCCACGACACCGCGAACGGAGGGACAGCCCATGCACATCCAAGACTGCGTCCAGTGCGCCCAGTCGACGCCGCACAACACCTACGTCAGGCGGATGCACCCGAGCAACTACAACGCACGCAGCCTCAACGACCCCAGGATCCTCACCAATCCCGACTGGCTCAGCGTCACCTACTGCGAGAAGTGCCCCGCACGGTGATGACGGCCATCGATAGCCCCGCCCAGTCGGCCGACCCCGCCAGCAAGCTGACGTGCGTCTTCGCCAGCTGGCGCTGCAGTCCGCGATTCAGGATGCGGCTTCCGCACCAGACGTACACCAAGGCGATGTCACCGGCGGACTATCACGACCCCCGCGCCCCCCAGCTCCTGGACAGGCCGGCCTGGGTCAGGGTCACCGACTGCATGGTCTGGCCGCACTCGGTTTACACCGCCACCAGCAATCCCATGACGTAGCCCTCTGGCCGGGGGCGGGTAGTCGCCCCCGGCCCCAGATATGCCACATCTTTCAAACGTCCCACTGACCTCTTGGAGAACCGCATGAACTACATCGACATCCAGGACGACGACGCAGCTGACGCCGCGCGCGCCGCCGACGAGCTGGCCGAGGCCGACGCGATCGACGCCAACGACGCCGAAATCGCCGCCGAGGACGCCGCCCTGCTGGGGCCCGTCCACCGCTTCGACGACACCTCCGAGGCATACGACGCCACCCAGTGCCGCGACGACATCCGCGACGGCGACGTCCTGGTCGTCGAGTCGGAGAAGGTCGTCGGCTTCCTCGTCGAGGCCTGGCCCATCGCCATCACCGAGGTGAGCGGCGAGTTCCACGGCCTGACCGCCCCCGTGGGGGAGTTCAAGGACGGCCGCTACCTCGCGAGCGCCGTGCGCGCCATCGCGCTCGCCGGGGAGCTCGGCTTTCCCGTGCGGCAGTCCGCTCAGACCGCCTGACCCCCCGGCCGGGACGGCGGGCGACATCCGCCGTCCGGGCCCGCATGTGCCACACCACCCGACCGAGCAAACTGACCTCTTGGAGAACCGCATGTGCCACCTGCCCACCCTGCGCCGCGACCACCCGGACCGGATGGTCCTGGACGCCTCCGCACAGGCCGCCACCGTCCTGATCGCCCTCGCCGACGTTTGGACCGCCAACCGCGGGACCGTCGAAGGCCTGTTCGCCGAGCTCGCCAAGCTCGACGAGTGCGTCCGCGACGGGATCCAGCTCGAGGACGTCGGCAGCGCCGAGCACGCCCGCGACCTGGTCGCCCGGCAGCTCCTCGCCGAGGCCGGCGGCGCCGAGTTCCACCTCAGCCCCAAGCGCGACCGCGACGCCGCCCACCAGGCCCGGCAGATCGCCGAGGAGGCCCGCCGCATGGCGACCGCCCTCGACGCCCACGCCAACGCGATCGACGTCGAGGCCGACGCCGCCGAGCGCAAGCACATCGCCCGCCAGAGGGCCGAACTGAAGCGCCTGCAGGGCCAGATCGCCAACCTGGCCCCGAGCCCGCCCCGGCCCCCGTGCTGACCCTCCAGCACCCCGCCGGCGACTGACCCACCCCGGTCCGGGCGGCGGGCAATCCCGCCGCCCGGTTCCAAGATGTGCCACAACCCTGTACTGTGTCGACCGCTCACCTCTTGGAGATCACGATGACCCTCGCTTCCCTGCCCGACCACGGCGGCTTGAACGACCCGCAGTGGCAGGCCCTTTGGACGCAGTACGACGCCGTCACCACCCCGCTGCGCGCGGCCGGACTGGTCTGCGACCTCGACACCGCCGGTGGCCAGAACGTCATCTACGTCAACCTCCCCGACGGCACGCACCTGGTCATCGCCGACGAGCACGAGCTGCCCACCCGCCTCGAGGACGTCACCGGCTGGCGGATCGTGCGCAGCCACAAGGACAACCCGAACTTCGACGCCCTGGTCTACGACTCCACCCCCGAGGGCGAACACAGCAAGTGCGCCGCCGACATCAAGGCGATGCTCGCCGCGATCGCGATCTACCTGCACAGCATGGGCGACGCCGACACGAAGACCGCCGGGCAGGTCCTCGGCGAGTCCGTGTCGGACCGCTCGCAGCTCTACGGGGTCGTCGTCCTCGGCGTCAGCCCCCAGCACACCGCAGTCGGACGGCTCGTCTCCGACCCGTTCGACACCCACCTGCAGGCGGTCAAGGAGTACGGCCTCTACACCCACCAGCTTGACCAGGACGGCTGGCAGCAGGTCCACGAGCAGGGCGGCACCGAGTGGCCGCTGACCGTCTGGCACCGCCACCAGGTCGTGCGGACGGTCTTCGTCACCCCGATCGGCGCCTGACCCCCACCCGACCCGCCCGGCCCCGCACCGACGTGTGCGGGGCCGCGCCGTACCTCTTGGAGACACCACCCGTGGACACCGTCCCCGAAGCCCCCGAGCCGCAGGCGGCGCCCGCCCCGGCCCGCCAGTGCTGGTGCGTCATCAACCACCCCGTCACCGACGCGCAGCGCGCCCAGCTGGGTGAGGCCATCGACTACGCCCGCCGCATCGGCGACGCCGCGGCCCTGCCGCTGCTGATCGCCCGCCTCACCGGCCCCTGCCCCGCCCGCACCTGACCCGCTTCGGCCCCGCCCCATCGGCGGGGCCGACCCGCACCTCTTGGAGAACACCGTGTTGACCATTCTTCCCCGCGACGTCGAGCTGACGTTCAACGACCTGCTCGCCGGGGCCGGCGGCTCCTCCTCCGGCCTGGTGGAATCCGGATGGCAGGGCAAGCTCGCCATGAACCACTGGCAGACCGCGATGGACTCGCACGCCGCGAACCACCCGACCATCGAGCACCTGACCGCCGACGTCAGCGGCTACCCGATGCGGTTCCTGCCCCGCGCCCTTCTTCTGTGGGCAAGCATCATCTGCACCGAGGTGTCCCCGGCCGGCGGCCGCGTTCACCCGACCGATCAGCTCAACCTGTTCGACGTCCTGGACCAGCTCGGTGACGACGACGACGCCGAGTCGTGGAAGGCCCTGACGCCGGACGCGTTTGAGCGGACCCGGCCCACCGCCTGGTGCGTGGTGCGGGCCTGCGAGGCAAAGCGGTTCCCGTACGTTGTGATCGAGAACGTCGTCGAGTTCGCCCTGTGCTGGGTCCTGTTCAGGACCTGGGTCAAGGCCATGACGGAGCTCGGCTACGAGGCCCCGCAGATCCTGTGCGCCACCTCCGCGCACGTCGGCGACGACACCAACCTGCGTGCCCCGCAGTGGCGGGACCGCATCTACATCGTTTATCTGGACAACCTTGAGTTGTGCGGCGGTGGGTTCCCTCGATCAGGTGTCACCCCTCTGAGGACGACGTCATCGGTTCCTTGTCGGGCGGTGCTCGGCGCTCTCATCGGCGAAGACGCAGAGCCGGCTGATGTTCTCGCGATAGCTGTCTGGCGTGCCGTGGTGCTCCTTGCGGGGCGGTCCGTCGATCCACTGATGCCAGAGGCCGTCCGCGGTCAGGAACCGGGCTGCTTGGTCGGCATGGAGCTTGGCGTCGAGGTGGAGGAGCGCGCCCATGGCGGCCGGCTGGTCGTAGTAGAGGTCGGGGCGTCGCAGGTAGCGATCGAGGTAGGCAGCCAGCAGATCTGCGTCGGCGGGAGTCGCGAACGTGGCGAAGGTGACGCAGTAGGCCGAGCCTGCGAAGCAGACCTCGCTGGCGAGCAGCATTTCGCCGAGGCGTTCGCGGAACTCAGTTCTGCGGGCGACGGTGATGAGCCAGGCTGCGGTTTTGCGTTCGCGCCACGTGCCTTCAAGCAGGATGGTCAGCTCGCGGGGCGTGATCTCGCCGGCGGCCTCGCCGAGCTCCCGTGTGAACTTGGTGCGTTCAGGCTCGGTCATGCGCGTGAGAGGGCCGCCGAGTTTGAGGTAGCGCCGGTCTGGCCTGACGTAGCGGTGGACAAGAGCGAGCAGCTCGGGGTCCTCGTTGGGGAAACGCATAGCCGCATCCTGTCCTGGGCGAAGCCGTTCGACCAGTGTTTTTCTCAGTCGCACTGGTCAGTCGGCCGGCTCGTCGTGTGGTTCGCCGAGGTCGTCGAGGAGGCTGGTGATGCGGTCGGCGACGCGCCGGTGGCGATCAATCTCCCGCTCCCATCCGCGGTCCGTTGCGTCGGTGATCAGTTGCCGCTCGACGCAGAGGCGTTCACGCAGGCGTGTCGCGTACTGGGGTGTGGTGACGAACTTCGCGCAGCTGAGGTAGAGGTCGCACTCGCAAGGGCCCTCCTGGGGCAGGCGAAGGCAGCGTCCAAGCTCGAGTTCGGTCTTGTAGAAGTTGGTCTTGAGCCAGTCCAGCGCGTCCTGGTCGAGTTGCCCGGAACGCAGGGTGTCGGCGAGGGGGCCGGCGATGGTGGCGCCGGGCTGAAGCACGGCCTGGTAGTCGGCCAGGACGGTGGGGTCGGAGATGTGCGTGTACGTCATCGACATGCCGGGGCTCTTGTGGCCGAGGACCTTCATGATGGTCTGGACCCGAGCACCCTTCTCGGCGAGTTGGGTGCCCAGGGTGTGCCGGAACCGGTGGGGGTGGATCGCAGGTTTGCCGACGCCGTTAAGGATGGCCAGCTCTTCGCAGATCACGCGGAGCGGGTGGGCGAAGAGGTAGTCGGGGCCTGCGATCACGCCGTTGCGCAGGAAGAGGTAGCGCGTCGGGCGTCCGAGATCAGGGTCGTGGATCCCACGGTCGGATTGGACCTGCCGCAGTGCGGCGAGAGTACGGAGGGCCTCGGCGGCTTCCTCGTGGAGCGGGACGGTGCGCTCCTTGAGGGCCTTGCCCGCTGCGAGCCGAAGCCGGGGCGTGCCGTCGGGGTAGACGTCGAGGCAGTCGAGGTGGAGCTTGCGGATCTCGGTGCGGCGGGCGCCGCTCCACCGGGCGACCAGCAGCGCGCACCGCTGGAGGGGACAGCCAAGGGCCCGGACGCGGTCCATGACCGGGCCGAGCTGGTCGGCAGGAATGAAGCGGGGGACGCGTTCGATGACGCGGGGCATGTCGGCGTGCGTGATCAAAGGGCGGGCAGGGACGTCGTCCCACTCGGCGACAGCGGCGTAGCGGAAGAGCACGGCGACGGTGGAGATGATGCCGGCGCGGTAGGCCCGGCTCAGTGGCTGGTCCGGATGCTTGATCTTGTGCAGCCGGTGGACGGAGTCCATGAAGTCGACCAGGTCGGCCCGGTTGAGCTGGTCGAGGCTGGCAATGTGCGGGCGTTCGGTGTCCAGCCAGAGCCCGAAGCGGCGCAGCCCGCCGCGGGTGCTGGACATGCTCTCGGGCCGCAGCACCAGGGCGCGTTCGGCCAGAAAGCGTTCGAAGACGGCGTCGATGCGCGGTTTCCCGCTGAGCCGCGGCAACGGAACCGTCTCCTCCCGGGCGGGCGGTCGGCCGGTGATGCCGGCGTGGAACAGCGCAAGGCCGGTGCGATAGGCGTTGGTGCCCCACCCGGCCTTCAAGGTGGGACAGCGGTCCTCGCCGACGACCTGGAGCAGGCCGGGGATGCGCTCGCAGTGTCGGATGGCATGCCGCATCCCCTCGATCTCGTCGCTGGAGAGCGTGTGCAGATCCGCGTCGCCGCGGTGCATCACCAGCCGGATCAACCCCCAGGGGACGCGGAATGCTGCGTCATCGCGGACGTGTCCGAGCGCGAGGAGCCGATGGCGCAGGTCCTCGCTCTGGTCACGCATCGGCAGGCCGAGTTGGTCGGCGACGAGGAACGGTTTGAGCACGCCGATGCCCAGCAGCCAGCCCCAGTCCATGCGCAGACGGCCGGTGAGCGCGAGGTAGGTCAAGTAGTGGCGGGCGTTGAAGTTGATCCATGCCGTGGCCGTGTCAAAGCCGGGTTCGGGGGCGCGGCGCCGGTTCTGGCCCTCGCCGTTGCGCCAGCCGAGCCGGACTCGGAGCGGCAACGCGAACCAGGAGGGCAGGTCCGGGTAGGTGCGCACAAAACGCCGCCGGAAGTTGGCGTGCTTGCGGCGCCACCGGTCGCTGATTGGCAGTGCGTCGGTGAACGCCGCGTACTCCGCTTCTGCGCAGTGCAGGGGGACCGTGTCGGCGGAGGTGAAGGGCGATGACGCCGCTCGCAATGGGGCGTTCGTGCTCACGTGTCCTGCTCTCCGATCGCCTGTCGGTAGTCCTTGACGACCTCGGGATCGCTGACCCGGGTGTAAACCTTCATCGAGTCCGGCGTCGCGTGCCCGAGCCGCGTCATCAGCGTCAGCTCCCGCATGCCGCCCTCGAACATCCTGGTGGCGTGGGTGTGCCGCAGGCTGTGCGGCGTCAGCCAGGCATCGCGCACCCCGGCCCGCTGTGCGGCCCGGGCGAACATCCGCACCAGCGCGTCGTAGCCCAGCGGTTCGCCCCGGCGCTTGCCCCGGCCCCCGACGAGAAAGACCCAGGGGCTGTCCATATCGGACGGCCGCTCACGCATCACGTAGGCGTTCAGGGCTGCCAGGGCCCGCCCTTCGTGAAGGTCGACCACGCGGTCCCGGCGGGACTTCTGCTGCACTCCGCGCGGGTGGTCGAACCGCTTGCGGACCGTCACCCGGCGCTGGCCGTAGGAGATGTCCTCCAACTGCAGCCCCAGGACCTCGCCCGGCCGCAGTCCGCCCTCCCACATCAGCTCCAACAGCGCCAGGTCCCGGCGGGTCCGCAGCTCATCGAGCAGAGCCCGGTAGACACCGTCCGGCATCGGACGCGGCACCGGCTCCACCGTCTTAACCCGCAGCACCCGGCGAACCGGCTGCTGCCGTCGGGCGTTCATCAACGGCGGCCGGTACCGGTCCGGCACACGCGCCGCCGCCTGGTCGACCTTCTTGACGATCGGGTTGTCCCGGCCGGCGTACTTCTCGCTCGCGATCAAGAACTCGTAGAACGAGGACACCGCGGCCAGGACCCGGTTGCAGGTCTTCGCCGACAGCACCCGCCCCTCGCGCGTCGCGATGCCGAGCTCCAGCCGCTGGGCGCGCCGCGAGGACGACGCCAGCCGCAGCCACTCCAGGAACTCCACAGCTCGGGCCGGCGTGAACCCGCCCGCCCCGATCCCGCGTTCCTCGCAGAACAGGTAGAGCTTTTGCAGATCGTGAGCGTAGGCCCGGACGGTGTTCGGCGAGTACGCCCGCACCGTCAACAACCGCAAAAACTCATCGACTTCAATTACCGGCTCGCCGGACGCGTCGACCAACCGCACCTGGGGCTGGCCGGCTGCCGCATCGGGCTCCTTCACCACTCGCACGTCCGGAACCCTACGCACGCGGCTCCGTGCACACAGTCACCTACAAGGGGGAACTGTCCAGATAACTTCGTCTTCCGCCTCAAGGGGATGCCGAAGCCGGACCTGGAGCCCCGCCCGCTGGCGTTCTGCTTCGAGTGCGGCAAGGACGTCCACGCGAAGAAGGCGTGGTTCGAGCGCGGGGTCCGCATCGGCAAGTACCGCCGGGACTACAGCTACCGGTGCCCCAGCACGCGCTGCCGTCACGCCGAGGTCGAGCCGTACGTGCGCCCGGCCGCCTCCGTCATCAACTGGGACGACCTCGGCCAGCGCATCGGCGACCGGAAGAAGCCTCTGGCCGATACGACGACGGAGCGCATCCGCGCGGGCCTGGTCAAGTTCCCTCACCAACCGTCCTCGATCACCCTCAACCACGGCAAGGACGGCACCGACCGGGCCTACGCGGTGGCGGAGCGGCCGTTCACCACGCGCACCATCAAGCAGGGCGAGGCGCTGCTCGTGCCGACGGGCGGCAGCTGGAACACCGCGTGCAGCGACGTCGCCGACCCGATGCGTACCCGGATGACCCGCGAGAGCGAGGCCCTGGTCACGGTCGACGCGGAGCCGTTCGTGATCACTTACCGGCAGCATGCCAACCCGGCTCCGGCCACCGAGCCGATCACCGCCGTCACCGCGCAGGGCAACCATCACGGCCTCGTCGTCCCCGGCGGCGCGGTCCCGCCCGAGCTGCGCGACGCCCTGGTCATCCCTTACCGCAAGGCCGCCGTGAAGACGGCCGCCGACCCGGTGCACACGATGACGACCCACGACTCGGCCGCGCTGCTGAACACGGCCCCGGCCGTGGAGGACTGCTACTTCCGGATGCTCAAGCCCCGCGAGCAGCTGGCCGCCCAGCGGTTCGGCCACCGGTACATCGTGCTGGGCACCCAGGCCGAGCAGACCATGCAGGGCGGTAACGCGGTGTCGGTGAACGTCGCCCGGCACATCGGCGAGCGCATCAAGGCCGGTCTCGAAAGGTCGGCCGCGGCCGCTCTGTGAGCCCCGGCGGGCCAGGCCCCGACCGGCCTGGTCCGCCGCCCCCTGTCACCCCTGAAACCGATCTCGTGGAGACCCCTGTGACCACCGAGGAGCAGATGTGACCGGCGCGTGGACCCTTCGCGCACCCTGCAGCGGTCAGGACGGCTTCGCGCCCAACCAGGACGCCTGGCGCACCGCTCAGGACCTCAAGCGCCTGTGCCAGGCCCGGTTGGGCTACTGCAAGCCGTGCCCGTTCCGCGCCGAGTGCATCGCCACCATCAAGCCCTCCCAGGCCAAGTTCGACGGGATTGCCGGTGGCCGCGTGTGGTGCAACGGCGAAGTCATCGACGCCCTCGACGACGTGAGCGACGAGGAGCTGGCAGAGCCGAAGCTGCGCCCTTCCCGCGGCACCGAAGCCGGAGCGAAGAGCCACAGCCGCAACGACGAACGGGTCTGCCCCTCCTGCCGGCAGGCGGCCCGCGAGATCGACGCGCGCCGCAAGCAGGAACAGCTGCAGCTCGACTTCGCCGGTACCACCTGACCCGTCCCCCGCCTGCCTCCGGCGAAAGGGGAGCGGGCGGCAGGCCCGACCCCCTTTGGAGACCACGATGCTCCACCCCACCACCGACCCCCGCGCCGACACCGGCGGCCCCCAGTGATCCGCACCAAGAACCGGGCCTGCACCGGCAAGCGCCGTCACGACACCGAGGAGCAGGCCGAGGACCACCGCGACCGGCTCATCGCCAAAGGCGCCGTACGCCTGGCGGCCTACGAGTGCCGCAACCGCAAGTGCCGTGGCTGGCACGTCGGCCACACGCCCAAGCCCCGCACCACCCGCTGACCACAACACCTCTTGGAGAACCCGTGAACGACATGACCAACCTCGCCACCCGCCTTGGAGAGCGCGCCGCCGGAGCCTGGCAGGAGGAAGCCGCCGTGTGGCTGCTCGCCACCGACGGCCACTGGCTGCCCGAACTGGAGCGGACCGGCCTGATCCACGACGACGGCGACGGCCACTCCCGCATCGCCTGGCGTCAGGTCGCCATCGCGTGCTTGTCCGCCGGCGACGGCCCCCTGATCGGATCGCCCTCGGAGTGGCAGGTGCTGCGCCTGGCCTGCCTCCTGACCGGACGCCACGCCCTGTCCCTGGCGAACCTGAGCCTGCTGGACGAGACCAACAAGCGCGCGGCCCTGCACGCCGTGGCGTGGGCGTCCGGCGGCCGCGCATGGGCCGACAGCCTCGCCCTCCTCGCAGCCTGACCCAGCCCCCCTGATCCGGGCCGCGCCCGCGGTGCACACCCCTGCGGGCGCGGCCCACCCAACCACCCAGACAAAGGAACCGAGCATCGCGAACACCTCCCTGCGCGCCAAGCTGCTCATGGACGCCATCCACCGCGCCGTTGAGTGCGACTTCCAGATCGCCTCGAACCTGATGGGCGAGATCCTGCGGAACAGCACCGGCCAGCAGATGTACGGGGTGTGCTGCGGCCTGGCGGACGCCGCCCGCCAGACCCTCGTGCGCCTCTACGGAGACCAGGGCCCCGAGACCCAGTGGGCGCTGGCCGCACAGGAACCGGACGACGAGCCCCGCCACCCCGCGCACACCTTCTCCCTTCGCTTCATCACCGCTTTCGCCAACGGCGACATGGAGACCTGCCAGGCCCTGTACCTGGCTGCGGCCAAGGCCAGCGCGGACGACTACGCCCACTCGGTGCACGCGCTGCTCGGCGACGTCGCCCGCCTGGCCCGTCGCGCACTGCTGGAGCTCGCCGAGGGCGGCGAGGGGCCCGCGGCCCACCCGCACTGACCTCCCCCCGAGCCGGGCCGCGCCCGCCCGGTGCCCACACCCCCGTGGGCGCGGCCCACCAACCCCCCATCTGCTGTGCAAGGAGACCTCGTTGACTGACCTCGTTCTCGCCCCCGATGCCTGGATGGCGACAGCCGGCCCGGCCCCGCGCGTCATCGGCGTGGACCCTTCGCTGACGTGCACGGGCGTCGCCGGTGACGGCTGGGCTGATGCGCTGCGGCCCAAGGTGCGCCGCGGCCACCAGCGGCTGCACTGGCTGCGCGAGGAGGTCCGGGAGCGGACCGCCGCGGCCGACCTGGTCGTCATCGAGGGCGCGGCGTACGGGCACGGCGGGCAGGCCGGGCACCACGAGCTGGGGGGCCTGTGGTGGATCCTCACGCAGGACCTGTGGGAGCGGGCCATCCCGTACGCGGTGGTGGCGCCCGCCTCGCGCATCGTCTACGCGATGGGGGTGTCCAACCCGGCGAAGGACTACCCGCGCAAGCAGCGGGCGCGCATCGCCAAGGGCATGGTCCGCGATGCGGTCGCCGAGCGGTACGGGCTGGAGTGCGAAGGGCCGGGCCGGTACGACAAGGCGGACGCGTTCATCCTTGTTGCGATGGGCCTGCACTGGGCGGGCTGGCCGCTGGCCGAGGTTCCGGACACGCACAGTCGGGCCCTGGGTGCGGTGCCGTGGCCCGAGCAGGTGCCGAGCCTGCAGCCGTCTGACCTGCGGAAATGCGGAATAAAATTCTTGACGGGCTCACTGGTGGCGGTAGAATAAGGGGAGTGCCGCGTGGAGAGTAGCGGCCGACGTCGATAACAGAAGAGAGAGCTGGCTCTGGTCCGCCGGACGCCGCAGGGCTCGAGGAGTGGGAAGCCGCCCCCGGGCTCGAGGTGTGCCACAACATTCAAACGTTCCCGTTCACGACTTGGAGAAGCCATGGACACCGCCCAGGAACTGCTCGCCGCCAACCTCACCGACCGCGCTGACCATGTCGCGCGCGTCGCCAACAACCTCTACGCCCGCTTCACCGACAACTCCCTCGTCCTGAAGGTCATCTGCGAGCCGACGGCGGCCGACGAGCTGCGCATCACGCTCGTGGCCGTCGACCCGGAACGCGGCGCGATCGAGGCGGTCAGCTTCACCCACACCCGCGCGCAGGAGTTCTCGCAGGCCCTGGAGGAGCTGGACGGGTTCATGGGCGTCTGGTTCGCCTGACCCACCCTGGCCCGGCCGCCCACCCCCCAGGTGGGCGGCCAGGCCCGTCCCTGCACGACCAACGGCCTCTTGGAGGAAGCCATGTCCGTCACCGCAACAACCGACCGCCTCGCCGCCCCGTACGCGCTCACCACCGGCCACACGGCCGACCGGCTCGCCGACATCCTCGCCGGGGGCCCGCACCTGCAGGCCCTGCTCGTCGAGCGGTTCGGCCTCACCATCGGCGCCGCCGGCGAGGTCGCGATCACCGTCGACCAGGTCCTGACCGCCACCCACCGGACGGCCAGCTACGGCCAGGACTACCGCACGTGGATCGCCTGCATGCCCGAGGTGTTCCTGAAGTGCCTGGTGGAGATGGCCGCCCGCGCCGAGGCCGACGAATTCACCGTCGGTCACGCGGTGCACGTCGGCCGCCAGCTGATCACCGAACTCGCCCTGGCCCTTCGCCCGTTCTGACCCACCCCTGGGGGCCGCCGCCCGGGCGGCCCCCCTCACCGACTCGGAGACAACCATGACAACCATTCGCGCCATCCGCCTCGACGCCGACGGCACCCTCGCAGACCTGGAACTGCCCGCCGGCGGGGGCCTGTCGGCAGCCCTGCGCCCGGTCGTCGAGGGCTGGGTCGAGATCGCCCACTACGCCCGCCCCGATGGCACCCGCCGCCTGTCCGTGGCCGTGAACGAAGACGGCAATGCCCTGGGGCTGCCGGAGAACCTGTACGCGACGTCGCTGGTCAACGCCATCCGCCTCGACCAGCTGGGGTACTGCCTGCGCGGGCCCGTCGTGCTGCTGGGCGCCCTGGACGGTGCCCGCCAGCACACCGACGTGCCCGAGGTGCTGCGCGGCGGCCTACCGCAGATCATCGACGCCCTCAAGCCCCGCTACACCCCGGCCACTTCCTGACCCCCGCGGGCGGCCGGACCCAGCACGGCCCGGCCGCCCGCCTCGTCGACCATGAACAGACCGCGTGAGCACCGACAGACTCGACCGCTTCGCCGCCACCGGCACCGGCTGGCAGCCCGCCTGCATCCGCCTCGCCGACGGCCACCTCATGAGCGTCCAGGCCGGACCCGGAGCCGCCAGCCTGGCCAGGCCCACCAGCAGAACGGCAGGCCACCATCGACCGTCTGAACGGGCCCGAGATGCCTCAGCTTCCGTGCACCAGCCGGTGGTGGATGAACGCGTCCTGGAATGGGAAGCCGCAGAGCGGGACCAACTGCTCCGAGAGTTGGGCCGCCCGCAAGGGCAGACACATCAACAACGACGACTCACGAGCCCGGCCTGTCGGTAGTGGAGTCGGCAGGGAGTCGCCCGGTTGACCTCGATCGAGCGAGAGGCGACGATGAGCGGCGCCGCCGACCGGGCCATCCGGGCCACCGGCCACGAATGCTGCGCGACAGCCCACGAGTTGAGGTGAACCGGAACCGTGACGCTCGACAGTTTCAGCGACCGCCACCACGGCCGAGCCGTCTTCGCAACGCTGACCCCCGATGACCGGTCGGCGATCGGCGCCGTGCGCGACGACCTCCGTGCCGCGGGCTATGACGAGGCCGGGGTCCGGGCGGTTGTGGGGATGCCGGTGCTCGACATCCAACCCGCGGCCTTCCACCACCTCGACAGGCATGTCCTCGGGGTGGACCCGCTCGCGGCCGCGGTCAGGCTTTTCCTGCTCGACAGGGCCGTGGACGAGCGGACCGTCAGGACACTCCTGAGTGAACCTTCCCTGGACGTGCTGCTCTTGCTGGGAGTGCTGGGTGAGACCGACGGCGGCTTCCGCTCTCAGGTCCACATCACATGCGCGCACGACCTCCTCCTTGCGACCGACACGGGCCGCTATTCCGACTGGTGGGCCGGCGCCGACGATCTCGGTGACCGTGTCATGTACATCGGTTACGACAGTGCCGGGCTGGCCAACGTCGCGCCTCGGAGCAGGGCAGGGCGGACGCTGGACCTCTGCTCGGGGAGCGGTATTCAGTCACTGGTCGCGAGCCGTTACAGCGACGAGGTCGTGGGCGTTGACATCAACCCCCGGGCGATCCGTTTCGCCCGGTTCAACGCCGCCCTCAACGGCATTGAGAACGCGACCTTCGTCCTCGGGGACCTGCTCGAACCCTTCTCGGACCGTGAGTTCGACCGCATCGTCGCCAACCCCCCGTTCGTTCCGGAGGTTCCCGAGGGCGCTCACCTGCTCTACCGGGACGGTGGACCGGACGGGGAACGGCTGCTCGCGCAGATCGTGTCCGGAGCCGGCCAGATCCTGGCACCCGGCGGGCTGATGTCGATCACGACCGACCTGTTCAACCTCGAAGACCTGCCCCGAAGGATCGGGGAGTGGCTCGGGGCCAAGGACGGCTTCGACGTCCTGGTCCTCGTCGAGCGTCAGTTCCCGGTCTGGGCCTACGCGGACACCCACGCGTCACACGCCCTGACGGCCAAGGAGCGGACGGAGTACGCCGTGCGCATGGTGGACGCCCTGGGTGACGTCGGGATCAGCACTGTCCACACGGGGTATATCGTCGTGTGCAGGCAGCCCGGCGGCGGTCCGCGCCAGGGAACCGTCCAGACCGTCAGCCTGGGCAACCCCGTGACGCGGCCGGTGGGCGCCCACGTAGCGGACCACTTCCGGTTCCTCGACCGTGACTTGGACGGACATACCGATGGCGTCCTGCGGCCGAATCCCGCCGTTCGCCTCGTGACCTCGGCGCCGCCCGGTGGTCCGGAAACTCACCGGCTCGTCGCGCCCGAGGACGACTACGTGGCCGACATGGACATCAGCGACCTGGCGAGGAAGCTGTGGCAGGTGACGGTCACCAGCGACGTGCACTGGTCCGTCATCCGGGGCAGTGCGCTCGAGGCCGTCGCCCGGGAGCTCATACGACAAGGAGCCCTCACCCTGGACGACCTGCCCCCGGCCGCGGCCTGATACGGACCCGACGTATTTCCGTTACTTGCTCAAATCGCCTGACTGAAAGGCGACTTGACCTTCGATCGTGCCCTTGTTCACGCCCTGAGCCGCTGCTATACAAGATCCCCGAATCGCTCAACAGGGCGACTCGGAAGGCGACAGAAAGGGAAGCACCATGAGTGACGAGCAGAAGTCGCACAGCGGCGAGAAGGGCAAAAACAAGATCATCCGTGCGGCTGCCACGGCTGCCGCAACCGCCGCTGTCGCCGCCGCCGCGGTGGCGGCGACGGGTGGCACGGCCGCGGCCGCGAGCACCGACGCGCAGGACGGCCGGTCCGCCTTCACGGTCCAGCAGCTCGACGAGATGCTGGCCTCCGCGGACCTTGAGAACACGGACAACGTCCGTGTCGTGAAGGCCCTCGAGATCGCGCCTGGCTCCATCGCCGCAGTGCAGTACGACCGCTGACATGACTGTCCGGATCGAGGACCTCCTACCTCGCACCGTCCGGGAAGTCCTCGACCGGCAGGACCAGGACTGGACGACACGCTTCCCGCACGCCTCCGGCGACCCGTCGGTCCTCTACCTCGCGAGCTGCGGGACGACCGACATCACTCAGCCCTACCACAGCCTCTCCTACCTCGCCGGTGCACTGGACGAGTCGGGGCACTCCTATGTGGTGCGGGACCTCGCCATCGAGTTCTGGCACTACATCATGTCGCCGCCGGTCGTCGCACAGCTGCGTGACGTCTGTGTTCGGCGATACGAAGCGGAGCCCGAGGAGGACTCGCTCCTTCCCTTCTTCATCGACACGCTCGATGACGGCCGACGCTTCCAGCAGGCGTTCGCGACCCTGCGTGACGAGAAGGCCTTCTACGAACTCCCGGCGTATCTCGATGCCGTCCGCGAACTCAGCCTACTGCCACGGCTGTTGACGCTGCTGTCCCGGTCCTCGGTCTACCGGACCTTCAGCAGCGCCTCGCCTCCCGGCATGGAGCACGACCGCATCAACCTCGTGACCCTGCGCCGCGAGATCGAGGCAGGATTCGGCATCGACGTTGTCGACGCCTTCTACGACCACCACGCCGACCGGATCGCGGCCATGCGCCCCGGTCTGGTGGGTCTGACGATCCCGTTCATCTCCCAGCTCGAACACACCATGGCCCTCGCGTCCCGTCTGAAGCGGCGTGGTGTCCCGGTGGCCATCGGCGGACCGATCGCCGCCAAGTTCTACAAGTACCTCGACGACATCACCGAGTTGAAGGCGCTCGACTTCGCCGTCGACTACCTGGTCACCGGTGAGGGCGAGACGCTCATCAAGCGGCTGGCGGACCACTGCCAGCGAGGGGTCGAACTGGGCGAGGTCGACAATCTCGTCCACGTCCGGGACCCCCGCCCGCTGAAGCGGTACTTCTTCGAGAACGTCAACGCCCTGCCGTCCCCGAACTACGGCGTGTGGGACTACGCCCTCTACGCCTCGCCGAAGCCCGGCGCGCTCTACTCGCCGACCCGCGGGTGCTACTGGAACAAGTGTTCGTTCTGTGACTACGGGCTCGCGATGAACGCGCCGACCTCGCCGTGGCGCACCCGTACGCCGGAACGGGTCATCGAGGACCTGCAGCTCGCCTCCAAGTACTCCGAGCACTTCTTCTTCGCCGTCGACGTGCTGTCACCGGCCTACGCCCTGAAGATCTCCGAGGCGCTCATCGAGAGCGACCTGGACATCAAGTGGAGCGCCGACTTCAGGCTGGAGAAGAGCTACCGCATGGAGAACACCGCGGTGTTCGCCCGTGCCGGGTGCCTCGGCGCGGCGTTCGGGATGGAGAGCACCGACCAGGAGGTCCTCGACCTCATCAACAAGGGCACGGAGGTCCAGCGTCTGGAGACGCTGGTCAGCTCGTTCGCGGACGCCGGCATCCCCGTCCAGCTGATGGGCTTCCTCGGACATCCGGGGGAGACCCGCCGCCAGGCCCAGCTGACCTTGGACACCGCGGAGGCGCTGCTCGAATCCGCCGCGACGGTCGCCCTGGGGAAGTTCGGGCTGACACCGGGCGCGGACATCGCCCTCAAGCCCGACCACTACGGGATAGACATCCACTATGACCCCTCCGGTGACCCGGCGATCCCGTGGGAGCTGGACTGGAGCCACCGCGAACCGGTCGACACCTACGACGAGGACGACTTCGATCACCAGCTCCGCCTGGTCAGGGGCTTCCCGTACCCGTTCCTCGGCGCCACCTGCACTCTGCACAGCCTGCTGTACTTCGAGAAGCGTCCCCGGGCGCCATTCCCCATCCCGCAGTGGGGTTACGCGGAGACCTGGGAGGCGTTCGACATCATCCCGTTCTACCACTCCCACACCGACGACAAGGGGACCACGCTCTTGAGCGGACTCACCGGGCGCGCCGTCGTCCTCGACGGCGAACGGGCGAAGCTCTTCGCGACCCTGTTCGACCGCGGTGGATGGCTGCGGATCGACGCGCGGGACGGCCTCTCCCCGCAGGTACGGATCCTGCTCGACTTCCTCATCAAGAACGCCTTGGCGATGTTCCTGCCGGCGGAGAAGACCACATGACACAGCCCAAGCTTCTGGTCGTCGTTCCGCCGCAGGCGGTGAGCATGCTCAACGGTCCGCCGCTGGCTCCTGTCCTGCTCGACTACGCGCTGTCGCCCCACGGGGTGGACGTCGAGTTCTTCGACGGCAACCTGAGTTTCTTCGACTGGCTGCAGAGCGATGTCGTGCGGGCGGCCGTCACCGCCCGGCTCAAGGCGCTCACCGCCGAGGAACTCTCGCAGGACGCGCTGGAGTCGGGGGACCTCACCCGGATCGGCCGGTATCTGTCGTTCCTGGAGAGCGACTACTGCCGTGGCGCGGCGATCAGTGGCGCCCGGGCGGGGATCGACTGGAACGCCGTCCACGAACTGCTCGTCAACCCCCGGGCCGAGGTGCCGGATCCGGACTTCCGCGACCTATGGCTCACCCGCGCCATGGACGTGCTCTGCCAGGAGATCCTGCGGCGCGAACCGGACCACATCGCGTTCTCGACCCTGTTCCACACGCAGACCGAGGCGGCGACCGAGCTGTGCGAGAGGCTACACGGCGCCGGATTCGCCGGGCGGATCGTGTTCGGCGGAGCGGCGATCAAGCTGACGGACGACCTGGACCTCGAACGGCTCATGACCGTCTGCGGCGCCGACCTCGCCTACAAGTTCAGCGTCTACGGGGAGTTCCCCAGCCTGGCGGCGTACCTGCGAGGCGAGTGCCGGGCCGACGAGGTGGCGAACGCGACCTACCTCGACGAGAAGGGCGGACTGCGCCATGCGAAGGCGAAGGGCGGCACCATCCGCTCCATGGTCCGCGGCCTCTCGTACGACCTGGTGGAGCGCGCGGAATACCTGGACGAGCGCATCTACCCGGTCCTGGTCTCGGAGGGCTGCTACTGGGGGAAGTGCGACTTCTGCGACTACCCCTTCCTCGCCTCCCAGGACCCATTCAAGGTCAGTGCCTTCTTCCGGCGGGCCGGCGACGTAGTGCACGACATCGGCGAACTCGTGGAGAAGCACGGGGTGTCACGGATCGACCTGATCTCGGACGCCGTGCCGATGGGGTACTTCCGGCTGCTCGCCGACGCCGGCGCGAGACGCACGCGTGAGCTCGGCGCACGACTCGAATGCTCGATCCGCGCCGAACCGAAGGCGCAGGCCCACCACTTCGAGGCCATGGCCGAAAGCGGCGTCGACCTGGTGACGATCGGCGTCGAGTCGCTGGCGGACGAAGTCCTCGAAGGAATGCAGAAGGGCAATACATATACCGACATCCTGCGGTCGATGAGGTTCGCCCGTGAACAGGGCATCAAGGTGAAGGCCAATCTCATCTTCGACCACCCGAGGATGCAGCTGCGCCACGTGGACGAGACCCTGGAGAAGCTGGACGAGATCCTCCAGTACGTCGAATCGCTCGGCGTCCACTCGTTCGGACTCACCCCGCACGCCCCGCTCGCGTTCACCCCCGAGAGCGCCAACCTCGTCGTGCTCAACGGCCGGCGGACCACCAACGACCACGGTGAGCACCATCTCCGGTTCGTGCGGACCGACATGACGCCCGAGCTGGAGTCGCGCCTCTCGGACCTGCAGACGGCCGTCGAGGCGGCCGCCTATCAGCTGGAGTACGCGCGCCTCGGCGGCACGAAGACACCGGACCGGCGGAAGATCATCCGTCTTCCCTACCGGTGGGACGGCGAGCGCGCGGTCAGGGACGCCGCCGCGGACCTGAGCCTCAGCATCCCGGGCGAGTCCGCTCCTTTCTCGTACTTCGTGAAGGGCGGTGCCGATGGGTGAGGCGCCCGAAGACCCGGACGGCACCGGACGGGTGGGGTTCGGGGGCGCGCTGGTCGTGCCCCTCGCCGAGCTGACGAGCGGCCCGCTCGCGGCGGCCTGCTTCTTCGGCGTCGATCCCGACCTCTCAAGGAGGTTCGGCGAGAACTCCGACGGGGCCGCCGCCTTCGTCCGGTGCTCGTCCGCCCGGATGCGGCCCTGGACCCGCCGGTACCGCCCCTCGGCCGTCGACGTGGGCGTCCTCTCCGGGGACGTGGGCGACGTGGTCCGCGGAATCTCCGAGGTCTCGACGGCGGTCTTCGAGGCAGGGCATGTCCCCGTCGTCGTCGGAGGCGACCACACCGTCAGCTATCCGGTGGCCGTCACCGCGGCCGCGCGGCACGAGGATCTGACCTACGTCTACCTGGACGCCCACCTGGACCTGGGTCTCCATCTCGACGGTTCCGGCGAGCTGCACAACGGCAACTTCGTGGCGGCACTCGCCGCCGGCGGCGCCTTCCGCGAGGTGGTCAACGTGGGCGCGAGGGCCTGGACGACCTACGACGAGGCCTACGATCCCGGCGGCCTCGTCACGGTCGTCCGCGAGGTCGACCCGGCGGCGCTGTCCGCGCTGAGGGGCAGGAAGGTGCACGTCAGCCTGGACGTCGACGTACTCGATCCGGTGTACGTGCCGAACACGGGGAGCAAGGAGCCGTTCGGCGCCACCCCGGAGCAGGTCAGATGCGTGATGGCCTGGATTGCGGACAATTGCACCGTCGTGAGCGCCGACGTGTCGGAGATCGTGCCCGATCCCGCCCACTCTGCGACCGCCGAGATCGCGATGCGATGTATCCATGAACTGGTCAAGGAGCGAAAGCACGATGAATGAGAGGCCGGCAACCCAAGTGACCGATTTCGCCGTCGAGTTGCGGCCCCACACGTCGGCGAGCCTCGAACCGCTGCTGCGGTGGAAGAACGACGTCGAGATCCAGCGGCTCAGCGACGACGAGATCCGGACGTACACCCGTGAGCAGGTCGCCGAGACACTGGAACGCTGGATGCGCTCCAGCGACGGCATCGTCCACCTCGCGATCGGGCTCGCGGACCGCGCGGAACCCATCGGCTTTCTCCATCTGGCGCTCATCGAACGGGCCCACCGGCGGTGCCGGCTGGGGATCGTCATCGGCGAGAAGGACCTGTGGGGGCGCGGCTACGCGTACCAGGCGGTCGTGCAGGCGGTGAACCATGCCTTCGACGTGCTCGATCTGCACCGGATCACGGCGGAGGTCTTCGCCGACAACCCGCGTTCCGTGCGGCTGTTCGAGCGGGTTGGCTTCGTGAGGGAGGGTGTCATGCGGGAGAACCTCCAGCGGGACGAGGAACGTGTCGACGAGTTGATCCTCGGACTGCTGCGGCACGAGTGGAGCGGGGGAGAGAAGTGACCAGGATCGGGATCAGCGTCTCCGACTTCGTGCCGGCGCTTGGCCACCTCGACGAGACCGTGTACCGGCGGGTCTCATACGTCGAGTACGGCGGCCACCACCCGCCGGCCAACGACCCCGGCATGCGGCGCCTTCTCGATGAGGGGATCGTCGGCGACATAACCCGGCACCTCGTGTCGGTCGAACTGCCCGACGCCCTCGACATCGACAACGAGGCCAGGCTGATCGCGGAGAACCACGCGGGATGCGAGCCGCGCTACATGGTCACCGACTTCGGTTACTGGAGGCTGGGCGGGCGTGGCGAGTGCAACCTCTGGTTCCGCCCCACGTCGCTCGACCGCGAGGTCGCCGGACGCGTCTCCCGCAACGTCCAGGGTCTTTCGGCGGAGCTGGGCGCCCCGGTCCACGCCGAGAACCCGTTCAGCCTCACCCATGACGGCGAGCTGAGCCCCCGTGAGTTCATGCAGGAACTTGCCGAGCGCGGCGCGACGCTCTGCTTCGACATCGGGCACTTCTACGCCTGGTGCGTCAACGAGGGACTGGATATGGAGCGGGAGCTGGACCGGGTGCCGTTCGAGGCCGTCCGGGTGGCGCACATCGCCGGACTGAGCGAGGTACGGTTCGGCGACCGGCTGCTGCTGCTCGACAACCACAACGTCCCGCCGCTGCGGGGCTGTCTTGAGGTGCTCCGGACCGTGAAGGAGCGTTCTCCGGAGCTCGGTTGGGTGACTTACGAGGCAGAACTGGCCCCGGCACAGGTCCAGCACCGCGGTCTCGACGCGATTGAGAGGGTAATGGCATGACCACGTCTGAAGACGTCGCTCGCGAGGTGCCGGAGGCCGACTGCTTCCGGAGTCTGGTCCGGCAGCCCCCGCACGACGAGGCGACGACGGAGTACCTGGCCTGGGCCCGCCTCATGGCACAGGTCGTCGACGACCTCAACCGGTGGGCGCCCAACTTCGCCGTGGCCCTGGCGTCCTCCCTCAGGTCCCTCGACGGCCTGCGGCCCTACTGCGAGTCGGGGGAGTACGAGAAGGCGTACACCGAGCCCCTCGCCCACGCCGTCAACTTCGTGCGCCACTTCGTCGCGCAGGAGCACCCCGAGTGGCTGAAGGACCTCGCCCGCTGCGAGCTGTGGTCCAGCCCCCAGGCGCAGCAGCTGGACGACGTGGAGCGGAAGGCCGTGAAGGAGGCCCTCGGCATCCAGGAGCGAGCGGGCAAGGAGTTCGTGATCGTGGGCCATGACGTCCTGGAGACCCTCCAGCACGTCACCGGCTACCGCGACATGACCTTCGTCCGGTCCGCTCCGCTGATGTGGCTCCTTCGGGTGCCGCCGCTCGACGTGACGCCCGCACCGGAGCCGCGTCCGGGGATCGTCGTCTTCCACCGGCTCGACGACGGCGTCTCCCTGTCCTACGTCCCCGCCGGGGGCGCGCGGTGATCGGCGGCGTCAGCATCGGAGTCGCCGTCGAGGCCGCGTGCGATCAGTACGCCCGCGGAGCGGCCGCGCAGGGCTGGGTCACCGACTTCGTCGAGTACGGCGTCCACACGGCCGTCGGGATTCCGGACTGGGTCGTCGAGACCCGGCGGGCGCTGGGCTCCGGGCTCACCCTCCACCCGCTCGACCTGAACATGGCCCAGCCGGAACAGGGCACCGGACCCTGGGTGGAGTCGCTGACGTCCCTGGTTAAGGAGCATGAGGTCTCGGCGCTCGTCAGCGACGCGGGCTTCTGGTACCTCGGCCGGCGCGAGGGTACGTGGTTCCGTCCACCGGACATGAACGTGGCGGCGGCACGGTGCCGGGAGAGCGCCGCAGCGATCGCGGCCGCCTGCGGGGTTCCCTTCCGGGTGGAGAACCCGCCACTGGAGTGGCTTCCGAACTCCCCCTCCCTCTGGTCCTTCCTGGACGAGGCGTCGGACCACGAAGGCGTGCAGATCTGCCTCGACCTCTCGCACGTCCTCCAGTTCGAGCGCAACGTCCACGGACGCAGCCCCGTCCTGCCCCGCGCCTTCCCGTGGGAGCGAGTCGCGGAGATCCACCTCGCCGGCTACGTGAGTGCCGAGTACGGGGGCCGGACCGTGTACCTCGACCAGCACCTCGCCGACATCCCGGCGGAGGAGTACCGCCTGCTGTCTCAGGTCGTCGAACTACGCGGTACGCAGACACCTTTGGGCATCTGCCTCGAAATGGAACCGCGCGACCCGGGGGCTTTCGTGGCCGCAGTCGACAACATTCACGCGGCGATCGGCGCGGCAGCCTACTGATTCCCAATGTGGTTGTCAAGGCCGGTTGATGACTCGTTGTGAGGGTGTCAGCCCAGTGGGATGGGGCTGGGTGGCGCGGTGATCTGAAAGGTTCGGCCGTCACGTATCAGGGCCCAGAGAACGTTCAGGCGGCGGCGCGCGAGGGCGATGACGGCCTGCTTGTGAGTCTTGCCTTCGGCTCTCTTGCGTTCGTAGAACGACTTGGAGACAGGGCAGCAGCGGGCGGCGACCATGGCTGACATGTAAAAGACCCGCAGCAGACGCCGGCAGTAGCGTCGTGGTCGGCGCATGTTGCCGCTGATCCGTCCGGAATCCTTGGGGGCAGGCGCCAAGCCCGCGACACCGGCGAGGCGGTCGGAGCTCCCGAAAACGCTCATGTCGCCACCGGTGTGGGCGATGAACTCGGCGCCCAGGACGGGGCCGATTCCGGGCATGCTCAGGACGATTTCGGCGTGCGGGTGGTCGTGAAACCGGCCCTCGATCAGCAGATGGGTGTCTGCGAGCTCCTCGTCGAGGGTCATCACCTCCCTCGCGAGCTTGGCCACCACCGTGGCGGCCAGCTTCTCTTCGGAGACGGCGGTGTGCTGGGCTTCGGCGGCCTGGACGGCGGTGGCCGCAACTAGGACTTGTCCGGCCGATCATGTTGCTGGTTAGGGTGCGAGCGTGTCCAAGACGAGCGTGAGCAACGAGACCAGCAGCATGGTCTGCCTCTGGGTCGAGCCATGGGGGACTGATCACTGGATGCGTCCGGGCGAGGTGTTCACGGTGGTAACGGAGGCGGATTCGGAGCAGTCGCCGTTCAACGTGGTCGTCCATGGCCAAGGCATCACAGTGTGGGTGAACGCCGGTCATGACGCCGAGGTCTTCGACAAGAACGGCGGCTTGGTACCGTGCGGGCATCAGCGGCTCGCCGAGGGCAGTGGCTGAGCTGTTCACATCGTCAGGTCCGGAGCCAGATGACTACGGCTGCGGCGCTGGCGGTGCCGAGGAAGACGTAGCCCCGCTTGTCATAGCGAGTGGCAACCGCGCGGAACTGCTTCAAGATCGCCCCGCCCCATGCTCACCTCAACGATTCGAGTACGGCCACATGGACCCGGGCGGCCGCGGTCGTGACCGTCCACTACCCCGCCGACCCGGTGCTGCGCCTGGCCTAGTCCGGCGACGCCCGCGCCTACCGGTTCTCCGACTTCGGCAACCTCTTGCCGCTGACGAAGGACCACAACTTCGCGCAGGAGTTGCGCGACGCCGGCCGCCAGCCCAAGGCGTGGGACCACATGTCGCTGACGGCGTGCCTCGAAGACGGCGACATCGGCTTCGAGGCGGTGTTGTTGGAGATGGTCGCGAAGCTCGTCCTGTGCTCGGACGGGGTGTACCACCCGCTGGAGACCTACGTGCCGGGTCTGATGGAGGACGTCATGCTGATGGCCCTGGACCCGAAGGAGGGGGCGGGCTCGCTCGTGGCCGAGGCCCTGGCCCTGGGCCGGTCGGGCGGGGCGAGCCAGGACAACGCGACCGCGCTCGTGGTCAGGTTGCCGCGCCCGAGCGCCTGAAAGATCTGGCCCATACCTGAGATTTTCTGGCATAGGGGGGCACACAACCCCAAAAGCGGTAGAATAAGGACAGCGCGAGAGGGGAGCCACCCCTCCCCGCCGCGACCTCTTGGAGAACATCGTGACCATCGCATCCACGCTCATGCCGAAGCCCCCCTGCCCCGGACTGAACATCCTGGAGACCGTCGAGCGTCACGACGTCGACGGCGCCGACGTCCGCAACGCCGCCGACCTCGTCAACCGGGCCATCGCCATGGCCTTCGAGGCCGGCGAGTCCTTCCTGCCCAAGGACCGCGAGCACGGCCTGACCCGCGAGCAGTTCACGCAGGTCGCCTGCCACTTCTACCGCTCGCTCTTCGAAACCGCTCTGATCGTCAAGAGCCTGTGGCTCGTGGCCCGCGACGTGCACGTCTACATCGGCCAGATCAGCCGCTGACACCGTAAGGCCGGGCGGCGGGTTGACTCCCGCCGCCCGGGTCCCACATGTGCCGCAACTCTCGTCTGTCCAGCGACCTCTTGGAGACCCGCATGCCCATCAGCCTCGAAAGACCGCTCCGCAGCTGGCTCGTCGTCTTCCACAACGACCCCTACGCCATGCGCATCGTCGCCGTCCACCCGGCCCCCGGCGACGACGGCGACAACGACGAACTGCGCGCCGAGCTGTACGTCGCGAACCTGGCCTCGTTCTACGTTGACGCGCCGTCCGCCGGCCAGGCCCGGCTCACCGCCCGGCAGTTGCATGACGTCGAGCGCATCCGCACCGCCTGCGCCCGCCTGCGCGCCGACCGGTCGCAGGGCCGCACGGCCGCCCAGCGTGCCTGCGCCGCGCCCCGCGGCCACCAGGCTCTCGCCCGCGCCTCCCGCGACGTCGCCCTGACCCGGGCTGCCGCAAGGCGCGCCGAGGAGATCGTCACGAGCGCGCTGCGCGCCGGATACCGACACCGGCCTCTGCGTCAGCGCCACCTGACGTACAAGCAGTTCGTCGACCAGCTCACGGCCAACGCCGCGGCGACCCTCTACCGGCACGCCGCGCTGGTGGCCGCAGGCCGCACCGAGGAGGCCGTGGCCGTCCTCATCAACGCACTGGGTCACGCCGCCACCGCCCACTGACTCGTCCTCACCCCGCCCACCGGGCCGGGCCCCGTACATGCGGGCGCCCGGCCCCTTCCATGCCCGGAGGAACACACCGTGACCGACACCGACGAGCCGCAGCAGCCCGCCGACACAGCATCCCGCCTGATCGACACCCGGGTGTGCATCGACGACATGCTCGGCCCCTACGACGCCAAGCTGAACCCCAACAACCGGTGGAACGGCTGGCTCTTCCCGAACTTCACCCTCGACACCGTCCGCAAGATCGCCGCCCGCACGCAGGAGGCGGCCGACGAGTACGGCCACGACGTCACCGACACCATCTACGTCATCGACGGTGGCATCGACCGCGAGGGCGAGCCCGCGCGGTCGTCCTGCACGTCAGCTGGCAGTGGTTCGACGAGGGCTCCCAGACGGCCACCTCGATCATCCAGCCCAACGACGATGGCCTGTACAGCGTCGGCGGCGGGGCGTGGACCTGGCACTTCGCGACCTGGCCGTGCATCTGCGGTGGCGAAGAGGAATGGCACGTGACCCACTGCGAGTGCGGTGTTCCCCGCCCCGACGACGAGGCCGCCGACGGGGCCGCCCCTGGCACCGCGACCCCCGCCGGCACCTGACCTCACCTCACCCACTGGGCCGGGCCCCGCACCTGAGGGAGCCCGGCCCCTTCCACACCCGGAGTACCCCATGGGAACCAGAGCAGTTGTCGCCCGCCCTACGCCGCAGGGCTTCACCGGACGCATCTTCCTCAACGACGGTGCGCCCGACGTCGCCATGAGTGTGCTGCGCGGCTTCGTCCTGAACGTCCAGGAGGGCGACGTCGAGGCCGCTGCCCGCGTGCTCATCGATGAGCACCCGGGCGGCTGGATCGACGTCCCGGACCCGGACTGCCGGTGCCTGTGCCACGACGCCCCGCCCAGCAACGGCGCCGCCTCGACGGAGCCCACCACCGAGCAGACCGCCTCAGAAGCCGAATACGTCTACGTCCTGCACCCGGAGCGCCTTGCGGTTCTGGTCCCCGGAGACGACGGCTGGGAGGGGATCCGCAGCACCCCCTGGAGCGACTGACCCCACTCACCCCCGACCCCTCTTCGGCGCCCCGCCGCCCAGGCCGCACCCCGGCCCGGGCGGTGGGGCGCCGTCACACCCACACCTCGAGGAGCACCTGATGGACCAGCTCGACCTGTTCGCCGAAGTCGAGGAGATCCCGGCGACGTTCACCGCCCGACCCGTCCCGCCCCGCCCGGCCGCTGTACCCGCACCCCGCCCGGCACCGGCGCCGCGCCCGGTCGCCGCGGCCGCCACCGAGCCCGACGCCCTGTTCGCCGACCCGCGCCGGGAGCTGCCCGCCGTGCAGACGCCCATCCCCGCCCGTCGCGGCGTCACACCGCTGCTGATCGGCAACCCCCGCGACGCCGGGCAGCGCCTCGGCGAGGCCGTCGCCGAGACCTGGCACGCCTCCAACTGGGGTGGCTATCGCATGGACATCCCCGTCAGCATCGTCGCCGGCCTGGCCCTGTTCCCCATCAAGGGGCACACCGCCGACGTCACCCGCATCATCAGCACCTGCACCGACTGGGAGCTCGTGCAGGGCTACCGCGAGATCTACGCGGCGACCTGGTCCAGCCGCCCCGACCTCGGAGCCCGCATGGCCCCGCTGATGAGCTGGCTCACCGAGGACGGCGTGGAGGAGAAGGCGTACGCGGTACGGCGGGTCACCGACACCGCGCTCAAGTACGGGGTACTGCAGCTGACCGGCGACCCCGACCCGTGGTGCCGCTCCGACACCGACCTGATGTCGTGGACGATCACCTCGCTGCGCTTCACGGCGCCCGCCAGGGCATGGGCGAGTACCACACCCCGTCGGAGCTCTGCGACATGATGGCCGCCATGACCTGCGACGCCGAGGCGCTGCAGAAGGGCGCATGGTTCCACGAGCCCGCCGGCGGGACCGGCGGCATGTTCCGCGCGCTGGCGCAGCACCTGCGCAACCATCACCTGGACCCGGCCGACTACGGGTGGGCGATCAACGACCTCGACCCGCTCGCGGCCGCCGGTGCCGCCGTCAACGCGATCGTGTGGGGCCTGGGCCCCAACGTCGTCGTCTCCTGCGGCGATGCTCTGCGGCAGGGCGACGTGGTGGACCAGGCGATGCGGGAGCGCACGGCGCTCATCGAGGAGCGCAACCAGATCGTCGGGTACCGCGCGGCGGTCGAGGCGTTCGACGAGGCCATCAAGCTCGCCGACCGGCTCATGACTGGAGCAAACGCCGCCTGACCTGGGGTTTCTCTGAAAAAATTCTTGACCCCCATGGCTGTGTTGGTAGAATAAGGGTGATGGTGAGGGGGAAACGCCCCCCTGCCCCAACGCGAGGAGAACTGCATATGTGTCAGCAGCCGGCTTGCACGCCCGAGAACTGCCGGTGCGGTTGGAGCGTGCGAGTGCGACGCGAGGGTGAGACCTCGATCGCCGAGGTCTGGGCGTTCGGCGCGAAGCTGAGCGAGACGACGCTGAACGCCGACGGCGACGTCGCCGTTCGCCCGGCATGATCCGAGCGCGGACGGCGGAATGTGCCTCGATATGTGCCACACCATTTGACCGAACTGCACTTCACCGGAAAGGCAACCCATGTACCGAACCGGCCAGCGCATCGCACTCGTCGCCACCGCCGACCCCCACACCGAGCTCCGCCCCGGCGACAAGGGCACCGTCCGTTCCTTCGACACCCGCCTCCAGCAGCTCAGAGTCACCTGGGACAGCGACTCCAGGCTCTCGATGCTCCTCGACGACGGCGACGAAGTCAGCGTCCTGAGCTGACCCCACCCGCCCCCGCGCACCCGGCCCCGCCCACCTGGGCGGGGCCTTCGCACAGCACCACCCGACCTCTTGGAGAACCCCATGCAGCTCGCAGCCCCGGCCCTCGCCATTCACCTCGACTTGTCGCTCCTCGAAGCCGCCGCCCACAAGTCCGCCACCCGCGCCCGCGCCCTCGTCAACCGCGCCGTCTGCGACGACCAGGAGAACGCCCTCGGCGTCGCCGCCTTCCAGTTCGACTCCGCCGCCAAGTTCCTCAACCGCGGCGACACCGACAAGGCCCGCGACGCCCTCCGCGCCGCCTGCAGCTACGCCGGCTGCGAAGAAGCGGCCGCCCCCCAGCTCGCCATCGCCGCCCGCACCGTCCTCGACAGCCTCCCGGCCTGACCCACCCCCGCCCCACTAGGGGCGGGGCCCCAACCAGCCAGCACCACCGACCTCTTGGAGAACACCGTGCAACTCGCACCCTCAGCCCTTCACGCCACCGCCGAAGACCTCGCCACGCGCCTTGGCTGGCAGCTCGACGGGCTCGACTACGACGGGATCGTCCACCTCCAGGGCGACCTGGAACGCCAGATCGGGATGCGCCTCATCAACAACGGCAGCACCGTTCAGCTGTGGGCCACCGGCGGCACCCAGCCCACCGACCAGCCCGCCGACGGCATCGCCCCGCTGCCGCACGGCCACCGCTACAACACCGCCGTCCACATCGGCGCCCTCACCGAGGACCAGGACCCCGGGGTCGTCCTCTACAACACCGTCAGGGACGACCTGCTGCCCGTCTTCGACGCCAAGCCGTACTACGTCGGCCACCGGCCCTGGGAGCCCGACATCGCACCCGCCGTCGAGCCGGACGCCGAGGTGACGGCGCCGCCCGCCGCCGGCGCCGACGAACAGCCCGCACCCGCACCCGAGTCGCGGGCCCCGGCCGATCAGCCCGCACCCCAGCCGGAGCCCCAGCCGGAGCCGGAGCCGGAGTCCGAGGCCAAGCCCGCCGCCAAGCGGACCCGCCGCACCAAGACGGACCCCGCCGCCGAACCCAAGCCGCGCCCCACCCGCAAGCGCACCACGACCAAGCCCGCCCCCGCGGCCGCCGCCGAACCCAAGCCGCGCGCCGCCCGCAAGCGCACCCCCGCCAAGCCGAAGCCCGCCACCTCCTGACCACCCCGCCCGGCCGCCCGCCCACCACAGCGGGCGGCCGGACCCATCCGGCAAGGACACCCATGGCCCCCAAGCCCGAGACCCAGCCTGCTGCGCCCGAACCCTCGGCCGATCCCACACTCGACAACTGCCCCGACTGCTCCGTCCGGCCCGGCCGCTTCCACCTCCCCGGCTGCGACGTGGCCCGCTGTGCCATCACCGGCCGGCAGCGCGCCGGATGCGTACACGGCAGCGACGTCTGCAACACCCGCTGGACCGGCCAGTGGCCCGGCGAAGCCGAGTGCGTCGAATACGGCTTCGTCCTCGTGTTCGGCCCCGACCCCGTCCGCGAACAGGTCCCAGACCTCAACCGCCTCTACGCCGAATGCGACTGGGACCGCGACCTGCAGCGCATGGTCCGCCGCACCACCTGACCGCACCCCCCGCCGGGCCGCCCACCACACCAGGTGGGCGGCCCGACCCGTACGTACCTGCGGCCCCGGCCCAACAGCCGGGCCACCGAACCCGGAAGGAACAAGCCCCATGTACCTCGTGACATTCGACACCGGACTCAAGGCTTACGCCGTCGCGCCGGAAAGCGCCTTCGACCTGAACGCCGAGACGTCCCTCGCCGTGGAGAGCGCCGGCTTCACCTGGCGCTCCGACCTCCAAGCCTTCATACGCCCCGGAGGGCAGGACCTCGAGCAGATCGCTTCGATCACGAAGCAGCTCATCGAGCTCGGGCACACCGTCATGGCCGCCCAGAAGCACCGGTTCGAGGACACCCAAACAGGCCCCGCCGCAACGTCCGACCCCGAGCGCAGCGAGCACGAGGCCGCCGAGGCGATGACCCGCCGCCTGGTCGACCTCGGCATCAACGCCGAGACCACCAACACCGGCGGCAACTGCCGGGCCACCTCCATCACCCTCACCCCCTTCGCCCGCCTGGAGCTCGCCGACGCCCCCGGCGAGCTGTGGTCCTGGTGCCTCTACCAGCACGGCGGCGACCAGGTCCTCTGCGGCCACTGGGACAGCGCCGACGACCACACCGTCGCGGGCAAGGCCCGAGCCCTCGTCCACGCCATGGGCTCGATCGTCGCCTGACCTGCACCCCTCCCCCCGCGGCCCGGCCAACCGGCCGGGCCGCACCCATCAGGAAGGAACCCAACAGTGACCCCCGAGAACTGGAAACCAGTCACCGCCCCGGAGCACAACGCCGGCCGCCACGTCGCCTACAACGGCGAGCACACCACCGCCTACGGCGCCCACACCGCCCCCACCGGCGAGCTCTTCTACTACATCCTCGCCCTGCACCTCGACCCCGACCAGGCGGCCGCCACCATCGCCGACCTCCCCGTGGCCCTCATCCTCACAGGAGACATGGAACACGGCCTGCTGCCCCTCACCACCGACACCACCGAATGGCACATCACCGAAGCCTTCTGCCGCCTCGGCATCCTCCCGCCCGCCACCGAGCTGGCACCCAACCCCACCACCGCCCCCGACGACTTCACGGTCGCCCGCAAGCGGTACCTCCTCGACGCGCTCCTCCTGTCCCGCCGCAACGACGTCGTCGGCGCCGAGCAGTACATCGACGACATGCAGACCATCCGCACCGGCCTCGCCCTCAACGGACTCCCGTCAATCGGGATCCACGACAACCTCGACCCGGGCGGCCACAGCTGGACCCAGGCCAAGGTCACCATCGACGAAGACCCCAACCAGCTCGGCCCCTACGACGCCGAGATCAGCGACCACCGCTGGATGGGCCGCTTCCTCATCCCGCGCTTCACCGCCGACGTCGCACTGCAACTGGCCAAGGACACCGCCAACTGGGAATCGCAGGTGTTCTGGCACGACGGATACGCGGAGGTCCGCGTCGAGAACGGCGGCCCCAACGGCGCGCCATGGATCGAACTCTGCCTTCCCGACGAAGACGGCCTCTTCCACATCGGCGGCAGCTCCTGAACCTGGCAGGCCTACACCGCCACCGACACCGAGTCGCACCGACCCGGCACCGCCACAACCCCGGCCCCACCGCCTGACCGAACCCCCCGGGGGCGGCGACCGCCGCCCCCGGCCCAGCCGACCAGGAAGGACCACCCATGCCAGTCATCCCGCTCGACGGAATCCCGCCCAGATAGCCCCATCGTCAGCACCACGACCAAGAAGGCCATGGAAGCCCTCCTGCGCAGCGGCGACCTCCGCAACGGCCTGGCCGGCGACCAGCAACCGTTCGCCAAGAACATTGCCCAGGCGTACACCACCTTCGGCGGACGCTTCTGGATCCTCGCCCGCACCACCTTTCTCACCGACCACGACGACCGCAGCCTCTACAACGTCCGGCACGTCTTCACCACCACCCCCGGACAGCCCTGGTGGTCCCTCCCCGTACGCCCCGGAGAGCGCACCTACGAGTTCGACCGCACCACCGGTGCACCCGTCCCAGGCAGCGGCCGCCCCTACCCCCACCCCGTCCTCCCGCGCGAGATCGCCGCCATCGAGGCCGAACGATGCGGCCCGTACCGCGACGCGTTCGGCCTGTGCACCGGCTGCGGGCTGCGCGGCCGCATCCAACACCGCTGCACCGCCGACGACCCCGGCCGCGCCCGCGTGTCCATCCGCGCCCCCTACGCCCAGCCCTGGAAGTGGGTGCCCTGCCCGCACGCCTGCGGATACGTTGACCAGCCGGAAGCACGCCCCGACGTCCTGTACGGACTGGTCCCACAGCTCACCCCGAACCAGTAGGCGGGCAGCCGGCATGACAGATTCCGAGTCCCATCGTCACGCTCACACCTGGAGAGACCCCATGCGCACCGCCACAACAGCACTGATCGCCGCTCTCGCGGCCACCCTCATATCCGGCTGCTCTGGAAGCGGCGTGAAACGAACCCGGAGTGGGGGCTGAAGTTCGCCGCCACCGGCTGCCAGACGCTCATGTCCGACGACACCCTGTTCACCTCCACCGACCCGGCCGAGGTTCGCTGAGGTCTCCTGGGCTGCTCAGGCAGCCGGTGGTGCTATTACGGTCGGTGGTGGTCGGCATGGTTGCTGTACTTCCGTGTTGTACCGCATGGCCACGGTGACTAGCAGAACTGCGGTGGGCCGATGACGGTCTGGCCAACCTGCTTAGCCAACCACGAGGCATGCCGCTCGCTATACCCGTTGTTGCTCCGGTCGCGGACGTGGACAAGGACCGTGTGCCCGTCGGACCACTCGTCCATCTCGCGGGTGGCGGCGTTGAACAGCACGGTGACTTCGGCGTGCTTGTAATCCGCGTAGAGCCCATGCTCTGGAACTTCCGGCCATCCGAAGAAATACCAGCGAATCTCTGCCATGTACGTGCTGGCGACCGCTGTGAAGGTGTCCACAATGCTCCCTACGGGTTGATCAAGCATCGAAGCCCACAGCGGCAGGTGCGTGGTCAGGAAGGCGGCGTCCACGGACAACTGCGACCCATGAACCCCAGCGTGCAGCCCAGTCGGGTCGCTTTCATCCCGAACCCAGTCGTCGACGTCCTCTTTCCTGAACCACGCGTCGGGCATTGTCCTCAGGATGAGCAGGACATCTTCAACTCTGGGGAGCTCAACATCCACGTCTACCTTCGCGTCCTCCAGGTCACCCACGCCGAGCAACTGACGGGCCACGCGCAGGGCGAGTGCGGGATCGGGAGTGCGGAAGACGGGGTACGCGACGTCATTGGACATGCGTGCACCCTGCCACAACGATCAGTAGCCGAAGATCGACGCGGTCGTCCACAGAAACGCGAATGTCGCGATAAGACACGGCGCCGATCTCGACCCCCGATGGGTCCCCCTTGCCGACGCCATCGACACCCTCGCCGACGCCCTTGACCAGGCCGCCCAGGGCGCGCCGGGCGCGATGGCGGAGCCCGCCGCACGCGAGGCCGCGACCACGATCCGTACGGACTGCCCGGCCGCGATCAAGGAATCAGCTGCCGCAGGCAACTGACCGGTGCGGGCGGCGACTTCATTTCGTACGGACTGGTCCCGCAACTCAGCCCCTCCGCCACGCCGGCCCACCGCGCCCATTGACCCGCCAGGAAGGACGCCCATGCCGTTCATCCCGCCGGGAGACAACGGGCGTACATTCGGCTGCCAGGCAACCGACCCCAATACCGCACAGGCCGGGCGGTAGGCACCCAACAGCGGATCATCATTGTCAACGAGGGGATGAAGTCGTGAAGTACATCGCAAGCCTCAAGCACCCCGACACCACTGGGCCGATCGAACTCGAGGTCGAGGCCGAGTATCTCTCCGACGCGGAGAACAAGGCGGACGAGCTGTTCGAGTCCAAGTTCCACGCAGTGACGTTCGCCATGGAGATCACGGTGAGGAGGGCGGAGGCGTTGGGCTAGCCTGTCCTCAGCGGCCCGGACAGGGCGCGTGAGACGGTCAAAGAGGCCCTACCCCCAGCGGCGTAGGGCCTCTTTGCTGCGCAACGGGCGATGCGCCAGAGACCCTTGTCCGCCCGCTGCTGACCTTGCAGCCCGTCCGCCCGCGGCCCAGATGCCCGTCAGCGGGGCCCGATGGGGGCCGTATGGGGGCCGGAAGGACGGAGAAACCCCGTGAATGATCAACGTGTCCCGAGTACGTTCATGTGTGCTGACCTGCTGAAACGGCGCATCCGGGGACGGTCAGGGAAGGACAGGGGCGCGCTCTGGCGAGGTGAGGAAGCGTCAGCGGCGTGAAGCGCTGCCCTGATTCTAATTGTGTGGCGGTCCGCAGAGTCTCCGGCATAGGTTCGTCCGCGATGTGAGCAGCTCACCGCGCACGGGGAGGCGCGAGGGGCTCCGCCTGGACACGGAGAGACGACATGGCACCGAACGCGCCCGATCCGGCCGACCGCCCACTGCTGCGGAAGGCCGCAGCCCAGGACGCGGAGCCCCTCACCCGGCTCTTTCTCGCCTCGCGCGCCCGCACCATGCCGTATCTCCCGAAGTTGCACAACGACGCGGACACCCTCGCCTGGATGACCCACGTGGTCCTGCCCGGGACCACGGTGTGGGTCGCCGAGACCGAGACCGGGACGGGCGACGTGCTCGGGTTCGCCTCCGTGGACGGAACCGAGCTCGAACACCTCTATCTGCGCCCCGATGTGCGACGCCGGGGTATCGGTTCGCTGCTTCTGGCGAAGGCCCGCGAGAGCTCTCCCGTTGAGCTCACCCTGCATGTCTTCCAGCGCAACACCGATGCCCGGGCGTTCTACGAGCGCCACGGATTCACCGCCGTCGACTTCAACGACGGCAGCCGCAACGAGGAGAAGGAACCGGACGTCCTCTACCGGTGGACGGCGCGGGGCTGACTGCATCCGCGTGCCGACGAGTCGAGTTGCCCGGCTGATCACGCCCAAGGGGAAGCGGATCCCGGACAAGGACGGTGTGGGCGGGTCCTGCGGCGCCGACGACAGCCAGGACGGGGAAACGAGCCTCAGCAACTACGGCTCGCGCGTGCCGATGTACGTCCCGGGGGCGCGTTCGCCCGGCTACCTCCTCTGCACCGCCGGTCTCTCACGCCGACCGGCTGAATCGGAACAACGGGCGGGGTCCGCATCTGCGGGCCCGTTTCGTGCTGCGTCGCGTGCGATCGTGCGGCCCCCGTGAGCAGGTACCTTGCGCGACCTTGCACGGTCACGCAATTTGATTGCGCAATTTGCGGATCACTTGCAGAGCGGGCCGGTGTGCCCGTAAAAGCCTTAGAGCTCGTAACAGGATCTTGCTGAAGTGGCCTGGTCGGCCGTGACCGGTGTGACGATTCGACCGTTCGGGAGTGTGTGAGTACTCGCCGGTGGATCGTGGACGACGGCTTGTGGTTGCTGATCGAGCCGTTGCTGCCGCCTTGGCCGGAGCGGTCACCGGGGCCGCGGCCGGTGCCGGACCGGCTGTGCCTGCAGGGATCCTGTATGGGCTCTGCAACGACCTCGCCTGGCAACTGCTCCCGCTGGAGCTGGGGTTCGGCTCCGGACAGATGTGCTGGAGGCGACCGGAGCGGTGGCAGAAGGCCGGCGTCTTCGACCAGCTCCACCGCATCCTGCTCGCCGAGCTCAATGCAGCCGGCCAGCTCGACTGGTCCCGGGCCTGCGTGGATGGCTCCCACATCCGCGCGAAAAAGGGGGCGCCGACACCGGTCCGTCGCCGGTCGACCGGCGGAAGACGGGCAGCAAACACCACCTGATCTGCGACGGACGCGGCACTCCACTCAAGGTCATCACCACTGCAGCGAACGTCAACGACGTCACCCAGACCCTCGCCCTGGTCGACGGCATCCCGCCCGTCGCGGGCAGGCCCGGCCGGCCCCGCCGACGCCCAGAAGCCCTGCTCGGCGACAAGGGCTACGACTCGAACCCGAACCGCGATGAGCTGCGCAAACGCCGGATCCTGCCCGTCATCTCCCGCAAGGGCTGCCCGAACATCAAAGACATGGGCCAGCTCCGCTACGTCTCGAGCAGACCTTCGCCCTGCTCCACCAGTTCAAACGACTCGCCGTCCGCTGGGAACGCCGCACCGAACTCCACGACGCCTTCGTCTCCCTCGCCTGCAGCCTCATCTGCTGGCGCCGGCTCTAAGGATTGTCGTACTGGTGATACCTGCGTACGTGAATGCGAGCACGGCCCTCAAGGCCTCTCCGGCGGGTTGCGGCGCCGGCCATCCGTCCCTGCGTCGCCGGTGGCCCACTCTCGGCAGGTGTCACTCGGATGGAGTAACCAAACGCGCCACCCACATGGGTGAAGATCAAGCTGAGTAGTGCCCCAACCGAGGCAATCGTGAAAGGGAAACCACATGCGCATTCGACGAACTCTCGCCGCCGTCATCGCCACGGCAGCCCTCGCCGGACTCGGCCTCACAGGTGCCGCCACCGCCACGGCCGCCACCCACAACGCCACCGCCGCCGCCCACACCGAGAGCCTCACCCCGGGTGAGTGCGTGGACGGCGGCGGAAAGGTGGTCGGGATGAAGTGCGTCGGCGGTACGGGCAACGGGCAGATGGTCGACTAACGCCCACTGGGCGCCCCGCAGCCACGCGCCGCGGGGCGCTCCCGCGCGAGCATGCTGCAACATCACGTTTACACCGAGATACGTACGCCACTAAGCGCCGAAGTTGACGCCGCGCGCTGATCCACCAGGGATTACGGGGCAGCCCTTAGGCAGCTCCAACGAGGTGACCATCAGCTTCCCGGTCACCCGGACCTGCTTCGTGCGTGTGAACATCACCCGGTCGCGGGGCTGAACGCGTCACCCTGGCCGCGACCATGTGCAACAGCGGAGCGGTCGCTGCGCCGGCGAGCAAGCTCTTCTGATCGACGCCAGGGGCGCCACGGTGAAGACCCTCACAGGCGCGCACAGCGGAGCCATCGCCGCCGGTGAACCTGGGCAGTTGGACGGCCGCGAACGCCTCGTACACCGTGAAGGTCGACCTCGCCGACGACGCCGATGAGCTCCCGGTGAAGCGGGGGAACAACACCAGCACCGAGTCGCTCTTCGTCGGCCGCGGGGCCGACATGCCGTACGACACGTACGAGCCCGAGGGCGGTGTCACGGGCGGCGGAGCCCACGTCGTCGGCCCGAACATGACTGTCGGTGCCATCGCGGGCGAGGCGTCGGGCCGCAAGGCAGTCACCCTCGACAACACAGGCGACCATGTCGAGTTCACCACCAGAGCAACAACGTGCAGGACGTGAGGAACACGAGCTCCGCCTTCCGCATCGACATCAACCCGTAGCACGGAACCACAGGTCAGGGGCCCCGTCCGGGACGCCGGGCGGGCGGCGTCCCGGACGGCTCGAAAGCTCCGCCACGCACGTCACATGCGTAGCGCTGTCAAACTTTTACGAAATCTGCGCGAGATATTGCGCACGGATGTCAGCGGTGGTTGAGTGTGCCGCGCCCCGGCAGAGAGCCGGCCGAGGGACTTCCACGCCCATGCCCGAAGGGACCATCGATGAGAAGTGCTGGGTTCCGCAGTCATCGCCGTACACGCCGCACCTCCGCGGCCGCCCTCGTCACCGCACTCGCCCTGACCGCTCTCGCCTCTTGCGGGACGAGCAGCAGCAGCGACAACAACAACGGCGGCGGCTCCGGCGGCTCGTCCGACCCGTCAGCTCCGCTCGACCCGAAGGCGAAGGTGACCCTCTCGATCGACTGCATGCCGCCGGCCGCGAAGGCCGCGGAACTGCGGGAGTGGAACGAGGACATCAAGACGTTCAACAAGAAGTACCCGAACGTCAAGATCAACGGAAAGTCCACCCCGGGCCAGTGCCTGGAGCCGCCGCGCTTCACCGCCATGCTCAAGGCGAAGTCGCAGCCCGATGTCTTCTACGCGTACTTCACCGACCTCGAACAGGTACTGGACAACGACGGGGCGACGGACATCTCCGCGTACGTCACCGACAAGTCGGTCCCGGCTCTGAAGGACATCCAGCCGCAAGTCCTTGACGTGGCCCGCAAGGACGGCAAGCTCTACGCCCTGCCGACCAGCAACTACACCATGGGCCTGATGATCAACCGGAAGCTCTTCACCCAGGCCGGCCTCGACCCGGACACGCCGCCGGCCACCTGGGAAGAGGTCCGGGCCGCCGCCAAGAAGATCGCGGCCCTCGGCAAGGGCATCGCGGGCTACGGCGAGTACAGCGCGGCCAACACGGGCGGCTGGCACTTCACCGCCGCCCAGTACTCCCTCGGCGGGGACGTGGTCGACTCCACCGGTAAGAAGGCCGCCTTCAACGACGACACGGGCAAGCAGGTTCTCCAGCAGCTGCACGACATGCGGTGGGAGGACAACAGCATGGGCCAGACCCAGCTGCTGAAGTGGGGCGATCTGCAGAAGCAGATAGCCAGCGACAAGCTCGGTATGTTCCTCGCCGCGCCCGACGACATCACGTACATGGTCCAGCAGCTCGGCGCCAAGTACGAGAACTTCGGCATGGGCCCCATCCCCGGCGCCAAGGGAACGCTCTTCGGCGGCAACAACTACATGATCAAGCAGGGCAGTTCGCCCGACCAGATCAAGGCCGCCATCGCCTGGCTCAACTTCAAGAACCTCACCCAGGGCAAGGGCCAGTTCGACTGGGCGCGCACCAAGGCCGACCAGCTGCCCGTCGGACTGCCGCAGCCGAACTTCTTCCTGGGCGGCACCAAGACAAAGGACGACGCACAGCGGGTCGCCAACGCCACGATGCCGGTCGAGAACTTCAAGGCTTTCATGGACAACCCGGTTACCGGCAAGGCCGAGCCGCCGAAGGCCCAGGAGATCTACAAGATCCTCGACAACGCCATGTCCGGCGTCCTGACCAACAAGAACGCAAACATCGAAAAGCTGCTCTCCGACGCCGAGAAGCAGGTCGACCAGGTGCTGGCGAACCAGTGACGGACGCGCGGGGCCGGGGCACGCGAACCCGGCCCCGCCCCCGGCCGTCGATCCGCGTCTGAAGTACACCGGCACCGAGGAGACACCATGTCGGCCCCCACCCTGTCCACCAGCAAGGCGACCAGGCCACGCCACGGACACCCGGGCCCCGCCCGCCCGAACTCTGCCCGTGAGGAGTTCGTACGAGCCGTGCGCCGCAACATCTCGGCGCACGGCTTCCTGATCGGGGCGGTGCTCTGCTTCTCGTTCTTCTCCTGGTATCCGATGGTCCGGGAATTCATCCTGGCCTTCCAGAAGAACGAGAACGGAAAGACCACCTGGGCCGGCTGGTCCAATCTCAGTTACGTCGTCAACGACCCGGCCTTCTGGCAGGCCTGGCGCAACACCCTGCTCTTCACCTGCCTGGCCCTGCTGCTGGGCTTCCTGGTCCCGTTCGTCGTCGCCGTCGTACTCAACGAATTCCGGCACGGCCAGGGCTACCTGAGGCTGCTGGTCTATCTGCCGGTGATGCTGCCACCCGTCGCCTCGGTCCTGCTCTTCAAGTACTTCTACGACCCCGGCTACGGACTCTTCAACCGCATCCTGGAGGTCTTCCACCTCCCCGCCCAGCAGTGGCTGCAGTCCACGGACACCGCGATGCTCTCCGTGGTCATCGCGGCCACCTGGATGAACATGGGCGGGGCCACGCTGATCTACCTCGCCGCACTCCAGTCGATCCCTGGCGAACTGTACGAAGCGGCCGAACTCGACGGCGCGGGACTGCTGCGCAGGGTCTGGCACGTCACCGTCCCGCAGACCCGGCTCATCCTCTCGCTGCTTCTGCTGATGCAGATCATCGCGACGATGCAGGTCTTCACCGAGCCGTTCCTCCTCACCAACGGTGCGGGCCCCGAAGGTTCCACCACGACCGTCGTCTACCTCATCTACCAGTACGCCTTCAACTTCAACAACTACGGCAGTGCGGCGGCCCTCGGACTCGTCCTGCTCGTCGTCCTCGCGGGCTTCTCCGCGGTGTACGTACGACTCAGCCGCAGCAGCGAAGACTAGGAAGGGCCCGACCATGGCATCGAACGCCTTCGTCTCCCGACGGCGCGTCTCCGGACAGCGCAGGGCCGAACGGCGCGCCGCCGACCTGGGCCGCCAGCGGACCCTGATCTCGCCGGCCCAGCTCGCCCGGCCCCGTGGCAGGACCGTCTACTGGATCGTGTTCGCAGTGGTGATCGCCCTGTTCACCGTGGCCTTCCTCGGGCCGCTCTACTGGATGGTCACCGGCGGACTCAAGACCACCCAGGAAGTCGTGCAGAGCCCGCCGACCGCCTTCCCCACGTCGGTCCACACGGAGAACTACTCCCGGGCGTGGACGGTGATGGACCTGTCCCGGCTCCTCTTCAACACCCTCTACTACGCGTTCGGCGCGCTCGCCTTCCAGCTGCTCTTCGACGTCGCCGCCGCCTACTCGCTCTCCAAGCTGCGGCCCGTCTTCGGCAAAGTCATCCTCGGCATGATGCTGGCCACGCTGATGATCCCGGCCACCGTCCTCGTCGTACCCCAGTACCTCACCGTCCTCGACGTGCCGATCGTGCAGCGCAATCTGCTCAACTCGCCCTGGGCGATCTGGCTTCCGTCCGTCACCAACGCCTTCAACATCTTTCTGCTGAAGCGGTTCTTCGACTCGATCCCGCGTGAACTCCTCGACGCCGCCGCGATCGACGGTGCCTCGCCCCTGCGTACCCTGCGCTCCGTGGTCCTGCCGATCTCCCGGCCGATCCTCGGCGTCGTCTCCATCTTCGCGATCGTCGGCGTCTGGAAGGACTTCCTCTGGCCGATGCTCACCCTGCCCGACCCCGGCAAACAGACCCTGAACGTGGGCATCTACTCGCTGGCCAGCGGCGTCCCCGAGAACGTCCTCATCGCGGCACTCACCATCGCGTCCATCCCGACGCTGCTCATCTTCCTGCTCTTCCAGCGCAACATCATGAGCGGACTCACCGCGGGCGGCCTCAAGGGTTAGCGCCACCCACCGCAGCAGCCTTCTCCTCCTCAGCGCTCCGCCGCCGGCCCTCCTATCCAGCGCCCCGCTGTCCGGGGCCGACGGCGGAGTCCCACCTGCCCGAAAGGAACGCCACGTGGCAGCCAACCCCCCGTCCGAGGCCACCGTGAACTGGTGGCGCGACGCCGCCATCTACCAGATCTATGTACGCAGCTTCGCCGACGGCGACGGTGACGGCACCGGCGATCTCGCGGGGGTACGGGCCAAGCTGCCCTATCTCGTCGAACTGGGCGTGGACGCACTCTGGTTCACCCCCTGGTATCTGTCGCCGCTCGCCGACGGCGGATACGACGTGGCCGACTACCGCACCATCGACCCCGCCTTCGGTACCCTCGCCGAGGCCGAGAAGCTGATCGCCGAGGCCCGTGAACTGGGCATCCGTACCATCATCGACATCGTGCCCAATCACGTCTCCGATCAGCACGTCTGGTTCCGGGCCGCCCTCGCGGCCGGCCCCGGCAGCCCCGAACGGGAGCTCTTCCACTTCCGGCCCGGACGCGGCGCGGACGGCGAGATCCCGCCCAACGACTGGGTGTCCGAATTCGGCGGCACGCCCTGGACCCGGCTCGACGACGGCGAGTGGTATCTGCACCTGTTCGCCACGCAGCAACCCGACCTCAACTGGGCGCACCCGGCGGTCCGTCAGGAGCACGAGGACGTCCTGCGCTTCTGGTTCGAGCGAGGTGTGGAGGGTGTACGGATCGACTCGGCGGCCCTGCCCGTCAAGGACCCCGCACTGCCCGACTTCGTCGAGGGCCGTGACCCCCACCCCTACATCGACCGGGACGAACTGCACGACATCTACCGTTCCTGGCGCGCCATCGCCGACGAGTACGGGGCCATCTTCGTCGGTGAGGTCTGGCTCCCGGACGCCGAACGCTTCGCCCGCTATCTGCGCCCCGACGAGCTGCACACCGCCTTCAACTTCAACTTCCTGGCCTGCCCCTGGGACGCCGGACGGCTGCGCTCCGCCATCGACGACACGCTCGCCGAGCACGCCGCGGTCGGTGCCCCCGCCACCTGGGTCCTGTGCAACCACGATGTGACCCGCACCGTCACCCGTTACGGACGTGAGGACACCGGCTTCGACTTCGCGGCGAAGACCTTCGGCACCCCGACGGATCTCGTACTCGGCACCCGGCGGGCGCGCGCCGCTGCGCTGCTCTCGCTGGCCCTGCCGGGCGCGGCCTACCTCTACCAGGGCGAGGAGCTGGGTCTTCCGGAAGCGGAGATCCCCCGCGGCCGGATCCAGGACCCGATGCACTTCCGCTCCGGCGGGACCGACCCGGGGCGCGACGGCTGCCGGGTGCCGCTGCCCTGGTCGGCTCAGGCGCCGTACGCCGGTTTCGGATCCACCGTCGAGCCCTGGCTGCCACAACCCGCGGACTGGTCGACGTACGCCGCCGATCTGCAGCGCGGCGATCCGGACTCGATGCTCAGCCTGTACCGCGCGGCGCTCCGGCTGCGCCGCACCGCGCCCGGCTTGGGCAGCTCGGGTACACCGGGGGAGCACCTTGTGTGGTTGCCGACCGCGCCCGGGGTGCTTGCCTTCACCCGCGACGACCGGCTGATCTGCATCGTCAATCTGACCGAGGAGCCCGTCGAACTGCCCAGCCACACCGAGGTCCTGCTCATCAGCGGCCCGCCGGCCGACGGAGGGAGACTCCCGCAGGACACCGCGGCCTGGCTGCGGATCTGATCCGGGGCGTGTGCCCGCGGGCCGACACGCGGGTCCGCGGGCGGATCGCGGCGGACTCGGGGCTGCGGCAGAGTGGGCACATGGATGATCTCAACGCCCTCGCCGACGAGCATCTGGCCGTCGCGCGTACGTCCCCGCACGGCCGCAGCGCCCACCTGCTGCTGCGACAGGAGCCGCTGCGGCAGACGGTCATCGCGCTCACCGCGGGCTCTGCCCTCGACGAGCACAACGCGCCGCCCGCGGCCTCGCTCCAGGTGCTGCGCGGGGCCGTCCGCCTCACCGCGGCCTCCGGCGACGTGGAACTGACCACGGGAGGACTGCAGCCCATCCCGCACGAACGGCACGGGCTGCTGGCGCTGGAGGACGCGGTGGTCCTGCTGACCGCGGTCAACGACTGATTCCTGCCACCGCTCGGGGATACGGCGGTACCACGGCGCGCCCGGCGCGGGACCGTCCGTGACGGTGTCACCGCGTCCGTACGCGCACCCGCTCCCACACCCACAGCACGAGGCTGCCCGCGGCGAGGGAACCGCCCAGGACACATACGCCGGTCCAGCCGGTGTGCGACCAGACCACCGAGGCGAGTGCGGCCCCGGCCGCCCCGCCCAGGAAGAACAGGGTCATGAAGCCGGAGTTGATCCGGTTGCGGGCCTCGGGGCGGAGTGCGTAGATCACGTACTGACTGCTGTTCAGCCCCGCCTGCTGGGCCACGTTCAGGGAGATCACGCCGACGGCGAGCCACAGCGGAGAGGACTCGCCCGCCAGTAGCAGTGGCCAGGAGAGCGTGAGCAGGGCGGCCGACACCCCGGAGACCAGCTGGACTCGGCCGCGGTCACCGAGCCTCGCCGCGACGTTCATACCCACCACGCCGATGACGCCGAGCAGACCGAAGAGCCCGATCGCGGCCGCGTTCCAGCCGAAGGGCGGCCGGGCCAACAGGAAGGTCAGCGCGGTGAGCTGCACGCTGTACGAGGCCATCGAGAACGCCGCGACGGCTGACCGCATGCACAGCAGGGGCTCCTCGCCCAGCAGCGAGAGCGTGGAGCGCAGCAGTCCGCCGTAGGACATCGGGCTGGTGGCGCCCGCCCTGGACAGCCGGGGCAGGTTGCGGTGCAGAAGCACGGCCATGACGGCCATGAGCATGGCGTTCATCCAGTAGGCGGTGCGCCAGCCGCCGAGTTCCGAAAGGGCGCCGGAGGCCAGTCGGCCGACCAGTCCGCCGAGCAGGACACCGGACATGACGACGCCGACGATCCTGCCGCGTTCGGCCGGAGCCGCGAGGGTCGCCGCGAACGGCACCACGATCTGGGCGCCGACGGACGCCAGAGCGGTGAGAGCCGTCCCCGCTATCAGCAGGGGGCCACTGGGGGCCGCTGCCGTCAGCAGCAGGAAGAGCGCGGTGAGACCGAAGAGGCCCACGGCGAGCCGGCGGCGCTCCATGACATCTCCGAGCGGCACCAGCAGGATCAGGCCCAGTGCGTACCCGCCCTGGGCCGCGGTCACGATCAGCCCCGCTGCCGTGACACCGATGTGCAGGTCTGCCTCGATCACGTCCAGCAGGGGCTGGGCGAAGTAGTTGCCCGCGGCAGAGAGGCCGGCCGCGACGGCCATCAGGGCGACGAGTCCGCGCCCGAGCACGGGCAGCGGCTTCGGAGCGGTCGTCGGGGCGTCGGGGTGTCGCGTCCCGTGGTGTGTGCGTGCGGAAAATGCCATGTCCCACAGCCTCGGGGTGCGGCCACTGATGAGTCCAACACATGTTTTTCATTCGATCGATCGTGGTTCACGATGGATGGATGGAGCTTCAGCAGATGCGATACGTCGTGGCGGTGGCAGACCTGCGGAACTTCACCCGCGCGGCGAAGAAATGCCTGGTCGTCCAGTCCGCGCTGAGTCATCAGATCGCGCGTCTGGAGAAGGAGCTGGGGGCCCGGCTGTTCGACCGCACGAGCCGCCATGTCCGGCTCACCGCAGCAGGTGAGGCGTTCCTGCCCGCGGCCCGCCAGGCCCTGGACGCGGCGGAACGGGCTCGCGCCGAGGTGGCGGCAGCGGCGGGGGAAGTCAGCGGGCGCCTCGCCATCGGGGCGATCCCGACGCTCTGCGCGGTCGACATCCCGGTCGCGCTGCGGGAGTTCCACCTCCGCCATCCGAAGGTCCGTATCGACCTCAAGGAGGGGCCGAGCAAGGATCTGGTCCAGGAAGTGCAGGACGGCACGCTCGATGTGGCCTTCCTGGGCGTGCTGCCGAGCTATCGGCCGAAGGGCGTGAGCGATCACGAACTCGCCCGGGGCGAGCTCGCCGCCGTGGTCGCTCCCACCCACCCACTGGCGCGTGAGGCCGAAGTGGGTCTGGAGCGGCTGGCGGCGGAGACGTTCGTCGACTACCCCGAAGGCACCGCGGCCCGCGCCCAGTCGGAGGAGGCGTTCGAGGCGTCGGGGCTCACCCGCGTGGTGGCCTTCGAAGTCAGCGGGACCGACTTCATCGTCCGGCTCGTGCGCAGCGGACTGGTCGTCGCGCTGCTGCCTGCCGCGTTCGCGGCCGAACTGGCAGGAGTCACCGTGCTGCCGGTGCGCGATGCCCCGGCCCGCACGGAACGCCTGGTCTGGAGCAGGTTCCGCCCCACCCCCGCGGCCGCCGCGTTCCTGACCGGGCTCGGTATCGACACGGAGGCTGCCGCCGACCAGCCGTGACGATCCCTCAGGCAGGGGGCGGGACGCGGCGGCGACGCCGCAGGAACTCCCGCTCGGCGGCGTTGTCCGTCCGGGCGATCGCGGCGTCGTACGCCGATGCCGCTTCGGCGCAGCGGCCCAGTCGGCGCAGCAGATCGGCCCGTACGGCGTGGAACACGTGGTAGCGGTCGAGCCCGAGACCCTCTACGAGAACGAGCGCCGCACCCGGTCCGTCGACCTCCGCCACCGCGACGGCACGGTTGAGCGCCCCCACCGGAGTCGGCGCCTGCGCCAGCAACTGGTCGTAGAGCCGCAGGATCTGCCCCCAGTCGGTTGCGGCCGCGGTCGGCGCATCGCTGTGCACCGCGTTGATCGCCGCCTGGATCTGGTACGGGCCGGGCCGGTTGCGGCGCAGACACCGGCGTACGAGCGCCTGCCCCTCGTCGATCAGCGCACGGTCCCACCGGCCGCGGTCCTGGTCGGCCAGGGAGACCGGTACGCCGTCCGGGCCCGACCTGGCGGTGCGGCGCGCCTCGGTGAGCAGCATGAGGGCGAGCAGACCCAGCACCTCCGGTTCGTCCGGCATCAGACCCGCCAGCAGCCGGCCGAGACGGATGGCTTCCACGCAGAGATCCTCGCGTGCGAGACGGTCGCCCGAGCTCGCCGTATGCCCCTCGTTGAAGATCAGGTACACAACGGCGAGCACCGCGCCCACCCGGTCCGGAAGGTCTGCGTCGGCCGGGACCCGGTAGGGGATCCGGGCGTCACGGATCTTGCCCTTGGCGCGCACCAGTCGCTGGGCCATGGTCGGCTCCGGGACCAGGAACGCGTGCGCGAGCTCCGAGGTGGTCAGGCCGCCCAGCAGTCGCAGGGTCAGCGCGACCTGCGCGGAGGTGGAGAGTGCGGGGTGGCAGCAGGTGAAGATCAGCCGTAGCCGGTCGTCATGCACGGGACCCTCCTCGGCCGGTTCGCTGTGGACGTTCAGCTCTTGCGCGAGCGCGGCCCGGGCCTGGCGGTCGGCGCGGGACGCCTCGCGGCGCAGGCGGTCGATCGCCCGGTTGCGCGCGGTGGTGATGATCCAGCCGGCCGGGGCGGGCGGCAGCCCAGCGGACGGCCACCGCTCCAGCGCGGTGGCGAACGCCTCCTGGACGGCTTCCTCCGCGATGTCGATGTCGCCGAAGGTGCGGACGAGCACGGCGACCGCGCGGCCGTACTCCGCGCGGAAGAGGCGCTCGATGTCCGCGGTGGGTACGGCCGGTACGTCGTCGGGTGTGTCGTCCGGAGTGCGGGGCAATTCGGAGGCGCAGGGCGGCCCGGGCGAGTCGGGCATCAGCCCTCCACTTCACCCTCGAACGGCCGGACCTCGACGGGCAGAGTGATCGCCCGCGCGGCCTTGCGACCCCAGTCGAGGGCAGCGTCCAGATCGGGTGCCTTGATGATGCACAGCCCGCCGAGATACTCCTTCCCCTCGGCATACGGCCCGTCGGTGATCAGTGTGTCCCCGTCCTTCGGCCGCACCACCGTGGCGGTGCCGGGGGCGTGCAGTCCACCCGCGAACACCCACGCCCCGGCCTCCTGGAGCTCCTGGTGGAAGATGCCCACGTTCCGCATGATCCCCTCCAGCACCTCGGGGGCGGGCGGCTCGCCGTCGGCGGGCGTGATGACGCTCAGCAGGTAGTGCTTCATGGTGTGCCTCCTCGAGTACGACGTCGGCACCATGCCGGCATCTCACCCTCCATACGAACGGCTTCCGCCCGGATCGACACGGAGCACGGTCGTGTTCCCGGAAAGTTTTCCGGGGAGCACCCCGGGACGCTCGTGATCCCGAGGACGCAGCCGCACGGAGTCTTGTGGGAGCGCTCCCAGCACCGGCAGGATGGGGTGATGACCAAGCCAGCCGGCCTACGGGCCTACCACCCCGACGACCGTGAGGCCCTCGCGGACATCTGTGTCCGGACGGCCGACAACGGCGGCGACTCCCGGGACCTGTATCCGGACCTCGACCTGATGCCCTCGATCTTCGCCGCCCCCTATGCGTACCTCGAACCCGATCTGACGTTCGTGGTCGACGACGGCACGGGCCGGGCGGTCGGCTACATCCTGGGGACCGCGGACACGCCGCAGTTCGTCGCCGCCCTCCGCAAGCAGTGGCTGCCGCTGGTCGAGGACCGCTTCCCGAAACTCGACGGCGCGCCGCGGACCCCCAGCGAGGAGATGATCGCCCTCCTGCACAACCCGGAACGGATGATCGTCCCCGAAGTGGCCGCCCACCCCGCCCACCTGCACATCGATCTGCTGCCCGCATGGCAGCGGAAGGGGTACGGCAGAGCGCTGATGCGGACGTTCCTGGCCGCGCTGAACGCCAAGGGTGTGGAAGCCGTGCATCTCTCCATGGTCACGGCGAACACTCCGGCCAGGGCCTTCTACGACCGCCTGGGCTTCGAGAAGATCGACGTACCGGACCCCGGACCGATCACCTACCTGGGGCGCAGCACCGCAGCGGACCTGTGAGGCGCAGCGCGCACACCGGCTGACCCCGTCGGTTCCACCCATGGCGGACGAGGCTCCGGGAACTCCGCTTGGCAGGGGTGTCGCGCCGAAGAGCTGGGCAGGTACTGGTGCACGAGCCCGGAACAGGGGCGAGGCAGCCGGTACAGAGGGGTGTGGGGCGTGACGGAGCAGACCGTGTGGCAGTTCTCCGACGACCGTGGGCAGCTGTCGGCAGCCGAGCGGCGGCCGTCGAAGGTGCTCGCCTATGTCCAGGCCGGCGCCACCCTGTGGGACCACGGGATACATCCGTGGGGGATCTTCGGCTCGGGCCACGACGGCGACGAGCCCGACCGTGCGAAGACCGGCTCCCTGCCGCTGACCGAGGTCGAGTACCTCGGTGCGGGCGGCGTCCTCGACGTGGACACTCTGTTACGGGGCGGGCCGGACCTCGTGGTGGCCGTCAGTTACGGGGGAGGGCATGTCTACGGGCTCGCTCCCGAGACCGCCAAGCACCTGGAGGAGCACGTTCCGGTCGTTGTCGTCGACGTGGGACAGGCACGCACCCTCACCGACATCGGCAACCGGTTCGCCGAGCTGGCCCGCTCGCTCGGCGCCGAGGAGACACCGACGGCGACGCAGGACCTGGCTGCCGCCCGGGACCGGCTGCGCACCCTCACCGCCGGTCCGTCCCGGCCCCGGGTGCTGGCCCTGTCACCGGCCGGGCAGGACCAGGCGCATCTCGCCCGTCCCCGTATGTGGCCGGAGTTGCGCGCGCTGACGGAGCTGGGCGTCGACGTACTCGAACCGCCGGCCGGGCCCGGTGCCAACTGGTCAACGGTCGGCTGGCCGGAGGTGACGGCCCTGCGGCCCGGGATCCTGCTCACCGACATCCGGTCCAACGCCACACCTCTGGACCGGCTCCGTTCGGACGCGACCCGGTCGGCGCTGGAGCCGGCGGCCCCGGTGGTGCCGTGGAATCCGGAACCGATCTGCAGTCCCCAGGCGCATGCTCGGTTCCTGACGCTGGTGGCGGACGCTGTCGAGGCGGCGCAGGCCCGTTAGCGCGCGCCGGAACCACGGCACCGCCCCGCACGTCCGACCGGCAACCAGCACGGGCTGAGGCCCGGTCGGACAGGGGTGGGGCATATGAACAGAGGCCGGGTGGGCGGATCGGTCGCGGTGGTCCTGGTGACCGCGCTGTCGGCGGTGGCGTGCGGTGGGGGTGTGCCCGACGACCTCGTGACCGAGGGGAACCGGCCGGCCGCGCCCTACAGCGGCCCGCTCCACCTGCCCCACCCGAACGTCGAAGGCGACACCCCGCAGGCGAGGAGGACGGAATCGGGGGCCGCCGGCCGCGCTCTGGAGTGCGACGGGGAGATCTACTCCGGCGGCGGCAGCGAACCCTGGAGCAAGGGCGACGGCGGGGCGACGCCCGAGGAGGGGCTGAAACTGCACTTCGAGATCGAGCAGCCCGATCTGCCCCGGTACGGCTACCGCGTGGAACGCAAGGAAGCGGACCGGGTCCTGTACTCGTTCGACGTGGACCGCAGGACGAAGATCGCCATCATCGTCGCCAAGGACCGCAAGGGGCGCCCGGGCTGGGGTCCGGAGACCACCGCCACGTGCGACCCGGCGGAGCTGCCGACGAGCTATACGGACAAGCAGCCGTACCGGGTCTGGACCGACGAGGACGGTCGCCGGGTGCCCGTGTCCGAGGTGAGCAGCTCGGCCGGCTCGGCGCACTGCGACTGGCAGAAGGCGGACTTCCTCGAATGGGGAGCGGGTTCGGGAGGGAAGGGCTCGGCCGATCGGAAGGTGTACGCGCGAGATCCGGCGGCCGTCCTCCCCTCGGGCATGCTCACATCGGCGTACGACGGCGACGTGACGATGCCCGCCGGTGCCCGGTCCACGGGCTACCACCTGGACGACTGGGAACTGTGGCTGACGGACGACATGTCCAGGGTCTATGTCCGCACCTCGGACGGGGTGGAGGCGTGGCCCGCCATGAAGCAGCACATGGGATGCCGATGACCAGTCCGGCGTACCGAGCCCTCATGACGGGGCCGAGGTCCGTCGTCGAGCGCCGGATCGGCGCAGTACGGCGCCGGGCCCCTGCCCGGCGGATCACGTGACCATCTCGGGGCGGGGGCGTCGTGTCCGCCACGGGGAGGGGAGATCCGACGAACGACGAGTGGGCTCGGCTGCTGGCGCATCTGCCGAAGTTCGCTCAGCGGTGCGGTTGTGGGGCCGGCCACCGCAAGGTGATCAACGGGGTTCTGCGCCGGGAGCGGACCGGGGCGCGGCGCTCGTCGGCGCGCCGAGGTAGCGCCCGGGTCCGCTTTCCGACGGGGGTTGGCTCGGCAGACACCTTGCGATCATGTTCCGGTCGTATCCGCCTGTGACGGTCGAAAAAGTTGGCTATACAACTTTGACCCGAGGAGTGACCGTGCCGACCCGGCCCACCTTCCCGATCGACGACTTTCCGGTGATGTGGCTTCGCGACAACTGCCCGTGCGCAGACTGCCGCGATCCGCGCTCAGGACAGAAGCTGTTCCAGATCAGCGCGCTGCCCGCCGCGCTCCGGCTCGACACGGTGACCGACATGGACGAGGCAGAGGGGCCTGCCGTCGAGGTGATATGGGCCCCCGACGGACACCGCTCGACCTACCCGCTGACCTGGCTGGAGGCCAACCGGCCCGGTGGGCCGGCGACCGGCGACCGGCGCACCGACGACCGGAAGGAACTGTGGAAGGCCGGCGACCTCACCGGACGGCTGCCGCAAGCGGGCTGGGACGAGTATCTGGGCGAGCCAGGTGTGCGGGCCCGCATGCTGGATTACGTATTGCGGCTGGGTTTCATGCTGCTGAGCGGGGTACCGGAACGCGAGGGACAGGTGCTCGACGTGGCGGAGACCTTCGGCTACGTCCGCGAGACCAACTACGGGAAGCTCTTCGACGTACGCGTCGAGCCCGACCCGAACAACCTCGCCTTCACATCGGCCTGCATCACGCCGCACACAGACAACCCGTACCGCGATCCCGTCCCGACGATCCAGTTGCTCCACTGTCTGGTCAACGACGCCGACGGCGGCGACTCGGGTCTCGTCGACGGCTTCGCCGCGGCCGCGCTGCTGCGGGAGGAGGATCCGGAGGCCTTCGACGTCCTCACCCGTACGCCCGTGCCGTTCGTCTTCCGCGACGCGGGAACCGAACTGCGAGCCGACCGTCCGCTCATCGGCACCGACCCCCTCGGCCGGGTGCGCGAGGTGCGGTTCAACAACCGTTCGATCGGCACGCTCCGGCTGCCCGCCGCCGAGGTGGAAGCGTTCTACGCGGCCTACCGCACGTTCGCGGAACTGCTGCTCCGCCCCGAACTGCAACTGGACCTGCGGCTGTCGCCGGGCGACTGCCTGGTGTTCGACAACACCCGGCTGCTGCACGCCCGTACCGCCTTCGCCCAGGACGGAGCACGCCACCTCCAGGGCTGCTACGCCGATCTGGACGGTCTGGCGAGCACCTTGGCGGTGCTGCGGCGCGCGGACACCCTGGAGCCGCTGGCCCGGTTGTTCGCCGGACCGGGGTCGGCGGAGTATCTGGGCGAGTCGGTCTCCATGGCCGAGCACATGCTCCAGGCCGGTGCGAGGGCGGAGGCCGACGGCGCCCCGCCGCACCTGGTGGCCGGGGCACTGCTGCACGACGTCGGGCACTTCGCGGGCGCCGTGACCGGCCACGAACTGATGTCCGGCACCGACAACCGGCACAGCCACTCGGGAGCCGACCTGCTGGCCCGCTGGTTCGGGCCCGCAGTCACCGAGCCGGTGCGCCTGCACGTGGCCGCCAAACGCTACCTGTGCGCTGTGGAACCCGGGTACCACAACCGGTTGTCGGAGGCGTCGCAGCACACGCTGCGCGTCCAGGGCGGCGTGATGTCCCCGGCACAGGTGGCGCAGTTCGCCGCCCTGCCGGACGCGGCCGACGCGGTCGCCATCCGCCGCTGGGACGATGAGGCGAAGGATCCGGACGCATCCACCCCCCCGTTCGAGCACTTCCTTCCGTTGCTCACCGCACTGCTGCGGGGTTAGGCCACAAGTCCCGGCCGCCGGTGCCGCGACGCGTCACGCAGCCGACGGCCCGTCGGTGCCGACCGGTACCGTGCGGGGGCTGTGCCGCCGACCCAAGGTCGAGGTGGCCACGGAGTTGTGCACCGTGAAGGCGATGGTGCCGGGCAGGTAGCGGTCCTCGGACCACTCCACCGGCACTCCGGCCGGGTCGGTGGTGCGGCGCCTCTCGCGCAGCAGCACCTGCCCGACCGGGCAGTCCAGGAGTCGGGCGTCGTCCGCGTCGGCCCACGTGAGGTCGATGGTGTGGTCGGCGTCGGTGAAATGCACCCCTTGCTCGACGAGGGCTTCGGTGTGCGAGACGGTGTCAGGCCGCAGTTCGGCCACCAGGGCGCCAACCCTGGCCGGGTAGACCGACCGTTCGACCATGACCGGCTCTCCCGACAAGGTCCGCAGGCGCAGCACCAGATATACCTCCGCCCCTGCCTCCAGGCCCAGTTGCTCTGCATCGAGGGGCTCGGCCGGCCGTCGCACCACGCGATCGACCCGGCCGCCCGGCGTCTCGCCGGTGGAGCGGGCCCAGTTGGTGAAGCTGAGCAGCTCCGAGAAACTCTGTGCCCGCGGGCCACCGAGCACAGTACGCCGCGTTCCGCGCCGCGAGGTGACCAGGCCGTCCGTGCGCAGCACGGCCAGCGCGTGCCGGACCGTGCCCCGGGAGACGTTGTAGCGCTCGGCGAGCGTTCCCTCCGGCGGTAGCTTCGCACCGGCGGCGTACTCGCCCGCGATGATCGCCTCGCGTAGTTCGGCGGCAACCTTGCGGTAGCGAAGATCTCTGTCTGGGGTGCCGTGCTCCTCCTGCACCGTGTCTCCTGGGCCGCTGCTGTGCCGTGAGGCCTTCTGGCCGAACATCACCAGACCCTACCGGCCGCGCCACCTGGCCGAGCGGCCAGGTGGCGCGGCCGCTTCCCGATCCACCGCGCCCCCGGGCCAGGGGCGTGTCGCGAAGAGTGTGGGCCGGGGACGGGACCGGGTCGGCACTGCGGTCGTCACCTGGTCCCGCCCCGCCTCACACGGTGTGGACGGTTCCCGCGTAACGCTGGGCGAAGCGGGTGCCGGTGCCTGCGGTGACGGTGACGTCGTACCGCCCGTCGTCAGTGGGCCACGTCATCCGGGAGTGGCCACCCGCATGGACCCAGACGGTCTGCTCCTTGCCGGCGAAGTCGTTCGGAGTGATCGTGAAGGCCACCTCGGTGCCGCCGTCGTTGCGCAGGTCCAGTTCGATCGAGGCATCCTTCGACCGCCCGGCGTGCCGCAATGACGCCCGGACCGACGGAACTGCCACGTCGTCCTGTCCCTCGCGGAGGACGGTGCCCGAGAGACGGCGGACAAAGCCGTCGGCACCGCGCACGGACAAGTCGTAGCGGCCGTCGGTCGCCGTGGCGTCCCCGGGGCAGCCGGGAACTGGCTCACAGATCACGCGCGCGTCGGCAAGCGGCTGTCGCTGCGTGAGCTCGTCCGGGACTCCTCGGGGCGGCAGGTCAGGCTCGGTTCCGATGACAGCATCGTCAGTGCGGCTCCCACCCTCGTCGAGGACGGCCGCATCCACATCGATGCCGCCACCGAAGGCACGCTCGACCCGCAGGACCTGTCGTTCGGCTTCGCCTGGTCCAACGTTCGCCAGCCCCGTACCCTGGCCGGCATCGACGGGCGGGGACGGCTGCTGCTGGTCACGGTGGACGGGCGGCAGCCGGGAGTGAGCGAGGGCTTCACGCTGGGCGAGGCCGCGCGCTTCATGCGGTCGCTGGGCGCGGTGCAGGCTCTCAACCTCGACGGAGGCGGGTCCTCCGCGATGGATGGTGGTGAAGGGCTCCCCCGGGCTCCGGTCAAGCCGCTTCCATGCCTACGGCCCCGCAACGGGGTGATGCCTCGCGCCCCCGTACGGACCGCCTGCGATCGCGCCCACCGGCTTCGTTCGCGAGGCTGGGCTGAGCCGAGTCCGTACGTCCCCAGGAGCAGGCATGCAGCAGGACAAGCACCCTTCCTACCGTCCCGTCGTCTTCCGCGACCGCTCTGCGGGCTACGCCTTCCTCACCCGGTCCACCGCGTCCAGCGACCAGACCATCGACTGGGACGACGGCAACACCTACCCCGTCATCGATGTGGAGATTTCCGCCGAGAGCCACCCCTTCTTCACCGGCAAGGCCCGAGTCGTCGACACCGAGGGGCAGGTCGCGAAGTTCGAGCGGCGGTACGGGGAGGAAGGGAACAAGGACGCCTCCTGACGCATCACCGCGCCGCAGCCCCGCATGTTCTCCGGACTCCGCCGACCTTCGCGTCGCCGTGCGCGGCCGGTCGTACGAACTTGAGGCAGAGATCGCCCTGCCGGGCACAGGAGCCGCGACCGAACTCGGCTTCCGGATCCGCACCGGGGGGGCGAACGGTGGTCGGTTACGACGCCGGCGCCGGGTGCACACCGCTGTCCCCCGACACGGTGGACGGTGAACGGCGCCTGCGGATCAGCCTGTCATCGCTCCCGCCCCGACACGAACCGCTGCGAGGGCTGCGGCTTCGCCACCGACGGCAGCCGCGAGAGCCTGGCCGTGTTCGTGTGCCAGGAAGAGACCTGCTGGTCCGGCAACGCCGACACCAACGGTGCGCTCGACAGCGAGATCGTCACCGAGTGCCGAACGCCCCAGGACATCGCGGGTGTCAGTGCAGTCTTCGCCGACGGGCATGCGGTGAAGCGTCGAGCACTTACCGAGTCGCACCCTGACCTGGATGGATCCTGCCAAGCCTGCGGGGCGGAGGATGTCGACAGGACACCGTCGTTTGCGCACTCTAGGAGATCCCACCCCCATGCTCGACAGACTCGACCTGCTGGTCATCGGCGAATGCGTCGCCGACATCGTCCGGCTGCCGGGTGCGGCCGATCAGGTCCACCCGGGCGGCAGTCCGGCCAATGTCGCGTACGGTCTGGCCCGGCTCGGGGGTAGCGCCACGCTGCTCACCCAGCTCGGCCGGGACGACAACGGGCGGCTGATCAGGGATCATCTGGCCACCGCCGGGGTCGAGGTCCGCACGGACGGCGCGACGACGCCCACCCCGTCCGCCGCCGTGACCCTGGACGGCGCCGGCCGGGCCACGTACACCTTCGCGATCACCTGGACGCTGGCCCCGGTCTCCCTGGACCGGCCGCCGCACCACGTGCACACGGGTTCCATCGCGGCGGTCATGAGCCCCGGCAACGCGACCGTCCTGGGCGCGGTCGAGTCACTGCGGGCGGGCGCGACGGTCAGCTACGACCCCAATGTGCGGCCCGAGTTGATGGGGGACCACGACGCAGCCGTGCGCGAGGTCGAGCGCTGTGTCGCACTCAGCGATGTGGTCAAGGCCAGTGACGAGGATCTGGAGTGGCTGTACCCGGGCCACGAGCCGGAGCAGGTCGCCGAGCGGTGGCGCACCACCGGCCCGGCCCTTGTCCTCGTCACCCGAGGGGGTGACGGCGCGCTGGCCGTGTTCGCGGGCGGGCACGTGACGGTTGACGCCCTTCCCACCGACGTCGTCGACACGGTGGGTGCGGGCGACGCCTTCATGTCGGGCACGCTGCACGCTCTCGCCTCGCGAGGGCTGCTCGGCGCGGGCGGCCGGGAGCGGCTGCGTTCCCTGGACCGGGACACCGTGACCGATGTCCTGCGCCAGGCGGCGGCCTCGGCCGCCGTGACCGTCGCACGGGCGGGCGCCAACCCGCCGGACGAGGCGGAGTTGGAGGAGGCGCTCAGCCGCTTCTGAACAGGGTCCGGGCATGACGGTGCCACCGCCCCCTCGCGGGAACGGTGGCACCGTCATGCCCTGCGGCGTGCCAGTGGGAAGGCCCGCCTCACCCGGTCATCACCCGTGCGCCTGCCCGTGCGGTGCCGGGAGCAGATGCGGTGTGCTGTCGTCGTCGAGGAACTCCACGACCGCGAGGGCGAAGAGGGCCGCGATCGCGATCCATACGGTCACCATCGCCGTAGGCCTGTCCCACACGATCAGCACGACGGCGGCCACGACGACGACCGTCCAGTTCAGCGGGTCCTTCGCCCGGTGCACCCATGCGCCGACCGGACCACCGGTGATCCCGGCCGCGTCGCGCACGGCGCCGATGCCGCCGTGCCACATGGCCTTGACCCGGGTGGCGGCGCGACCTTCGCCGGAGAGCCAGGCGGCGAGTGCCACCACCACGCCCAGTGTGATCACCATCCGGATCCCGGCGCGGAGGTAGCCGACCAGGGCATCGAAGATCGAACCGGCCGCCGGCTGCGACACCGCCGCCGGAAGGCTGTCCAGATAGAACGCCCGGAACACCCACAACGCCAACCCGAGCACCGCGGCGCCGACCGCGACCGCGAGGGCCGCCGTGATCAGCGCGCGGCGTCGGCGCACCGCGAGCAGCACCCCACCGGCGGCGAGCACGAGGGCCAGCAACGGCAGCCAGAATCCGACGATCTGCAGCAGCCGGAACCCCTTCTTGGCCTTGCCGATCGCATCGGACGTCAGCACGGTGAAGTCGGTATGGATCTCGGGGATCTTCGCGGCGATCGTCAGCCCGTGGTCGACGAGGAGCTGCTTCACCCGGTCGATCACCGGGGCGAGATCGATGACGACGGTGTCGCCGGTGAGCTTCACGGCCCCGCCCCCCCTGCCGGTCAGCGCCTTGACGGCCGCCGCGTGGGCGTCCCGGTTGAGGGCGACCCACACCTTCTCGAAGGCGCCGGACGCCACGAACCTGTCCACCGTCCCGTGCACGAAGTTCGAGACCCCGGTGGTGATCGGGCCGCTCAGCCGCCCCAGCGCCTTGTCGACGACCGGCCGGTCCGCGGGCGCCACCTGTTCGAGGAGGGCGTGGACGTCCAGATGCGTCATCACGGCATCGGTGACGCGCTTCGACACCGCGGCCTGCACATCGGGATCGGAGGCCAGGGGCTTCACCATCGCCACATAACGGTCGGTGTCACCGATGTCGTTCTTGGCCCAGGCGGCGACGATGCCGAGTGGGGTGAGGACCGCCGCGACGAGGATCAGGAGCACGGCGAAGAATGAACGGATCCGGGGCCGCGACCGCGCCGGAGTTCGCGCCTCCAGCCGCGCCATCCGTGCGCGCAGCGCATCCAGCTCGGCGCGGGAGGCCGAGTGATCCGAGTGGCCGGGGTCCGGTGTTGCCATGACCCAAGGGGATGCCCTGCGCGTCCGCGCAGCGCGGCGAGTTGCTGCGAAAGGGTGAGCCAGGGGGCTCGCGGGGGTACGCGGTTCACGCCCCTGAGCGTCGCGCGCCCCTGTTCGGCCCAGTAGGCGCATCCTCGACGGGGCGACTGCCGTTCGACAGCCGGCAGGCGTGATCGAGCACGGAATCGGAGCAGCGAGTGGCGAGGGGACACGTACTTCACGGCGGCGTGCAGCCGGATACGGAGCGGGACACGGAACGGCTCACCGGTTTGTCCGCCCGGCCCTTGACCGTGCCCGGCCAGGGGCCAGGCCCGGCTCCGGTGCGGACCGCGGTCCTGGAAGCCGTCGCGGGGTGGGTGCCGGGAGAGCCGGTGGGCAATGACGCGTTGCCCGCCGCTTGGGGCGTGGACGACGCCTGGGTACGCGCCCGCACCGGCATCGTCAGCCGCCACCGGGCCGGGGTGGGACTGGCCACCGGGGATGTCGCCTTCGAAGCCGCCCGGCGACTGGTCGGCGACGGCGGTTCGACCGCCGTCGGGCCGGTGGACGCACTCGTGCTCGCGACCGCCACCCCGGACCATCCCTGCCCCGGCACGGCCCCCGCCCTCGCTGCCCGGCTCGGTCTGGGAACGGTCCCCGCATTCGACATCGGCGCCGCGTGCAGCGGCTTCGTCTACGGGCTCGCCGTCTGCCGGGGACTCGTGGCCTCCGGCCTCCACGACCGGGTGCTGCTGGTGGGCGCGGATGTGTACTCGGCCTGGCTGGACCCGGCCGACCGGTCGGCCGGTGTGGTGTTCGGCGACGGGGCCGGGGCGGCACTCGTGGGGGCCGGGCGGGCGGGGACCCCCGGTGAACTGCTCGCCTTCGACCTGGGCAGCGACGGCACCGGGTACGACCTGATCACCGTGCCCGGGGGCGGTGCGCGGTCCCGCTCGACGCCGGAGCAGGCCGCCGAGGGCGACGAGTTCTTCCGGATGCAAGGACCTGCCGTGTACCAGCACGCCGTCGAGCGGATGACGGGATCCTGCCGGGCGCTGCTGGCCAAGGTGGGGTGGGACGCCGCCGACGTCGACCACTTCGTCCCGCACCAGGCCAACGCGAGGATTCTGCGGGCGGTGTCCGCCCGCCTCGGCATCGACGCACCGCGCTGTGTCACGCACCTGGAACGGGTGGGGAACACAGGCGCCGCATCGATTCCGCTGGCGCTCGCCGACGCCGCTTCCGAGGGCCGGTTCCGAGCCGGCGACCAGATGCTGATCACCGCCTTCGGAGGCGGTCTGACCTGGGGGTCCGCCGCTCTTCGCTGGCCGGGATCCCGAATGAACGACGCACGGTGCGCGACGGAGGGAACAGAATATGACGCAGGCTGACATGGGGGTCGCGGTGACGGGAGTGGGGCTGGTGACCCCCGCCGGCGCCGATGAGCACACCTTCTGGGAGGGGCTGTGCGCGGGGCGCTCCATGGCGCGGCGCTGCGACGAACTGGCAGGACTGCCGGTCGACTTCGCCTGCCCGGTCGACGGGATCGACCTGGACCTGGTGGTGGGAGGCCGATCGGTATGGCGGATGGGACGGTTCGTGAAACTGGCACTGATCGCCGCCCGGCAGGCCGTGGCGGACGCCGGACTCTCCCCGGAGACCTGGGACGGATCCAGGGTCGGCGTGGTGGTCGGCGTCGGCGTCGGCGGCGTGTCCCTGCTCGTCGACAACGTTCGCAAACTCGACGACGCCGGACCGGAGGCGGTCTCCCCGCTGCTGGTGCCGATGATGATCCCGAACGCCGCGGCCGGCGAGGTCGCGATCGAGCTCCGCGCTCAGGGCCCCAGCCTCGCGCCCGCCACCGCCTGCGCCTCCGGGTCCACCGCCATCGCTGTCGCCCGTGACCTGCTGACCAGCGGCCGGTGCGACACCGTGGTGGCCGGTGGGGCGGAGTCCGTGCTGACGCCGCTGGTGGTGGCGGCCTTCGCGAAGATGGGGGCGCTCTCCACCCGGACGAGTGATCCGGCGGGCGCGTCGCGGCCGTTCGCCGCGGACCGGGACGGATTCGTCCTCGGCGAGGGCGCCGCCATGCTCGTACTGGAACGGACCGCCCACGCCCGTGCCCGCGGCGGCCGGCTGCGCGCGCTGCTGACCGGCGCGGGGGCCAGTACGGACGCCCGCCACCCCACAGCGCCCGCACCCGACGGCTGCGGTGCGCAACAGGCGGTGGAGGCGGCACTGTACGAGGCGGGCTGGACCCCCCGCGATGTCGACCACATCAATGCGCACGGCACGTCCACCCCGCTGAACGACGCGATGGAGACCGAGCTGGTCTCCCGGCTCTTCCCGCACCGTCCTTCCCTCACCGCCGCGAAGGGGGTGATCGGGCACACTCTCGCCGCTGCCGGTGCGATCGAAGCGGTGGCGACCGTACTGACGCTGGAACACGGAGTCGTTCCGCCGATCGCCAACCTGGACGCCCTGCCGGACGGGTGGGACCTCGACTGCGTGACCAAGGAGCCGCGCCGGCAGGACGTCCGGCGGGCCGTCAGTCACTCCTTCGGCTTCGGCGGACACAACGTCGCGCTGGCCTTCGAGCGTGCCTGACCGCTTGTCCCGCCTGTGCAACGGACGGCGAGGAAGTGTGTCCTCGCCGTTCATTGATCGTTCTAGAATTCATGACCGCAACGATCGACAGCATCGCCACCGAGTCCACCGCGGACCTTCTCAAAGGTGTGCTCTTCGGGGGTAACTTCCGCCAGGAGCACGGCTCCTGGCGTCGGCTGATCTCCACAGCGCCGTTCCGCCGTCCCGCCGACCGCACACCCGACGAGCGCCTCTCCCTCGCGTACGAACGGCTGAAGATCCTCAACAGCACTCTCGACAGCGCCGCCGGAACGGCCACCGACCCGCGCGCCCTCGCAGCCCTGCACGAGTGGATCGGCCCGGTGGACCCGGCACTCACCACCGTCGCCGGCATCCACTACAACCTCTTCCTCGGCAGCCTCCTCGACCATGACGGTGACACCCGTCGCGATCTGTCGGACTTCCTCCGACTACGGCGCATCGGCACCTTCCTCTGTACGGAGGTGGCACACGGCAATGATGCGGCGGCCGTCGAAACGACCGCGACGTACGACCGCGCACGCGACGGATTCGTCCTGCACACCCCGCACTCCGGGGCACAGAAGTTCATGCCCAACGCCAGCCCGGCCGGCGGCCCCAAGACCGGACTGGTCGTGGCACGCCTGCTGGCCGACGGCGCGGACCACGGGGTCTTCCTCTTTCTGGTGCCTCTCACCGACGAGGTGCGGCCGATGCCCGGGGTGCGGGTCCGCAGGCTCCCGGCACGCCTGGGCAGCCCGGTCGACCACTGTCTGACCTCTTTCGACCAGGTCTTCGTGGAACGCGAGGCGCTGCTCGGCGGCGAACACGGACGGGTCGGCGACAACAGGGAGTTCAGCAGCGCCATGGGTAGCCGCAGGCGTCGCTTCCTCACCGCGATCGGGCGCGTCACGGTCGGCAAGATCTCCATGAGCGCCTGCGCGGTCGGCGCCGCGCGCGCGACGCTGGCCGTCGCGGTCCGCTACGGCGGCCACCGGTACATCTCCGGTCCGCGCGCCACGCAGCCGGTGCCCGTGATCGCCCACCGAAGCCACCACGGGCCGCTGGCCGAGGCCATGGCCACGGTCTTCGCGATGAGCCTGCTGCACCGCAGAGCCCTCGACCGGTGGGAGGCACAGGCCGGCACGGATCCGGGCACGGCGACGGGGCGGGCGGAGGCGGAGCGGCTGGTCGCCGTGGCGAAGGGGTGGATCACCTGGCGGGCTCGCGCGGTCATCGTCGAATGCCGTGAACGGTGCGGAGCGCAGGCGTTGTTGGAGAACAACGGCATGGCCGACCTCGTAGCCGGTGCGGAGGGCGTGATCACCGCCGAGGGAGACAACCTTGCCATCCACGCCAAGGCCGCCGCCGAAATGCTGTTCGCCGCTCCGCAGACTCCGCAGGACAGCACTCCTGACGCCGCGCCGGGAGATCTCGGCGACCCCCGGTTCCTCGGGCGGCTGCACGCGCATGTGGAGGATCTCTGGTTCGCCCGGGCCAGGGCGCGGATGAGCGGCGCCCGGAACGACGGTCCGCTGGACCGGTGGAACGCGGCGTCCGGGCCGGCGCTGCGCGGGGTCGAGGCACACGCCCACCGGCAGGCGGCCGAGGCGTACGCGGACGCGGTCGCCGGACTGCCCGAAGGGCCCGCGCGCGATCGACTCGCGGAACTGCAGCGGCTGTTCGCCCTGCGGTGGGTGGATCGCAACAGCGGCGATCTGCTCGCCGCCGGTCGGCTGACCATCGACCAGGTCCACGCTTTGCCGGACGCCATCGAGGGGCTCATCGCGGATGTCGCCGCCCATCTGTCCACCCTGATCGAGTCCTTCGCGCTGCCGGAGGAGGTGCTTGCGGACTGGCCCATCGCGGGCGCCGACTACGCCGACGCGTACGACGACCCGGAGGCGGCTTGGCAGACCGCCGCCGGGACCGAGGGGGAGCGGTGACGGCCCCGCAGGAGCGGGCCGCCGGGCGGACGCGCCGGGTACGGGAGGCCGCGGCGGCCCTCGGTGTCCGGGCGGTGCTGCTGGCGTACTGGGGCACCACATCCGTTCTCGCCCGGCGCCGCGCGAACGCGCGTACGGGCGCATGCGAATCGGTTCGCCGCAAGGCGTAACTGGAGGAACGTCATCCCGTTACTTCGGCGTCGGGACGGTGCATTCATCCGGCCCGGCGCACCTGCACCACAGAGTGAAGAGGAAGATCATGAGCGCGATTCATCCCAAGATCACCGACATCCTCGTCGGCACCTTCAAGGTGCCTGCCGCCGAGATCCTCCCGGACTCCACCATGGACAGCCTGGAGATGGACTCGCTCGCCGTCGCCGAGTTCGCCGTCATCGTCAAGGAGAAGCTGGGCGTCGACGCCGGCTCCGAGAAGCTCTACAAGGACGCCACCCTTGCCGACATCACCCGGTTCATCGAGGAGACGGCCGGCGGCGTGACGGCGGCGAGCGGCGAGGCCGCGATGAGCAACCCCCGATGAACAGGCCCCCCGTCGTCGTCACCGGCCTGGGGATGATCACCCCGGCCGGCAACGACACCGAAACCACCTGGAACGGGGTCTGCTCAGGGATCTCGCCCGCCCGCACCGTTCCCGAACTCGAAGGCTGCGAGATCGACTTCGCGTGCACGGTCTCCGGCATCGATCTGGACGAGGCGGTCGGCGGCCGGACGGCGTTCCGGATGGGGAAGTACGTCAAGTTCGCCGTCCTCGCGGCACGGGAGGCGGTCGCGGACGCCGGACTCGACCCGGCCCACTGGGACGGCAGCCGGGTGGCCGTCGTCGTCGGAACCAGCAGCGGAGGGTCCGCCGGCCTGACCGAACAGGCCGTCGCACTCCACCGGCGTGGGCCGGAGGCCACCTCCCCGTCCGGCATCCTGCTCACCATCCCGAACATGCCCGCGGCCGAGATCGCCATCCGGATGCGGGCCACGGGTCCCAGCCTGGCGCCGTGCACCGCCTGTTCGTCCGGTGCCACCGCGCTGTCCGTGGCCCGGGACCTGCTGGTCACCGGCCAGTGCGACATCGCGATCGCCGGAGCCACCGAGTCCATCGTCTTCCCGGTCGCCATGACTGGCTTCGCCCGGTCCGGCGCCGCCGCCCGCAGGGATGCCGACCCGGCACGTCTCTGCCGGCCGTTCGCAGCCGACCGTGCCGGACTCGTCATGGGTGAGGGCGCCGCCCTCATGGTGCTGGAGCGGGGGGACGACGCCCGGATGCGGGGTGCGGCGCCGAGGGCCGTGCTCGCAGGTGCGGGAGCCACCACCGACGCCCACCATCCCACCAGCCCGCATCCGTCCGGCGCCGTGGCCCGGGCTGCCGTCGAGGCGGCGCTGCGGGACGCGGGCTGGCGGGCCGAGGACGTCGAGCACGTCAACGCGCACGGCACGTCGACACCGTTGGGCGATGCCACCGAAGCCGCCCTCATCGGCCGGGTCTATCCGCACCGGCCGCCCGTCACGGCTCCCAAGGGAGTGCTGGGTCACTGCATGGGGGCGGCCGGAGCCATCGAGGCCGGGCTGACGATCCTCACGCTCCAGCACGGAGTCGTACCACCCATCGCCAATCTGGACGCCCCGGCACCCGAGTTCGACATCGACTGCGTCACCAAGGCGCCTCTCCTGCAGCCGGTCCGCCGCGCAGTCAGTCACTCCTTCGGATTCGGCGGCCACAACGCCGTGCTCGCCCTCCAGCGCCCGTAGGCCTTGCGGTACCGGCGGTTCGCCATGCGAACCCGCGGGAGGCATCGTCATACACGACGTCGTCACCGGCGCGGTTCCGCGGCGCCGCCGGGGGCCGCTCCGGCGGTGTGTCGCTGTTCGCCTGACGGTGGAGTGCCGTTGTCGTGGATGCCGGCCCCGGAGCCGGACGGCCTGATGCGCGGTGTCCCGCCGGGCGTGACTGCGGCGTGATCGTGCCGGCCGGCGGAACCCGGCACGGAGCGGTTCCGACCCTCGCCTCCCGGGTACACCCACGCGCCAGGTCACCGGGCCTGTCCTCCCGGCTTCCCGGTGAGGTCGTAGTGCCGGTAGAGCTCCTCCTCCTCGGCCACGGAGAGATGCGCGTCCGCGTCCACCCGAGGGGCTCCCTTGACGCTGTCCTTCGGATGCTTGATGTGCAGGTCGGAGCCCACCTTGCGGGCCCCGTCGAGCGGCACGAAACTCTCTTTCATCCCGAACAGGCCGGTTCTCACCGTGATCCAGTCCGGCCGGCCGCTGTCGTCGTCGACATACACCCGCCCCACGCTGCCCACCCGCTCGCCCGCGGTGTCGTACACCGTCAGGCCGTCGAGCTCTCCGGGATCCGCGAAACCGTCAGGGGACGCCATGACCGTTCCCTCCTCGCCCGGGCGCGTCCGTGGGCGGGCCCACCGGGGAAAGCGCGTCCGGACTCCATCGCGCCTCAGCCGGCTGGACGGTGCAACCTCGCGGCCCGGCACGGCCGTCCGCTGCGTCCGCGGGAGCGCAGTGCGACACCGGTGGGGCACCCGTCCGTGCACTGCTCCGTTCGGGTGAGACCTCGTGAGGCCGCGCGGGTCGGTGACATTCGGGCACATGCGCCGGGCGGACCTTCTTGCTCGGCGTCCGAGGTACGCATGTTCCGCCCGGACGGAGCGAATTCGACTGACGGTGGCCGTGCCCGCCACCGGTTCGCGAAGGGTCCGTCTCCGCGTCATTCTCCCCATGGTGCCCGCACGCGGAACAGTCGCCCGTCCGCCCGATCATCCTCGTTCCGGGCGCGTTGAACGTAGGATCGGCATCCCGCCATCGGCCGCGCCGAAAGGCTGCGTCAGCCGCCGGTCCGGAGCCGACGACCGTCAGGAGAGGCCCGTTGAACATCTCGCCGATACCGGGGCAGGCCGCCGCACACCGCATGGATCCGGCCGGCGGGTGCCCGCACGCCGACAATGCCCGGCTGCTGGCCCGGGGTGCCGTGGCGTCCGTCGTACTGCCGGGCGATGTGCCGGGGGTGGCGGTGCTCGGGCATGACGCACTGAAGGAGTTTCTCGCCCACCCCGATGTCGCAAAGGACGCACGCCACTTCACCGCGCTGGCCGAAGGACGGATCCCCGACGGCTGGCCGCTGCGGACGTTCGCCACCGTGCAGGGCATGACCACAGCCGATGATGCGGACCACCGGCGGCTGCGTGGGCTGGTGAGCAAGGCGTTCACCGCCCGGCGGGTGGAAGCGCTCCGGCCGCGCATCGAGACTCTCACCACCGAGCTGCTCGACCGGCTCGACGCGGCGGCCGAGGAGGGGGACGGGACGGTGGACCTGCGCGCCGGGTTCGCGATGCCCCTGCCGATGGGCGTCATCTGCGAGCTCCTCGGCGTCGACGGCCGGTACCAGGACCGCCTGCACCATCTGTCCAACCAGATCGTCGCCACCGACATCGGGCCCCTCGAAGCCATGGCCGCCAACCGGGAGCTGGTGGAACTGCTGAGCACCGTCGCCGCGGCCCGCGCCGAGCAGCCCGGCGACGACCTCACCAGTGCGCTGATCGCCGCCCGCGACGACGGCGGAGACCGGCTCGGCCGGCACGAACTCATCGGCACCCTGCTCCTGATGATCATCGCCGGTCACGAGACCACGCTGAACCTCGTCACCAATGCCGTACGCGCGCTGTGCACCCACCGCGACCAGCTCGACCTGGTCACCACGGGCCGGGCGGCATGGGCCGACGTGGTGGAGGAGACACTGCGCTGGGACAGCCCGGTCAGCTACTTCCCGTTCCGCTATCCGACCCGCGACCTGACCCTCGACGGGACCGTCATCCCGCAGGGCACCCCCGTACTCGCCGGATACTCGGCCGCCGGACGCGACACGTCCGTACACGGCCCCGACGCCGACCGCTTCGACGTCACCCGGCCGGCCAGGACATCGGCGGCGCGCCACCTCTCCCTCGGCCACGGACCGCACTACTGCCTGGGAGCGCCGCTCGCCCGGATGGAGGCGACGATCGCGCTGGAGCAGCTGTTCCGCCGCTTCCCGGAGCTGGACGTCACCGTGCCCGACGAGGAACTGGTGCGTCATGCCAGCTTCGTCGGCAACAGCGTGCGGACACTGCCGGTGCGGCTCCGCCCGGTCACGAGCCCCGGCAGGGGCTGAGGCCGGACACCGCACGCGGTGCTGCCGGCACCACCCCATATGATCGACGGGCCGTCGTCTTCTGTGTCACCGGGAGTGCACCATTCGTTCCGTACTCGTCCGCCCGCCCCGCCGGCGCGTCGAGCTGCTGGCCCGGCAGGAGGACGGCCTCGCCCTGCACCATCTCGTCTGGCGGCTCGGACCCGGCTGGCGGGTGTGCAGCAGCGCCGTGCTCGGCGGCGGCATCGGTCCGCGCGCATGGATCCTCAACGCGCAGGTTCCCGGCGGCTATCCGCGGCTCGACCCCGATGCCCACCTTGCCGAGATCGCTGCCGCGGAGGCCCTTGCCGGCCCCGGCGCCGCGCTGATGACGGCGGCCGATGTCACCGCGTACACGGTCGCCGCCGACGAGGGGGTGACCGCCACCGTGACCAGTGGCCTCGGTGTACGGGGCTGGGCTGCCGACCCGGCTGCGGGCACCGACGGACCGCCGCCGCCGGGCACGGTCAACATCGTCGTCACGGTCCCGGTGGCTCTGTCCGACGCCGCACTGGTCAACGCGGTCGCGACCGCCACCGAGGCGAAGGTCCAGGCGCTCCTGGACGCGGGACTCGACTGCTCCGGTACTCCCACGGACGCCGTGTGCGTCGCCGCGCCCGAGCCCGGACAGGGGGCCGTGGCGCAGCCCTTCGCGGGTCCGCGCTCGCGGTGGGGATCGCGACTCGCCAGAGCAGTGCACGGTGCTGTGCTCGACGGCGCATTGCGGCAACCTTGACCTCTCACCGCCCCGCGCCGGCGCGGGGCGCGGCCGACGAAGGGACCACGCTCTCATGACGTCCACACCTGTCCAAGTCACCCGCAAGCGGCCGACCGTGGCCGTCCTCGGTACCGGGATCATGGGATCAGGGATGGCGCGGAGCCTGCTCCGGACGGGACTCGGCGTCCGCGCCTGGAACCGTACGCAGTCCAAGGCGGCTCCTCTCGCCGCCGACGGTGCCACGGTCACAGAGACGGCGGAGGAAGCCGTACGGGGCGCGGATGTCATCGTGACCATGCTCAACGACGGCCTGTCGGTCGCCGCCGCACTCACCGCTGCCGCGTCGGGCGTGCACAGCGGTCAGATCCTGCTGCAGAGCTCCACCGTCGGACCCGACGCCACCGCCGATCTCGCCCAACGGGCCGCGGACTTGGGACTCGTCTATCTTGACGCTCCGGTCGTCGGCACCAAACAGCCTGCGGAACAGGGTGCGTTGACGGTCCTCGTCTCCGGCCCGTCCGCTGTCCGGCCCTCGGTGGACCCGGTGCTGGATGCGATCGGGCAGCGCACGATCTGGGTCGGCGAGGTACCCGGGGAGGCCTCGCGACTGAAGCTCGTGGTCAACACCTGGGTGATCAACATGGTGGGCAGCATCGCCGAATGCCTCAATCTTGCCGAGGGACTGGATATCGACCCGCAGTCGTTCCTCGACGTGATGAGGGGCGGCCCGCTGGACTCCGCCTACCTCCAGGGCAAGTCCGCGGCGGTGCTCTCCGGCGACCTCACCCCCAGCTTCGCCCTGTCCACCGCGCTCAAGGACACCCGCCTCATCCTCGAGGCCGCCGGACGGTCCGGGGTGATCCTGGACCTGGTCGCCGCGTCGGCCGACCGGTTCGAGCGCGCGGAGGCGGCCGGCCACGGCGACGAGGACATGATCGCCACCTACTACGCGGGCCGTCCGGCGGAGTAGCCGGGCGACTGACCGTCGGCGACCGCGACGGGAGCCGGGGCCACGCGCTCCGTGGCCCCGCCGAAGGCGAGGATCGTGGTGCGTGAGGCGAGCAGCCAGACCCCGTCGACCTTGCGGAACGTGTCCTCGTAGTGCCCGACGTTGGCGGGCAGCCGGGGCGACGGCAGGCTGTCGCTCCTGCCGTCCATCCGATAGGTGGCGAAGTACGTCGTCGACGACGCGGTCGTCGCCGAGTCCACTGTGACCAGGATGTTCGTACACATCCGCCGTGACAGCCGGTCTGCCGGCCGGCCGCCGAAATAGTCACGCAGCGCCTGGCGCCCCACGATGCGACGCTCGCCGCCGGGCCATTCCCATGTGCCGTCGGGGGTGAACAGCTCCGCGACCGTGGGGGGTTCTCCGAGATCGAGCCGGCGGACGAACTCGATGACGAGACGTTCGCAGGCCCGCTCGGCGAGCAGCAGTTCCAAGCGGTCAAGGGACGCACGGGATTTGTTCGACATCCCGAAGTCCTATCAGTCCTGGCCGCGGCCCTGCCAGAGCATTTCTGCCGGCCGCCCCGCCTGTCGGACGAGGGGTACCCCGTACCGTACGACCTCGTCGAAGCGACGGCGTGGCGTTGTGGTGCGGTCAGGCGGCCGTGGAAGCGCCGGACGGGATCCCGAAGGCCGGGGCCGGTACGGTGTCGGGGCTGATCTCGTCTCGCGGTGCCACGTCCGCAGGGGTGCGCGGAGACCGGTGGGCATGCGGCGGCGGGCGCCCGGGCGCTGGTCTGATTTCATCAGGCCGCAATGTGGGGGAGTGGCGGCGGCAGGAGCCGCGCAGAACCGCCCCACCGGTACGGGGGAGCCCGGTGGGGCGGTCGGCACCAGCCTGCCACAGGCGGCGACCGAATGGGGCCCGACCGGCACGGGCCCGTGGGCAGTTGAGTGGAAATCGATCCCGGACCGGATGGTGGGCGCCGTCCGGCGCGCGAGTGTCCGACGAGGATGTGCGTGGCGGCGGGCCGGTCCCGCGCCGTGCAGTGGTGGCTGCTGAGTCCCGAGAAGGCGGCCCGTGTCCCCTCGTCTCCGGCGGATGAGCGACGTCGTCCGTCATCGGCGTCGCCTGGCCCGACATCACCGGTACGCACTCCACCGAGTCCGCGCAGTGCGACCTGACCAGGCTCTGTGCGTGCGGGTGCAGTCGGGTCCGGCGGATCTCGATACGGCCCGGCTCGTGGCCGGCGCAGAGCAGATCGACCGTGTACGGCGGCCGGGCGGGGCCGATCGGTGTGCGTACCCGGCCCGACCCGAATTCATTGCGACCCTGTGAACAGTCCACCACCCGGGAATACATGCATGCCGCACGGAGCTCTTGCAGCTGTGGCCGGTAGCGGCTGCCCAGATGGCCGATGCCATGAACCGGAGCGAGGGAGCTCATGCCGAAGGCGTACGTATTCACCCGCAGCGGCGGACCGGAGGTGGAAGCTTTCGTCGAGCAGGAGGCCCCTGCCCCCGGGCCCGGTGAGCTGCTCGTGGCGGTCCGTGCCGCCGGGGTCAACCCGGTCGACTGGAAGCTGCGCGACGGATACACCAGGCCCGGCAGCGCACCGCCGCAATATCCCGCCGTGTTCGGCAGCGAAGCGGCCGGGGTGGTCGAGCAGGTCGGCCCCGGCGCCGAAGGATTCGAAGTCGGGGACGCGGTCTTCGGAAATCCGCTGACCGGTGGTTACGCCGAGTACACCCTGATGCCCGTCGCGGTCACCGCGCACAAGCCGGAGGGCCTGTCGTTCACCGACGCGGCCGCGCTGCCGGTCGCGGCGGCCACCGCGTACGACGGCATTCGCCAGCTGGACCCCGCGCCCGGATCGACCCTGCTGATCAACGGCGCCGGAGGCGGCGTCGGTGTGGCCGCGGTCCAACTCGCACGTCACTTCGGGGTCCGGGTCATCGGTACGTCGAGCCAGGCCAAGAAGGGCTTCGTCGAGTCGCTCGGCGCCGTGCACGTACCGTCGGGGCCCGGCGTCGTCGACCGCGTGCGGGCAGTCGCCCCGGACGGGGTCGACGCGGTCTACGACCTGGTCGGCGGTGATGCCCTGCGGGCCGTCGCGGAGCTGCTCACGGACCGGAAGCGGCTGATCAGCGCAGGGGGCAAGCCCCTCGCCGTGGAACTCGGCGGGGCAGCCGTCGTCCGGGCCCGTACCGCCGCCGTCCTCGACGAAGTGGCCAGCCTTGCCGTCAGTGGTGCATTCAATGCGTACGTGACGCAGACCTACCCGCTCGCCGAAGCTGCCGCGGCGCTGCGAGCGGTGGAGAGCGGACACACCCGCGGCAAGATCGTGATCGAGGTGGCCGCCGCATGAGCGCCGCGCACCCCACCGTCCCCGGGGCACACCCGCTGGACAACCCGGCCCGCGCCTCGCTGACCGGACCGCACGCCCATTTCGCCGAGCGCTCGGGCCGCGTTCTGCGCTATCCGACCGACGTCTCACCCTGGCTCGCGCTGCCGGACCTGCCGGACGCGGAGGACTGGGCCGACGTCGCCGCACTCGCCGGCCCCGGAGCGTCCGTCACCCTCACCGCGTTGCGTGAGCCGCCGCCCGGCGACTGGGAGGTCACCTTCAGCGCGGAGGGCGTCCAGCTCGTCGACGACGGGGTGGCAGGGGCCACGGATCCGGAGGCCGTCCTCCTCGGCCCGGCCGATGTGCCGGAGATGCTCGACCTGGTCGCACGGACCCGCCCCGGACCGTTCCTGCCGCGCACCGTCGAGCTCGGCACCTACCTGGGTATCCGTCGCGACGGGGCCCTCGTCGCCATGGCCGGGGAACGGCTGCACCCGACCGGCTGGAGCGAGATCAGCGGCGTCTGCACGGATGAAACCGTGCGTGGCCAGGGGCTCGCCACCCGGCTCGTCCTCGCCGTCGCCCACGAGATCAGGGAGCGCGGCGAAACGCCCTTCCTGCACGCGTCGGCGACCAACACCAACGCGATCAGGCTCTACGAATCGCTGGGCTTCCGGCTCCGGCGCCGGACGTCGTTCCTCTCCGTCGTCGTACCGCCGGACCTGGTGCCCGGCCGCACCCGCGGCGCGGACGACGCGCGCGCAGAGGCGTTGCGCTGACGTCGAGCCACCCCTTCTGTGTCCCGGCTCCTGCAGTCCGGGGCCGAAGGAAGGGACCTTCGGCCCCGGACTTCCGGACCTAATGCCGTAGGTCCGCTCCGTCCCGGGACCTTCGGCACGGCCCATGAGGCCGTAAGCCTCGTGTGCCGAACGCTGGATTCCGGGTGCACTGGAAGGTGAGTGCCGGAACTCTCCGGCACCTTCACGAGGAGGCAGTGCAGTGACGATCGGGCTCCAGCGCTCCGCAGCCGTACACAGTGCGGTGCCGCCGGTGACCGATGCAGGGGAAGCCGAGGCCTCCGCGGCCCGGGTCGGGAACGCGGCGCTGTTCGGCGGACTGGCTCTGCTGACCGCAGTGATCGTCGTCCTCGACGTGATGACCGGCAACGACCTGCGCATCGTGCCTCTGCTGGTCGTCGTGCCCGCATTTGTCTCGGTCTTCGGCACCATCCGGCAGACGGTGGGCGTCGCCACCTGGATCATGGTCGTCGTCGTCACTTCCCGGCTGGTGTCCGGCGGGTCGTTCTGGGATCTTGCCAGCGGCGTCGTCTTCACGGTGCTGGCCTGTGGCCTGGGCGTCGGTTCCTGTGTGCTGCGGATCCGTCACGCCACCGAGATCGCCAGACTGCGCACCGCGGCGGTCGCTCTCCAGCGGCAGATCCTGCGCCCGCTGCCCGTCCTGACCGGCCATGTCGTCGTCCACGGGGTCTACGCCCCGATCGAGGAGGACCGGCTGGTCGGCGGCGACATCTACGAGGTCGTCGAATCGCCCTACGGAACACGGGTGATCATCGGCGATGTCCAGGGCAAGGGGATCGCGGCCATCGGAGCGGGGTTCGCCGCACTCGGCGCGTTCCGGGAAGCGGCCATCCGCGAGCCCACCCTGACCGGGGTGGTGGACGCCCTGGAGGACGCGGTCGTCCGCCACAACACCTTCTCCGCCCAGACGGGAGAGACCGAACGTTTCGTCACCGCCCTGGTCCTCGGCATCGACGAGGGCGACCAGGTGCAGGCCGTGAACTGCGGCCACCTGCCGCCCAGGCTGCTGTATGACGGTGCGGCCGCCCCGGTGCCGCTCCGGCGGACCTCCGTCCCGCTGGGTATGGCCGAGCTCAGCAGCGAGCCGCGGGTGGCGGAACAGCTCGACTTCCCGTCCGGTACGACGCTCCTGGTCTTCACCGACGGGGTGACCGAGGCCCGCAACGCCGCCGGCACCTTCTACCCGCTGGACACCCGGCTCGGCCGCTGGGCGGGGAGCGGGTCGCGCGAGGTGCTGGACGCCCTCCATACGGACCTCGACGCCTTCACCGATGGCGTACGACGCGACGACATCGCGGTCCTCGCGCTGCGCAGGGCGCCGGCCGGGAACCGCAGCCCCGTACTGGCCGGCAAGGGCGCGCGGCGTGCCGCGCAGGCATTCGGCGAACGATAGGCATCGGGCCCACCCGCGTTCCCGTCCGGGTGGTCGCCACCAGCCTCGGAGCGGTCTTCCACTCCCGTCGGCGCCCAGGCACGAGCTCGTCGACGGCCTTCTGAGTCACGGCGCGGCAGGCGTCCACGGATCCGTCCCGACACGGAGCACCGAAGGATCGGCGAAATCCACTTCGGACGCGGGCAGCACGCGGATCTTCCGCCCGGGAAAGTCGATGTGGCGGTAGATCTCGTTGTGGTGCGCGATCGACCGACCCGGCGCGACGTAGTCGCCGGAGTCGGGGCGGACGGACGTGGTGTGCCCGTCGGCGACCAGCACCACGTCGTACCGGTGGCTCAGTGCCTGCCGCGCCGTGGTGTCCACGCAGATCTCGGTCGCGAACCCGGTGACGACCACCTCGGTGACTCCCAGAGCCTTGAGGGTCTTGTCGAGATCGGTGTCCAGGAAGCTGTCCGCGCTGGTCTTGTGGACGACCTCCTCGTCGCCGCCGGGCGTGAGTTCGGGCACGATCTGCCAGCCCTCGGTACCGGCCTCCATCCCGTTGCCCCGGTGCTGAATCGTCACGACCGGTACGCCGGCGGCTCTGGCGCGGTCACGGAGCCCGGCGATCACGGCAACCGTCTCCGGGGCGCGGTGAGCGATCGCCACCAAGGTGTTCTGCATGTCGATCACGAGGAGCGCGGAGGAGTGCGGCATGGGGCAACGGTAGCGGCCGCCTCCGGCAGCGAGATGGCCCCGGGTCCCGGAGAAACGGCCACAGGGACCCGCCCCCGCGCGGCCGGCCGTCAGCGGGATGCGGGCGGGGCCGCGCGTATCCGTATCAGCATGGACCCGATCCCCAGCCAGACGGCGGCGAACAGCCATCCGGCCACCACATCCGTCGCCCAGTGCACTCCGAGCAGAACCCGGCTCATCCCGACGGCTGCCGCCCAGCAGCCGAGCAGGACGGCCACGGCGGCGGTGCCGGTGCTTCTGCCGGAGGCAGTGGCACGGGCCCGGCGCAGCCGCGCCCGGTGACCGACCGCCGCCGCCAGCAGACCCGCGATCAGCATGGATGTCGTCGCGTGCCCGGACGGGAAGGCGAACCCGGAGGCGTGCGTCGCCCAGTCGCCCACCGCCGGGCGAGGGCGTCCGATGGCTTCCATCAGGCCGAAGCGCAGCCCCTGCCCGAGCAGCAGGAAGGCCAGGGCGCCCGCCGCGTACGCCAGCCCGTGGCGTATGTCCCGGCCGGCGGTCAGCCCGGCGGCCACGGCGGCGGCGTAGGGGAACACGCCCGTACCCGTCGCCGTGACGATCCTGGCCACGGTGACGAGAGCGGCGGGCCGATGGTGCAGGGACCAGGTGTGTGCGACCCGGTCGATCGGCAGGACGGACCCGTGCCGGGCTGTGAGCACCACCGCCGTCAGGCCCAGGAGTCCGACGACCCCGATCAGTACGGCCCCGAGCGCCGTACGGATCGGAGGTGCGACCGGACCCTCGGCGAACCGGGCCTGCTCCGTCGCCGAGGTCTCCCCGCTCACCGCGCCGCCACCAGCGGACGCAGCCGGCTGTCGCGCAGCCGTGCGACGGCCGGAGCGCAGCGCCGGGCGGTGACCGTCAGCGGCAGGGCTACCAGCGCGCCGGTGACCAGCCCGATGAGCACATCGTGCGGATAGTGCACACCGATCCAGACCCGTGACAGCGCCATCAGCAGCGCCGCAGGGACTGCGACCGCACCGAGCCGACGGTCGGTCAGCAGGATCACGACCGTTGCGGCTGCCGCGACGGCGGCGTGATTGCTGGGGAAGGACCAGTCGCCCAGCGGCGGGCATACCTCCACGGTGACTGCATGCAGGGTCCGGCACGGCCGCTGTTCATGGACGGCGAGCTTCAGCAGATCGTTGGCCCCGTAGGCGGCCACCACGATCAGCGGCGCACAGAGTGCCATGGCCGCGCGGGCCGGGTCCCCGGCGCGGGACCGCCACCAGGCCGCGAGCATCAGCAGGGCGTAGAGCCCGAGACCGTAGTCCGAGCAGGCGCGGATCGTGGAGTCCAGAGCGGCGGGGGAGCGCCGGGCGAGCTCGGTGATCGTGGTGTAGAGGCCACCGTCGAGCGAGGTGGCGGCCGAGGCGAGCAGCATCAGCTCCGGTCTCCTTCGACGGCGCGCCGGCCGCGCGAGCGCAGCAGCTCGGCGGCGAGGGGGATGAGGGAGACGACGACCACGACGGCGACGATCGGGAGGAGATAGCGGTCGACATGCGGCACAGACGACCCCAGCCCGTAGCCCGCGAGCACCAGCCCGACCGTCCAGATCGTTCCGCCGACGATCTGCCAGAGCGTGAATTGTCCGGCCGGCACGTTGAGCGCCCCGGCCAGGGGGTTGAGCACCGTACGCACCACGGGGACGAAGCGGGCCAGCACGATCGCCCGCGCATGGCCGTATCTGTCGAGCAGCTCCTCCGCGCGGTTCGCGCCCTCGTGCAGCCTCTTGGCCCGGCTCCGGGCCAGCAGGGCGCGGCCGCCGCGGCGCCCGATCCAGTACCCGGTCTGTGCGCCGAGCAGCGCGCCGACCACGGAAGCGATGAGCACCTGGGACAGGGCGAGATGGACCGGGCCGTGTGTGCCGGGGACACTGAGCAGTCCCGCGGTGAACAGCAGGGAGTCGCCGGGGAGGAAGAAGCCGACAAGCAGCCCTGTCTCGGCGAACAGCACGGCCGCGATGCCGAGCACGCCGAACGCGGCGAGCAGCGACCCGGCGTCCAGCAGGTTCACCGCTTGCGGCGCGGCCGCCAGTGAGGATACGGACACGGCGGAGGGCCTCCCATAATGGTGAGCGGGCGGTCCGGCGGGGCGCCCGACTGACTACAGTGGTGTAGACGGTCTACATCACTGTAGACGCCCGAAGCGGGAGGAGAGTTCCCATGTCCCAGGCGCAGGGGATATCGACCGGGGATCCGGACCCGCTCGGGCCCGGCGAGACAAGCCCTCGACCGCACGGCGGGCCGGGCCCGGAGTCCGGGGCGCCGGGTGCGGAGCGACGGCCGGCCGGGGAGCTGGAATCCACCGTCCTGGCGGCCCTCTGGGCGGCCGACGCCCCGCTCACCCCCGGTCAGGTGCAGGGCGCCCTCGGCGCACCCCTGGCCCGAACCACCGTCACCACGATCCTGACCAGGCTGTACGAGAAGGGCACGGTCAGCCGCACCCGTTCCGGGCGCGGCTTCGCGTACACGCCCACCGAGGACGCGCCCGGCCTCACCGCCCGCCGGATGCACAGCGAACTGCAGAAGGAGGAGGACCGCAGCACCGTGCTGGCCCGATTCGTCTCGCAGCTCACCGACGAGGACGAGCAGCTGCTCAGGGAACTGCTCGACGGAGACGCCCGATGATCTACGCCGTGTGGGTTCCGCTGCTGATGCCGTTCGTCGCGGTCCCCGCGGCCCGCCGCCTGGCGGATGCCCTGTCACCCGTGCGCGCCGTGCGGCTGCTCGCCTCGACGGCCGTCGGCCTCGCCCTGTTCAGCACGCTCGCCCTGGTGCTGCTCGTGGTGCCCGGCGCGACCCGGCTCTCCGCCGTGGCCGCGGTCGGCGAACTCGTGAAGCCGCTCGCCGGCGCCGCACCCGACGTGACCGTCCCACTCGCGGCCGCCGCGGTCGCCCTGCTGGCCGGGTGCATCGTCGCAGTCGTCCGTGCCGCCCGCCGCCACTGGGTGGAGCTGCAGGGCGCAGGCGCGCCGGCCTACGGCCCGGACGGGGAACTGGCCGTTGTGCGCGACAGCCGCCCCGACGCCTATGCGCTGCCCGGACTCCCGGGCAGTCCCGGCCGGATCGTCGTCACCACCGGCATGCTGCGCGCCCTGGACCCCGCCGAACGCGACGCCCTCCTCGCACACGAGCGCGCCCACCTCGCGGGTCGCCACCACCTCTTCCTCGCCGCCGCCGAACTGGCCGCCCTCTGCCACCCCGCGCTGCGCTTTCTGCGCGCGCCCATGGGCTACGCGCTGGAGCGCTGCGCCGACGAGGCGGCGGCCACGGCGGTCGGCGACCGGCGGGTCGCTGCGCGCGCGATCGGCCGGGCCGCGCTCGCCGCACGCGCCGCCGAGGGGGCCGAGGGCCGTCCCCGCGTGGCGCTCGCCGCAACGGCTGGGCCGGTACCGCGCCGTGTCGAGGCGCTGCTCGGCCGGGCGACCCCCCGACCGCGCGTCGCCCGTGCGGCCGCGGCGGCACTGCTGGCGTGCCTGGCCCTGTCCGGAGCGGCCGCGCTCGACGCGACACATGATCTGCACAGCAGCATCGAGGTGGCGCAGGGCGAGAGCCCGCAGCACTGAGACCGCTCGGCGGGGGTGTCTTTCCTGCGAGCGCCGAGCGTGTGCGGCCGGGGGCAACTCCTCGCCGATGGCCGGGGGCCCAGGGCCATGCCTGCCGTTGAGCCACACCGTCGACCGACTGCGGCGTGGCTACACTGGGCGCCATGGGTTCGTACTACTTCTTCCGCTGATTCCGGGCATGGACGCCGCCGCGCGACGCTGAGCGTCGCCGTGTGACCCGTGCGGTCACCACCGCGTGCCGCGCGTCCCCCTCTCCGCCCGCCGGACACCCCCGCCCCGCCGCGCCCTTTCCGTGCGCCGTCGAGGGCATGTCACCTCAGGGAAGCCCACCCATGCCCGTCCAGCACGATCGCGCCCAACTGACCATGAAAGACGTCTCCAAGGCGTACGGAGACCGAACCGTCCTCGACCAGGTGTCGCTCACCGTCCGTCCCGGCGACCGCGTAGGCGTGATCGGTGAGAACGGCTCCGGGAAGTCCACACTGCTCCGGCTGATGGCCGGGGCCGAGAAGCCGGACACCGGCGACGTCACCGTCCGGTTCCACGCCGGCATCGGCCATCTCGCCCAGACACTCGCGCTCGGCGCCGCCCACACCGTGCAGGACGCCGTCGACGCGGCACTCGCCGAGCTGCGTGAACTGGAACAGCGGATCCGCACCGCGGAAGCCGCGCTGGCCAGGTCCGAGACCCCGACCGAGGGCGAACTTGCCGCATACGGCGAACTGTTGACAGCGTATGAGGAACGCGACGGCTACCGGGCCGATGCCCGGGTCGACGCCGCGCTGCACGGGCTCGGGATCGGCCACCTCACCCGCGACCGCTTCATCGGCACCCTGTCCGGCGGCGAACAGTCCAGGCTCGCACTCGCTTGCGTACTGGCCTCCGCCCCGGAACTGCTGCTGCTCGACGAGCCCACCAACCACCTCGACCTCCATGCCACCAACTGGCTGGCGGACCACCTGCGCGCCCACCGAGGAACCCTCGTCGTCATCACCCACGACCGCGCCTTCCTGGAGCGCACCACCACCGTGATCGTGGAGGTCGACCGGGATCTGCGCAGCGTCGTCCGCTACGGGGACGGATGGGACGGCTACCGCAGCGCGAAGGCCGCGGCCCGCCGCCGCTGGGCGCAGAACCACCAGTCATGGCTGGACGAGCTGAGCCGTACGCAGGAACTCGCCGACGCGGCGGGCCGACGGCTGGCCGGCACCGGAAAGGACCCCCACGAGGGCTGGGGAAAGCACCGCCGCTCGCACGAGGCCAAGCTGTCCGGGCAGGTCCGGGCGGCCAGAACCCGACTGGACGAGCTGCGGCGGTCACCCGTGCCCGCCCCGCCCCGGCCGCTGCGCTTCACCGCCGAACTGACCGTGGCGGCGGACGGCGAACCGCACCGGGGACCGCTCGCCGAACTCGACTCCGTCGTGGTCGGCGACCGGCTCGACCTGCCCGCCTGGCAGGTGAATCCGGGACAGCGACTGCTGGTCACCGGCCCCAACGGTGCCGGGAAGACCACTCTGCTGCGGGTCCTGGCCGGAGATCTCCGCCCTGACCGCGGCGCGGTCCGACGTCGGGCCAGGATCGGCTACCTCCCGCAGGAACTTCCCGCCAGGCCGACCCGCCGTACGCTCCTTGCGACCTTTGCGGCCGGGCGTCCCGGCCACCCCGAAACCTGGGCGGAACACCTGCTCGCCCTGGGCCTGTTCCGGCCGGAGGACCTTACGGTGCCCGTCGCCGCCCTCTCCGTCGGTCAGCAACGACGGCTCGCCATCGCCCGGCTGGTCACCCGCCCGGCCGATCTGCTGGTGCTGGACGAGCCGACGAACCACATCGCGCTCGACCTGGTGGAGGAGCTGGAGGCTGCACTGGCGCAGTACACCGGAGCGGTGGTCGTGGTCTCGCACGACCGCAGCTTCCGCAGCAGGTTCACCGGCGACCAACTGGAGCTCCGTGCCGGTCGACCGGTCGCCGGGACCCGCACGTAGAGTTCGAGCGGCACGACCGACGCGAGACGAGCCACCCGGAGTAGCTGCTGTGAGAGTGATCATTTTCGGCGCCACCGGGATGGTGGGCCAAGGCGTACTGCGGGCCTGCCTGCTCGACGACCGGGTCGAAAGCGTCCTGATCGTCGGCCGTACGCCCGGAGGCGTGCGGCACCCGAAGGTCCGTGAGGTCGTCCACCGCGACTTCACGGACTTCTCGGCGATCGACGCCGAACTCACCGGCCTCGACGCGTGCTTCTTCTGTCTCGGCGTCACCTCGGCCGGTCTGAGCGAGGAGGAGTACTCCCGCATCACGTACACGTACACCCTGGCCGCGGCCCGGGCGGTCGCCGCCCACAACCCGGGGCTGACCTTCACGTACGTGTCCGGGGAAGGCACGGACAGCAGCGAGAAGGGCCGCACCGCGTGGGCGCGGGTCAAGGGGCGTACCGAGAACGAGCTCCTGGCGATGGACTTCCACGCGTACATGTTCCGGCCGGGCTACATCCAGCCGCTGCACGGCGCGACGTCGAAGACCGCCTCGTACCGCTGGATGTACCGCGGTGTCTCCTGGCTGTACCCGGTGCTTCGGCGGGTCCTGCCGAACCATGTGACGACCACGGACAACTTGGGGCGCGCCATGATCGCAGTCGTCGGCCGGCAGGGCTCCGGCGAGCACGTCCTGCACAGCCAGGAGATCAATCGCGCGGCCGGCGCATAGCCTCTCGGCGTCCGTCCCGGACGTGTTCCGCCAGCCGCTCGACGAAGACCCGCTGGCCCGTGACGAGACGCTCCGCCGCCTCATCCGGCGTGCACCAGGCGAAGCGGTCGATCTCCGGGAACTCCTTCTGCACGCCGGACCCCCGGGGCCACTCCATGGTGAACGTCCCGGGCTCGGCACGCGCAGGATCGACATCGGCCTCCATCGCCCACACGACCACCGACTTGCCACCGGCCTGACGGGACTCACCGAGCGGCACCCACGCACCGTCCGGTACCGGTCGGCCGAACTCCTCCTCGAACTCCCGGCGGGCAGCGGCCTCGGGCTCCTCGTCGGGGCCGTACTCGCCCTTGGGGACCGACCACGCCGCCGCCTCGCGCCTCGCCCAGAACGGGCCGCCCATGTGCCCGATGAGTACCTCGAACCCGGCGCCCCCGTCCGTGGACCGGAACAGCAGGAGACCCGCACTGCGCTTCTGAGACGACATGACGTCAAGTCTCCCCAATGATCACGTGTGTCATCGAGTCGCCGCACCCTGTTTCCCCTGAGGTTCCCGAGGCCCTCTGGTGCGTGGCGGTACGCGCGGCCATGCTGTCCGCCGACAGCGCTTACTGCCCGCCCAACCACCGCCATTCCAGGAGGATCTGTGGGACCTGGCATAGTCGGCAGAGCAACGCGAGCCCTCGTACTGCTTGCGACGGTCTCCGCGATGACGGTGGGAGCCATCGCCCCCGCCGTCGCCGATTCGACCCCCGACCCCCGTCCTCGTAACGCCGCCGAGGTCCTCAGACCCGTCGCACCACCGGCCGCGAGCAAGGCACTCGGAGCGCCTCGATCCGTCGTGGACAGCGACGGCATCGAGACAGCCCGCACATCCCGCCCGATCGCACCCGGCATCCGCCTCAGTTCCTACGACCGGCTCGAGTCGGACAAGTGGCTGCGGGTCGACTCCCTCTCCGTCGAGCTCGACGGCAGCGGCGCACAGGCCGACTACCTCTCCACCGGCAAGGTGTCCGACCGGCGTACGGTCTCCGAGCTCGCAGCCGGACACGACGCGGGCCCCGGCCGCCGGACCGTGGCCGCCATCAACGCCGACTTCTTCGACATCAACCAGACCGGTGCGCCCGAGGGCGTCGGCATCGAGGACGGAGCAACCGTCCAGTCCCCGGCCCCGGAGTCAACCGGGCCGTCGGCATCGGCCCCGACAGTGCGGGCCGCATCCTGAACCTGTACTTCGAGGGCACGCTCACCCTGCCGTCCGGGCAGCAGCAGCTCGCCGCGTACAACGCCGCCAATGTGCCGGCCGGGGGAGTGGGCGCGTACACCTCGGCCTGGGGAACCGCCGACCGCGCACTGACCGTGGACAACGCAACTCCGGTCGCCGAAGCGGTGGTACGGGACGGCAAGGTCGTGTCCGTGTCCTCCACCCCCGGCTCCGGCGCCGTCCCCGACGACACCACGGTCCTCGTCGGCCGCGAGGCCGGAGCCAACGCGATCAAGGCGCTCCGGCCGGGCGACCCCGTGTCGCTGACCTACCGGGCACGCACCGACGGCGGCCCCCTGCCGCGCACCGCGGTCGGCGGCCGGGAACTCCTCGTCGTCGACGGAGTCGCCCAGAACCACGACGGCGAGGGCAACAACACCGCCGCGCCCCGTACCGCCGTCGGCTTCTCCCAGGACGGCCGCACGATGCAGATCCTCACCATCGACGGCCGGCAGGCCGACAGCGGTGGCGTGACCCTCACCGAACTCGGCCTGATGATGCGGCGCGCCGGCTCGTACAGCGCACTGAACCTGGACGGCGGCGGCTCCTCCACCCTCGTCGCCCGCCGGCCCGGCAGCGACGCGCTCCAGGTGGAGAACAGCCCCTCCGACGGCACCGAACGGACCGTACCCAACGGTCTCGCACTCACCGCCCCCGACGGCAGCAGTCGCCTCGACGGCTTCTGGGTCGACACCCGCACACCGGCCGGCTCCGCACCGGGCGTCGACCCGGTCAAGGGAGGCCACCCCGAGCGGGTCTTCCCCGGGCTCACCCGGCGCCTGACCGCGACCGGATACGACGAGACCTACGGACCCGCCACCGGCACCCCGCGCTGGCGCACCACCCGTGGTGACACCGGAACCGTCGACGGCAACGGCCTCTTCACCGCGCGCCGCAGCGGCACCACGGACGTCCGTGCCGAACGCGGAGCCGCCCACGGCAGTACCACGCTGACCGTTCTCGACAAGCTGGCCCGGATCGAGCCGACCACCCGGCGGGTGGGCCTCGCGGACGCCGAAGCCATCGGCACCTTCGGCATCGTCGGACTCGACGCGCACGGCACCAGCGCCCCCGTCGAACCCCGCGACGTCACCCTCGACTACGACCACGCCCACTTCGACGTACGCGACGACAGCCAGGGCAACTTCACCGTCACCTCACGCACCGGCAACGGCGCCGGGCAGATCAAAGCGACCGTCGCGGGCGTCACCACCGCCCTCGCGGTCAGCGTCGGTCTCACCGAACAGGCCGTCGCCGACTTCGACGACGCCGGATCCTGGAAGTTCAGCCAGGCCCGGGCGAGCGGCTCCCTCTCCGCCACCCCCGACGGCCACACCGGCACCGGCCTCGAGCTCAGCTACGACTTCACCCAGTCGACCGCGACGCGCGCCGCCTACGCCGCGTCGCCCCAGCCGGTCGCCGTGCCCGGCCAGCCCCAGTCGTTCAAGCTCTGGGTCAAGGGCGACGGCAAGGGCGCCTGGCCGACACTGCACCTGAAGGACGCTGCGGGCTCCGACCAGTTGCTCCGCGGACCGTACGTCACCTGGACCGGCTGGCGGCAGGTGACCTTCGCGGTACCGGCGGGTGCGGCCATGCCGCTCAGCGTGTACCGCTTCTACCTCGCCGAGACGGCGGCAGCCCAGCAGTACACCGGTGAGATCGTCATCGACGACCTCACCGCCCAGGTGCCACCCACCGTCGAACTGCCGGAACAGGCGGCTCCCGTCGACCCGTCGATCGATCCGGCGGCGGTCACCGAACACCGGGACTGGCAGTTCGCGGTCATGTCCGACGCCCAGTTCGTCGCCCGCGACCCGGACAGCGCGATCGTCGCCCAGGCCCGGCGCACCCTGCGCGAGATCAAGGCGGCGCATCCCGACTTCCTGGTCATCAACGGTGACCTCGTCGACGAGGGATCACCCGCGGACCTCGCCTTCGCCCACCAGATCCTGACCGAAGAACTCGGCGACTCGCTGCCCTGGTACTACGTGCCCGGCAACCACGAGGTGATGGGCGGGAAGATCGACAACTTCATCACCGAATTCGGACCCGCCCAGCGGACGTTCGACCACAAGGGCACTCGCGTCATCACACTCGACACCTCCGGCCTCACCCTGCGCGGCGGCGGCTTCGCCCAGATCAAGGAACTGCGCGCCCAGCTCGACGCGGCAGCCGATGACCGCGACATCGACTCGGTGATGTTGATCGAACACGTACCGCCGCGCGATCCGACCGTACAGAAGGGCAGCCAGCTGGGAGACCGCAAGGAGGCGGCACTGGTCGAGCAGTGGCTCGCCGACTTCCGCCGTACGACCGGTAAGGGAGCCGCGTTCATCGGCAGCCATGTCGGGGTCTTCCACGCCTCGCACGTCGACGGTGTGCCCTATCTGATCAACGGCAACTCCGGCAAGGCGCCGGCCGGTCCGGCGGACGAGGGCGGCTTCACCGGCTGGTCCCTCGTCGGCGCGGACCACGTCTCGCGCGGCGAACAGGCCGCAGCCCGGCAGACGCCGTGGCAGGGCGCGCCCGACTGGGTCTCCGTCCAGACCAGGGCGCATGTCGACGCGCTGACCCTCGACGCTCCGTCCGTCCTCGCTGCCGGGAACACCGCGAAGGTCACGGCGACCGTCAGCCAGGGCGCCCGCAGCGTTCCGGTCGCGTTCCCGCTGGCCGCCGACTGGACCGGGTCCCCGAACGTCCGTATCGGTGACCGGACCGGCGCCCGCCACCGGCACGCGGCGGTCTTCGACCCGGTCACCGGCACGCTCACGGCCCTCCGGGCGGGCACGGTCACGCTCGCGGTGACGGTCAACGGGACGACGCAGCGGACGCAGATCCACATCGCCGCTTCGGCCGCCGCTCCGGCGGCCTGACCAACGTCCCCGTCCACCACCCACGTGTGGACACATCGGTCCCGCACCCGGCCCTCCGCGGAGAGCCCGGTGCGGGACCGATGCCTGCACCGGCCCCTACACCTTGCGGTAGGAGTACGCCTCCGACGCCGCGGCCTCCACCGCAGCCAGATCGCCGCCCGCCGACGCGGTGACCAGCGCGGCCACCGCGCCCTCGATGAACGGCGCGTCCACCAGGCGTGCCCCGTCAGGCAGTTCGTCGCCCTCGGCCAGCATCGACTTGACGGTGAGCACCGCACTGCCGAGATCGACCAGCACCGCGATCCCCACGCCGGCGTCGACGGAACGGGCGGCATCGGCGATCAGCTCCGCACTGGTGCCGAGCCCACCCGACTGCGTGCCACCGGCCGCGGCCACCGGCGCCGTCGCACCCCCGGCCGCCAGCCCCCTGGCCAGCTCGGCGACCGCCTCGGCCACCGGCCCGCTGTGCGAGACCAGCACGATCCCGACCTGCTTCTCTTCGCTCATGCGACGCCCCCGTTCTCCGCACCGGCGCCGCTCGTCCCGGCAAGCGCGGCAATCAGTAGTGCCGAGGACGTCGCCCCCGGATCCTGGTGCCCGATGCTGCGCTCACCGAGATAGCTCGCCCTGCCCTTGCGGGCCTGCATCGGTACGGTGGCGGCGGCGCCCGCCTCCGCCGCGTCCCGGGCCGCTCCGGGCGACGTCCCGAGCGCCGCGGCGCCCGGCAACAGCGCATCGAGCATGGTCTTGTCCCCGGCCTGCGCCCCGCCCAGCTGGGCGACGGCCGCGACACCCACGGCGAACGCCTCGGCCAGCTGCTCCTCCGTCACCGCGGGCGCATCGCCCAGCGCCTTCCCCGTACGCCGCAGCAGCGTCCCGTACAACGGACCCGAAGCCCCGCCGACCGTCGAGATCAACTGCCGTCCCGCAAGCATCAGTACGGCCCCCGGCGTCTGCGGGGACTCCTTCTCCAGCACCGTGGTCACCGCGGTGAATCCGCGCTGCATGTTGCTGCCGTGGTCGGCGTCCCCGATCGCCGAGTCGAGTTCGGTGAGGTGATCCGCCTCGCGATCCACCGCGGCTGCGGCTGCGGCCATCCAACGGCGGAAGAAGTCGGCGTCCAGCACAAGATCTCCTTGTCCCTGAAGCATCGTCATGGGTGTACGGGCGGGCGTTGTCAGCGGCCCCAGCGGAGGGCGGGTGTCTCCACAGGTGCGTCCCAGAGCCGCAGCAGCTCCTCGTCGAGCTGGCACAGCGTCACCGAACATCCCGCCATGTCGAGCGAAGTCACATAGTTCCCCACGAGCGTACGAGCCACGGAGACATGCCGCTCGGACAGCACCCGCTGCACCTCGGCATTGAACCCGTACAGCTCCAGCAGGGGCGTCGCCCCCATCCCGTTGACCAGCACGAGTACCGGACTGGTCGGCTGCAGATCGTCCAGCACCGCGTGCACCGCGAAGTCGGCGATCTCACGCGACGTCATCATCGGACGCCGTTCCCGCCCCGGCTCACCGTGGATCCCGATCCCCAGTTCCAGCTCGCCGGGCGGCAGATCGAAGGTGGGGGATCCCTTGGCGGGCGTAGTGACGGAACTGAGCGCCACCCCGAAGCTCCGCGACGCCTCGTTCACCTGCCGGGCGACGGCCTCCACCCGCTCCAGGGGGGCACCCTCGTCGGCTGCCGCTCCCGCGATCTTCTCGACGAACAGCGTCGCACCCGTCCCGCGCCGCCCCGCCGTGAACAGACTGTCCGTCACGGCCACGTCGTCATCAACGAGCACCTTGGCGACCTGCAGGCCTTCGTCCTCGGCGAGTTCGGCGGCCATCTCGAAGTTCAGCACGTCACCGGTGTAGTTCTTGACGACGAACAACACCCCGGCGCCACTGTCGACCGCGGCGGCGGCACGCACCATCTGGTCAGGAACGGGCGAGGTGAACACTTCACCGGGACAGGCGGCGGACAGCATCCCCGGCCCGACGAACCCGGCATGCAACGGCTCATGCCCGGACCCACCCCCGGAGACGAGCGCCACCTTTCCGGCCACGGGAGCGTCGCGCCGCATGACGACACGGTTGTCGACATCCACGGTCAGTTCGGGGTGAGCGGCGGCCATCCCGCGCAACGCGTCCGCAACGACGGTCTCCGGGACGTTGATCAGCATCCTCATGGGTACCTCCTGATGAGATGAGCAGGCGAGCTGTTCGGCAGCGTCCTTGCAGGTCGGAGCATGTGGTGCACATCCTTGACCTTGGCGGTTCATGGCGGCGGAGGGCGTACGGTGCGGTACTGACGCTGACGCGTCTCCCTCAGGTCGCTACGCCTGAGGCTGATCCGACCTGACGTCCATGGCTCCCTCAACAGGACCACGGGCGCCGCCTGGTCATCGATGACGTCCGTGTCGAGGCAAGAGGTCAGACCTGTCACGTTGTGAGGTTCCGGGACGGTAGCTCCCACGGGGTCTCCGCTCGTAGTCGGCGCGCCCTCGGACCGTGCGGCCGTAGGCGCGTCTCAAGGGTACGAACAGGCTCTGACGATGTGGGCGGTTACTGCATTTGCTCAGGGTTCCCGCTGCTGATCCGGCCTCCCGCTCGGCCGGGTGACAGCCTGCGGTACGGCGCCGACCGGGGGTTCGCCGCCGGTGGCGAAGCCGCACCTGGGCCCGAGCCGCGCTCGAACCTGTCGTTCGCCCAACCCGCCGGGGAGACGTCCCCCATTCGGCCCGTAGTGGTTGCTGGTGCGCGCCGTTGGAGGTGGGCTGTCAGTGCGCCTGCCGATAGTTGCCGGCGTCAGGAGCGGCCCGCCGAACCGGCGCGGTCGCCTGCTCACCGAACCACACGAGAGTTGGAGATCCCCATGCCCTACCGCAAGGGACAGCACGTGGAGTACCGCGACCAGCAGGACGAGCTTCAGCGGGGCGAGATCCGGAGCGCCGAGGGCAGCGGAGCGCAGACGCGCTACGCCGTCCAGAACGAGGCGACCATGCGCGAAGACAAGGTGAGCGAGAACCAGATCGAGCGCGAGCTGTAGTACCGGCCCTGCCGACGCGGCCGCCGTTGCACGGAACCGAAGTGCAGCGGCGGCTGCTCCTGTTTCATCGCATCCGGGGCCCGGTCACGGCCCTTAGGCTCACTCCCGAGCACCCGGACCGCCGAGGCCGTCCCGCAAAGTGGGGCGCCGGGCTCGGAGAGTCAGGACCGGTCGGGCCGTCACCATCGCATGCGGCGCAGGGCCAGCAAGGCCACATCATCGTGGATCCGACCGCCGGTCCATGAGCGCAGGTCGTCCAGCACACGGTCGAGCAGCGCACCCGGATCGTTCTCGCCGATGCCTCGGAGCCGCTCGGCGACCGGGTAGAAGTGACCCTGCCGATTGCGGGCTTCGGAGGTGCCGTCGGTGAAGAGCAGCAGCAGGTCACCGGGCTGGAAGGGGACCTTCTGCAAGCGGTAACAGTCACCGGCCAGCTCGCACAGCCCCAGCGGTGGCGCGGCCGCCTCGGGCGATATCTCGGTGACGGTCCCCTCGCGGTGGCGCAGCAAGGGTGGGGGATGGCCGCAGTTGACGATGACGGCCGCGTGGTTCTCCTCCGGTGCGGTGGTCACCAAGATTGCGGTGGCGAAATCTTCGCTCCGGCCGCGCCGGGCGATCGCGCCGTCGAGTCGTGCGGCCACGTTTTCCAGGCCGGGTTCGGTTCGCGCCACGTCACGGAAGACGCCGAGGACATCGGCGGCGACCTCCACTGCTTCGAATCCCTTGCCGCGGACGTCGCCCAGCAGCACCCGGACACCGAACTTGGTCTCCAGCAGGTCGTACAGATCCCCGCCGATTCGAGCGTCCGGCTCCGCAGCGGCATAGCGCACCGCCACTTGCAGACGACCGACCCGGGGTGGGAGCGGGCGCAGCAGGGCCCTCTGAACCGCTTCGGTGATGTTGTGCAGCCGGGCCGCCGCCTGCTCCTCTCTGTGCATGAGGGCGATGACGCCGGAAGTGACGGCGGCGGCCAGCACCACGCAGCCCGCGGAGCTCACGTGGATCACTGTCGGCACACTTGGGTTCGCCCGGGCGAGCACGAACACCAGGACGATCGCGAGAACGCCCGCAGTCAGCGGAGCCCAAACCCTCCGCGCTCCCACCGCAGCCAGCACCGGCACCGAAATCAGGACCGGGGAAAGGGTGCTGTCCGGCCCGGACATCAGGTCGACGACTACGCACGCCAAAATCATCAGACAGCCGAGGCTGAGGAGAAACTTCACGCCGAGGGGCAGTTGCACCCATCTGTGGCGCTCGTACCAGGCAACCATGGGTGTCCCCTCTGTCCAGGGCTCTCCCCTCCCAATGTTCCGGGCGGCGTTGTCATCCCGCCAGCGGGCGTAATGCGGGTTTCGGCCCGTCGCACCGGTCGACGCACCCGTGATCGACAGGGGCAGCACGCTCCGGAGCGGGCCGATTCCGCTGGGTCTGTGGATGTGGTTCGTCGCGATCAAATCGGTGGGTGTGGCTGATCGATCTGGGGGCGGCAGCGGCGGCAACGGGCGGGCATCGGTGCTGTGAGCTCGGTCGACACGCACAGAGTGGCCCTAGAGTGGTTTACATACGGGTTTGATCCCTGGGATTGCGTCAAGGGGCTCTGTATGTCCTATTCCACACGAGAGACAGAACGCAAGTACACGGCACCCGCGGCCGACGACATCTCATGGCTTCGCGAGCTGAGCGGTGTGGACCCCGTCGCCTCGCTCGCAGAACGCGGGACACAGGAGCTGGACGCCGTCTACTACGACACGGACGACCTCCGACTGACCCGCACCGGCGCCTCCCTGCGGCGCCGGACGGGCGGCACGGACTCCGGCTGGCACCTGAAACTGCCCCTGCCAGGGGACAGCCGGGAAGAAGTCCGGGCCCCTCTGTCGTCGGAGAACGTCCCCGAGGAACTGCGGGATCTGGCTCTTTCCCGCACCCTCGGCGCAGAGCTGCGGCCGGTCATGCGGATCCACTCCACCCGCTCCCTGCGTCAACTGCTCGACGCCAAGGGCGACGTTCTGGCCGAGCTGAGCATGGACGTCGTGGATGCAGACGCGCTGCTCGACGACGGCGGACATGCGATGTGGACGGAGATGGAGGTCGAACTTGCCGGCGACGGCGACCCCGCGCTCCTGGACGGGATCGAGAAGGTGCTGTGCAAGAACGGTGTCGACCGCGCGCAGAGCCCATTCAAGGTGGTTCGCGCCCTGGCGGAGACCACGCCCTTCCCGGAACGCACGCCGGACGTACGCACCGAGGTCGCCCCGGGATCGGCAGGCGCCTACGTGCTCGCCTACGTGGACCGGCTGGTCGACGCACTCACGGACCTCGACCCCGCGGTCCGTCGCGACAGGCCCGACGCTGTCCACCGGATGCGCACCACAGCCCGCCGCCTGCGCGGTTGCCTGCGTTCCTACCGCTCCGTCCTCGACCGGGAGACCACCGACTCCATTCGGCGGGATCTGAAGTGGCTCGCCGGTGAGCTCGGCGCGGAACGCGACCAGGAGGTGCTCCGGGAGCGGCTGACCTCCGGTGTGGCGGAACTGCCCGGCGAACTGGTCCTCGGCCCCGTCAACGCACGGCTGCAGGCCTGGGACGCGGTGCGGCGGGCCGAGGGCCGTCGACGCACCCTCGATGCGCTCGCCTCGCCCCGCTACCTGAACCTGCTGGGGAAGCTGAAGCTGCTGGCCGACGCCCCGCCGCTGCGTACCAAGGCGGCCCGAAAGCCCGGGAAGGTCCTGGTCAAGGCAGTCTTGAAGGAGTACGACCGGCTCGTCCAGCGGATGGATCGCGCACTCGACATGCCTTCCGGTCCGGAGCGTGACGCCACGATCCACAACGCCCGCAAGGCCGCCAAGAGGTGCCGGTACGCTGCGGAGGCGGCCCGCCCGGCCCTCGGGAAGCCTGTGCGACGTCTCGGCAAGCGCGTCAAGGACGTACAGCGGGTGAGCGGTGCCACCACGACAGCGTCGTGACCCGTGACACGCTGCGTCGTCTCGCGGTCACTGCGCACGCGGCGGGCGAATCCGGATTCACCTGGGGCCTGCTGCACGGTCAGGAGAGGGCCGCAGCCGGCGCCTGGGAGCGGCAGCTTCCCGAGGTGTGGGCTCGTGCCCGCGCGGCGGCTCGGCGCAAGGGTCTCCGTCGCTGACGTATCCGGGGGCCTTGGTGCAAGGAGTTCCTGTACCCGCGGCCCGTCCGCACGGCATGCGCCCCCGGTCCGTCAGATCTCCCTGGTGGATCAGCGCGCGGCCGGGCGTATTCGGGCGTCCTGACCCACGCAGCGAGGTGCCCTGGTTGTCGTCGTGCGCCCGCCAGGGATGACGGGACAGCCCTTGGCAGTGCTTCGTTCAGACGCCGTCGTCGTCAGCGGGCTGTTGGTTCCACGCGGAGTAAATCGTCTCCGGGGCGGTGGACGGCGGCAGGCCCGCGAGTGCCTGCAGCTGGCTGGGCTGGTAGGGGGTTGGGCCGTGCCACTCCACGAGCATCACGGTGGCGTCGTCGTCGAGGCGGCCGCTGTGGTGTTCCAGGTGGTGCCCGATGAGTCGGCGAAGGGTCTCCGGGACGGGGAGGTCGTCGGCGTGGTGACGAATGAGGAAGTCGGTCAGGCCGTGCAGGCCGAATTCCTGTCCCTCCCGGTTGCGCGCTTCGGTGATGCCGTCGGTGTAGAGCAGCAGGCGGTCCCTGGGTTCGAGCTGGTCGCGGCGCAGGGTGCCGGGCTGGTCCAGCCCGGTTCCCATGGGTGGAGCGGGCGGGCAGGACAGGTGCACAACGGTACGGTTGCCGCGGATGACGACTGGCGGGTGGTGGCCGTAGTTCGTCCAGGTCAGCATGCCGGTGGCCAGGTGAAGGTCGGCCAAGATGCCCGTGGCGAAGCGGCTGCCCCCGAATTGCTCGGTCAGGATCTCACTGACGCCTTCCGCTGTCTGCAGAAGGTCGGCGCCCTGCCGGCGGTGATTGCGAGCGGCCGCCAACGCGAGGTTCGCCGTCAATCCGGCGGCGGTGTCGTGTCCCATGGCGTCGACGACGGACAGATGCACGGTCTCCCCGGTCAGGGCGTAGTCGAAGGCATCTCCGCTGATTCGGTAGGCCGGTTCCATAATTGCGCTGATCAAGACACGGTCGGTGGCGAACGTTCGCGGCGGCATCAGCCGCCATTCCATCTCGGCGGATACTTCCATCCTCCGGCGGCGGACCAACTGGGAGTACGAGTCGCTCGTGTCACGCTTGCTCACCAGGAGGAGGGCGACCAATCCGGCGAGTTTGTTCAGATCCTCGTCCGCCTCGAACTGCGCGCCTGGCACGCCGACCCGGAGCACACCAAGACGCTCAGTACCGTCCAGCAGCGGGACCCACCACTGGTCCCTCGCAGAAGCCGAGGCCGGAAAGGCCCTCCCCAGTTGGAAGGCCCGCCCCGCCACGGTCCCTTCAATGGACAACTCAGCCGGCACATCGGCGTCATCGGGGCCGACATCAACGCTGCCGGCCAGCAGGCACAGCCGAACCTGTTGCAGATCGGCCAGATAGATCAGCACCTGAGGCCAGCCCACCCGGGCAGCGTGCGACGCCACCGTGCCGGGCAGCTGTTCCAATGTCATCAGATGACTCGCAGCGATCAGCTCCGCCAGCACCCGCGCACGCGCCTCTTCCGCGCTGTTCATCGACGAACACCTTTCTCAACGTCCGAGAGAGCCGCGCTACTGACGGCACCACACCGACTGGCGCGCCAGGGCCCCGATCAACAGGAGAGCGACTGATCCAGTTTCCTTTGGAAGAGTCGTGATCATTCGCGTCCCGGTCAGTCGACCCAGTAAATAAACAGCAGGTTCGAAACCGCACGAGGCGTATGCGGTCCGGGGCCAGGGGAGTGGCAGATCAGCAGAAATTTTTTCAGTGCATCGTATAGTCGGGTCGTCCCCGGTGCCGTAGGGGCGCGAGCCATGCTCCAGTCATTCCTCGTCGGCCACCCGGGTGATTGGCGCGTGACGCTCGGAATTCGCCGCGGGTTGCGAGATCATGGGACGGCCCCCGTTTCGCCGCGCGCTGTGCGGTGAAACGGGGGCCGTCCGTTGTTTCGGACAAGGTTCCATTCAGATGCGACCCCCGGTGAGGCGAGTCACCGGCCCCAATTTCTGCTTGGCCGTGTGGCGGCCCGCGGCGAAGGCGACACCTACGACGGTGGCACCGGCGCCCGCTACAACGGCGTTGCGATGCTTGACCGCAGTCCATATCGTGAGCGCCCCTGCGGTGACCTTGCCGCCGACGGACGCGGCGGCGCGCTTGCCGCTCTCCACCCCGGCGGTCGCGGCCCGGCTCACCTGATGGGTGGCCGTTGAGAGGGACCTCGTGCCGGCGGCGGTCGCCTTCTGCGCGTCGGAGGCCGACGACTTCGTGGCTTCGGTGCTCCGCTGCTTCGCACGCGGTGCGGCCGCGGAGGTCTTCTTGCCGGCTGAACGGGTCGTGCGACCCGCACCAGCTCCGGTGGCAGACGACGCGGAGTTGGACTTGCTTGTTGCCTTCTCGGAGTTCCTGGCCTCTTCAGTCATGGTTCTCGCGTTTCCTTTCGTTGTCCGCCTAAACGTTCTGATCTTCCGGGTGCCATTCCTCGCAGGTCGGGACGTGTCCGTACGTGCAGAAATCCTTGTGCAGCGCTTCTCATACGGCTGGATCACTGACGTCCACAACCGCGAGCTTCTGGTCCTCCGTCTCGAGGAAGCAGGGAACCCAATGGCCCCAGGTCCAAGTTGAGATCATCCATAGTGAGTTCATAACGGTCGCACAGCTCGGACATTCGGTCCTGGAGGACCATCAGCGTCATTCCGATGCGTTCTTCCTGGTCCTCGTTCAGATCGCCTTGGTCGACGCGGTGGAGGGCAGTGCGTTCCATGAGCTGCCGGAGCAGTTCGACAATGGTCAGCACCAGTTTCATAAGGTCGCGTTCCACCGTCTCAGGATTTGTCCCGAGCCGTTGGGCGATGCCTCCGTCCTTCTCCTCGCCGGCAGACGCGGGGGTCAGTTCGAAGGCGCGTGTCGCAGCCATGGTGACGTCCTCCAGCGCGGTCCCGGCTGCACGTTCACGCGACCGAGTCGGCATGTTCTGCCCGTGGGTCATAGGGTTGCTCCTCGTCCTGAACGCGAAAATCGCACGATCGCTTCCGTTCGTCGCGGGGGAGGGGATTACCACGGTGCGGGGCTGTCCGTGGAAATCGAGCGGATTACGGCGCGCAGATTGATATGAACCAGATCCACGTCCGCCACGGACAGCACCAGATCCCCCGTGAGTACGGCGCCGCCGGTGAGCAGACGGTCCAGCAGATCGATCAGGGCGACCTGACGGCCCGCCAGGACCTCCGTGGGTTCGAAGGGCGCGGTCGTGCGATCGAGTGGATCGGCGGTCATGTCCGGCCCTGGTGGTCCGTCGTGACCGCACCCACGAACGAGTACGGAGCCCACGGGCCCGTCACTTCGATGCGCACCCCGGGCACCTCGCCGTTCGCCTGGGCGACGGCTACCCGGAACTCCGCTTCTGATCGGACCGGCACCAAATAGGCGTCATTGGCTATGTTCTCGCCTCCTCCGGAGGCCAGCTCGCCCTGCTGCGGCCGGTGCGACACGCGCGAGGAGGACAGGCGGGTGAGGTGCTCGGCGATTTGAGAGGCCGCCGCTCCCGCTGCCCTGTACGCGTCCTGCCGACCGCGTCGCTGTGCCTGGCGTCGGCGGAGATATGCCTGCCCGGGTCGCTGCGAGGCGGAATCGGCCTGCTGCGGTCGGGGCTGCTCCGGCGCGGCAGCAGCAGGGTCGGCGTACACCTTCACCCCGAGCTCCACGTGGCCCTCCAACCAGGAGAGGAGCCCGTGGAGTTCGGCGCTGCGTGCTTCCAGCATCGATGCCACGCGGGTGTCGTCGAGGTAGACCGTGGCCAGTCGCATGGGTAGGACAGCCGCGCTCCGCGAAGCGGTCTCCACCACTGCGTCGTGGGTGCGTGCGATCACTTCGAGGCGTTCGAGGTCCTCCAGCTGTGCTGTGAGGCCCGCAGTGCCGAAAGTGGCCTCCGGCACCGAGGAGACCACCGCTGCCAGGCCGGCCGCGCAGACGGTGTGCGGGCTCCTGCCGTCCAGACCGGTGACGGAAGCAATCGCTTCCTCTGCAGCGCTGCCGACCCGGCCGACGGCGTAGACGTACGAGATCAACGCCTCCGGAGGGCTGCCCGGTTCGTTCGGATCCACAGCGCCGGGCGTGAGATCAGACGTCCTGGTCACGGCTGCTCCCTCCTGTCAGGACGAGGACTGCTGGGAGATCTCTCCTCCGATGCTGACTCGGCGAAGGGGCCCTTGCCGCCCGCCGAAGGGAGCCCGACCGCAGCCCGTAGCTCGGCGAGTTCCGCCCGCAGCAGGGCATTCTCGTCGGCGAGCGAGCCGGCCGTGCCTTCGGTCGACCCGCCCGCTACGTCGCGAGAGGGGCGGGCTCTTGAGGAGAGCGACGGATCGTGCTCCCACCAGTCGATGCCCATCTCTTTGGCCTTGTCCACCGAAGCCACGAGGAGCCGCAACTTGATGGTCAGCAGCTCGATGTCGAGCAGGTTGATCTGAATGTCGCCGGCGATGACCACGCCCTTGTCCAGCACGCGTTCGAGAATGTCTGCCAAGTTGGCGGACGAACCCTGCTGGCTGTACGGGGAGGTTCCGCCCGGGGGGCCCAGTCGAGGGGCCAATGATTCGGACACGTGTCTGCTGCCTTCCCTGTGCATGCGACGGCGTCGGATCGGAGGCGCAAGAGATGTCAGTTACGGACGCGTCGACGTTCGTCGTCGTGAGTTGCGCCTTCGTCCTCGGCGGAGTAGTCCTTGTCCGTCTCGTCGTCGACGTTGTGGACGTCGTCGCCGTCGACCGGCTCGTCCTCGTCCTCGTCGACGTACTCGTCGTCGGGGACGTCTTCGGCGGTGGGCTCCTCGTACTCCTCGTACTCCTCGTCCTCGGGTTCCTCGTCGTACTCGTCGCCTTCGGCAAAGGTGTCTTCGTCCGCAGGGTCGGAAGCGTCGTCGGTGGAGTCGTCGTCCGCCACTCGTTCTTCTGCCTCCACGGCCTCCTCGTGGCCGACCGTCACCTCGCCGTCGTGAATCTCTCCGCGCCAGCCATCGGTGGCTTCACCTCGCATCATGATGAACTTGCGGTAGAGCTTGAGGTCGAGACGGGCACGGCGCCCCTGAGCCCGCCAGATGTTGCCGGTCTTCTCGAACAGGCCCTTGGGGAAGTACTCCAGAACGAGAAGCACGCGCGTGAGGTCGTCGGTCAGACGGTGGAAGGTCACGACGCCCTTGACGGTTCCCTTGGCGCCTTCGGTGGTCCAGGTGATGCGCTCATCAGGGATCTGTTCGGTGACGTTCGCCTTCCAGCTGCGGGTCGACTTGGCGACCTTCACCTTCCAGTTGCTGGAGGTGTCATCGGCCTTCTCGACACTCACCACGCCCTTGGCGAAGGTGCTGAATTCCTGGAATTGCGTCCACTGGTCGTACGCCTCGCGGACCGGCACGCCCACGTCGATGTCCTCGACGATCGTCACGCTCTTGGACTTGCCGCCACCGCTCTTCCGCCCCTTGCCGAACAGACTCTTCACCTTGTCCTTGAGCGTGTCCTTGAGGTGCGAGGCACCGACGGTCAGGGCAGCCTGCCCGGGGGACTTGCCCTCGCTCAGGGCCTTTCCGCCCTTGGCGACGCTGCTCGCGAGCCCGCCCATGCCCTCCTGCGGGTCGGCGAGCTTGGCAACGCCTGAGCCCAGCGAGTGACCGACACTGATGAGCGCGTGCTCCGCGCGTGCCCGCGCGTACTCCTGGAGCGCCTGCTTCAGTTCCTCCGCGGCCGGTGACTTCGCCACCTGATCCTTGAGGGTCTTGAAGGTGGAGTCAGTCACGGTCGCCCCCACGTTCGCTCGTCCGGCGAGCCGAACCGGGGGAGGTCCGAGCTCCCTTCGACTTCGACGCGGCCTTGCGTGCACCGGAAGCAGCCGTCTTGCGTGCCGTCCCCGTGCTCGACCGTCCTGCACCCGACGTCTTGCTCACAGCTCGCTCGGTGCTCCGCTCCGCGGGTGCGCTGCGTCGCCGGGCCGGCTTCTTCTCGGCCGCCTCGCCGTCGGCGGAGTTCTCGTCGTGCTGCTCGTCCTCGTCGCGCGCCTCATCCTGCGCACCGTCGTCGTCATGATCGGAGGAACGGGCACCGGTAAGAGCTTGGGTGCGCTCATGCAGCGAGTCCGTCAAGCCGGACACGCGTTGGGTGAGCGCAGACGTTGCGGCCGACTTGGTGGCATCGATGAGTTCGGTGCGCACCTGATCGTTGAGTGCGCCCCACACAGGTGACTTGCTCACCACTCGGCTCAGCTCTCTGAGATCCAGCGGGATCTTCTTCCCTGCCAGGAACATCCCGAAGCCGATGGCCATCTTGGCCTTCTTGGTCCTGCCGAGCAGGTAACCCCCTACGAGGGCCAGACCTATCTTTCCGTTGTTGTTCATCTGTGGTGCCTTCCTGCGTCGTGGTCAGGAAGGCCGAGCCTCTGGCGCTCGGCCATGATCTGCTCCAGTCGGTCCAGCAGTTCGTCCTCTCGCCGGTCGAATGTGTCCTCGCTGATGCGCCCCTCCAGCAGGTCCCTTTCCAGCTGGGCGAGTTGGTCCCGTACGGGGGCGGGGTCGTAGTACTCCCGCTCGGTGGCCAGGACCAATTGGTCGACCACCCAGGCCGCGCCGCGGACAGGGGCGAGGGGGAACGTCACGATCTGCGTGATGAGGCCCATGCTCGGTGCGCTCCTCGCGGGTCAGACGAAGCTGTACGGGGGCAGTGGGCCGTTCAGCGTCAGGTGGTAGGCGTCTCCGAGCCGCTCGGCTTCGCCGTGCACAGCCTCCGAGAACGCCGGCGCGTCGTCACGCTTGAGCAGGAATGAGACGTTCAGGAAACTCCCCTTGGGGGGATCGGCGGGCGACACCCTAAGAGCGGACGCGGCGAGGCGTGAAGTCAGGGCCCTGTTCGCCTCGCCCTCCCGGGCGGAGACCTCGCCGGCTATCAGTTCGCCCAGGGCCATCCGGTCCTCATGGGCGGCAGAACCGTATCGGGTGAGCTCGTTGAGCTCGCGTATCCGCTCCGAGCCGGCCAAAATCTCCCGCAGCAGGTCGTGTTCGTCGCGTGAGGCCTTGAGGTTGTACTCGATGCAGCCATCGAGCTCGTCGAGTCGCCGGGCGTACGGATCGTGCTGCTCGCGCAGCGCGGCGAGCACCGCGTCGTCGCTCGGCCCCACGATCCCGAACCGCATGGGCAGGGCGGCGCCCTCCGTCGACAACTGCTCCAGGACGCCCTGATGGGCCAGAACGTCTCGACGCTTGGCGCGGAGGCCCTCCGGGGCATCGCTCACCACGGCGGCGAGCGTCTTGAACGCGACCGAGCGCAGCGGCGCCGAAGGCTCGCCGACCCCCTTCAGCGTGTCGAGGTGCAGGGGATGGTCGGCCTTGGTGATGGCGTACAGATATGTGGGCACGGGTCAGTCCTCCTTGCTACGGCTGGTACGTCGGCTCGTGGAGGAGGAGGTCTTACGCGCGGGTCGCGTCTCCTTCTCGTCCTGCTCCTCGTCGGAGCCGCGACTGCCTCGGCCGAACGACTCCCCGAACGCCTCGACGGCGCCGGTCAATGCACCCTTGGACTTCCCCTTGGCGCCGCTCTCCGTTGCTTCGCCGACAATGTCCGTCAGCTGAGTGGGAGCCTTACGCCCGGACTCCAGGTCCAGTCGGTTGCATGCCTCCGCGAACCGGAGGTACGTGTCGACGCTGGCGACGACGACCCTTACGTCGATCTTGAGTATCTCGATGCCCACGAGGGACACCCTGACGAAGGCGTCGATCACGAGCCCTCGGTCGAGGATGAGTTCGAGAACGTCATAGAGATTGCCCGAGCCGCTTCCGCTGCTCGACGCGTTTGTCTGCTGAACGACACTCATGTTCTGCTTCCTTTCCGGTGTACTCCTTGAGACCTCGTAAGAGGGCAGGACCCGGGCATCGCCGGTTTCGCCGGAGGACTGCTTCCATCGGAGGCGTGGCCTCCGACGGCGCTCAACGGTCGATGTGGCCGCGCGAGTAACGGCGGGTCCGTTCGTAGCCGGTGAGCTCACCGCCGCTGTCCATCCGGACGCGGTAAGAGGCCATGACACTGGTTGTGTCCGGTACGCGCTCGATTTCCACCACCTCGACGACGGCTGTCCAGCCGTCGTCTGTGGCATTCACGGCCGAGACGGAGGAGGCTTCCCGCCCGAGCAGTTCAGCAAGCTGATCGGCCGCTCGGCGCATGGCCCGTACGACGGATATCCGCTCCCCATCGTCGGCCTTGCTGCTTGTGCCTTCCTGAGTCGTCATGTTCTTGTCCGCCGCCCGTCCTATCTGTTTCGTGCCTGAGTCCGGTCCGCTCGTGTTTCGCGGCTGCATTTCGCGTGCCCGGCGATCGCGTACCTATGCAAACGGGGCACGACTCTGCCGAAATCCCGCCCCGTAATGGCCCCTGTCAACTGGGCGCATGACACAGGAGGACCCCGGTCGGGCCAGGTCACCGGCGTACGTGTGACGAATCCGGAAACTCGGCGAAGAAGTTGCCGCTCGGACGCCACGGGCGCCCGAGCGGCATGAGGGAACCGGTCAGGGGTCCCGCCACATCGAAGAAGGCCAGGAGAGCGGCGGCGGGCGGCCTGACAGCGCCCGAGTCGAGCTGGTGGATGGCGGTCCGGCCGGCCTGGTGGCGCGTCGCCGGTCGGACCAGCCGAGCCGATGGACGGCACCGTGGTTGGGCCGGACGCGTGTCGTCACCAGCCTCCAAGGGCTTTCCCGCGATCCCTGGCGGGCGACGACGACAGCCACGGCACATCGCTGCGTTGTCAGGGACGTCCCGAATACGTCCAGTATGAGGACGCCTCTGCGCCTTGCGCTGCACCGCATCCGACGCCGCGCGCTGATCCACCAGGGATGACGTGACAGATCCCAGGGCAAGATCTGGACTTGCGGCCGAACGCTATACGCCGGTACTACCGTCGATGCTTTCTCGAATGATGTCCGCGTGACCGGCGTGCCGGGCAGTCTCCTCGATCATGTGGAGCAGAACCCACCGAAGATTACGATCCACGAGTTCGGGTCGCCTGCACGGAGCCTCCAGCGCCAAGCCTGCGACGATATCCCGCGAGATGGCCACCTGCTCCTCGAAGAAGACCGTCCAACGCTTCACCGTGTCCTGCTCGTCGACATGGAAGTCCTCGTCCCTCCAGTCCTGAACCTCCGCTTCGGGCCACTCACCGGGGAGTGTCCGCCCCGCAACGATGACCTGAAACCACCGGCGCTCCCAGAGCGCCGAGTGTTTGAGCAGGCCCATCAATGACAGCGGACTCACCGTCGGTGTCATGCGGGCATCCGTGTCGGAGACACCCTCGATCTTCCGAAGCAGATCGGCGCGCTGCTTGTCGAGAAAGCCACAGAGGGCCTCCCGCTCGGTAGATGTCGAGAACTGGTTGGTTGTCATGTTGCGGACGCTACCGGACCACGAGGGCAGCCCTTGGGCGCGTGGCCAGTCACCGTGACGTTGCTGATCGGGCCGAGGCGAATGAGCCGAGCCACGGTAGTCGGAACCTGGCCATGATTCCTGGAATCAGCTGATGGGTGCCCCTGGGGGAAGGCGTTGACCTGGGTCGCAAACTTACGACGGCCGGGAGAGCCGGTCAGGCGTACGTGCGTGACAGGTGGTCGGGAAGGTCGGTGAGCCGTTCGATGCGGAGCACCGTCTCGTCTGCCGTGGGCGATGGTCCACCGGTGACGAAGTCGATGCCGCGGTCCAGCCAGATGCCGGTGAGTCCGGCGAGGGCGGCTGCGTTTACATCGCTTTCCAGCATGTCGCCCACGTTGACCGCCTGCGTGGGGTCCGTCCGCATCCGCCGGCAGGCGGTGGCGTAGGCGACGGGCTTGGCCGCACCGAGCTCGGTCGGGGTCAGGACGGCTTCGAAGTATTCGAGGAGGCCGAACCGGGCGAGCTTGGCGCGCTGCTGCTCGGGGTCCCCGTTGGTGAGAACAGCCAGACGCGGTCCTCGGGGAAGCCGTTTCAGGGTCTCCAGGCATGGTTGGACGTCGGGATAGCACCGCCAGGACTCCTCGAACACCGTGAGGTAGCGCTCGGCGATCCAGGTGTCCAGAAGGCCGGGACTGTCAGGAACCGGCTCGCCGAGCATCGGCAGGAAGGAACGGAGCCTGCGTCGGTGGTGCTCGGTGAAGGAGCACTGACCGGCCAGGTATTCCCGCATGTGGCGCGCCTCCAGCGTCCACCACAACGTCACCAGTTCCTCCGGTGGAGCCAACGCGTTCGGCGCGGCCTCGACGATCTGGCCGATCGTTTCCAAGACCGCGCTTCGATGATCGACCAGGGTGCCGTCCAGATCGAAGAAAATCACATCTGCCATAGGACGATCATTCGTGGTGCCTGCCCCTGACGCCAGAAGGCAGGAATCACGATCTTCCTTTCGGGATGGCTGTCCAGGTCGCATGGCGCGGGATATGGAACGTGTGAATGCGGTTCGTCCTGCGGGCTGAGGAGGGAGTCCGCGGTCGGTCTCGGGCGCGAGGAGTTCGGCGTGCTGGGTCATGGAAATCACGGTCTACGGCTGGAGTACCAAGGGGCCCGCAGGGCATGCCGATCCGCATGCTCGCGGAGCGCCACGACCTCGGCCGGGACGTCCGCTTCGCCCTGGAGCCCCAACGTCCGACCGCCGCAGAGACGAGTCGGACGACCGATCCATCCAGTGGCGAGCTCGCCGAACCAGTGCCCGTCGGGCGGATCCGGCCAGGCCCTCCGTGCGCACAGCCGGTGCTGCGGCACTCGACCGTGTTTCCGATCAATTGGGTCGACACTCCTTATGAGTTGCGGGAAACTTCCCGCGATGACTCAACGAACCGACACGCCTCCCACGTGGGACGAGCGTACGCAGCTGGCCACCTTCCTGGATTACGCCCGTGACACCGCGCGAGCCAAGTGTGAGGGCGTGTCCGCCGAAGACGCTCGTACGGCCCCACTCCCGAGTTCACCGCTGATGACGTTGTGTGGACTGATCAGCCATCTGCGGTGGGTCGAGTACCACTGGTTCCAAGTGATGTTTCTGGGCGAGGAGCTTGTGGGGCCGCTCACCGAGGCGACCGACGATGACCCCGACCCCGAGATGCGGACAGCAGTCGACATCCCGCTGCCCCAGCTTCTCGCCGAGTACGAGGAGCAAAGCGCCCGCTACCGCCGCCTGGTGTCCGACCACGACCTGAACTCGACGGCAGAGCGTCCCATCAGCGACGGCCGTCACGTCGACCTCCGCTGGGTGATCCTCCACCTCATCGAGGAGACGTCCCGCCACAACGGTCACCTCGATGTCGTCCGTGAGCTCGTCGACGGGCGGACCGGTGCCTAGCATCTGTCGTGCGGGTCACGAGCGGAGCCAAGGCGGATCGCCGCGACGGTAACGGTGCCGTGGGAGATGTAGGCACTCTTGTCATACGTCGTGGCGACGGTGCGGTCGGGATTCGGTCGGTGCCGTCCGCGACCAGCGCCTGTGCCGTTCGAAGACGGCTCCGTGATCACCTGAGCCGTGCCTGCGCGTGCGCCCGCGAACCAGCACCATGCGAGCGAGTTCGGCCATCAGGCCCATACCGGTGACGTCGGGCCAACCGCGAGGGCGACGGCACCCAGGATGACCGACCCAACGCCTCCTCCGCGCTGCCCGGCCTTGGATGGATGCAACTTCAGCCGGACCCATTCGCCACTCGACATGGGCCGGCCCTCGGGCCTGCCCGGCATCCTCACGGTGACGGTCGACGGCCACCATCGCGAACTCGCACGCAGTTGCTTGGGCGTTCGACGCCGTTGTCAGTGCCTCCCCATAAAGTGAAGACATCACTCGGGGAGCGTCGGAGGGGGAGCACAAACGTGCCCGCAATCAAGATCCAGCACAAGGTGAATCACGTCGCGCTGGTAGTGGACTGTTCGGGTTCAATGCGTCCGCACCAGAGTCAACTCATACGAGTTGTGGACGAGTTCGTGGCGGGCTTGAAAGCCGAGTCGGACAGCCTCGGCCACGAGACACGGATCAGCCTCTACTCCTTCGACCACGAGGTGGAGAACCTGGTCTGGGACATGGACGTGAAGCATCTGCCGTCCATGCGGGGGCTGTACCGGGTCAACAATGGCGCTACGGCACTCATCGAGGCTTCTCTGAAGTCCCTGGACGACCTGGGTCATATTTGGGAGGAATACGGCGAGCACAGTTTCCTCCAGATCGTTGTGACGGACGGTGAGGAGAATGCCTCCGGCGGCGACAGGCGGCACGACGGCGACATGGCCATCCTCGGCCCCTGGCTCGACAAGATCGCTGGGAAGATGAGCGGGCTTCCGGGCCACTGGACTTCCGCGATCCTCGTTCCCAACTCCCTGGCCAAGCGCACCGCCCAGAACTACGGTTTCCCGGCCGGGAACATCGCCATCTGGGATGCGGATTCCCAGAAGGGCGTCGAGGAGGCGATCGGCACCGTGCGCGCTGCCGCCACCAGCTTCCTCCGCGGGCGAGAGCAGGGGGTGCGCGGCACGAAGAACCTGTTCGCCGTCGGTCAGGACATATCGGTTGACGAGGTGCGGGCGAACCTCGAACCGATTCCGGCTGACAGGTACCGGCTCCTGAAAGTCGACCAGGAGACCGAGATTCGCCCCTTCGTCAACTCGCATCCAGGCGTGACGTACGAACGTGGTTCGTGTTACTACCAGCTGGGCGCCCGTGCTCAGGTTCAGCAGAACAAGGAAGTCGTCGTGGTCGAGAAGGACACCGACCGCGCCTATACGGGCGACGCGGCACGCAGCCTTCTGTTCGGTACGGATGTCCGGGGGACCGTTTCCGTGAAGGCGGGGAACAACCCCAAGTTGGAGGTGTACGTGCAGAGTCGTTCGGTGAACAGGAAACTCAAGCCTGAGACGCGTCTGCTCATCATGCTCTGAAGTCGATGAGCGAAGAGCCGAGTGGTCCGGGAGCAGCCTGCTCCATTGCTCGACACCGCCGTGAGCAACAGATGCCGCCCCGTGCGGTCACCGGTGGCAAGCGGCGGTGCGAAGGCCGCTCTTCGCAGACGCTGACAGTGACGCCTGTCCCGCCTCCTGACGAAGTGGGTGGACCTGTCGCACGCACCAGCCCAAAGCGACAGGAACGTTGTACACGTTCGGCTGCACCGACCGGCGTGCGTTCCGGTGTACGCCGACGAGAGTGCCGGCCCGACGCGCGAGCAGTGTCCTCCCCGCCGACGCGGGGGTATTCCGTCCGCGGCAGCGGGAATGGCGTTCTACCTGGTCAGCGGCATGGCCGGGGTCGTGGTCCCTGACGGTCGGTGCCGGCCTGCGATGTTCGAGGGAACTGATGCTGACTCGATGGTTACTGTCCTGACCAGCCATCAGGAGCGATCCAATCGTTTCGTCAAGAGGCCCTGACACCGGATGTGCGAGGCGCCTTAGGATCGGAAGGCAGCGGTCGGCACAGTTCTACGGGGGACAACTTGGAACCAACTGCCATCGGCGCCCGACTGGCCTCGGCTGCGATAGCGCCGCTCGTCAAGAAGCTCTTTGTCACCGAGGGTCCCGGAGCCGGCCTGGTCGACAAGCCGATCCGCATCTCCGGCTACGTCTCGTTCAAGGGCGAGAAGCGAGTTCTTACGGAATCCGATGTTCGTGAACTCGCCGCCAAACTCGTCAGACAAGCGTTGCGCGCAGGCGAACACCCCATCCGCTCGGACGAACACCAGGCTGTCACCGACGCACTCGCCGGCACCCTTCAGGCCCTCGGCGAACTGACCATCAGCGATCTCGACGCCGTCCGTCTCGGCCACCAGGCCTTCGCCCGCGACCTGCGACGTGCGAGCGACAATCCCGGACGCCATCTCACAGCCGACGGCGCGTACTTCTACGAGGGTTTGCTCGACACCGCCTGCCTGCATATCCTCCACTTCTTCACGCAGCGCTCGACCTTCGTCGCGCACACCCTGGTCCAGCAGACCCGTGCGGTAGACGAACTCATCCTCAAAGTCGACGAGTTGCTACGTCGCAGCACACTCCCCGGCGGTGAGGAAGCCGCTTTCGAGCAGGCGTACCTGGCGCACATCACCAAGAAGCACGGCAGGCTCACCATCTACGGGATCGATCTCAACAACTCTCCTGCACGGTGGCCGTTGGACGTGGCGTATCTGAGCCTGGAGGCGTCGCCGCTGTCTTGGCCGTGGCAGTCGTCCGCATGGCTTCGCACGCTCGGGCACGGCACCGGTGGGGACGACTCCGTCTCCCACCACCTGCGCAGCTCCTCGACCGCCACCGGGGCCGTTCCGCAGGCCGAGGCCGGAAGTCCGCCCTCGTCCGACGCCAGGGAGCAGATGGAGGACGCCTGGAAGCGACTCCGGCTTGCGGCTGCCGAACGGCCCGAGCCGTCGCAGCGGCACAGTTCGAAGACTGACCGCCTGAACTCCCTCGTCCTCCGGGAGATGACAGCCGACCAGCCGTTTCGCGAGTCGCTCACCTCGCAGCCTGCAGACCAGGCTCTGGCCACCGACCGGCGCATCCTCCTCCGGGGCGAAGCCGGCTCGGGCAAGACCACCCTCATCCAATGGCTCGCCGTCAGCACCGCCCGCCAGGACCTGCCCGACCGCATGGAGTACCTCTACGACCGCATCCCGTTCGTCCTCCCCCTTCGGACCCTCACGCGCCACGGGGAGCGACTCCCTGCCCCCAAGGACTTCCTTGCCGCCACCGGCTGCCCACTTGCCGGCACTCAGCCCACCGGTTGGGAGAACCAGGTCCTCGTCGCGGGGCGTGGTCTGATCCTCATCGACGGCATCGACGAGATCCCCGATCGTGAGCGTGAGCGGACACGGAGGTGGCTGCAGGACCTCATCGCGACGTACGACGGTGACAACCGGTGGCTGGTCACGTCCCGCCCGTCGGCCGTGGACCAGGGATGGCTCACCGAGGACGGTTTCACCGGGCTGACGCTCTCCGCCATGGGCCACGCCGACATCGCCACCTTCATCGGACGCTGGCACGACGCCGCCAGGATCGGCGTCGACGATGCCGCCGACCTCGACAGGCTGGAGGCCCAGCTCCTCACCGCCGTACGAACCGAGCCCGATCTCGGCCGCCTGGCCGTCAACCCCCTGATGTGCGGGTTGATCTGCGCCCTCCACCGTGATCGGCGGGGCTATCTCCCCCACGGCCGCAAAGACCTCTACGAGGCCGCGCTCTCGATGCTCCTCAGCCGCCGGGACCGGGAACGGGACATGACGGGGCCCGACCTCGCCGACGACCCGCAACTCGACGTACTTCAGCGACTTGCCTACTGGCTCATCAGGAACGGCCGTACCGAGATGGACCGTTCCCGCGCGGTGGACATCATCGGCCGGGCCCTTCCCGCCGTGCCGGAAGTGGCCGAGCTCGGTGATGCGGAGAGCGCCTTCGAGTACTTCCTCCAGCGCAGCGGGCTGCTCCGCGAACCGGCCCCCGACACGGTGGACTTCATCCACCGCACCTTCCAGGACTTCCTCGGCGCCCGGGCCGCCCTCGAAGAAGGCGACCTCGGACTGCTGATCGCACATGCGGCGGACGACCAGTGGGCGGACGTCATTCGCATGGCGGTCGCTCTCGCCCGCGCCGGCGAACGCGTCACCATCTTCTGGGGACTTCTGGACCTGGGCGATCGCACCGAGGACCATCGCCTCAAGGCCCGCATCTACCTGCTTGCCGCCGCCTGTCTGGGACACGCGACCTCCCTCGATCCCGCTGTACGCCAAGAGGTGGAGCAGCGCACCGCCACCCTCATACCACCGGGAGACCAGGAGGAGGCCCGGGCCCTTGCCGAAGTCGGCCCTCTGATTCTCAATCTCCTGCCGGGCCCGGACGAGGTCGGCGACGTGGCCGCACTTCACGTGGTCATTGCGGCCACCCACATCAAGTCGGACGCCGCTGTCGCCTTTCTTGCCCGCTTCGCCGAGCACCCCTTTCTCCCGGTGCGCTCCCAGCTCTCATGGGCGTGGTCGCGTTTCGACACGGCCCAGTACGCCGAAGAAATCATCGCGCGCCTGGATCCGGCGAACCTCAACTACGCGATCCGGTCGGACGACCAGCTTCACCAACTGAGCCGACTCGGGCTGGAGCCGGAGAGCATGGACGTCAGGGCCGGTGTGTCCCTGGAGGCCCTGGACTCGTACCTCTCCCGACACAGGACCGCGCTCCTCATGCTCTCGAACGACGCGGCTTCCGACCTCGGCTTCCTGGACGGACAGACGGAGCTGAGGTCCCTCGTCATCAGCGCCTGCCCGGCTCTCGTGGACATTACGACGCTCAGTGGGCTGTCGATCCGGCATCTGGACATCGACGGTGCCAGATCGGACATGGACCTTCATGCCTTGTCTCAGCTGCGGAATCTGGAAACCCTTATGATCAGCGGTCCCTCCGGCCTGGAGTGGTCCCCGCAGGATCTTCCGGTGGAAGCCCCGCTGAACAGCCTCAGCGTGTCCGGGGAGGCGCGCCCCAAGAGAGGACTCGAGGGGCTCGGTGACTTCACACAGCTCACGAGCCTCACGCTCAACCGTCCGTCCAGTCCCGCTTCGACCGACGACTGGGAGCAGATCGGTGGTCTGTCCCGTCTCACCGACCTCAGCACGACCGCTGCGTCATTCGAGACCCTTCCGGCCACCGCGCTCCTGAGCAGCGTCTCCAGCCTGTCGCTCGTCGGCGGCGGCGGTGAGCGCGTTGTCCAGGCGGCGGTCAATCGATTGGCGGAAGCGTTCCCGGCGCTGATCTTCTGCGAGTTCACCGGAGACATGACGGCGGAAGGGGACGTCGACCTTTCCCCGTTGGCCGAATTGCCTCACCTGCGAAGCCTCTCCCTCGCGATCGACCGCGATCGCGTCCGGGGAATCGGTGCACTGTCATCGTGGGTGGACCTGCACCTTCTGTGACCTGACCTGACCTGACCTGACCAGGCGCAAGCGCAGTGACGATGGCAGAGGCGACCCGGAGGCCGCCCGCGGACCCCGAGCCGTACCCGCTTGGACAGCAGCGACCTGTCGCAGGGTTCGTAGTTCATCGCCGACGACGGTCAGCGACCCGGCGGATCGCCTGGACCGCGGTGGCTCCGCTCCGCTGCCCGCAGGCCGGCCGACGAGGGATCACTCTCCCGCTACGGTCGTCCCGCTACAGGGAGCGGCATCCGCCTCGGCCGACACGGAGCTCCACCCCCTTGGCCGGCACGTCGGAGCGGTCGACGACGCGGCGGATGCGGCGGTCAGGGAGAACCGATCGCTCCGCGTGGGAGTATCTGGCGCCATGAGGGCGTCCCCTTCGGTACGGAGCGTGCGCGCGGTGGTCTTCGCCGTGCTGTGTGTGTGGCCGGCCGCCGGAGTCCATGCGCTGGCGACGGGGGCGGCACCACCGGTGTGGGTGCAGGCCGTCGGGTTCGTGCCCGTCTTCGTGGGCGGCTGCCTGCTGGGCGGCCGGGAGCGGTCGCTGACCGGCATCGGTGGCGCGACGCTTGCGGCCCAGGGCGGGCTGCACGTCGCATTCGACGCCGGACGTCCTCGAGCCGTGATGGGAATGCACGCCATGCAGGGCCTGCGCATGGCCCATCCGCATGCGCTGACGCCTCACGCAACCGCGGTCCATATCGCGGCGGCCGTCCTCGTGACCTGGTGGCTGCGACGCGGCGAGGCCGCGCTGTGGTCGCTGCTGCGCCGGGCGGTCGCGTGGGTACCTGGACTGGTGGTCCGGTGGCACGTACGCAGAGGGCTGTGTGTCGCACCGGTCGCAGTGGGTTTCGTACACGGGATCGCGGGTGAGCTGCGGCCGACGCGGCAGGTACTGCTGCGGCATGCGGTCCACCGTCGAGGACCACCCACCGGGAGTCCGTACGCGCCCTGAATCCATCGACCCCAGTAAGGAGTTCCAGCATGTCCTCGACACACACCGCTGTGCGCCGGGCAGGCGCCGTTGCCGCCCTCGCCGCCGCCGGCGTCCTGACCGCCGCGGGCGTCGCCTTCGCGCACGTCACCGTCCACCCCGACAGCTACGCCAAGGGCGCCACGGACGGCGTCCTCACCTTCCGCGTGCCCAACGAGGAGGACACTGCCGACACCACCAAGGTGCAGGTATTCCTGCCCACCGACCACCCGGTCATGGGCGTACTCGTCACCCGTCAGGACGGCTGGACCGCGAAGGTGACGACCACCAGGCTCAAGACCCCCGTCAAGACCGACGACGGCACCATTACCGACGCCGTCTCCCAGATCACCTGGTCCGGCGGACGGATCCGATCCGGTGAGTACCAGGACTTCGATGTCGCCTTCGGTCAGTTGCCGGACGACACCGATCAGTTGGGCTTCAAGACGCTGCAGACCTACTCCGACGGCAAGGTCGTCCGTTGGATCGAGGAGCCGCGCAAGGGCGCGGAGGAGCCGGAGAGCCCGGTACCCGTTCTCAAGCTCACCGCCGGCACCGCGGGTGACGAGAACGCACCCATGACCGCCTCGTCCTCGGAAGCGAAGGCCGCAGACGAGGCACCGAACAGTGACTCGACCGCGCGAGGCCTCGGCATCGCCGGGCTTGTCGCGGGCGTCATGGGGCTTGTCGCAGCCGGAGTGGCCATCGCTCGTGGCCGCAGCGCCCGCTCCTCCTAGCCCTCGCGCGCAAGCACGGTCCCGTCGGCGTCCCGTTCCGCCGACGGGACCGTGCTGCCACTCGTCCACACCGACACCGAACGCGGGGCGGCTCTGAGGAGCTGTGCGCTCGGCCCCCCCGAGCACGCGACCGGGGCGGCCGGAACGGCCGACCCCGTGGCCAACTGCGCGCCCGCGGCGTGGTGCTACCGTGCGTCCGAGCCGGCGGACAGGGGGAGTGCGCGTGGAGTGGGGGACGTTGGTTGCGACGCTGGGCGGCGCCGTGATCGCGATATCCGGAACCGTTCTGGCCGACCGTCTGCGCACGCGGCAGGAGGCCGACCGCGGCCTCGGCGCGCGGCGCCGCGAGGCGTACATCGACTTCATCGCTGCCGCGGGCGCCGCGCATACGCAACTGCGCCGGCTCGCGCAGGCCCCTGATGCCGCCACTGACCTGGAGTCGGCCAGCCGCGCCGCCTTGACCGACGCCAGGCTCTACGAGGTACGGGAGAGGCTGTTCATCGACGCCAGCGCGACGGTCGCCGGCGCCGGCCAGGCGATGTTCGAGCAGCTTCGTGCACTGCGCAGCGCCGTCGCCGCGGGTGCGCCCGTCTCCTCACCCGCCTTCCACGATGCCTACCACCCCTACATCGCGAGCGTGTGGGCGTACCGAGTGGCAGTACGCGACGAACTGGAAGGGCAGTCTCTGGTACCGGCCGTCTTCGGCTGGCACGCCTGGGACGGCAAGGAGCGATGCCCCGTGTGCAACAGAGACCTGGCGGGCACGGTCTGACCTGCGTCCCCTCGTGCGGCACCTGGCGGCCACTCTTTACTAGGCGACCGGTCTAGTAAGTAACGGTCGACCGGTCGTACACTCGCGGCATGGGACGCACCAGTGACGCCAAAGAGAAGATCCTCAGTGCCGCGCAGTCGCTTATCGAGTTGCGCGGGTACTCGGCGCTGGGCGTGGCCGAGATCTGCAAGGCGGCCGGTGTCCCGAAGGGCAGCTTCTACTACTTCTTCGACTCCAAGGAGGCCCTGGCCCTGGCCGTCATCGACGAGCACTGGGCCGGACAGAAGCGGGACTGGACGGGCATCCTGAGCAGCGACGCGGAACCTCTGGACCGGCTTCGGCAACTGTTCGAGGTGACGGAGGCGGGGCAGCGCGCCGGCCAGCAGAGCTGTGGCACCGTCTCGGGCTGCCTGTTCGGGAATCTCACCCTGGAGATGAGCAACCAGACCGAGGCCATCCGCACCCGACTGCAGGAGATCTTCGACGCACAGGTCGAGATGGTCGACTCGGTCATAACCGAGGCTCTGGAACGCGACGAGGTCACTGTGACCGACACCCGGGAAGCCGCGCGGTCCGTCGTCGCGCAGCTCGAGGGCCAGGTGCTGTTCGCCAAGCTGTACAACAACACCCACCGGCTCAGCCCCCTGTGGGCGAACTGCCTGGCTCTGCTCGGTGCTCGCGCACCGCAGGAGGCACTGGCCGGCAGCTGACACCCCCCCGCCCGGTGCGGCCGGCAGCACCAGGGGCTGAAGGGGGGCGACAGGGGGCGTCAAGGGCGATCGGTGCGGACCGGCGTGGCCTCCGCCGGTGCGGACGGCCATCCGGGGCCGGTGCTTCGCACAACGGCGATGTGGTGCGGGAAGCCGATCCGCAGGACGGCGGAGGCACCGGCGGCGGTGAGGACCACCAGGGCGGCCAGGATGAGGGCCTGGTGGTAGCCGTGGTGAAGCAGTGGGGTGACGACCAGCGGGCCGAGGATCTGGCCGGCGGAGTAGCCGGCTGTCAGCAGGGCGACCGACCGGGGGAACCGCAGGTGGGTTCCTGCAGCCAGGGCGATGGTGCTGACGCCGAGGAACGTCGCGCCGAACAGCAGCGCTGAGATCAAGGCGGCCGTCACGCCGCCGGTGAGCGCGGGGAGGGCGATGCCGACCGCCTGGATGACGAGGGCGGCGCCCAACAGGTCGGGGCGGGACCAGCGTCGACCCAGCCGTGCCCACAGCGCCGAGGACGGTACGGCAGCCAGACCGACGAGCACCCAGGCCCCGCTGCCCGCCCAGCCCGGGGAGCTCTGCTCGATCGCCGCGACCAGGAACGTGCCGGCGACGATGTAACCGATGCCCTCCAGGGTGTACGCGGCGAACAGGGCGGCGAACCAGCGGTGCGTGCGCGGACCCGTCCGGCGCGCGGTTCCCGTCGTGGGGCCGACGTCGGACGCGGGTGCGGCCTCGGGGCGCAGATTCCACGAAACAGCGGCGAAGACGGCGGCGAGTGCGGCCGAGGCCCACCATGCGGCCTGCCAGTCGGCGACGGAGCGCAGGACGAGAACGAGCAGGCCGGACAGAGCGATGCCTGCGCCGACGCCACCGAATGCCCAGCCGGGCAGGTGAGCGGGGTGATCCCGCAGGCGGCTGAGGACTGAGCTGACGGCGACGACGAAGATCAGGGCGCTGGCCAGGCCGGCCAGCAGTCGCAACACGATCCACACGGTGTCGCTGTGGGTGGACGGCATTGCGGCGAGGCTGCCGGTCAGGACGATCAGTGAACCGCGCAGGATCGCGGGTGAGCGGACCAGTGCGGGCAGCGCGATGCCCAGCAGCGCTCCGCCCAGGTACCCGATGTAGTTGGCGGTGGCCAGATTCGCGCCTGCGGCGGAGGACAGCCCTGCCTGGGAGTGCATCAGAGGAAGGATCGGGGTGTAGACGAAGCGGCCGACCCCCATGCCCGCGGCGAGCGCTGCGGCGGCCTGCGCGACGTGGGTCCAAGGCGAGGTGACCGGGCCGCTGGATCGGGCGGCGAAGCGGCGCTGGGTTCGCAAGTTCATGACGAAGTCCTCGTGGGGCCGTGCGGGTATGCGGGGCGGGGCAGGCGCGGCTCATCGCCGCGGCCGCGTGACGGCGGCGGCGAATGCCGGAGGGGAGCCCGCCGGTCACGGCGTGGCGTCGGCCCGGCCCGGGTCGTTGGGGTGGGACTCAAGTGGGGTGACGTCGAGCGACATCCATGAGCGCAGCGGCAGCGTGCCGAGCACCTTCTCGTGGAGTTCGTCCTCGTCGGCGGCACGCCAGATGCCGAGGCTGCGCAGCTCGCCGACCGGGCGCCACAGCCGGGCCAGGTGGCCGGTGGCGGCCAGTTCCCTGGCGCGGACGGCTTCGGCGGCGCGACGCCGGTCGACCTCGTCCTGGGTGGTGCCCTCGGGGATGGTGGTGGTGATCTCGACCAGGAACTCGCGCATGGTTCTGCTCCGTTCGGTCGGCGTCGGTTCGCGCCGGTGCGCCACTGGTGTGGACGGTTTCCATCCGGCATCGTGTACCTGCCACGAGGGTCGGCGCCACGACCGGCATCCTCGGTGCTTGTAGGCGCAGGCTCCCACCGGACGTAGCATGGCGGGCGTGGAGTTGCGTCAACTGCGGTACTTCGTCGCGGTCGCCGAGGAACTGAACTTCGGCCGGGCCGCCGAGCGGCTCCTGATCGCCGGGCCCTCGCTGTCCCAGCAGATCAAAGTGCTCGAACGTGACCTCGGCGTGAGCCTGTTCGACCGTGACCGCCGCTCGGTGTCCCTCACCCCGGCCGGGGCGGCCCTGCTCCCGCACACCCGCGCCCTGCTGGAACGGGCTGACGACCTCCAGCGCCGCGCCGGCCGGCTCTCCGGAGCGGAGCGGGTCCGGCTCGGTTACGTCAACTGGCTCCCGGCAGACCTGGTCGCCCGCACTCCCGCGGTGGCCCAACTCCACATCGATGCGTGGATCGCGCCCTCCCATACCCAGGCGGCCCGGGTCGCCGACGGCAGCCTGGACCTCGCGGTGTGCTGGGTGCGGACCGAAGACCTGGAGCAGTACGGCCTCCACGCGCGGCTCATCGGTGCCGACCGGCTCTACGCCGTCGCCACCGGCGATGACAGCAGCGACGTTCTCCCCCGGAACACCGACGTCCTCCTCGACGACGACACCACCTCCTGGTCGTCCTGGAACCTCTACGCCGAACAACTGGCCCGCGACACCGGGGCCCGTGCCGTACACATCTCCGACGGCGGCATCACCGGCTCCGCCTTCTTCGACCACGTCCGCCGCAGTGGCCGCCCGGTCATCAACTCGCCCAAGGGGCAGTCCGCCCAGCTGCCGCCCGACCTGGTCCAGCGTCCGGTCCGCGGGCCAGAGGTGTACTGGCCATGGTTCCTGGTCTGGCGCGGCAGTGAGGCCCGCCCAGCGGTACGTGCCGTCGTCGACGCGCTCTGCGACGGCGTCGGCGACCTGGGAATCGACGCTCCAGGCGCCTGGCGGCCCGATCGCGACGCACGGAAGCAGTAGGGCAGCCTCGCTGCCTCGGCGAACCGACGTCGGCTCCGGCCCGACCCCAGGCCCGGGCCCACCCGCTCTGGGAGGCTGCGCCTACCAGCAATGAGGAAGTCGGTCCTGGATCGGCTCTGATGTTCGTTGACTCTTTCTCGACCGGTCGTCTACCTTTCTCGATAGGCGACCGGTCGGCTAGTCATCGGTCGAAACACATCCCGTTTCGGAGAAGATCATCATGAGTGCTCAGAGCCAGAAGGTCGCGGTCATCACCGGCGCGTCGCAGGGCATCGGTGCCGGCCTCGTCGAGGCCTACCGCAAGCTCGGCTACGGCGTCGTCGCCACCTCGCGGACCGTCGCCGAGTCGCAGGACACGGACGTCGTCACCGTCCAGGGCGACATCGCCGACCCCGCCACTGCCGAACGCGTCATCGCCGCCGCCATCGAGCGGTTCGGCCGGGTCGACACCCTGGTCAACAACGCGGGCATCTTCCTCGCCAAGCCCTTCCACGAGTACACCCAGGACGACTACGCCACGGCGACCGGCGTGAACCTGCTGGGGTTCTTCCGCATCACGCAGCTGGCCATCGAGCACATGCTCGCCCAGGGCGGCGGACACATCGTCAACATCACGACCAGCCTGGTCGACCACGCCGACTCCAACGTTCCCTCGGTACTCGCCTCGCTGACCAAGGGTGGCCTGCAGTCCGCCACCAAGTCCCTCGCCATCGAGTACGCCAAGCGCGGCATCCGCACCAACGCCGTCTCTCCGGGCATCATCAAGACCCCCATGCACGCCGAGGAGACCCACGAGGCGCTTGCCGGACTGCATCCGGTCGGCCGGATGGGCGAGCTGAGCGACATCGTCGACGCGGTGATCTACCTGGAGAACGCCCCGTTCGTCACCGGCGAGATCCTCCACGTCGACGGCGGCCAGAGCGCCGGCCGCTGACCCGAACGGGCGTCTGCCGTCTCCCGCGTGTCCCGCGGGGCAGGGCCCGTCGTGCGGCGGGCTCAGTCGGGCGGGGCGCGTCGAGGGCCGTGCTCGGACAACCCATGTGAGGGCCGAAACCGAGGTCCTCGTGGTGCGGCCCTGGAGGGGGCGGCCGTTCGGCCGCCCCGCGCCTTCATCGGCGTTGCCACACACGCGGCATCGTTGCGGGCAGTCCCGTCATCGCTGTTCCCGAGCCCGGCGCCGACCTGGAAACCGGCGTCGAGACCCGCCCGGACAGGAAACCGTGAGTCCCGTTCCACCTGACAGGAGAACCTTGATGAACAGCACGACAGACAGCGAAGCGATTCTGCGAGGTGTCCTCGACCAGTGGAAAGCAGCCGTCGACGGGCACGAACCGCAACGGGTCGCCTCCCACTTCACCGAGGACGCGATCTTCCAGGGCCTGCGCCCCTACAGCATCGGCCGGCAGGGCGTCGCCGACTACTACGACTCCCAGCCCCTCGGGATGACGGCCGCGTATCGGATCCTCGAAACCAGGCAGCCCGCCGACGGCCTCGTGCTCGGCTACCTGAGCGTCGACTTCTCGTTCACCGACCGGCCCACGGTGAGCGTCCATCTCGGCGTGCTGGTGAAGCGCGTCGAGGACCGCTGGTACATCAGCCACTACCAGGTATCGCGCCTCGCCTAAGGGCTGTCCCGCAATCCCTGGCGGGCGCACGACGACAGTTACGGCACCTCGCTGCGTTGTCGGAACGCCCGAATGCGTCCAGTACGAGGACGCCCCTCCGCCTTGCGAACCACCGCATCCGACGACGCGCGCTGATCCACCAGGGATTACGGGACAGCCCTTGGTTGCGGCCGGTCAGCGTGCGCGCGTGGCGTCGGTGAAGGCCGCGGAACGGCTCCGTACGAAGTCGCGGAAGCTCAGCGGGGGGTGTCCGGTGATCAGCTCCACGTCGTCGCTGGACCGGTCGTACCTGTTCGCGGCGTGGAGGCGCGCCATCGTGGAGAGGTGCTCGCGAACGTGCTCAGGCAGGCCCAGAGGGGTGAGCCCGGTGCGCACCCATTCCTCGTAGGGGACGTCGACGTAGGTGATGTCTCTGCCCAGTGCGTCGGTGAGTTCTTCCGCGATGGCTGTCATGTCGCGGGAACGCTCTCCGGTCAGGCCGTAGGTGCGGCCCACGTGTGCGTCCGGCGAGGCGAGGACGGTGGCCGCCACCTCGGCCACGTCCTGGATCGCGACCGGGGAGGTACGGCCCGATCCGAAGGGAAGCCGGATGGTGTCGTCCTTCGCGACGTCGCCAGCCATGGCCATCAGGAAGATCGGGTTCTCCATGAACACCGTGGGCCTGATGTGGGTCACCGGGAGGCCCGACCAGTTGAGGGTCTGTTCGGCGAGCCAGTGCTGACGCTGTTGCCTGGACTCGCTGGTGCTGGCCAGTGTCATCTGGGAGACCGTCAGCTGGGACATGTTGACGAAGACCTCGAGCTGCCCGTGGTCCAGGGCGGCCGCTGCCGTGGTCACCGTCGCCTCCAGATAGTGGGAGGAGACGCTCAGTCCGAAGTACACCCGGCGACAGCCGTCGAGCGCCCGGACGACGTCGACCGCGCGTGTCAGATCGCCCACGGCGACGTCCGCCCCAAGGTCGCGGAGCGCGGCGGCTCGCTCGTCGTCCCGGTGCACGAATGCGCGAACCGGGAGACCGTCGCCGCGTAGGCGTTCCACCACCCGTCGGCCGACGTCGCCGGCGGCGCCCGTCACGAGGGTCATGGCGGTTTCGGGTGAAGGGATCGAGGGTCGGCGCACCATGGGCGTGATCCTGCCGGTTCGCAGCGCCCGGCTGTGGGAAGCCCTGCCGGGCGAACCGGGATGGAGCAGCGGTGCAACGGGTCGCGGCGGATCCTCCGCCGACGGGGGAGACGACATGAGTGCCCCGCACTCACGTTCCTGCGGGGCAGCGGGCCACCTCGTGCCGGTCGCCGTTGCAGTGCGGGGCCGCTCGTAGGGTGACGTGCGTGATCGTTCGTGACGGCGCAGGGGATGCAGGCGGTGGCCGGCGGCCGGGCTATCCGGCTGCGGCAGTGGTGTTCGCCATCGGGATGGCCGGGACCACGCTGCCGACTCCGCTGTACGGGCTCTACCAGGAACAGATCGGGTTCTCCGAGCTGTTGGTGACCGTGATCTTCGCCGTGTACGCCGTTGCGGTCATCACCGTGCTTCTGGTGGCGGGAAACTACTCCGACGAGGTCGGGCGCCGACCCGTGCTGCTGTGCGCCATGGCTCTGTCCGCCGCGAGTGCCGGATGCTTCCTCCTGCAGAGCGGCCTGCCACTGCTCTTCGCGGGGCGACTGCTGTCCGGCTGTGCCGCCGGCCTGCTGAGCGGCGCGGCAACCGCCGCCGTCATCGAGTTGGCGGGTCCCGGACAGAAGGCGCGTGCCGGATTCGCCGCCACTGCGGCGAACATGGGTGGTCTGGGCTGCGGACCACTGCTCTCCGGTCTCCTCGCGCAGTACACGTCCTGGCCGCTGACGCTGCCGTTCTGGGTCCACCTGGGGCTGGTGGCCGTGGCCACGGGGATCACCTGGTTCATGCCGGAGACCGTGGCGGAGCCGAAGAGATGGCCGCCTCTGACGCCGCAGGGAGTCACGGTGCCTCCCGAAGTGAAGGGTGTGTTCCCGTCCGCCTCGCTGGCGGCGTTCGCCGGCTTCGCGCTTCTCGGGTTGTTCACGGCGGTCGCGCCGAGCTTTGACGCGCGGACGCTGGGTGTGCACAACCTGGCTGTCTCCGGCGCCGTGGTGTTCTCCGTGTTTCTCGCTTCGACCGTCGGGCAGTCCTTGACCCAACGGATCGGCGCGCGCCTCGCGCTCCCCGTGGGGTGCGGCATTCTCGTCGGGGGCCTGCTGCTGGTGGCGTCGTCACTGATCGCCGAATCCCTGCTGCTGCTCGTCCTGGGCGCCCTGTGCGGCGGCACCGGTCAGGGACTGGCCTTTCGCGCGGCACTCACCCTGGTCAGCGGAGCCGCCCCGGCACAGCATCGTGGTGGCACCATTTCGGCGTTCTTCGTCGTCGCCTACACCGGGATCTCGGTGCCGGTCGTCGGGGTCGGTGCCATGGCCACATGGCTGGGGCTGCGCCAAGCCGGACTGATCTTCACAGGCTGCGTGATGCTGCTGGCGGCGGGCGCGGGAGCGTACGCCGCACGCAGGCCGCCGGCGGGGGGCGTCGTCGGTCGCCGGTAAAGGCGGCGAGTGCTGCCGTCGAGGAGAGGCTGGAATACCTCGTGGCCCAGGACTGAACCACCCTACCCGGCTGGGCAGTTCGCTCGCGGCGTCGTTCAGCGGGGGTCTTCGGGCGTTGTCCGTGCCGTGACGACGGTCGCGCTGGGCGTCGACCGGTGGGTGTGCGTCGACACTTCGATGCCGAGTGGACGCTGCTTCCCTTGCCGGGGCGCGGGACCGTGTGAACCGGCCGGCCTCGGAGTCATCCGTGTCGTACGTCGTGCCGGCCGGTGCCGCTTCGACCGCAGCCACGGTGCGGGGGTACGCCGGGGGGTCGGGGCGTGCCGTGGGTGGCTGCGGGAACGGCTGTCGTCGGCTGGCCGGTCGCGGGGGCGCGGCCTGCGGTTCTGTGCCCGGTGGGTCTTGTTCGGGCGCTGGTCGCCCGGGATTTGCTGGGCGACCGGGGTGCTTCGTCGGGCCGGATCAGTAGGCCGAGTTGACGTTGTCGATCGAGCCGTAGCGGTGTGCGGCGTAGTTGGCGGAGGCCGTGATGTTGGCGACCGGGTCGTAGATGTTCGTCGAGGTGCCGGCGACGTGGTAGGTGTTGAAGGTGGGGTCGATGACCTGCATCAGGCCCTTGGAGGGGATGCCCTTCACGGCGTTGGAGTCCCAGTTGTTGATGGCGTTGGGGTTGCCGGAGGACTCGCGCATCAGGTTCTTGCGGATGCCCTCGTAGGTGCCCGGGATGCCCTTCTTGTGCATGACCTCGAGTGCCTGGTTGATCCAGGTGTCGACGTTGCCGCCGGACTGGGTGGGGGTGGCGGCCGAGGCGGCCGGGGCGCTGACGACGGTGCCGGCCATGACGGCGGCGCCGGCTGCGACCATGCCCAGCGAGATCTTCTTGGTCTTGGTCATGCGGGCGAACTTCTTGGGCATCGCGGTGATCTGCACGTGGTAATTCCTGTTCTGTCGGGGGGTGATGCAAAGAATTGTTAATCAGGAGTGAATCCCGGGTCAATGCCCACCTCTTACTACTGCAATTAGTACCGGCGCTGAAAATGGTTGAAGAAGTGGCTTCGCGGCCGGGGAGCGGGACCTCGATGGTCGACTATTCGGCTTCGGAGTGATGCCGGTCATATGGCTCACCCCACACGGCAAATGCCTCAAATCGGCACAAGGGTGACCCACGTCATGTGGCCCGCGTCATATTGGAAATGATTTAGTCGCTCACCGTAATGCTGGATAAGCATTCCGTATCGGCAGGGGGGCGGATTATTTGCGAACCGGCACGGAATACCGGCCTTCGGTCGTATGCACGCAACGGCGAGTTCGCCCGCGCCTCTGCCCCGCTCTGTTCCTCAGTGGTTCCCGTCGGCGTAGGGGGGGTGAGGACGGGCCTCGGTGGCGATGACCGCCGCCTGGATGCGCCGTTCCACACCCAGCTTGGCGAGCAGTCGCGAAATGTGGTTCTTCACGGTCTTCTCCGAGAGGAAGAGCTGCTTGCCGATCTGGCGGTTCGTCATCCCCTCGCCGATCAGGTCCAGGATCTCGCGCTCGCGCGGGGACAGCCCCGAAATGGCGTCGTCCGCAGCACAGGCAGAGGTGTCGTCGTGCCGGAGCGTCCTCATCAGACGTGTGGTGGTGGCGGGATCCAGCATGGACTGGCCCGATGCGACGGCCCGGACCGCGGAGACGAGGTCCGATCCCTTGATCTGCTTCAGTACGTATCCGGCGGCGCCGGCCATGATCGCGTCCAGCAGTGCGTCGTCGTCGTCGAACGAGGTGAGCATCAGACAGGCGAGGCCGGGCATGCGGGATCGCAGTTCTCGGCAGACGGTGATGCCGTCGCCGTCCGGCAGGCGTACATCCAGGACTGCTACGTCCGGTCGTAGTGCGGGCCCGCGGGCGAGCGCATGGTCGGCGGTGCCGGCTTCACCGACGACCACGATGTCCGGCTCGGTGTCGAGCAGATCACGCAGGCCCCGGCGTACGACTTCGTGATCGTCGAGCAGGAACACCTTGATGGGAGCTGATTCCGAGAACTGGGGTGCGTCATCCATGATTGCCCCTTGCCCGCTCGTGCGTTCCGGCCTTTGCCTTGCCCACATCTTCCTGGTGGTGCCAGGGCCGGACGGCTCATGGCCGTGTGCCGTGGAGCCTGCGTCCTCCCCGACGGGACGGCCGGGTTCCCATTCAACATCGACCATGGTCCGCACCGCGTGCGCCGAACCGGAGCTCCGTCCTGCGGGGCGCAATTCCACTCTCGCTCTCCGGCCGACTTCTCCGATTGGGCCGGTGCACCCGTTCTGGGTACCGACCGGCCCATGCACATCGGTGGCACTCGGCACACGATGGCAGTGGAAGGGCGCTACGGAGCAACGCGCACCAGGGAGCGATCGCGATGAAGGCATTCGTTTTCCACGGGCCGGGCAAGAGTTCCTGGGACGAGGTACCGGACCCGGACATCGAGGACGCGTCGGACGCCATCGTCCGAGTCGGCACGACAACGATCTGCGGCACCGATCTGCACATCCTCAAGGGCGACCTGCCCGAGGTGACACCGGGCCGGGTGCTCGGTCACGAGGCCGTCGGGGAAGTCGTGGAGGTGGGCGACGACGTGCGGACGGTCCGTCCCGGGGACCGGGTACTGGTGTCCTGCATCTCCTCGTGCGGCCGTTGCCGCTTCTGCCGCGAGCGGCGCTACGGGCAGTGCCGGGGCGGTGGCGGATGGGTACTCGGACACCTGATCGACGGCACACAGGCCGAGTATGTGCGCATCCCGTACACCGACCTGTCGGTGCACCCGCTCCCCGCCGCGGTGGACGACAAGGACGGCGTACTGCTCTCCGACATCCTGCCCACCGCCTATGAGGTGGGGGTGCTCAACGGCGGCGTCCGCCCGGGCGACACCGTGGTCATCGTCGGCGCCGGCCCGATCGGGCTGGCCGCCGTCGTCACCGCACGGCTGTACTCCCCGGGGCGGATCATCGTCGTGGACCTGGCGCAGTCCCGGCTGGAGGCAGCACGTGCGCTCGGGGCGGACGCCGTGGTGAACGCGGGAGAAGATCCTCAGCAACTCGTCGAGGACCTCACCGAAGGCCTCGGCGCCGATGTGGCCATCGAAGCGGTCGGCGTACCGGAAAGCTTCGAACTGTGCACGAGGGTGGTCCGCCCAGGTGGTCGTGTGGCGAACGCCGGGGTGCACGGCAAACCCGCAGAACTCCACCTGGAGGATCTGTGGATCAAGAATGTGACGATCACGACGGGGCTCGTGGACACATACTCCACGCCCGTCCTGCTGCGCATGCTGACCGCGGGCCGTCTGTCCACGGGCTCACTGGTGACGCACCACTTCGACCTCGCCCAGATGGAGGAGGCGTACGAAGTGTTCGCTGCTGCAGCCGAGACCGGCGCACTCAAGGTGGTGCTGGGCGGCGTGCAGCACGACGTCGTCGATGTGCCCGGATAACGGCGCGGAGGGCGTCCTCGATCGCGATCGAGGACGCCCTGCTGCTTCGTCACTGAGGCTGCGGCACCACTGCGACCGGACAGTGCGCATGGTGGAGTGCCGCGTGCGCCGTACGGCCGATCTGCAGGCCCACGCGCCCGTGCCGGCGCGGTGCCCCCACGACGAGGAGGTCGGCGGCGGCCGAGCGGTGTACGAGCACCTGATGGGCCGGCCCTTCCACCGTGGAGCGGCGTACGGCGACGTCGGGATGTCTGCGGAGGAACGGTCCGAGGGCCTGATCGAGCTCCGTTTCCGCGCGCATCTCGCGGGGGATGCCGGGGGCGCTCGTGTCGCGCAGGAGACCGGTTCCCTCGTACCCCGGGCGACGCCAGGAGCGCACGGCGTCGATCTCGCACTTCCGGACGGCGGCCTCTCCGAACGCGAACGCGACGGCAGCGATTCCCCGGGCCGGGTCGGCCGCACCGAGAAGGATGCGCCCGTGCGCGCCGACTGTTCCTGCGGCATCGCCGCGCACCACGACGACGGGGCAGTGGGCGCGGGCCGCCACGGCCAGACTGACCGAGCCCAGCAGGAGCTCCTTGAGCTGGCCGCGGCCCCTTGAACCCGTGACCAGCATCGTGGCCCTGTGTCCCTCGTCCAGCAGCGCGGTGACCGTGTCCTGCGCCAGCACCTCGGCGGTGACCGTCACCTCGGGGTTACGGACTGCGGCGCGTGCGGCCGCATCGGTCACGATGCTGTCCGCCAGCACTTGCTCGGAGGGGCGTTCGAGGCTCTGTTGCAGGCTTGCCGCCTCGTAACGTTCCCATCGGGAGACGTACACGATTCGCAGCGGGAGCCCGTGTCGGGCCGCCTCGTCCGCAGCCCAGTCGACTGCCCGGAGACTGGAGTCCGATCCGTCCACGCCCACGACCACGGGCAGCTCCATCGTCCCCATCGCCTTTCTTCCCGCGGCAAGAACCCCGTGCCGCCACCGTGACATCCGCACGGGATCGGCGGGAGGGACGATCGGTCCCCAATGGGGGACGTTCGGCCCAAGGCGAGCGGCAGCTGCCGGGGGCGGTGGACACAGCGCCGGTGGACACGGCGGCCCCGCTCGGCTGCGAGCCGGGCCGCCCACGGGCCCGCCGGGGAGAGCACGGGACAGCCCTTGGGGCCGGTCGGCCCCCGGTCACCGCCGGACAGCCCCTGCGGACCACCGGAAGACCGGTGGAAACTGGTACCAGGTCCGTCGGAGCAGGCGTCGAGACGGCACGGGACCGCACAGGGGCCCATGCGCTTGTCGTCACCTCACCGACGAAGAATGCCGCCCATGCGGAGGAGACCCGATCATGACCTCTCCGACCATGCGGTCGCTCGGCCCTGAGCACCGCGACCGGCTCATGCGCTTCGCCACGGAAGTGTCGTTCCCCGAAGGGACCCGCATCTTCGAGGAAGGACAGAGCGCCGACCACTTCTGGATCGTGCGGACCGGCACGGTCACTCTCGACTTCTGCGTGCCGGGACGCCCTCCGGCGGTCATCGAGTCCCTCGGCCATGGTGAACTCATCGGCTGGTCCTGGCTGTTCAGACCCTATGTGTGGCAGCTGGGAGCAGAGGCGATGACACTGGTACGTGCGTACGAGCTGGACGCGGCTCAGGTACGCCAGGCGTGCCAGGCGGATCCTGAGCTGGCCACTGCCGTGGCTCTGTGGGTCGCCCAGGTGGTGGCCCACCGGTTGCAGTCCGCCAGGGCCCGGCTGCTCGACCTTTACGCTCCGCACGGAAGCGGGCTGACCGACGGCACCTGAGCCGCCGCCCAGGGCCAGGGGACTGCCCACCCGGGGCTGAAGCACGCTGAAGATCGCGCGCCACAGCCGATGGCCTCACCGGCGCGGACGGGGCGCGATCGCGGCCGGAGCGCCCTGCACGCTTGCGGCCGGATCACGGTGCGGGAACGGTGATGACGGGGCAGTGCGCCCGGTGCAGCAGACCATGAACCACCGAGCCGAGCCGCATGCCGGTGTATCCGCCCTGCCCCCGTCGGCCGACCACGACAGCCAGGGCGCCCTCGGAGGCGCGGGCGAGCTCCTCCACGGGGTGCCCCCGCGCCACCTCGTGCGTGACGTGCACGTCCGGATAGTCGGCGGACGGCCCGGCGACCGCTTCGGACAGCAGCTCGAGCCGCTCCGGCTCCGCCGAAGCCGATTCCCTGAAGGGGACCATGGACGGCTGCCGGACCAGCAGGGCACGGAGCTCGGCGCCACGCAGGGCGGCCTCCTCGAAGGCGAAAGCCACAGCTGCGTCCGAGGCCGGGCTGCCGTCGACTCCGACGACCACGTGGGGCGGCTGCTGGGTGATGTGCTCGAGCTCTCGCACCACGACGACCGGGCAGGGCGCCTGCGCGCTGACCGGCACGGTCACCGAACCGGCGCTCAGGAATTCCGCGAGGCGGCCCAGCCCGCGCGTGCCCAGCACGATCATGCGGGCCTGCCCGCTGTGCCGGCAGAGCAAAGGGGCGGGCATCCCGTCCAGCAGCTCGGTGACCACCTCGAGGTCCCCGTGCCGTTCGTGGACACGGGCTGCCGCCTGCGCCAGCGAGTCGCCTCCGTGGGCGTGCAGGGCCAGATGCTGTGCGGTGCTGTCCACGTGGTGGCCGTGGTGCGTCGGAGGGACGGCCAGCAGGAGCCGCACGGTCAGCCCTCTGCGGTGGGCCTCGTCGGCCGCCCAGACGAGCGGCAAGTGGAACGGTCTGTTCAGGTCGACACCGACGAGCACCTCGGTGTGATCCGGATTGCTGGTCATGACTTCTCCTGTTCCGGTTCTGCGGCCCCGCCGGCACGCGGGACGAGCAGGACCGGGCAGTGGGCATGGTGGAGCACGGCATGGGTGATCCGTGCCGGCGACGGTCCGATCAGGCGGGGACCCCGCCCGCCGGCCATGACCAGCAGGTCGGCGTCGCGTGATGCCTCGACCAGCACACCGGCCGTCGAGTTGCCCTTCTCCACATCCGTCGTCACGGTCAGGCCCGGGAACTCCTCCCGGATCCGGTCGGCGACCGCCGAGATCTCACTGGAGCGCCGGTGGTCGACGTCATCCATCAGAGGAGCGACCAGGCCCACGTACTCGAGTACGTTCCAGACGCTCAGCATGCGCAGGGCGGCCTTACGCGGTTCGGCGGCCCGTGCCGCATGGCGGACACAGTCCAGGTCTGCCGCGCCGCCCAGGGCCGCCAGGACGACACCCGTCTGCGCGCGTTGCCCGTCGTCGCGGACCACGACGACGGGCACCGCGCTTTCCGCTGCGACCTGCAGTCCGACCGAGCCGAGCAGCAATGCGGAGAAACCGCCCAGTCCACGGCTGCCGACAACGACGGTGCCGTCCGTTCCGGCCGCCGTGCGCAGGGCGGCCGCCGGCTTGCTCCGGCTGAGTTCGGTCGTGACCTCGACACCGGGACAGTGCCGGGCGACTTCGGCTGCCCCCCCTCCAGCAGCTCCCGTCCGGCCTTCCCGATCCGGTCCAGCGTCTCGACGGACATGTGAGCGGCCCGGTTCTCGGTGTCCGTGCCGTGGACGATGCGCAGCGGGCTCTCTCTCCGCGCCGCTTCAGCGGCCGCCCACAGGAGTGCGGAACCGGCAGCGGCCGAACCGTCGGTGCCGACCACGACCACCCCGTGTCGCGGAGGGCCGGAAGCGTTGCTCGTCATCATTCCTCCTTGCCACGTCGGGGCATCTTTCACGTTGCCACCACGGCCTTGCGCCGGACGAGGGCCGCAGGGGCCCGGGTGAGGGCCGAAGGTCCCCTGACCGCTGTCCGGCGCGCAGGCCGCACCAGGTGCGCCGCTCAGTCGTCCGTCTCTCCGCCGGACAGATGCACCCGCCACACGATCCTGGTGCCTCCCCCGGGCGGGGTGTCCTGACGGAACACGCCTCCCAGTGCGACGGCTCGCTCCTGCATGTTGTGCAGTCCACTTCGTGCAGCTCCTGGCGGGACGCCCACGCCGTCGTCGGTGACGGTCAGTGTCACCTTGCCTGCGGCTGCCTCGACGTGCACGTCGACGTTGCGCGCGGCCGCATGGCGGGCGGTGTTGCTCAGCGCCTCCCCCAGGACCGCGATGAGGGGACCGGACACCGCCGGTGGCACCTCGGCGTCGATGGAACCGTCCACCCGCAGAGTGGGTCTGAAACCCAGCAGGGGCGCCGCGGTCTCGATGGCCGCGGTCACCTGCCTCGTCACCGCGTGGGCCCGCCAGCCGTCTTCGTGGGTCCGCAGACCGAAGATGGTCGACCTGATGACCTTGATGGTGTCGTCGAGATCGTTCACGGCCCGTTCCAGGCGCTCGGCGGACTCCGGGTGCTGCACGAATTTGAGTGCACTCTGCAACGTCATACCGGTCGCGAACAGTCGCTGGATGGCGAGGTCGTGCAGATCCCGGGCGATCCGGTCCCGGTCCTCGAGCAGGGCGATCTGCTCGGCGTCGCTGCGTCGATCGGCGACTTCCATGGCCAGGCCCGCCTGCACGGCGTAGCCCGCCAGTGGCGAGATCTCAGGGGGCCGGAACTCCGGTCGGCCGGAGCTGCGGGCCAGCAGCAGGACTCCGCGCACGCTTCCGCGCTGTCCGATGGGCACCGCCACCGCCGACCCCAGCCCTCCGTACCGTGACGCGTCCTGCCCCAGCCGCGGATCATGCTCCAGATCACTGCTGACCACCGGCTCCGCCGACTCGAAGGCCGCTCCGACGAAGCTCTCCCCGGGCCCCGGAACTGCGCACCGCAGCGGGCTGTCGGCGTCGACGGTGAGAGCATTGCGCAGCCGTCCTCCGTCACCCGAGGGAACGGCTATCACTCCGAAATCCGCCGAGACGATCTTTCTGGCGCTTTCGATGATCACCTTCATGACCTCGGCGCCGGACGCTCCCGACAGCAGGATGCTGGTCACCTCGGCGCTCGCCGCGTTCCACTGCTCGCGTCGCCGGGCCTCCTCGTACAGCCGGGCGTTCTCGATCGCCACTCCAGCCGCGACCGCGAGGGTGGACAGCACCGCCTCGTCCTCGGCGTCGAACTCCCTCGCGCTGCGCTTCTCGGTGAGGTAGAGGTTGCCGAAGACCTCTTCGCGGACGCGGATCGGCACCCCCAGGAACGAGTGCATCGGTGGGTGGTGGGCCGGGAAGCCGTAGGAGGACGGATGATCGGCGAGTTCCGCCAGCCGGAGCGGCGCCGGATGGCGGATCAGCTCTCCGAGAATGCCGTGCCCGCTGGGGAGGGATCCGATCCGCTCCCGCTGCTCGGCGTCGACACCGACCGTGAGGAACTCCGAGAGCCGGTCCTCTTTGTTGATCACTCCCAGCGCGCCGTACCTGGCGTCCACCAGCTCGACGGCGGCCTCCACGATTCCGCGCAGTACCTGGGCGAGGTCCAGTTCCTTCCCGACCGAGAGCACCGCCTCGAGCAGACTGTGCAGGTTGTCCCGCGTTCCGCGTACGGCGCTGATGCGGACCTCCAGCTCGCGGAGAAGCTCGTCCAGAGGGAACAGCGCGAGGCCCTCGGCACCCGCGGCATGCTCTTCGCTCACCGCGACACCATCCCCTCCGGTCCGGTTGGCGTCTACCTCTCACGATAGGTCTCCGGAGGCGATCGGGCCCGCGCCACCGTTGCTGGCCGCGGGGCCCACGGATCACCGTGCCCGTCCCGTGGCCGGACCGGGGGATGGGCTGAGCGGGGTGTGGACCCGGCCGGTCGGCCCGTGCGGTCTGCGTCGATCCGGCACAGGATTGATGCTGAGGCGGAACGCGCGAAGGCGCAGGACAGCGATTGCACCCACCAGCAGAGGGATGTGCGCAGCATGTCGGAGGAAGAACCCCGGAACCCCTCGCGCGAGAAACACGCGAAGGCACCGGGTGACGTGGGCAGGCGCGTGGCGGCACGTCGCGAAGAGCTGGGGCTCAGCAGGCAGGAGGTGGCCGAGAGATCCGGTTCGGCCACCCCCTACATCCAGTACGTCGAGGAACAACAGGCGATGCCCAGCATGAGCTTCATGTTGCGGCTGGCCAATGCTCTGGATACGACCGTCTCCGAGCTCACCGGCAGCAGCATGGATCTTCCGCCCGGTACCGGCCATGCGGGTTATCACTCGCGACTGATCGAGCTGAGCGCTGATGAGTGCCGCGAACTGCTGTCCACGCACGGGGTGGGGCGGATCTCGGTCTCCACGGCGGAGGGGCCGGCAGTTGTCCCGGTCAACTACGTGGTCGTCGGTAGCCTCCTGGCCTTCCGGACCGCGGCCGGTGCCACGCCTGCCGCGGCGGCGGGTCACGTGGTCGCCTTCGAGGTCGACCACATCGACGTCGCGCTGAGTCAGGGGTGGAGCGTTCTGGCCACCGGCACTGCGTCGACGGTGACCGACCCGAACGTCGTACATAAGCTGAACGAGGCGGCCTACACGGACCCATGGCCGGACGGACGCCGTGGCCTGTGGCTGACCATCGCCCCCACTCGGCTCACCGGCCGCCGAATCCACGTACGCCAGGGCCCCACCCCGCCTCCCGGATGATCCTCGGCGCATGCGGGAGGGGTGGGAGCCGCGCCGCCGTCCGCGCAGCTCCCACCCGGCCTGCTACTTCCGCACCCCCACCGCGCGGATGATCTCCTGCTTGACCGAGCCGCCCCGGTCGTCGGCGGCCGAGGCCCGCACGGAGATGTACTGCGCGTCGCCCGGTACCCGCACCGAGCCGGCCCAGGCGGCGGACTTGCCGCGTACGCCGTCGAGTTCGACGGACGTCCACGTCGCACCGTCGTCGAAGGAGACCTCCAGCGTGGAGCCGGTGATCCTTCCGGTGTCCGGCGCGCCCTTGACGTACTCGGAGAAGATCCCGAGATCCAGCCGCTTTTCGGCCCGCACATCACCGTGCAGGTCGGTGTCGACGTCGAACCCGAGGTTGAGTAGAGGCAGATACGTCCACCGGCCGGCCGGCGTGGCGGACGACCTGAATGTCCACTCGGAGTGGCCCTTCGTGGACAGCCGCCAGACGTCCGGGTCCAGGGTGGTGTCGGTGACCACCTTGAAGTCCTGCTCGGTCGGCTTGACGTTGCGGGCGTACGCCCCCGAGCTGGTCTTGCGGTCGACCCGCACCCCGTCCACGTACACCTCGGTGAACTGGGTCATCGAGCTCTCGTTCCACACATCGCCGAAGCCGGTGTGGTCCGGTCCCGAGTCACCCCAACCCGGCGTGTTGAACTGCAGGTTGTTGCCCGCGCGCTCCTGGCCCCAGCCGAGGCCGGTGCCCAGCCACGGGTGCCAGACCGGCTTGAACCAGTCGGTTTCCGAGCGGGTGCCGCCGCGGTAGTGCACGATGCCGCTTCGCTGCTCGATGGCGCCCGGGCCGTTGGACATGGACTCGTGCCACGCCTGGTCGGGGCCGGCGCTGATGTAGTCGGTGCGCTCCGCGGGGAACTTGATCTTCTCCTGGAAGCCCATGCCGATGGGGAAAGTGTCGGTGATCGAGTATCGGAACTCGCCGCCGTCGGCGACCTTCGTCGCGTGGAACTTGTCGTCGACGACGGCCAGTTCGCTCCTGGCCGGTCGGTACGTCAGGTCCGTGGGGACCGCCCCGGGGTATCCCTCGGTGAGGTCGTACACATACGGCGTGAACTGGGCTGCGGTCAGTTCCACGTCCCGGTCGAGTCGAGCGGTCTCGATCAGCCGCGCTCCGTCCGCGACGTTCACCGATGCGATGTACAGCGGACGCGTCGCCCCGTCGGCCCCGCTGAACACGGCGGACAGCCGACCGGGAGCCTCATCGGTGACGAACAGGGCCTTGGCACCCGCGTCCTGTGCGTTCTGAGCAAGCTCGGCGGGGGTGATCGCGTCGGTGCGGCGCACGACGACCGCCTTGCCCTTCACGTTCTTGCCGGCATAGGCGGCGGGGCTTCCGGTGCCCGCGTCCACGAGGGACATCCGCTTGCGCCCGGTGAACAGGTCCGATCCGGGCTGGACGACCGTCTCGCCGAGCCGCTTGCCGCCCGCCTCGACATCGAGGAGCGGCTTGCCGAGCCGCCAGACGGTCCGGTATTCGAAGGTGCCCGTGGCGGGCTTTTGGGTCGGCGCGGCGAAGATGCTGTCGTACTTCAACGGGACCTGCACGGCGCCCGTGTACGACGCGCCGTTCGCCGCCCGGTTGAACTTCATCTGCAGCTGACGGGTCTGCGTCCGCTGGTCCACCTCGGCCCGGATCTCCCGCAACTTACGCCCGTCGAGGGTGACTTCGCGATCACGGTCCAAGGTGACCTCCGGCTCGGTGAGGAGTCCGAGACCGAGTGAGTCCTTGCCCTTGCTGCCGCGCACGTCGAGGAAACTGGACAGGGTGTACGTGCCGGGCTGCAGGCGCAACTGCAGCGTGCCGGAGTCGTTGACCGCGGCAGGGAAGGGATCTGCGCCCTGGGCCAGCTTCTGCACGGCCAGGTTGGCGGCGGTGGCCGCGCCGTCGCGGTCCTTGACGTGGACGGTCAGGGTGTAGCGCTCCTCCTCCTTGGTCAGGCCGAAGGCCGTGTGCGCGACGACCGAGTCACCGTCCCTGGCGACGATCCGGCCGGACGTGGCGCCGACGGGTGCCGCGGAGCCGTCACCGGTGACCGTGGTCTGCGCGGTGCCGTGCGCGGGCACGGTGAGGGTGGAGTCGGCGAGGGTGACCACGCCGGCCGGAGCACCTGCCGCGGCCAGCGCCAGGGTGACCGGCCGGTCGGAGGCGTTGGTGTACGTCAGCGTCTTCGTGACCGGCTTGTTCGCCTCGTACGGCCAGCTGGTGAAGCCGAGGTCCGCGCTGCCGGTCGCGGTGATCTGCGCGGCGACGGCGGACGGGACGTCGACGCGGCCCGCACCCACCTCGTACGACGTGCCACTGATCTGCTTGGACGTGCTCATCAGCCCGTCCTTGAGCTGCTGTCCGCTCCAGTCGGGGTGCTTCTGGGCGAGCAGCGCCGCCACGCCCGCGACGTGCGGGGTCGCCATCGACGTGCCGCTCATCGAGGTGTACGGGCCGCTGCCGGAGACGAGCTGCGAGCGGGCCGCGAGGATGTTCACGCCCGGCGCGGACAGGTCGGGCTTGAGCGCGTTGTCACCGAGGCGCGGGCCCTGGCTGGAGAAGTAGGCGCGCTTGTCGGCGGAGTCGACCGCGCCGATCGTGAGTGCGGAGTCGGCGGCGCCGGGGGAGCCGATGGTGCCGGGGGAGCCGGCGTTGCCCGCAGCGATCACGAACAGGGCGCCCGTGTCCTTCGAGAGGGTGTTCACCGCCTGGGCCATCGGGTCGGTGCCGTCGCTGCCCTCCGACGATCCGAGGCTCATCGAGACGATCCTGGCGTGGATGTCCTTGGCTGCCCACTCCATGCCGGCGATGATCTGCGACTCGGTGCCGGACCCCTGGTCGCTGAGGACCTTGCCGACGGCGAGCGTCGCGTCGGGCGCGACCCCCTTCTCCTTGCCGTCGGACGCGGCACCGCTGCCACCGACGGTGGAGGAGACATGTGTGCCGTGCCCGTTTCGGTCGGCGACCTCCTGGCCCTCGATGAAGCTCTTGGTCTCGGTCACCCGATCCTTGAGATCGGGGTGGGTCAGGTCCACGCCCGTGTCGAGGACGGCGACCTTGACGCCCTTGCCGGTCAGCCCCGCCTCCCAGGCGGCGGGGGTACCGATCTGCGCGTTGCTGGACTCCATCGCGGCGTCGACCCGGGCGTCCAGCCAGATCTTCTCGACGCCGCCCGCCAGCCGCACTCGGCCCGAAGTCGCGCTGCGGGCCCGGGAGGTGACGTCGGGTGCGACCGTGCGCCAGAACTCCCCGGAGGTGGACGCCTCCAGGGCCGCACCGCCCACACTCGGCAGACCACGGACCTGGCGGGCTCCGTGAGGCGTGGCGCTCCGGGCGTTCTTCGTGTACGTCACGATGAGCGGCAGTCCGTCGGAGGCCGGGTCACCGAGCCCCTGCTCGATCAGAGCGGTGACGTCGAAGAGTTCGGCGTCCAGGACCCCCGCCTGGAGGTAGGGCCGGGCCTCGTCGGGTATGACGGTGATCCGGCCGCCGGATATCTCGCTGCGAACCGCTCCGGTCGCGCCCTCGGGACGCTCCACGGCGACCGACTTCCGGCCTGCGCCGAGGTCGGTCACGGTCACCTGGTCACCGGTGATCAGGGTGACGGTGCGTGCGGTCGTGGGTGCGTGTGCGGGCGACGCGGCACGATCGGTGCCCGCTCCTGCCGTCCCCACCGCCCCTGCTGCGACGGCCTGTCCCGCCGGCAGCAGTACGAGCGACAGCCCGGCTGCCAGCAGCCGGGACCTCCGCCTCGCGGATGCTCTGGTCATGGATGTCTCTCCTCCGCGCACCCGGCGAACGGTTGGTTCCGGGTGCTGCGAAGAGTTTCCGCGGAGGCAACTCGCTTGTCGTCGTTCTGCCTTGGCGGTTACCTGCCGTGGCGGAGACTCGTCAGCGCCGGACACGGAGCACGGAATCGCCTCACGTCCAGCCGTGGTGGCGGGGCGTACCAGCCGAGCTGGATGCGGGTGGTGGCCCCGGCCTGGACCATCAGCGGCTTCGGGGCGGTTGAGCGTCCCTGTCGCGACGCTCCCGTCGACGGCGTAGGTGATCTGCTCGTAGCGGCCTTGCTGTTCGGACGTGGCGTGCAGCCTTCCCGGCGACGTCAGACCGCGCCGTCGGCGCGCAGGGCGGTGATGGCGGGGTCGTCGTAGCCGAGCCCATGCAGCACGCTGTCCGTGTGCTCGCCTACGGCGGGAACAGGGTCCATGCGGGGGTCCAGCCCCCTGAGGGTGGCGGGAGGCAGCAGAGCCTTGATCGTGCCCCCAGGCGTCGACACGTCCCGCCAGCGGTCACGGCCGGACAGGACCGGGTGATTCCAGTACTCCGCTACCGAATTGAGCCGCGCGTTGGCGACCTTCGCGTCGTCGAGGAGCTTCACCGCGGCGGCCGCGTCCAGCTCCGCGAAGCGCGCGGCGACGATCGCGTTGAGTTCGTCGCGGCGGGCCACCCGGGCCGAGTTCCGATGGAAGCGCGGGTCGGTGGAGAGGGAGACGTCGCCGAGGAAGACCTCGCAGAAGGACGCCCATTCGCGTTCGTTCTGGATGGCGAGCAGCACGGTCCTGCCGTCCGCAGCGCTGTACGGTCCGTACGGGGCGATCGTCGCGTGCTGGGCGCCGACGCGTGCGGGCTGCGTGCCCGAGTACGCCGTGTAGTACGCGGGGGAGCCCATCCACTCCGAGAGCGCCTCGAAGAGGGACACCTCCACGGAGCGGGCCCGACCCGTCGTCCGCCGTTCGTACAATGCGGTGAGGATGCCCGAGTACGCGTACATGCCCGCCGCGATGTCGGCGATCGAGATGCCCACTTTGACGGGCTCTTCGGGCGAACCGGTCAGCGACACCACACCCGTCTCGCACTGCACCAGCAGGTCATACGCCTTACGGTCCGCCCACGGGCCGGTGTTGCCGTATCCGGAGATGTCACAGACGACGATGGATGGGTAGCGCTCGCTCAACTCCGAGCTCGTCAGGCCGAGTCTGCGAGCCGCGCCCGGGGCAAGGTTCTGCACGAAGACGTCGGCCTCGGCGAGCAGCCGTTCCAGGACCTCACGGCCCGCGGGCGTCTTGATGTCGAGTGTGAGCGACTCCTTCGACCGGTTCAGCCACACGAAGTAGCTGGACTGGCCGTGCACGGACTCGTCGTAGTCCCGGGCGAAGTCGCCGGTACCCGGGCGTTCGACCTTGATGACTCTGGCCCCCAGGTCGGCGAGCTGGCGGGTGGCGAAGGGCGCGGCGACGGCCTGCTCCAGGCTGACGACAGTGATTCCTTCGAGGGGAAGCGGGCGCATGCGTGGTCCTTCGGATGGTGTACGGGGAAGGTGTCGCGCATGAGTTGTGCAGCACCGTTCCAGTAGAGGCAGACGAGCAGCCAGGGTACGTCTGCCCCGTAGTCGGCGAGGTTGGCGACGAACTCCCGCTCAGTGACCGGAAGTTCGGGGAGACCGGACGGTAGTGCGAGGGTCGCGCGGAGCACAGTGCCGTCGCCGATCGTGATCTCGACGGAGGCATCTCCGGTCAGCGGTCCGGAGGAGGTACTCGCGCGCCACCTGCGGCCGCCAGTACCGGCCCGGCGGGTCTGTCACCGAGGACGAACTCGTCGAGCGCTACGTATCGCTGGCGCCGACCGTCGTCGAGTACCGGCCGCGCGCCTGACGATGAGGTGTGATGCGTGAGCCCCCTCCGATGAGCGGTCGGGGGCGCTTTGGCCGCGCACCACCTCGGAGACGTAGTCGTCCACCTGTGCGGACAGTCGCCCCGAGCCGTGCACCCCGTCACCCGAACGGGCCGCTCGGGCTGCGGTCGCGCCAGGGGCTGGTACGGGTGCGGCGCGGCGGACTGTGCGGGCGACACCTTACGCACCTCACCGCGCTCCGAGCGCTCGGTGAGAGTCTCCCGACGGCATCGAGTGCGTCGCGTAGGGCTCTGGAGGAACAGGGACCGGAGGCCTGGGGGCAGTAGGTCACTCGACACTGGGAAGCAGTTGCGTGCAGACGCACTTTCGTTCCGGCTGTAGCCCTGCCGCGGTGTGCGGTGGCGGGTGTCAAGGGGCCCGCCTAGCGTGACCGATGGCAGCAGAGCCCTCGAGCAAGGGAAAGGGTGCGAATGGCATGGCCGACAAACCCGCCATCGTCATGGTCCACGGTTTCTGGGGTGGCGCCGCCCACTGGGGCAAGGTCATCATCGAGCTGCACAGACGAGGTTTCAACTCCCTGCACGCGGTGGAGATCCCGCTCACCTCATTGGTCGACGACGCCGCACGCACGCGGAAGATGGTCCAGCAGATCGAGGGACCTGTGGTGCTGGTGGGCCACTCGTACGGCGGAGCGGTCATCACGGAGGCCGGGGACCTGTCCAACGTGGCTGGGCTGGTCTACATCGCCGCATTCGCCCCGGACACGGGGGAGAGCTGCGGTCGGATCAGCGAGGAGACGACTCCGGCGGGGCTGGAGAACGTGGCCCCGGATTCCGACGGCTACCTCTGGATCAAGCAGGACAAGTTCCACGAGAGCTTCGGCCAGGATCTGCCGGTCGACGAGGCGCTGGTCATGGCGGTGACCCAGAAGGCACCGCTTGCATCGACGTTCAGCGACACCGTCACCGCTCCGGCCTGGCGCGCAAAGCCTTCCTGGTACCAGGTCTCCACCGCGGACAACATGATCCACCCGGACAACGAACGCCGCATGGCACAGCGTATGAACCCGCGCAAGACCGTCGAACTGTACGCAAGCCATGCTTCCTTGGCGTCCCAGCCCGGCCCGGTGACCGATCTGATCCAGGAGGCGGCCGGCGTCTGACCGCGACCGTCGGCCGAACGGAACACCTGGCCGCGGGAGCCGTGAAGCGCACCTGCGGCCAGGGCGGCCGGTCAGCCCTTGCGGGTGTTGACCTCGTCGGTGAGCTGGGGGACGACCTGGAAGAGGTCGCCGACGACGCCGTAGTCGACGAGGTCGAAGATCGGGGCCTCGGAGTCCTTGTTGATCGC
>NZ_JBIAKK010000021.1:0-110876 GCF_042872425.1 Streptomyces sp. NPDC005262
GTGACATCGCGGACGTCATCGAGCGACCACGTCCGGCATGTCCACCCGGAGCTGGATCTCAAATCTCAGTAACGCCCACGATTAAAGATCTCTAGAGCGGCGATTCGACCGGATGCAGGGTTACCCCGCACACCTACGACCCATTATCGAAGGCATAACCGCCCCACTGGCCGGCCAGGCTCGAAAAGCCCTCGGTTTCGCACTTCACCATGCCCTGGATGCGGCTGACGCGTATCACTCCTTGAGAGCCACGCGGATCAACCAGGCCGTGGACGCACTTCAGGACGTTCTCGCCGCGCTCAAGGCCTCCACGGACAAGGCGCACCGCTCACAGTTGGCACTCGTTCACTCCGCTGGGGTGGCAACGTTCGGGGCAGCCCCTGTCGAAGACGACCTGCCCGGGCTGCTGGCCGAACGCCTCAACACCCGCCTGGTCGCCTCGCTGACGACGCAGCTGGGCAGCCAACCAGGCCTTCGCGAACTGAGCGACACCAACACGCTACGTCGTCGCCCGATCATCGGCCTGGGAGACACGCGGGGCCTGTGGGCTCGCCCGGGCGACTTCCTGCACGAGGCACTCGACTGGGCCGCAGACGCCTGCCTCGCTCATCCGGACCTCTTGAAGCAGTTCGACAAGCGACGCCAGGACTTCTGCGAGGAACAGGCCCGACGCACCCTGGCTTCGGTTTTCGGGGACGAGTGCACCCACCCCGGCGTCATCTATCCGGAGGCTGGGAACCCGGACGTCGACGTCCTCATGGCCATGCCCGGTGCCGTACTTGCGGTCGAGGCCAAGGGGGGACGTTTCACCGACCCAGCCCGCAGGGCTGCGCCGGACCGAGTGAAGAAGAAGACACGCGAGTTCGTCGACAAGGCCCTCACGCAGAACGCGCGCACCATTGCCTACCTCGACGGCGGTGGAAGGGACTTCCGGGACCGACACAAGCGCCATCTGCCCCTGCCGGACCATCTCCCTACCGCGGTGTCGGTGATCGTCACGCTCGACCGCGTGGATCCGTTCGCCACACACCTTCCTGATGGCGGCAAACGCGGCGCCGCCCCAGACGATGGGAGCTGGCTGGTCACGCTCACGGATCTGATGATGGTGGCAGACGTCCTGCGTCACCCGGCAGTGTTCTACGCCTACGCCCGCACCCGCGCTGCCATGGCCAAGGCCAAGGGGCCCACTGTTTTCGTCGAGGCAGATGCCCTGGCGGCCTGGCTGGAACACCGCGTTCAGCCTGTCGAGCCGCCCGCAGGCGAACTCGTGTACCTCGACACCAGCAGTGAGGCGGTCAACGCGTTCTATACGCACGTTGATGCCCCGGGCTCGCCCTCTCCGAGCCGTCCGACGTCAGGCATCCCGTCCGAGGTGCTGGACGCCCTGGACCTCGTCCAAAAGGGCCGACCGGAGGACTGGCGTCACCTGGCGATCGCCGCGCTTGCAGTGAAGACCACAGACTGGCAGCCCGTGCGCAGAGCGCTGCACCCCACGAAGCCAGGCTGTGGCACTCGTCGCGACCGCAAGCGTGCCCGTCGGGCAGCAGACGGAATCCGCCTCTCCCCTCACCTCACGGTCTACGTATGCGACAGCCTGACCGCTCCTCCCCCACTGCTAGGACCGGCAACCCTCCTGATCCCAACCCCAGAGACGGATCTCAGGAGACGCTGACTCGGTGGCATCGTGCGCCCTCGGCGTCCGCGAGACACAAGAAGGACTCAGGCCGAGAACTCACAGTTCAAGCTGGGCTACCCGCCGCTACCACGTCAGCGGTCGCTGCGTGCATGGCGGGAGTGACAGCGTCGCCGGGCCTCGTTACTCATGGGGGGCGAGAGGGGACGCGCTCCGCAGGCCCAACCTCACGGTTCCGGCTGGCTTCCCCGTCCAGCCGGGGCTTCACCTTCGTGCAGGCCGCCCCCATACCGCCGCCGGGCGGCCGCCGTATCCGGTGAGCGGTAGCGGCGAGTGCTGTTGCGTCCTTCCTTCTCCGGCGACCACGACGACGACCTCGGTCCGCAGGTTGGGGAGCTGAGGCGTGAGGTTGCTTCCGCAGGAGGGCGAGGAGTGCGGTGTCGACCTCCTCCGCGTGGGTTTACAGCAGGCCGTGCGGGCACCCTCGACCTCCACGTAGTCCGCGGACGGAAGCGCCTTGTGAAACGGCCGCGCGGACGTCTCGGCGGGCGGGATCCGGTCGTACGCGACGGCGGACGGATCGTCTCCTCACGCGCCGGCAGCGAAGGCAACTGGGAGCGGGGCATCGAGAGCCGCGCGACGTTCGTCCCTCGCTACGCCCGCGAACACGACAAGCTGGACCGCATCCGACAGCTCGCCGACGAAGGCCGCCTCACCCCGCGGGTAGCCAAGACCCTGCCCCCGGACCAGGCCACCGAGGCCCACCAGTTGCTCGAAGCCGGCGGCCTCCGCGGCCGAATCGTCCTCACCTTCTGAGGCACCCTGCCCGGCCATGGGTGAGGGAAGTCCACGGCCGGGTTCTGATGGTTGCTACTGGTTGCGGCTGCGCGGGCCGTTGTACTGCAGGTCGGTGACGGGCTCGGCCCACCGGGTCTCGAGGCTGCCGTCGCCGGTGCCTTCCCACATGGCGATGTGTTCCATGAAGCGGTCGGGGACGGCACCGTGCCAGTGCTCCTCGCCGGGCGGGCAGCTGACGGTCTCGCCGGGGTGGGCCTCCAGGATCGTGCCGTCGCGGGTGCCGATGAGGGCGATGCCGGAGACGACGTGCAGTGTCTGGCCGACGGCGTGCGCGTGCCAGTTCGTCCGGGCTCCGGGTGCGAAGCGGACGAGGTTCGCGCGCATCCGGGACGGCTCCTGGCCGGCGACAATGACGTCCCACCACACGTCTCCGGTGAACCAGTCGGCCGGTGCCTTGCTGGTGGACTGGGGCTTGATGAATTCCATGGTGCTTCCTGTCGATTCGATCAGTGTCATGGACGCCGTGGCAGCTGTCGGGCGGTGTCGATGCGGACTCGGCCGGCACGGGCGAGGCGCGTGAGGGAAGGGCAGGGTCACGGCTTGAGGAGGCTCTTGATGGCGCGGCGCTCGTCCATCGCCTTGTAGCCCTCGGCGACCTGGTCCAGCGGGAGGGTGAGGTCGAAGACCTTGCCGGGGTCGATGCTTCCGGTCAGTACGCGGTCGATGAGGTCGGGCAGGTAACGGCGCACAGGCGCGGGCCCGCCGCGCAGCCCGACGTGGGAGAAGAACAGTTCCTGGCCGTCGACGGCCACCTCGTGCGGAACGCCGACGAAGCCGACGTTGCCGCCCGGCCGCGCCGAATGCAGGGCCTGCTGCATCGCCTGCGCCGTGCCGACGCACTCCAGCACGCTGTCCGCGCCGATCCCGCCGGTCAGCTCCTTGACCCGGGCCACGCCTTCCTCGCCTCGCTCGGTGACGATGTCGGTGGCTCCGAACTCGCGCGCCAGCTTCTGCCGGGAGGCGTGACGGCTCATGGCGATGATCCGCTCCGCACCCCTCTCCTTGGCAGCGATCACCCCGCACAGGCCGACGGCGCCGTCGCCGACGACGACTGCGGTGGAGCCGGGCTTCACCTCGGCGGCATCCGCGGCCCACCAGCCGGTGCCCATGACGTCGGAGACGGCCAGCAGCCCGGCCCAGTACTTCTCGTCCGGGGTGCCGTCGGTGGCGACGAGGGTGCCCTGGGCGTTGGGGATCCGGACGTAGTCGGCCTGGCAGGTGGACATGAACTCGCGGTTCAGGCAGTTGGACTGGAAGCCGTTGCGGCAATTCGCACAGGTGTTGTCCGAGGTGGCGAACGACCCGACGACGAACTGGCCGGGCTTGACCGCGGTGACCTCGGCTCCGACCTCCTCGACGAAGCCGACGTACTCGTGCCCCATCGGGTGAGCGTGCTCCGTCGGCTCCGCGCCCCGGTAGGGCCACAGGTCCGAGCCGCACACGCAGGTGACAGCGGTCCGGATGATCGCGTCGGTGGGCTCGAGGATCTTCGGGTCGTCAAGTGTCTCGAAGCGCACGTCGCCGGGGGCGTGGATCACTGCTCCGCGCATGAGAAGGGTTCCTAACGTATTGAGGGGCGGGCCGCTCGTGCCCGTGTGCAGAGGGTCGGGCAGCCCATGAGCTGGGAGGCCACGTCATCCAGGAGACCGCGCTTTGACGTGCGCAGCGAGTCACTGGTGAGGGGTGTACTGGCAGTACATCGCTCCGACGGTGCGGGGGCCTTACGGTCGAGGCATGGACAACCGTGATGAGGTCCGCGAGTTCCTGACCTCGCGGCGCGCCAAGATCAGCCCGGAGCAGGCCGGACTGCCCGCCGGCTCCCGCCGCCGTGTGCCGGGACTGCGCCGCAGTGAGGTCGCGGCGCTTGCTGACATGAGCGTGGAGTACTACGCCAAGCTCGAGCGCGGAAACCTTGCCGGTGCCTCCCCGATGGTTCTGGAGGCGGTCGCCCGGGTTCTGCAACTGGACGACGCCGAGCGCGCACATCTGCTGAATCTGGCCCATGCGGCCGACGGCACTGATGCGCTCACCCGCCCCAGACGGCGCACCAAGGGGCCTCAGAAGGTTCACCACAGCCTGCAGTGGACCCTGGATGCCATCACCGCCGGGCCGGCGTTCGTACGCAACGGACGTATGGACGTCCTGGCCACCAACCAGCTGGCACGGGCCTTCTACCGCGACGTCTACGCCACTCCCGGCAACCAGGGCAATCTCGCGCGCTTCCAGTTCCTCGACCCCGCCTCCCGGCGCTTCTACCCGGACTGGGACCTGTTCGCCGACGTCGCTGTCGCCATCCTGCGTACCGAAGCGGGGCGCAACCCCTACGACAAGGAGCTGCACGACCTCGTCGGTGAACTGTCCACCCGCAGCGAGGAGTTCCGTACCCGCTGGGGCGCGCACAACGTCCGCCACCACGGCACCGGCACCAAGCGCTTCCACCATGAAATTATCGGGGAGCTCACGCTCGCCTTCGAGGGCCTGGAACTCGCTGCCGAGCCCGGCCTCACCCTGACCATCTACGCCGCCGAACCCGGCTCGGCAGCCGAAGAGGGCCTGCGCCTGCTCGCCTCCTGGGCCGCCACGCACGAGACCGCGGCGCCCGCACACCACCAACCCACGACGAACTGAAAATGGTGCAATCTCATGAGCCGAGTCCTGGTGACAGGCTCCGTGGACGGTCTGGGGCGGACAGCGGCGAGCGCACTGATGTCGGCCGGCCACGGCCGGGTGCGGAGCTAGGAGCGGGCGGGTGTGACTCGTCCCGCCAACTGTCGTCTCGGCGAGACACCTGTCGTAAGGCCTGGTCGAGACCCTCGGCAGCACGCACCTGGCACTGCGTACGCACCGCTGTGCTGGCTGGGGCGTGCCGGAGTTCAGCGTCAGGCCGCCCCGACTGCCGCGGCCAGGATGCGATGCAGGACGGGGATCGGGATCGCCGGGTTGGGCGACCGCCGCGCATGCCGTGGCGCTGTCGTGCAGCAGCCCGGCAAGGACGCGGGCCGGCAGCTGCGGATTGCGTATCGCGGTCCCGCGCACGTAGTCGGCCGGGTCGTTCAGCAGCCGCACGGCGTCGGCCGGTGACAGCCGGGGGTCCTCAGCCGCGCGGCAGCGCACCTCGGCTTCGTGATCGCGGGCGAGACGCGCGACGTCGGCAGGCGTGGACTCCGGATCGTCCAGGGCCAGGCGGCGCATCCGCCCGGCAGGGTCGCCGACGTAGCGCAGCAGGCCCGTGCGGGGGAAGTTGGGGTGGCTGCGGGGGCGGCCGGGGTAACTGAAGCTGCCGTCCCACCAGCGCCAGATCTCCAGCAGCATCTCGGCCGGCGCGTCGTCGCACGACTCGGCAAGGAACAGGCGGACCGTCCGGTCCTCGTCCCTGGCCAGACGCCCCACGACGTCCGATGGAAGATGCCGGGCACGGGCCACGCTGCGGCGGATGAGCGGATGGGACGATACGGCCAGGCGGCGCATCGCGTCGGTGTCGCCGTGCAGGCTCTCGATCCAGGGCACAGTGCGCGACATCGACGCCGGGTCGAAGTCGTAGCGCACCGCGGCACGCTGCTCCTCGGTGAGGTCAGGTCGCAGCGGCACCACCGAGCGGATGCCGTCGTAGGAGTCCTGCGCCAGGACGGCGACACTGTGCGCGCCGAGCCGTGGGTTGGCGGCCAGCGCCCGGCGTACCTCCGCGTCCCCGCCCCGGACCAGCTCCGCCTCCAACCCGGGCGCGAGACGGCACTGTTCGAGCGCTCGCCGGGGCTCGGGCAGCACGGTGAAGACCTCGCGAGGCATGGGGACGCCGGTGTGATGGCCAAGCAGCGCCGCCGTACGCACCACGTCGTCGGTGTCGGCCAGCAGCCGCTCCCGCAGCGGCGCGGCGAGGTCGTCCCACCGGGCGAAGCCGGCGGCCCGCACCCGGGTATCGGCATCGGCCACGAGGCTGGGGAGATGGTGGGCGGGGAGCCCGGGCAGTTCGGCGGCCTGGGCGCGGGACGGGCCGGCGAGGAGGTCGTCGTACAGGTCCACGGGGAGTTCGACGCCCCAGGCGCAGGCATGCGCTTCTTCCAGCGGTCTTCGTCGAACCCGGGTGGCCGTCCGCCGTGCGAGCCCTTGCGCAGGCGGGCGGCCTGGCTGTCGGTATTCTCCGGGATCGTGTGGCGGATTCCGTGCAGCCGCCGCGGACGGCAGCCAGCTCGGCGCTGCCCATCGGTCGGCACTGCGCCGTTGGCAGCAGGCTGACGGCCGAGCACTCGGCGGGCCCCCGCCCACCGGCTGCCCGCACTCGGCCATGCGGGTGACACAATTCCCCTCATGACCCCCCAGACGCCGCAGGCCCGCATACCCATGGCGGCGATCGTGGCCACCGTGACGACGACAGTCCTGGGCGCAGCAGGCGGCTACGTCCTGGGTGGCCCTGTCGGCGCCGCTGTCGCTGCCGCCTCCATAGCGTTCGGCACACTGCTGAGTAGCTTCCTGGTCCGTGGCCGCTTCGTCGGACGCCTCACTCAGTCCCGGCAGGACGCGGCGCTGCAGGGCTACGCCGACGGCATCGCGCACATGGTCCTTGCCCACATGGCCGCCTACGAGGCTGCGGTGTTCCCGGTCTCGGGCCCGGGCGCCGTCACACCACAGGAGCGCGCAGCACGCCGCACCCGCTCGTACGCGGTCGCAGCGGAGGAAGCGCTGCCGCACCCGGTGCGCAGGGCGGCGGCCGCGGCTCTTGCCGCACTCGATCACGGCAACGCCGGCGCGTCGCAGGAAGCGATGCAGAACCTCCTCTTCGCCGTGCACGAGCAGACCGTCCGGGCCTGAGCAGACCGCTCAACGCTCAGCCGCCGTCATCCCGCCCGACCGGGCACACGCCCCACGGCAGTGATTGTGGCTCGGAACCAGTCCTGGGGCGACGGGCTGACATGGCGAGGTGACGTGATCAATCCTCGTAGCGCCGACGCGCGAGATGGACGGTGATGTCGGCGGCCATCTCGACTCTGCCCGGCAGTACCTGCATGATCTGGCTGAATACCTGCGATCGCTCCGCGGTCGGCAAGACGAGATAAGCCGAGATGGTGGAGAGGTGACCAACGTAGTCGCGAGCGCTCATCGTCACGCGCCGTTCGATCACGGACTGCTGAACGCCGGTGAACAAATCAGACCGCTGCAGCTCCGTACCCGGCCACTGCATGGGGTGGCCCGGAGGCGTCCCGTCCGGGGACGGAATCTCGTCGCTCTCCAAGAACGGTGCTCGCGCCGCGCGAACGGCGTCCTCCACAGCTGGGTCAGCCAGTCGGAACGGGCCGCCGCACGAGGCGAACACGCCACCCGGCTCCAGCAGCGCGGCCATGCGTGACCACCGACCCTCCGGGTTCGTCCAATGCAGCGCTGCTGCCGCGTAGACCAGCCCGTACCGCTCACCGGGTCGCAGGTCCTCGAACGCGGCTTGCACCGTCCTGACGTTCGCCGGCACGTGCTTGCGCAGCTCGGCGAGCATGGACCCGTCAGGATCGGTAGCGGTGACCGGCACCCCCCGTTGACCGAACAGCCGGGTTGCTTTGCCTGTCCCAGCGCCGATCTCGAGGGCAGTCCGGACCGGATGGCCCGCGTATGCCATCACCATGTCGAACAGCTCTTCCGGATACCCCGGCCGGAACCGTTCGTATGCTTCCGCCACCACTCCGAAGCTCAACGCGCGACCAGACATGCCGAGCATCCTGACACGAGCCGCGCCTCCGGTGCTCGATCTCTTTGGAGTGATCCGGACAGCGAGCTGTTGTCTCATGAGACACACCAAAGTCTGGAGAACGACGGGCATCGAGTCGTGCTGCGGCGCACCGATGACAGCGTGATCATGCCCGGTCCGGGAGGGTCGTCACGCCGTGCTGGATGGACCTGCCCCTGGCCAGCATGGCGCTGCGGCCGGGCGCGGTGCTGGATGGCGTCATGTGACCTGTACGGGTGTCTCAGGCGCACGGTGTCCCAGGCGACTTAACGCTTCTGCCTGGCTATAGGCGGGACTGAGGCATCAGCGAGACGAGCAGCACTTGCAGCTCGAAATGCAACGTGCTCGACGCTCAGGAGGCTGGGGCGGCGGCCTGACTACCTCGGCGGACCAGCAGGCCGGAGGCGGTGACGGCCGTGGTGCGGCGGACCAAGTCGGTGAAGTCCAGACGCATGGCCGCCAGGGCCGGGTCAGAGGCGTAGACCGCCAGCATCGCCTCCGGGGGGCGACTGCACTGCCAGGCTGTCATGGCCATCAACAAGGTCGATTCCACCAGAGCGGCGGCGCCTTCGGTGCCGAGTTCAGGAAGGTGTCGCAGCACGAGCTGGGCCAGGACCTGAAGTGACTGCCGGGCCGCGTGCTTGTGCCGGATGCCGACTTCGGTGGAGATGTTGTGCTCCAGGACCCCGCCCTGGGCGCTGAGCAGGTCGCACAGCACCGGCCGCCGCGCCATTGAGGTGGCCAGAATGTCGGCCAGCAGGTCCCCGCGCTCTCTCGCGGTGCCCTTGCCGGCCGGAGGCAGGTGCTCCAGCTCGGCAATCCAGTCCTTGACCTCGGTGTCGAGCAGGTCCAGCAGTACGGCCTCGCGGGATTCGAAGTAGCGCAGCACGTTCACCTTCGCCAGGCCGACGCGGCGGCTCAGTTCGTTCAGGCTCAGCTTCGCGACCGACATCTCGGTCAGCATCGCGGCCGCGGTGTCCAGGATCTGGCGTCGACGCTGGCTGCGCTGTTCATCGGTGCGGGCACGTTGGAAGGTCACCTCCCCATCTTACAAACCGGCAGTACTTTGCTTGGATACCGGCGGTGCGTTACGGTGGGGCCGAAACAAGATACCGGCAGTACTTAATGGGGTTCGTCATGTACCAGGTTCCTGACCAGCGCGGAAAGCTCGCCGTGGTGACCGGCGCGAACAGCGGCACCGGCAAAGAGGCCGCCAAGCGGCTGACTGGAGCCGGAGCTCGCGTGGTGCTCGCCGTGCGCACGCCGGCCAAGGGAGAGCAGGCCCGGCACGAGATCCTCGCCGCGCACCCCGGCACACAGGTCGAGATCCGCCGCCTGGACCTGGCCGACCTCACCTCGGTCCGTGACTTCGCCGACGAGTTGATCTCCGACGGCAGGCCCCTGGACCTGCTGCTGAACAACGCTGGAGTCATGAACGTGCCCCGGCGCATCGAGACGCCGGACGGGTTCGAGCTTCAGCTGGGCAGCAACTTCCTCGGACCGTTCGCCCTCACCGTCCGCCTGCTGCCGCTGCTGCTGGCCGCCCCCGCCCCGCGGGTGGCCACGATGAGCAGCGGCACCGCCAACCGGGCGCGCATCGACTTCGAGGACCTGCAGTCCACCCGCCGCTACAGCCCCACCCGGGCCTACGCCCAGTCCAAGCTCGCCGACATGCTGATGATGCTCCACCTCGCCGACCTCGCCGCCCAGCACGGCTGGCCCCTGCTGTCGGCCGGCGCGCACCCCGGCTACACCCGAACCAACCTGATGACCTCCGGCCCCACCCTGAACGGCGGGCGGCCCGGCCTGCTCGAATCACTGCTGTACAAGATCGTGCCGTCCCAGGGACCCGAACAGGGCGCAGAACCCCTGCTGTACGCGGCAACCAGCCCCGACGCCACGCCCGGCGGCTACTACGGCCCACGCTGGTCCATGGTCGGCCCGACCAAGGTCACCACCCTGCCGCGCAGCGCCCAGGACAAGACCGTCGCGGAACGTCTGTGGACCGAGGCCGAGCGCCTCACCGGCCTCTCGGTGCCGAGCCGGTAGCCCTGGAAAGCAAGGAAACCACCTCACTGCCTGAACGGGCTCGACGTTGCTGGCCGCCCTCGCCGGCGGGTTGGCATCGGCACTCGCCGCACATGGAGGCAGTTCGCCGCCACCGACCGCGCCAACCGTCGCGGCCTCCAGGCATCCCCCAGCATCTACAAGCGCCTCCCTGAACCATCCGACGGCCGCGGGTCGGACGAAGTCCCTGGACCTGCTGTTCGACCGCAGCGCGGAGTCCCGGCAGAGCCCCGCACGCAGTACATGTTCCACACCAACGCCTTCGACGGCAGCCTGTACGAGACGACCTGGTCGGACCGACGACGGTGCCAATGCGGCCGTAGGCGCGCGCGGCGTCAACCAGGTCACCGACGGCATCAAGTGCGCCCAGCTGTACACGGACTGGGCGTTCAACGGCGTCGGTGACGGGTCGACGTCGTTCGGTCTGTTCGCCGACACCCGCACCGCGACCAACGGTCCCGAAGGCACCGAACGCTGCGGACGGGCGGCGATCGACTCCGCGCAGAACCAGGGTGCGTTCAGCAAACTCCAGCCCAGCGTGTGGCGGCTACTGGACGATGACGGGTTCTTCGTCGACACCCCCGGCTTCAACCACTGCTCGGGGACGGCGACGACCTGCATCTGGCGTAAGGTCTAGCACCGCCTAGCCCTCGGACAGGGCAAAAGAGGGGGTGGACGGGCCACCACCTGTTCACCCCCTTCCGCGTTCCCGCACGTCAGCCGGTGAACCGCTCCCACAGGGCAGCCTCATCCGCGGCGAGCGGCGGCCCCCACACCAGCCTGCCGCCGATCAGCCCCGGCAGGTAGCCGGTGGCCAGCTGCGGATTCTCCAGCTTGTCGGCCGTCTCCTCCAGCAGCATGCTCAACGTCTGGTCCACGACGGTGCGCACGGTCGTGTCGTCCCAGTGCCCGACCTTGCCCGTCTCGGCGTCGATGAACAGGCCAACGCTGGTGTCGGTCACCGACCATGAGCAGAACGGAATCCATGACGGCTTCCATACCATCGCGCCTTCAACGCCCCACCCGACTCCGAGCTCCCGCTGGTTTTCCGTATGCCACCGGTAGGACGTGGCCACCGTGCCCAACGGCATCAACGCCCAGCCGTAGTCGGGCATCACACCCGCCCCCGGGGTGTCCTTGCCTCCCGCGCACAGTGGCCACAAGGCCCGCAGCTCCACGGGTACACGTACCCCAAGTGCCTGCTCCAGCGCGGCGATCTCGTACGTGGACGCGCCGGGCAGCAGCGCCGCATGGCTAGCGGGCGCGTGCTGCTCAAGCCAGCTGGTGATCCGCCGCCATGCCTCGGTCACCTGTCGCGCGGCGATCTGCTCCATACGGGGATCCGGCACGGCCGCGAGGGCCTGCTCGTCGCCGGCGTCGGGGAGTGGCCCGGTCGCCTCGATGTCTCGGATCTCGATCCGGTCTACGTCCAGCAGGGGCGGACCGTAGGCGTAGCGCACGATCAGGGGTGGACACGCATCGAAGGTGTCGCTGGCGATCGTCGCCGCGTACATGCCGAGCCTGCCGGCGCGCTCGCCCAGGCGTGGATCGTCGGCCAGCTGCCGAACCAAGGTCTTGACCGCGTACAGGACACCGTCGCCGAGCTCGGTGCAGCTTGCGCTTATGTGGTCGGGCAGGTCAACATTGACGGTCATTGGGAAGTGCTCCTCGCATAGGGCTGGGCGTACCGCTGGGTGCGTTAGGCCGTTTCCGCCAGGGTGGGTTTCTGTGCCTCGCGGGTGATGAGCTCGAGGAGGGATTCCTGGAAGGACCGGCCGGTCTGCGGGGCGCGCACCTTGAGACGGTCATGGTTTCATCCGGAATGTACGGGTCGTAATGGACGACATGATCGCGTTCTGCGGCAATACAAGCTTTTGAAACTACAGCCACGCTTGCCCGCGTGCGGAAACAGGAAGAGGCGCGCACGGCTTCGCCTCGCGCGGGCAGGCACGCGTACAGCTCGGCAAGATGCTCATCGAGCGGGTCCGCGCGTCCATCCCTGCCGAGCTCACCGTGCATGGCCCAGTTGATCGTGCGACGCTGCCGGGCACCCTGCGCGGCCCAGTGCCACCCGCGCTCGAGGTCGGCGTGGTCGGTGAACCGAGCCAGCGTGAGCGGCTCGACTTCCTGCTCCTCCGTGCGGCGCGGCAACTCCCCCAACTCGCGGAACCGCTCCTGCTGCGCTGCGGACATGCGGTGGTCGCGCTCCGCTCGGTGCCCGGTACGCCAATCACCGACCCTGGCGAGCCGGTTCTGCCTGACGCACCCGGACCGCCATGGAGCATGACCACGGGCGGCTGCCGAGTCGTGTCCCCCGGCGCCACCCAACGTAGCTGCGCCTCGCCGCTCATCGACACAAGGCCCTGCGTCTCCATCAAGGTCACCGCGCAGAACCTACCGGTGTCACTGAGGCTCCGCCAAAGGCCGAGGGCGGCTCGGGTGTCGGCGTCGTATGTCTCCCGCCGGGACGCCGGAGCGAGCCGTGCGGGCCGCTGACAGTTACCTGGCGCCCTGTCACGAAAGCCTCCGTTAGCCGGAGATAGGCCGATTCCTGGGTCCCGGATATGGGGTGCTTATCCGGGACCCAAGCGGTTGGTCGAGCATCCGGGCGCGTCTGACCCGCGCGCACTCGCCGAGCTGCTCGGACTCAAATGAGGACAGGTTCGCGCGCTCCCGGGTCCGCGTCACTGCGTCGCCCACTCACCACACAGCTTGGGAGATCCGACTGGCCTGACGTATCGGACGACGGTGGCCTCCATCCCTGCGTATCCCATCGCGGGAGCGATTGAGGCCAACGGTGCGTCGGGTGTGAGAGAGGTGTAGGGTCCACGTCAATTGAACGTGTTCAATTGACGTCCAGGGGGGCGCTCGTCGTGTTGAACCAGGTGGGCACAACGGAACTGAGGCGCACAGATGGCTGGAGCGGCATCGCACCAGGTGCGGAGGTCGTGGGGGGAGCACAGCTCATCTGCGCGGCGCTGTACGCGCAGCTCGCCATGCTTGCGGAAGAGCCCTACGGCCGGGGTTACGGCGGTGGCATCGCCCTGCTCTTCTGGCTGGCCGTCATGTGCGTCCTCGGTCCGTTCATCGCGGTTTTGCTGGGCTTTGCTCACAGCCTCCTCTTCACGACGCCGGTGATGATGGCCTCGAACACCGCGGGCGTGCGCACCCGGATCTCCGCGCCATGGTGGGCCCTGCCGGCAGTGGGTCTGCTCGCGGCCGGGTACGCCGTTCCGATCTCCCTGCTCGTCGGCACCTCGTACGCCGCCACGTTCGGCTGGATCGCGGCCGCCGGGGTGCTGCCCGTGGGGTGGCGGTGTTCGCGCGGATGCGGCAGGTACCGAGGGCCAAGGTGCGGCAGTGGGCGCTGGGGCCGATCGCGGTCGCGGTGATCGCCACCTTCTTCGTCGGAGGCACCTCGTCGACGTACCAGCCGCCGGCCCTTGAGCGCGCCGACTACATCGGAGAGTGGGCGGGCGACGGCGTCCGCCTGGAACTCGGCGAGCAGGGCTCGGTAATGGCGAGGAAGCTGCCGGTCCACGACGGGTTCGACGTCGTGGATCGCTGTTCTGGGCATGGGACGTGGGAGCCTGAACAGGCGGACTACGGCCTCCGGGCAGGCGTGGCCCTGACCATCCCCGACTGCAAGGGCGCGCAGCTGAGGTGGGAGGTCGCGGGGACGGACGAGCGGCCGGAACTGTTCGTGCTCATGGGTGATCCAGACGCAGGGAACGTGGCCGTGCTGCGAAAGCGGGCGGGGTAGCCCGCTGCCCAGAACCTCGCGATGCTGATCCGTCGGCGCGGCGCGGACGAGCCCATTCCCTCGTGTCGCGCCATGCTGGGAGACCCTGCACCCCCGAGATGTGAGGAGGATGATTGTGCGAACGAACATCATCCGCACCGAGCGCATGAGCGTCAGCTACGACGTGGTGAACGGCTGGACCGTGGTCGAGATCGACGGCGACGTGGACGCCCATACCTCCCCCGTGGTCCGTGAAGCAGTAATCAAGCTCGTCGACGAGGGACACCGCCACTTCGTCCTTGATCTGAGCTTCGTACCCTTCCTGGACTCGATGGGGCTTGGCATGGTCGTGGCGGTCACGAAGCGCATCCGCGAACACGAAGGCTCACTGCGGATCGCGGCCACCTCCGGCCGGATAGTCAGGGTCTTCGACATCAGCGGCCTGCGTAAGGCTTACGAGATCCATCCATCACCAGAAGAGGCAACGCAACACGCTCCCTCGACCGGCGGCCTGGCGCACTGGCCCCACCCGTCAACCTGAGGAATCATCTCGTCCGCGACCCGGAGCACATAGACGATCTCCTGAAGGTAGGCGCGAACGGCTCTCTCCCGTAATCGGTAGTGACACCGTGTGGGAGCACTGGAGACGGACACGGACGCGGAGGAGCTTAGTTGAACGCCACCACCAAAGCGGCAGCTCCAAAGAGCAGTCGCCCATCCATGCTCCGCCCACACACTCATCAGGCTCTCAGGCTGACCGGCCAGTGGTACCGGCCGTGTTCAGCGGGAGCCCTACCCGGCCCCTACGCGCTGGAGGACCGCGTCCACTCGCTGATGCTGGTACCCCTTGTCGTCCGCGGTTGCGCGCTGGGACTGGTCTGTTTCTACCGGTGGGGTTCGGCGAGGGGCCCCATTCTGGAGCCGGCGGCGACGCGCCCGGCTGCCTCTTCCGGCCGCTCTGGATCGATCGACATAGGGCACCTCCCGGCAGACCGGGAGCCGGCACGGCTGTGGACGCCTTCCCCGCACGATCACCGTACTGCGAGCTCCAGACTGGTGCGCACCGCGCTGGGCTGCCCGAATGGCCCGTCGGACACGGCGGCCCTGGTCGGGCCGACCGTTGCGGGCGGCGCTCCGGTTCAGGTTGATGCGGGCCGGCTCGGAGACGACGGGCAGGAACTTCAGCTCGCCGTCGTCGCCCTGCGCCGTCCGCCTGGCCGCCATATGAGGCACAACACATAGCAGGATGCAAGTTTTACCCAGAGCAATGGTGAATCCCCCTGACCTGTCCGTACCCCCTGGCGTGCAGAACCGCTCACGCCTGGAGGCAGCATGCCCAACTCGCGCAACTGGATAGGAACCGCCCTTGTGGTCGGTGCGCTGATCCTGACCCTCGCTGCGCTCGCCTATCCCGCCATGATCGGCGTGCAGAACGCGACCACGTCCACATCCCGCATCATCGCCAACACCCGGTACGGCCCGCTGACCGAGGCCGATCGGGACTTCGTGGTCAAGGTCCGCTCGGCCGGGCTGTGGGAGTACCCCCTTGGTGAACTTGCGATGCAGCGGGGCACGACAGCGGGCATGAAAGAGGTCGGCGCGCATCTGGTCGTCGGGCATGCCGGCCTCGACGAGCTATGCCGAAGGATTGCCCTCGAGCTGAACATCACCCTCCCCAATCAGGCGACTCCGCAGCAGCAGCAGTTCGTGGCGACCGCCGACTCGAAGAACGGCAAAGAATTCGACTCCACCGCGGTCAACATCATGCGCGTGACCCACGGGCAGATCTTCCCGGCCATCGCCAAGATCCGCGCGAGCACCGAAAACACCCTGGTACGCCAGCTGGCCGATCTGGCCAACGACACCGTTCTCGATCACATCACCGTCCTGGAGAGGACCGGCCTGGTCAACTTCGACCAGGTCAACTTCCAGCAGACCACCCCGCCGAAGCTTCCCCAGGCCCAGCTCACCCCGCCACCGCCGCAGCCCGGAACGCCGGTCCTCGCCCTCAGGCCGCGTCCGGACCTGAACGTGCACACGGCGTCACCGACACCGATCACGGGCTCATCACCTGCGGTCGACTGAACGCTGACCGTGCACGACCGCCTGGGTGAAGGGACGTGACGGAGCGGAGACCGCACGGGTGAGGCGGTAGGAGCGTACGACCGGCGATGCGGCGGGACGTAGATGTTCAGCGGAGAGATCCAGCCGTCGGCCAACCGGCCGGCGACGGCGAGCATCACCGGCGGACGCAACTGCAGGTCGGCGACGTCGGTGAGGAAGGAGATGCGGTCGGTGGCCGCGGACAGATGCGTGATCAGGATCCACGTGTCGAAGTGGCCGGGCTGATAGGGGTGGTCCTGGAAGGCGAGGTAGTCCAAGCCCGAGTCCTCCGCCGTCCGCGCGAGGCGCCGGGTCTGCGCCCAGGCCCCGGCGGAGGGATCGAGGCTCACTCCGAAGGAAAGTGGGTGTCCGTAGTCGGTCATGCATCTACGGTCCGCCGGACCACCCCAGCGGCAAAGCAGTGGGGTACTGCAGGCCGCCGACCGTGGAGCCCGGCGCTTCGGCGAGTACCGGGCCATGATCGACGGGATCTCCGACCGACTGCTCTCCCAGCGCCTGAAGGAACTCGAGGCCGCGGGTCTCATCGAGCGCACCGTCATCCCCACTACGCCCGTGCAAGTCCGCTATCAGCTGTCCCCGGACGGCCAGGCACTGGTGGACGCCCTGCTACCGCTCGCGCACTGGAGCATGCACCGCTCAGGTCCCAGGGGCACGGGGCGGGTTCCGTCGTCGACGTAGCCTCCGGCTCTCCGGCTACGCGCGTCCAGGATGCGCGCGCACTCACTCCGTCGGCTCTGAGGCGTCCAAGTCGTCGGTGAGCGCGGCTCTGAGCTCGGCGCGGGAGGCGATTCCGCGTTTGGCGCATATGCGGCGGCACCAGGCGCGCCCGCAGATCCGCCGGTGTCGTGGTCACTGCAGGCGGTCCGCAGAATCCTGGTCGGACCGTGTCCTGTGCACCAGCCGGCAAGTCGCCGCTGCCGCTCATCGGACGCCGTCCGCTGTACGTCCGCAACCTCGACGCCGTCCTTGCCTCCGCCCACGCCCATCTCAGGGACGACCCGCGCCGGGCCGGCCTGGCGGTGATGCGCCTGAACAACCTGAGGTCGTGACGCCGGCGACGCGCTCGGCCGCCGACTCCTCCTGGCAGCCGAGTGCTCCGCGGCATCAAGAGGAACGCGGTCACCCGTGCGTGGCGCCGGCTCGCCGGGGCCCCCGCAGCGTGCCTACGTTGTGCCCATGGCCTCACAAGACCCCTCCGACCGGCGGAACGACGCACTCGTGACGGAGGACGTTGCGCACTTGATGGTGCGCTGTCTTGAGGCCGAGGGCGTGGAGTACGTCTTTGGAATCCCCGGTGAGGAGAACATCCGCTTCGTCGACGCGCTCAACGACTCCGGCATCCGGTATGTACTCGTCCGCCATGAGCAAGGAGCGTCCTTCATGGCCGAGATGTACGGTCGGCTGACCGGCCGGGCCGGTGTCTGCTCGGCCACCCTGGGGCCGGGCGCGATCAATCTGCTGCTGGGCACCGCGGACGCGACGACCAACAGCACACCGCTCGTGGCGTTGGCCGCACAGGGTGCCTTGGCCCGGCTCCACAAGGAGTCCCACCAGGTCATCGAACTCGTCTCGATGTTCGCTCCCGTCACCCAATGGGCGGCTGGTGTCCAGAGCCCCGATGCAGTGCCGGAGGTGATGCGCAAGGCGTTCAAGACCGCGCAGAGCGAGCGTCCTGGCGCCGTGTTCCTGGCGGTCCCCGAGGACATCGAAGCGGCACACTCCACGAGGCCCCTCGCCCCGTTGCAGGTCGACACGGTACGGGCCGACGCACCATGCCCCTCGCAGATCGCGCGTGCGGCAGACGCGCTGGCCACGGCCCGTCGTCCCGTCGTGCTGGCCGGTCACGGCGCCGCCAGGGCCGGGGCCTCGGCAGCCCTGGTGCGCTTCGCCGAAAAACTGAACCTACCGGTCGCGACCACCTTCCACGGCAAAGGCGTCTTCCCGGACGACCATCCGAACGCGCTCGGTGCGATCGGTTTCATGCGTCACGACTACAGCAACTTCGGCTTCGACGCGGCCGACGTCCTGGTCTGCGTCGGGTACGAGGTGCAGGAGTTCGACCCCGCGAAAATCAACCCGGACGGCAAGAAGCGCATCCTGCACCTGCACCGATTCCCCGCCGAGGTCGACGCCCACTATCCGGTGACAGTCGGCGTCGAGGGCGATCTGTCCCAGTCGCTCGACGCGCTCGCGGCCGCCGTTCCGGGGACCTTCCCATGCGCGGCAGCCGATCAGCGCATCCGGTTGCTGCTCACCGAGGAACTCGAATACGGGAAGCGCAGTGCGGCGTGCCCGCTGGTGCCGCAGCGCGTGGTGGCCGATGTGCGCGCCGCATTGGACCGGGAGGACATCGTGCTCGCCGACACGGGCGCCGGAAAGATGTGGATGGCCCGCCTGTATCCGGCCTACGAGCCGAACACCTGTCTGGTCTCCAACGGCCTGTCCGCCATGGGATTCGCCCTGCCGGGTGCGATCGCCGCCAAACTCGCCCGCCCCGAACGAAAGGTCCTGGCGATGATGGGCGACGGCTCGTTCTTGATGAACTCCCAGGAACTGGAGACGGCCGTCCGCGAACACATCCCCTTGGCCGTTCTCGTGCTGGTGGATGAGGAGTACGGGCTGATCACCTGGAAGATGGAGCTGGAACTCGGCCGCCACAGCCACACCCGCTTCACCAACCCCGACCTGGTCGCCTACGCCGAAAGCTTCGGCGCGCGCGGCCACCTCATCAAGTCGGCCGACGAGCTGCTTCCCGTCCTGCGGCGCGCGCTGGAGGAGGACACGGTGTCCGTGATCGCCTGCCCCATCGACTACTCCGAGAACCTGCGGCTGACCGATCGCCTCGGCACACTCCATGGCCCCTTCTGACTACGCAACCGAGCGGCGACCTCGCTCTGCCGGCACGAATCTGCGGCAGCGCGCTCGACGAGAGCGGCCTTCGACCGCTGTTCCGACGCGTCGCCGACGGCGAACCCGGAACTCCTCACCGACGTCATGACCCTGCGCGACGACGTGACCAGGGCATCGAACGGCCTTCGTCCTGCGGGAGGTGTTCACCTTCGGCTTCCCGGTTCTCCCTGCGGTCCACTGTCACGCACACCGCACCTGATGCGTCGCGGTGCGAGCGGAGCAACCCTCGACGACAGGGTGGCGGCACCCTGGAGGAAGAGAAGGTGCGAAGGCGGCAGAGGAGGCGTGATGCGGACCAGCGACGAGATCTATCACCGGGTCCGCTGGGACCCGCGGTTCGACCCGGCCCGGTTCGTGCTGGGGATCAGTCAGCGCGGAGATGCCCTCACACGCATCCCACTGCCTTCCTTCGTGCCCGGGGGCGACATCCCGTGGCACCGGGTGGTGTTCATCGAGGCGGACGGCGAGGTGGTCTGGGACCGGTCCACGGGTGTGGACCGCATCGACGCGTCGCGGGCCGGCCGGGTGCGGGACCGGCAAGCGGAGCTGAGTTCCGGCACGAGCTCCGGCAGGTGCCAGCCCGCCGACGTCCTCGACGTGTCCCCGACGGCCCGCACGGCGGTGGCCTGGATCCCGCCTGCGGAGCTGTGGCCGCCGATCCAGGACATCCGCAGGGATTACGATCCGCAGATCCACCGCTGGCCGCCGCACGTGAATGTGCTCTTCGGGTTCGTGCCGGAGTCCGACTTCGAGCGGGCGGCTCCGCTGCTCGCCGCGGCGACGGCCGAGACGCCGGTCTTCACCGCCCGGCTGGAGGGGGTACGCACCTTCCGGCACAGGGCGTACTTCACCGTGTGGCTCGACCCGACGGCAGCCGGCAAGGCGCCGTGGGCGGACTTGTCCCGCGTACTGCAGCAACGGTTCCCGCGCTGTAGTGGGCCCGCCAAGAACTTCACCCCGCATCTGTCCCTGGGCCGGACCCGGGATCCGCGGCAGGTCACCGCAGCCTGCGCCACCCGGCTCGACGCGATGACGGCGACGGTCTGGGAGCTCGTCCTGCTCTCACGCAGGGGCGACGGGCCGATGCGGCCACGGGCCACGGTAGCCCTGCGCACGGGCGAAATCCGACGGCTGCCCGCGCCCGGCTCCGACGCGCCGGGCCCGGAGGACACTGCCTGGCTCTGCCAGATCACCGACAGGTGAGCCACATGGTCAGGCGGGGAACAGCGCCGCCCGGATTTCAGGCCGCATGGGCGGAGGGTTCTGACGCCGGCCGGAGATGCATCAGCGCCTGTCCCTCCCAGCAACCAACGGTGACTCGCTCGCCGTCCAGCGCATGGCATCGTTGCTGAGCCTGTAGGGGTTGGCCGCGCCGTCCATCAACGGCTTGACCGTCATGGTCCTACCTCTCCGGGATGCAGACGGTGCGGCAGGATCGGTGCGGCAGCAGTGCCACTCCCCCACCGTCGGGGCGGGGCGCAGCAGGTCGGCTGCGCCCCGGGACGGCCAGTCCTCGAGGTGGCGGCGCCCGCGATACGGGCTCGCCACGGGTACCCGACCTGCGTCCCGAGTCAGACGCCCAGGCGGGGGACTTCGCGAGCAACGCAGTAGGCAGGCCAACACACCCTTCCGACCTTCCGGTCACAACTGCGCCACCGACGGAACATGCGACTCTCTTCGCCCATGCAGGCCCGCTACGGTCATCTCTCCATGAACCACCCTTGGGGGGACAACTTGAACACGCGCACACTTACCGCCGCGCTCAGCTGTATGGCCGCTGTAACCCTGGTCGGCTGCGACTCGGCCACCACCAGCCGGCCGCCCGCCGCTCCGACACCCTCTATCGCCGGCTCGGCCATGGCACCGTCGGCGAAGGACGACAAGCCTGTCGAGCGCGAGGCGGTCGCGAACTTCGTCGGTATGGGACTGCAGTCCGCTCAGGACAAGGCTCAGGCTGACGGCTTCTTCAGCCTGAAGTCCCATGACAGTGCCGGACGGGATCGGCTGCAGGCGTTCGACCGGAACTGGAAGGTCTGCTCGCAGAACTACGCGCCTGGCAAGACCGTCCCGGTCGACACCGAGCTGGACTTCGGCACCGTGAAGCTCGAAGAGGCCTGCCCCGCGAAGGATCAGAAAGAGCCGGAGGTCGAGGGCGGCAAGATGCCGAACCTGACCGGCAGGTCTGTGAAGGCCGCACGTGGGGCTCTCGACTCCGGGACGTCGATCACTGTGACTGATGCGACTGGTGATCGCATCGTGTTCCTGGAGAGCAACTGGCAGGTCTGCACCCAGTCCCCCAACCCTGGTGTCGCACTGCGCGGGCAGCCGGTCGAGTTCACGGCGGTCAAGTACGAGGAGTCGTGCCCGTAGTTACCGCTGCGGAGCCGTTTGGTCTCAGACTCGAAGCCGCCCCTGTCGCCTCGGAGGAAGGCGTGGCGGACTGCTGCCGCTCGGCCCACGCCCCGTTGGCGTTCTCCCGCGGCAGCACATGCAGGTGCGAGCCGGTTCACGGCAACCCATCGCGGTGGAGTCCGGCATGAAGTGCATGTCCTCGCGCCGCGGCGGGCCCGCCGCGGCGCGCACCGGCGCTGGCAGCACAGCACCGTGGGTGTCCGTCGCACTGCATCTGGCAGTTAGTGAGCTGCTGACCTACTCGGATGCCATGTCGTTCGAGAGCGCTGATCCTCGGCGTTCTCAAACGACCTGACTTTCGCGAAAGTGCCCTGTTGATGAGCAACGGCCATGGGACCGAGACGCTCAACTGGCTGAGGGCGGTCTTGACGTCCCGATGATCTCCTCCGGGGCGGAGGAACTCGTCGAACGGTCCGACTGAGTGGAGGTGCTGGAGGTTCAGTCGACGTGCGGCATGAGGGGCGGGCCGTCCTCCTCGACAGCTAGGGCCACGACCCGCAGGAGGGCGGCCAGGTGCCCCAACTCCTTCTCGGCCAGGGGCGCGAGCAGCGTGGCCTCGGCCTCCCGCTGGTCGTCGATCATCGCCGCCCACGTTGCGCCCCCCTGCGGAGTCAGGCCGACAAGAAGGCTGCGGCGATCCTCAGGTGCGTGCTCGCGAGTGATCAGGCCCGCCAACTGCAGGCGGTCGAGGCGGTTGGTGAGGGTCGCGGGGTGGACGCCGAGCCCCTGAGCGAGACGTGTAGGTGCCATGCGGTAGGGCTCTCCCGCCGAGCGGAGGCGCCACAGGATCTCGTACTCCCACAGCTTCAGGCCGTGCCGCGCCAGGGCGGCCTCCTTCTTTTGCTGCAGGTGCCGCACGAGCTTCTGCATGCGGGTGACGGCGCCCTCCAACTCCGGTACCAAGCCAGGGACCTCACGCCTCCAGCGGGCGATGTGCCGGTCGATCGAGTCCTGTGGCTGCGCCGATTCCGCCGCCGATTGCCGTGATGTCACGGCGTCACCCTACCTTCCAGATATTATGCATTCAGATATTTTGAAATCGTAGTACTGTCCCGGGGCATGTCGACCTTCACGCTCGCCGGCCGCCTCGACGAACACGTCATCGACAGCGCGCTGCTCCGCGGCAATCCCCTCAACGACCCGGCGCAACGACCGCTGTGGGTCTACACCCCGCCCGGCTACGACGATGCACCCGAACGCCGCTACCCCGTCACGTATCTGCTACTCGGCTACGCAGGAACGCTCCCGGTCTGGCGCAACCGCACGCCCTTCCGGAAGCCGGTCCCCGAGCTCGCCGACGAGATCTTCGCCCGCGGGGAGGCGCCGGGGATGCTGCTGGTATTCGTGGACGCCTGGACCGCCTACGGCGGCAGCCAGTTCATCGACTCCCCCGGCACCGGCCGCTACCACTCCTACCTGTGCGAGGAGGTCGTGCCGTACGTCGACGCCCGGTATCGCACGCTCCCCGCGCGCGACCACCGAGCCATCGCAGGCAAGTCCAGCGGCGGGCTCGGCGCCGCGGTCACCTCGATGCTCCGCCCGGATCTGTTCGGCGCCTTCGCCACCCACTCCGGCGACTCGCTGTCCGAGGCCCAGTACCACCCGCATTTCCTCACCGCGGCCCGCCAACTGCGGCCCTACGGCGGCGACATCTTCCGCTGGTGGGACGATTTCCGCTCACGGGTCGCCTTCACCAAGGAGGAGGACCTGAACCTGCTGGAGATCCTCGGCGTCTCCGCCTGCTATTCCCCGGGCCCCGACGGCTCCCCCACCCTCCCCTTCGACCCCCGCACCGGGGCCCTGCGCGAGAACGAGTGGCAGCGCTGGCTGGCCTGGGATCCGGTACGGATGGCTACCACGCACGCCGACGCCCTCCGCTCCCAGCGCGGCATCTGGATCGACGCCGGCACCCGCGACGAGTGGTTCCTCGACCTGGGCGCACTGGCCTTCCGCGATGCGCTCACCGAAGTCGGAGTGGCCGACGACATCGTGCATTTCGAGCTGTTCGAGGGTGGCCACCACGCCGTCGAGTACCGGATGCCGCCTGCCCTTGCCTGGTTGGCGCACCGCATCGCCGACCGGCCTTGACGTCCCGGGTCGGATCAAACCCCACGAACGAAGCGCATACCGCCGCTCGGAGCACACCCTGACGAGAATCCGCCAGAACGAACGAGAATGAGTGCAATCGACAGCTTCAATGCGACAGGACAGCCGGGAGCGCCCTGCACGCCGGCTGTGGCACTCAAAGGGCCGACTGAGCTGCTCAGGTGCCATCTGGTAATGCCTTAAAACCCTGTCGTGACCTGGAGGATGCTCACTTCGCGGCTGGTGCGCTCACCGATACGGCGCTCTTGAAAGCGGTGAGTGTGAGCGTGTTTTGAATGTGGGGGTCGGACGCGAAGTGGATGTCCTGGCGTACTCGTACGATTCGGCCCTCCTTGTCGATCCATACGTCGGCGTCGATCGCGGTGGCGGGGCGCAGGTTGCGACCGACGGTCCTGTCGACCGATTCGATGTCTTTCGGGGCAAGGCGGGCCGACACACGGACGGGTTCGCTCCCCCGGTGCACGGAGCCACCGTGGCCGAGTATGAGGTGCACGTATTCCGGAAGCCGGTCCGTGGGGATGCCGCCCTCGGCCGCCGAGGCAGGGAACTCCTGCCACACACCGTGGGAGCCGCTTGCACGCCGGTACACCTTCTGCTGGGTGATCACGACGTCTTCGGTGTACTGCTCGGTCTTGTCCGTCGTGCGCCCCGTCAAGGGCGCGTTGAGGTTGATCCGTCCGACCATGAGTTGCAGTCGTCTGGGGCCGGACTGCGTGACGGCTCTGATTGCGGCCGAGTAGGGGGTGTCGTCGGCTGCGGCCAGCCGGTCCAGAACCACCTGCTGGCCGGTTTTCGGTCGCGTGGGTGAGCCCGAGGCGCAGGCCGAAAGCATCAGTCCCGAGAGCGCCAGAATCAAGGTGGCCGTCCGGTGGTGAATCAAGGGTGGATCCTCTGAGTACCAGGCCCGCAGGGAGAGTGCCCCAGGCCGCAGGGTGGATGGTGGACTCATCCTTCCCTGCCGCGGGGAGCAGGTGACGTACGGGGGAGGTCGTGTGATCGAGCGTGCGCTGGACGGTTACGGAATCGCATCCTCTGCCCGTACAACCCCTTTTTACCGACACCGGCACCGGGATTGCCGGGGCCGAGTCGGACGCCTGCCGACCCATGGCCCGTCTACGTCTGGACGGTTGCCCGACGGCCACGGGACGGTCGAGCTGGGTGAACGGGGCGCAGCCCCATTCGTAGCACGGCGTTTTCGTGGCGCAGGACGGCGAAGTTCAGCGTCTTCCGCTGAGTTTCGTCGTAACAGCTCTGCTGGGACGGAGAGAAGACGGCGGGTCACCTGGTACGGGAGCGACACGGTCACCCGAGCATGGTCACAGACCCGCACCGGCAGTTGCCTTTCGGCCAAGCGATGAATGACCGAGCCCCACAGCACAACTCCACTGCGAACACTATGACCGCAATAGCCAAGAGCGTAGCTATCCAACCGCCCCGTCCTTAGCATCCTCCGCGCGACGCCCTCCGCGTCGCATGAGGATCAGGAGCCGCGCCTTGGACAGCTTGAAACCCCTCGCCCCCCGTCCCCGACGACTGCGCTCCAGCACGAGGCGCCGCGTCGTGCTGGCAGCGTGCCTTACCGGCGCTGTCGTCGGCAGCCTCACAGCGGTGCCGACCGCTCATGCCGGTCAAGGTCGCCCCGCATCAGCCGTATGCCCGGCGAACCTGACTGATGCGGCCACGTGCTACACCGGCCAGGACACCGATGGCGCGTACTACGCCATTGCCGTGCCCAGGAGATGGAACGGTTCGCTCGTCGTGCATGCCCACGGCGGCCCCGACCTCGGTGACAGCTCGGACCCCGAGCGCAGTATCGGCGACCTGGACCGCTGGTCGGTGATGGTGAAGGAGGGTTATGCCTGGGCCGGCTCGTCGTATCGTCGCGGCGGCTTCGGTACCCGGATGGCCGCCGAGGACACCGATGACGTTCGCCGCCTGTTCGTGAAGGAGTTCGGCAAACCGAAGCGGACCTATGTGCACGGCCAGTCCTGGGGTGGGGACGTCGCCGCCAAGGTGGTCGAGACATATGGCTCAAAGCACGGCCCGTACGACGGCGCCCTGCTGACCAACGGTGTCCTGGCGGGTGCCTCGCGCGGCTACGACTACCGCGTCGACCTGCGAGTGGTCTACCAGTACTACTGTCACAACCACCCCCGGCCGACCGAACCGCAATACCCTCTGTGGGAAGGTCTGCGCGCCACATCGACGATGACAACTACCGGCTTGCGCGCCCGACTGCAGGAGTGCACCGGCTACTCATCGCCCCCGAAGGAGCGGACCGCACTGCAGCAGCGCAACCTCGATGACATCTTGGCCGTCACGAAGATCCCGGAGCGGACCCTTGAGTCGCATCTGCGCTTCGCGACATTCACCTTCCGCGACATCGTGCACAACCGCCTCGGCGGCCGCAATCCGTTCAACAACGAGGGTGTGCGGTACTCCGGTTCACACGATGACAAGGCGCTCAACGCCGGCGTCGAGCGGTTCACGGCCGACTCGACTGCCGTGCGTGATCTGTCCTACGACAGCGACCTCACCGGCAAGGTGTCGATACCCGTCCTGACGATGCACGCGATCGACGACCCTACGGCGTTCGTGCCGCACGAGGCGGCCTACCGCGCCACCCTCGAAGGCGCGCACCGAAGCCGGTACCTGGTGCAGACGTTCACCGAGGAGAGCGAGCACAGTGAACTGAGCAACGCCGAATACGCCAACTCGATCACAGCACTCGACAAGTGGGTGCGTACCGGCAAGAAGCCCACCACGCAGACCATCGCAGCCTCTTGCCCGGCGTTCGACGACGTCTACAGCACCGGCTGCTTCTATGATCCCGACTTCCACCCGGCCGCCTATGCCTCACGGGTCAACCCCCGTCCCGGCGGCCTGAAGTGGCCTGCGATGTCTGCCGCCCAGGAGAAGTCCTGGAATCGAATCGACGGTGTCGGCATCGCCCCCTGAGGGCATCCCTGGGCGCTGCTGAGGTGCAGGCGCTTCGCATCCAGGAAGAGATCCGCACGAGGCTCCCCGCCCGGTCCGGTCGAACGACCGGACCGGCGGGGTCTGTGCCGCAGCGCTGACAGCAAGAGGCTGCATCGCCGAACCGCGGGGCGGCTGGGTCTGCTTCCCGAGTGCAGCAGTCGACGTTGCGTCGTCGCCGAAGGCGCCCACCGCCCGAATACCCTGGTCTGCAGGCTTGTCAGCCCCCTGGGCATCGTTAGCCTCGTCATCCGGTACCTGCGCGCTCGGTCCACCAGCGGCCGGCATGGCAACCTCATCCGGCATAATCGACAACGGCGGCGTGGGGGCCTCGTGCGCGGTGGAGACGGTGACCTCCGCCCGGTCCTCGCAAGCGAGTTGGACCACTGCCGTAGATCGCGTCGGTGCCGTGAACGTCGGCGAGCGGCTGCAGATCGCGTCCGACCGGGTCATGCGGGGCATAGTCCTGCAGAGCGCCCCACGAGGTGAAAAGCACCAGCCCCGGGTACCAGGAGGGCGGAGCCGTCACAGTCACTGCCCGCATGTTGCCGCGCCGCCCGGCCTCCCTGAAACCAGCCTATTGGGCCTCGAGGGACCGGCCGTCCTCAACCGCCCGGGTGGTCTGGACCGGCAGGTGGAAGCCGCGCTCGTGAAGATTGGCCGTCGGCGTGCGTTCGATCTGCAGGCTGAGCAGTTCCGGGCGGCTGTAGTGGCCTCGCGCATCCATCAGGCGCTTACGCAGGTCGATCTGTGCGAAGTCCAGGTCGGCGATCACTTCGCCTTCCCCGGACGTGAGCGGCTCGCCGATGATGCGGCCCTCGGGATCGACGATGGCGGTGAAGAAGCCGCCGGACAGCGCGCCGACGGGGCCGCCCGTGTCCTTGGCGATCTGCGCCTGCTGATCGGCATCGAGCCAGGCGGTGGCGTTGACCACGAAGCAGGCCGACTCCAGCGCATGCTGGCGGATGCTGACCTCCATCTGCTCGGCGAACAGCGGGCCGCCGAAAGCGCCGGGATACATCGCGGCATGGATCTGCTCGCCGTCGGCGATCAGGGCATAGCGCGCCAGCGGCAGGTAGTGCTCCCAGCATGCGAGCTGGCCGATGCGGCCGACGGCGCTGTCCACCGCACGCAGGCCCGAACCGTCACCCTGGCCCCAGACCATCCGCTCGTGATAGGTCGGCGTGATCTTGCGGCGGCGCTGGATCAGCGTGCCGTCCGCATCGAACAACAGCTGCGTGTTGTAGATGGTGCCGCCGTCACGCTCGTTGACACCGATCGAGACGACCATGTGAGCTTCCCGGGCGGCTTCGGCGATCGCGTCGGTCTCGGCGGATGGCACGGTGACCGCCTGCTCGAGCAGGCGCAAGTGCTCTTTGGCCATGGTGTAGGGCGGCTGAACGAAGGAGAAGTAGGGGTAGTAAGGAACAACGGTCTCGGGGAAGACCGCGAACTCGACACCCCGTTCCCCCAGTTCGAGGATCTTCACAACGACCTTCTCGACCGTCCCTGCCCGGCTGTAGAGCACGGGACTGATCTGGACTGCGGCAGCTTTTACAACGGTCATGGTGTATCTCCTTCAAAAATGCCTGGTTGATCGGACCTGTGGTGCTGTGCCGGTCCGAAGGCGGGCACGAAGCGGATGGAAAGCCGGGAGCGTCCGGCGGGAAACAAAGGCCCGGCGGGATGCGGGGCAGAGCGCCAGAGACCGGAGGGTGGCAGGAGTGGCGAACGCCTGCGGGGAAAGCCCCACGCATATACGAGCATATGCTCCTATCCGTTTCGAGGCAAGGTCGGACCCCCACGCGCCACCACTGATGGTCACCGTCTGAGTGCGGATGGTGGTCGAACCCGGGGCCGAGACGGAGCAGTGGAGCGCGCCTGCGGCACCTGATTGAGCAGGGAGTCGCCTGTGCGCACTCCGTGCAGGACGATCCTGGGTGCCGCCGACCGGCGCAGTTCGCGTGCACGGGCCGCGGCGCCCTCCGTGACGCGTGTGCCCTACGAGCCCATGACATCGCCAAGCGGCCATGCGTGCATGGCCTGGGCGTGGGCGCTTACGAAGTGATCCGGCAACCGGCGGGGCCCGCGGGGTGCGTGTTGACGAATTGCAGGACGGCGCCAGCCTCGGCGGGCTGCGCCTGGTCTCGCACGAGGGCATCGGCCTTGGCCGACGGAAGACCGAACCATCCGTCGTTAGACCTGAAACCGTTACGGTGGCAATTCTCTCCCCTGAGGCAGGCACCTCCGACCCAGCCGTGGAGCGGAACCCGTAGATGTTGGCCGGGGGACCGGCGGCGCCGCGCCGTCGCATGCGGCACCACCATGCGAATCCCCTGTGCGGCCACCCGCCCGTCGCGGTGATCGGGAGCGACAAAGGGGGGCCCGACGTGGCTCGGTCGTCACGGATGGCGCGCACCGTGCCAGGTGGCACCGGTCGGGCCCCCGCCGGTCTTCCGAGGGGGTCGGTACGGACCCGCAGGGTAGCCCCGTGCTTCTTGTGCCTGCCGGGGTCTTCCCCGTTGCCCGGTGCGCTGCTGCCGCAGCTCCTTTTCGAGTCAGCACGAAGAGGCATTGCATGTTGCGAGCTAACCACTTATGGTCGTAACCACGAAGTACGCACCACACCGTACGGAGGAGCCTCGGCGAATCCCGCTCGAGCCGTTCTCCCGCACTACGTGGGCACTTCTTACGGTGGCGGTCGCCGACGACCCGCCACTTGGGCCCTCCGGACGCGCGACTCAAGGGCCTCGACGACCGGACCGAGCCTGCTGGGGAGTCGATCCGTGAACTCTCGTCACGGCTCCCCTCGAATCCGAATGATCAGCATCGTCCGGATTGCATCACCGAGCCGATGGCGGAAGGACGCCCCCGCGCCTCGGACACCCACAGAACCGGTGACTCGCGAATGCGATTCACCCACTTCAAGAAAGAAAGTCCGTCACATGGATTTGAAGCTCGAACTCATCGTGCTGCCCGTCTCCGACGTCGATCGGGCCAAGGCCTTCTACGAGGCGGCCGGATTCCGCCTGGACCTCGACAAGGCCGCCGGCGGGAGCTGGCGCGCGGTGCACCTCACGCCGCCCGGCTCCCAGTCCTCGATCATCTTCGGCACAGGGATCACCTCCGCCGCACCCGGCTCGACCCAGGGTCTGTACCTCGTCGTCTCCGACATCGAGGAGGCCCGCGCGGAGCTCGTCGGTCGCGGCGTCGAGGTGAGCGAGGTCTTCCACGACGCTGCAGGGTTGGTCTACCACGGCCACGCGGCCGGAGAGGTCACCCACCGGATCGAGGGCCAGGAGCGGCTTGCCGGCCTGCACCCCGACCGCGCCTCCTACGGCTCCTTCGCCACCTTCAGCGACCCGGACGGCAACGGCTGGGTGCTGCAGGAGATCACACAGCGGTTCCCCGGCCGCTGACGTCTCGCCGGTCACCCGCGCGACGGGCGATGACCTGCCCGTATGACGGCCGACCCCCTTCACCCTCCTGGACGCGACCCCGGCGGACCAACAGTCGGATCCCGATGCAGGTCACAAATACGAGCATATGCTCGTGAATTTCGAGGTCCTGGCCACGCCCGGACGCTCGAGCAACATCGCGAAAGGAAATTCTCATGACCATGTCTCCCATGGAGCCGCCTTCGCAGCAGGGCCCCCTATCGGAGCCGGCGTCACACCGTGCCCGGCGAGGGTTGTCCCGACGCGTCTTCGTCGGCGGTGCGGCTGCGTCTGCTGCTGCGGCTGCCGGCGTCTCGCTGGTCGGCGCGTCGGCGCTGCCTGCCGTCGCCGCCCCCGTGCGCAGGCCGAGAGGTTTCGGTTCGGTCTCCACGGCTCCAGGCCTCCCGGCCGGGTTCGCCAGGACGTTCACCAGCCAGTTCATCCACGCCGGCGGACTGCGCCAGCACGCAGTCATCGGAGGCGACGGACCGCCGCTGCTGCTGCTGATCCACGGCTGGCCCCAGAACTGGTACGCCTGGCGCCTGCTGATGCCCGAACTCGCCCGCAAATACACCGTCATCGCCGTCGACCAACGCGGCATCGGCCTGACCGACAAACCCCATCACGGCTACGACACCCGCACCCTCGCCAACGACCTCATCGCACTCATGGACACACTCGGCCACCAACAGTTCGCCGTAGCCGGCCACGACACCGGAATGCCGATCGGTTACGCGCTGGCCGCAGACCACCCGGACCGGATCGAACGCCTGGCCGTCGCCGAGGCCATCGTCCCTGGCGTCACTCCCTCACCGGTGCTGTTCGGCTCCGCCACGGCCAACGACATGCTGTGGCACTTCCCCTTCAACCGGGTCGACGATGTGAACGAACAGCTCGTCAGAGGACGCGAAGACATCTATTTCGGCTGGCAGTTCGCTACCAAGGCCGCGAGGAAACTGCCCGACGACGCCGTCGGGTACTACGTCGACACGCTCGCCACCCACCGCGACGCACTACGGGGCAGCTTCGGGTGGTACCGCGCATTCGATGCCACCTTTGCCCAGAACACGGAGCGTGCGAAGACAAGGCTTCCGATGCCGGTCCTGGCGATCGGCGGAGCGGCCAGCGTCGGCGAGGGTGTCGCGAACACGATGAAACTCACTGCGGGCAACGTGCAGTCCCTGGTCATTCCCGCCTGCGGCCACTGGGTCGCCGAGGAGGCTCCCGAGGAGATGCTGGTGGCGCTGACCGCGTTCCTGGCCCCCTACCGCGCTGCTGCCGCGTCCCGCTCGCTTCGCTAAGGGCTGTCCCGTAATCCCTGGTGGATCAGCGCGCGGCGTCAGATGCGGTGCATCGCAAGGCGGAGGGGTGTCCTCCTACTGGACGTATTCGGGCGTTCCGACAACGCAGCGAGGTGCCGTAACTGTCCTCGGGCGCCCGCCAGGGATATCGGGACAGCCCTGAGTGGCGCATCAGGCAATGGTTGCCTTGCAGTTCACGGCGCGCTGAATGACTTCCGCACACAGCCGGCTCTGTGCGTAGCGCCGAGTCATACGTCCAGTTCTGCGCGCAGGAGTACGTCGAGTCGCCGCCATGCCGGCGACGAGGCGTTCACCGTGCCCTGGATGAGGGCGGGGATCTCGGAGGCGGCATCCAGCGCGGGCGGCTCACCGGGTCCGTAGCGTTCTCTTGTCGCCTCGATGATCCGACGGGCGAGATCATCGATGCGGGGATCGTCGGCGTCGAGGTCGTGCGCGCGGTCGTACTCGAGGAAGAGCATCCGCAGCGCGGGGTCCGCCAGGGTCTCGGCCTGGTCATGGAACAGTGTGATCGCTTGGTCTGGGTAGGTGGCAAACACAAGGATCCACAGGTCGCGTTGCAGATCCACCCATCGAGGAGTGAACCCCCAGCGGACCAGGTGCTCCAGATGGATGCCGATCTCGGTGGGCAGTGGTGCCAGATGCCCGGCGGCGAGCCGGCGCAGGCGCCCTTGCGTCGCTCGCAAGCCGTGGATACGGGCGGTGAGTTCGTCGTCGATCTCACCCAGCGCCTGCTGGAACTCTTCGTCGGTCGCCGATCTCAGCTCCCGGATGCGGGCCAGGGGAACGCCGGCTTCGGCCAGGGTACGGATCTTGATCAGGTCGATGGCGTCGTTCGCGCCGTACCGCCGGTAGCCGGACGCATCGCGGTCGGGATCGGGGAGCAGCCCCTTGTCGTGATAGACGCGAATGGTCTTGGTCGATACTCCGACGTACCTGGCCAGCTGTCCGATGGTGATCACCCGACCATTTTCCCACTTGACCTTTCCCCTGGGGCAGGGTTGCACCATGGCGTCATGGCGAACACGAACATCGATCGGGAAACCCTGCGCGAGCTGGCCGATGAGGGCAACGCGACCGCTCTGGACCGGCTGGCCGACCTCGCCGACGCATCTGCCGAGGTCGGGGAGCTGAGCGAACTGTTGGACGAGGGATCCATGCGAGCGGGATTTCTGCTCGCTCGACGTGCGGTCGCGACCGCCGACCTGCGCGAGTTGCAACGGATCTCCGACGCCGGGTACGAGGACGCCGGAAAGGAGCTGGACCGACTGTTGGGGGCATCAGGCGACGAACACTGACGAATCCCTAAAACGCGACGTCCAGGTCGTAAGCGTCTGGATAGCCGCAAGGTGCTGTGCGGGATCCTGTTCGTTCTCTACACCGGGATCCGCTGGGAGTTTCTGCCCAAGGAGCTGGGCGTCGGCCCGGGGATGACCTGCTGGCGACGGCTGAGTCACCCTCGGCTGCGCCGTCATCTGCCGGCGACGTCTGCGCCGCACCTTCTCGGGAGTAAGGGCAGGTGACGCACCCCAGGAGATGGCCTGCTCGATGCGTCAGAACACACTCGCAGCAGTAGGGCCCGCGCAGCCTCACATCCGGGATCTCAGCACGTCGACCTCACAGCCCGGCGCGAACGGGTCGAAGCCGTGCTCGACCAGCCAGCGAACCGCCAGCAGGCTTCGCAACGACCACCACGCGCGGATCACGTCGAGGTCGACGTCGGTGCCGTAGCCGGCGACGACGTCACCGAGGCGCTCCTCGTGCCCAAGGGTCAAGGTGGCGAGGTCGAACAGGGCATCACCCCGGCCCGCCTCGGACCAGTCGATGATGCCGGTGATCTCGTCACCGTCGACGAACACGTGAGTGATCTGCAGGTCGCCGTGCGTGAACATCGGAGTCCACGGCCGGAGCGCGGCCTCGGCGACCTGGCGGTTGCGGGTGACCAGGTCGGCGGGCAGGACGCCGTTCGTCACGAGCCACTCGCACTCGCCGTCGAGATCCTCCGCCAACTCGTCGAGGCCCCTTCCCCGGCCGGGGAAGGGCGGCAACGGCGCGTCGTGCAACTTCCGGATGGCGGCACCCGCCGCGGCCCACGCCGCCGACGACGCGGTCGACGGCTCGCCGAGGCGGCCGAGCGCCGTCCCCGGGACCGCGGCGATCGCAAGCACGGGGGGCTTGCGCCACAGGACCTCCGGGGTCGGGACCGGCACCAGGGCCATCGCCTCGACCTCCACGTCGATGCGCGCCTGATCGGCGTCCACCTTCAGGAATACGTCGCCGACGCGCAGGGTCGCGCGCTCGGAATGGGCGACGACGACTTTGACCTCATCCATGGGCGACCAGTATCCCGGGGATGACCGTCTGCGTCGCCGGGTTTATCCCGTGGGATTGCGCGGCTGACCGCGTCCCCTTGCCCGGCGGCCTCGTGCACGACACCGACCGCTGGCCAGGTCCAGCCCACCGCTTTTGTCAGGATTCCTGAGACGGTGTCCTACGGGGGTGAGGCGTCGATGGCCTCGGTGTGGGGCGGGGTACGTGGAGTTGGATAGTTCCGGACGGGTTGTAAATAATCGCGGAGCGGCTGATCCCGCCGTCGAGGGTACGGCCGCAGGGCGTTGGGACGCAGGACGTGCCTGATGAGACGGCCCTCAGCCCTTAGGAACGGCTTCTCCGACTTGCCACATAGGACACGGTTCAAAGACCAAGGCCCAGTTCTTCGTCATCGCGTACGAGCCACCACTGAGGTCCTGTTCACCGAGGTCAGCCGGATAGCCGAGGCCACCGGGCCCAGCGACGCCCCCGCGGGATGCTGAACGCCGCGGTGCGTACCTGCTGCTGGCCACCGGCCCCGGCCCGGGCGCTGGTGGTCGGGTCGCTCGCCTGCCCGGCGATCCGCAAGGTATGGGGCGAGTGCCGCACGGCATGGGCCCAGCTGACGGAGGCGCGGTGGCCGAGCGCCGCCCCGACCGGCCGGTACCGCCGATGGCCGGTGCCGCCGCGATCGGGGCGGTTGTGCATCTGCAGGCCACCGCCATCGAGGAGGGCCGGGACCTGTCCTCGATGAGCGGCATCCTGGTGGCCGGCACCGCCTACTGTCTGTTGCCGCCCTGGCCCGGCCTCACTTCAGGTGCCGGCCGAAGAACCGGTCCCCGTCCTCCACCTCGAACCACGGGGTGCCGGTGTGCCCGCCCAGATTGGCGTGCAACGTCTTCTCCTTACTGCCGAAGCCGTCGAACAGGTCCAGGGCGCGCTGCCGGGGGTTCCCTTCGTCGTCCCACTGCAGCAGGAACAGCAGCGGAATGGTGACCTGCCGGGCCTCCTCGCGCTGGGCGAGGGGCACGTAGCCCCCGGCGAAGAAACCGGCAGCCGCGATGCGCGGCTCGACCGCCGCAAGGCGGATACCGAGGGCGGTCCACCCCGAATACCCGACCGGGCCGCCGATCTCGGGCAGCGCAAGGAGGGCTTCCAGGGTGATCTGCCATTCCGGGGCCGCCTGTTCGACCAGCGGGCCGATGAAGGACTCGAAGATCTCGTCGACCGGCTCGCCGGCCTGCATCGCCCGGCGCAACTCGGCGCGGGCCCGCTCGTCGGCGGCGGAACGGGGCCGGTTACCGCATCCGGCGGCGTCGATGGTGGCCACCGCGTAGCCGCTCGCCGCGGTGTGCCGGGCCCGGGCCACCAGCCGGGGTTGCGCCTTGGGCAGGCCGTTGTTGTGGGCCATCAGGATCAGCGGGGCCGGTGCGGCGGATCCAGGCGTCCACAGGGTGCCGGGGATCTCGCCGAGGGTGAATTCGCGCTCGAGGACGCCGTCGTCGAGACGCTGCTCAGAAGTGAAGTACATGGTCGTGCCTTTCGGGAGGGCTCTTGAACGGCGCTCCCGGACGAACTATCGCCCGACCGTGACCCCGGAGGGGAGCACCCATGATGTCGATACTGCGTTCACGGGTACCACCTCCTCGTTCTCTCGCACGGCCTCCGGAAAGGTAGCAGTGGCCGCCGTGGTTGGCCAACGGGTTTTTGCGGAGGCACGGCGAGCCCCAAGTCATCTTCTGCATAGACAAATTCAGCCGGCCCTGACCGGCAGATCCCTTGCATGTGCCCCACACGGCCACCGAACGCTTCGGGATGGGGCCGGTCTCCGGCAAACGCGCTCCTGGAGCAGTCTGATCGGCGACAGGTAGTCGTCAGCGCGGACAACGGGTCGGGGACGCGTCCCCGAAGGGTGTCCCTGGCGCCGACTCAGGGGTGAACCGGCCGGCGGTCGTGGCAGGGCCCGAGCCACCGGCACCGGGGTGGTCAGAAGACCTGGACGAAGCAGCCCACGGCAACGGCGGCCGAGAGCATTGCCAGCGACAATGCCATGGGGGGGTTGGGCATGCGCATGGGAGCTCTCCATTGTCGGGCCGTCGGGCCGATATAGCTCACAGACAGTAGCGAACGAGCCACTCGTCGGAGCTGTAGGTGTTCTCCGCCGGGTCCGCCGACGTCGCTGCCCGTTCTTCAACCATCTCCGTGGGGTGGATTCGCTTCGGCAGCTTGCCGAACCGCTCGCGGCGCACCGTTTCGGCAGGGTCGGGGCTCTCCTGCGCAGATTGCATCGCATCGTCTCCTTGAGAGATCGGTGACGGTTCCTGGTCGGTTGCGGGCCGATGTGGGCCGCCCGGTGCAGCTCTGCCCAGGCGGAAGTCCTTGCGCGCGGCGACGAACGTCTCGACCGTCTGTGCAGGTACGGCCAACCCACGTTCGACGTCGGCCGACGCGCCGTCCAGGGGTACGTCCGCGCAGGACACCGGCCCACGCCACCATCGACGAACAGGAACAGGGTTGCTGGCAACCATCGGTCGATCTCCTTCCGGGTGACTGATGTATCCGGGTGTGATCACACGCTGATGTGGCGTGTGAAGGTGCGGCCCTGAAGCTGCCGCCGGCGCCGGAAGTGACCGGCAGCACCGACCGTCTCCGAGAGTGGGTGGATGCCCGTCACCCCCTTATGAGCATGTGCTCGCATTTGCGGGACGGCAAGGACGGCACCGACCTCCCCTGACACCGAACGCACAGCACAGAAGCCGGGTGCGACCGTGATCCCCTCACTGTGGAGGCCCTGGCCGGTGCAGGGACAGCTCCCCGGCCGGAGCAGGACGCCCGGCACGCCGTGACACCCGAACACGACGTGCCTGCCGCCGCGGTCCACACTCCCCCACACCCCGGCGCGGCTGGTTCGCACCGATCCCGCCGATGCCCTCGGCGAATACCCCGGCCCACGCACTCGGGCCGGGGCACCCGCGCCACGCGGGCCGAAGTCCGCCGCATGCGCAGGGCGTACGGGGACACGCCGACGACGTGCGGGCGCGCGGGCAGACTCGCCGACGGCGTCGAAACAGTCGCGTCCTTACTCGGCCCAGGGATCGAAGCCGGTGTCGAGGACGGCTTTCAGCGATGCGCGCAGTCGGGCCGCGTCGTCGGCTCCGAAACTGTCCTCGAACCGGTCTTGTACGGCTTTCCACAGCGGCAGCGCCGACTTCATCCGGGAGAGGCCGTGCGGCGTGATCGTGACGATTCGCGCCCGGCGGTCGGCCACCGAGGGCTCGACCGCCACCAAGCCCTCCCGCGCAAGCGGCTTGAGGTTCGAGGCCAGCGTCGTACGGTCCATGGCGATCATGTCGGCGAGACTGGTGATCGTCGTTTCTCCGTGAGCACTCAGCTTCTGCAGGATGCTCAACTGAGTCGCACGGAGACCGACCGGAGCCAGGGCCTTGTCGTACGTCGCACCGAGGTACCGAGCCGCCTTGCGCAGAGCCAGGTTGTTGCACGCGTCATCCGGATCCACCGGCGCAGGGGCCATCGTCTCCTCCAAAGCTCCCCGTCCCAGGATAGGAGCATATACTCGCACATGAAAGCCCTGACCGCGCGCATGGCCGCCCCTGCGGCCGGCTCGAGGACGCCGACCCGGAAGTTCCGACCGCCACAGCCTTCCGGCCATCCACCGACGCTCTTCCCGGCCACCGGGGCGCCAACTGCTCGTCCGCCCAGCCGCCCGGCCGCACCCTCCCCCACGGCCAGGTCGGAGGAGCGTCCGACCCTTCGGCGGGCGCCCGCATCGGCGGGTCGACCGAACGGTATACACGTCCCGTCCAAGGCTTCGCCGCATCCGGCCCAACCGCGCCGGCGGACAGTCAGGGATTCAGCTTTCCGGGCCGGTGGTCACGGGCTCGATGAGCGAGGCCGCGTCGAGCAGGACGACGGCAGCGGCGCGGGCGGTACTGGAGGCCGAGGGGTCACGGTCCATCCGCGCGGAGAGTGCGGCACCGTCGTAGAGCAGGTGCAGTTGGCGTGCCAGCCCCTCAGGGTCGGCGTACCCGGCCTCCGTGGCCAATTCGGTGAACAGGCCGCGCACCCATGCCCGGTAGTCGTCAGCCGCGCGGCTGATCGAGCTGTCGTCCGGCGCCTCCGCGGTGGCCCGTACGAACGCGCAGCCGTTGTACTGGGGCGTGGTGAAAGACTCGCCCAGCGCGTCGAAGACACCGAGCAGCCGTTCACGGGGAGTCCTGAAGCGGGTCAGGGTCCGGAGGATCCGGTCCTGGATGCGCGCTTTGCGGGATTCCAGGTAGGCGCAGACCAGGCTTTCCTTGTTCCCGTAGGTGTTGTAGAGGGAGGCCTTGGCAACTCCGGCATGCTCGATGATGCGATCGATGCCGACGGTCTGCACGCCCTCGCGGTAGAAGAGCTCGTTCGCGGCCTCGAGCAGGCGCTCCCGTACAGACGGCTTCGTTGCGGTCCTGGCCACCATGACGATCACCCTTTCAGACAGACCAGTCTATTCTAGCCGACGGTTTGCCGCACGTGTGCGGTCTGCGAGGCGGGTGCAGCCTCGGGGGTGTGGCCGACCTGCATCCGGAGCACAGCCACCGGCTCTGCACGGCGGCCGTTGAGCAACAGCCCGGCCAGCGCCGCGGCCGTCAGCACGATGACGGCGATGCCGTACTCCCGGGCGGTCTGCAGAAGCCCGCCTCCGTGCACGACCAGCACGCCGCCGATCACCGCGGGGACGCCCAGGCCCAGGTAGGACACCACGTACAGCAGGGACAGCACACCGGCCCGCTCATGCGGCTGCGTCTGGGGCATCACCATGCGGATGCCGCCCTGGAATCCGCTGCCGAAGCCGAAGCCGGCGATCGCGCTGCCCGCGAAGAACCCGGTCGCGGCGGCTGCGCCGCCGGTGCCATTGCCGATGGACACCAGGGTGATCGTCACACCGGCAACCAGGGCGCCGGCGGCGAGCAGCATCACTGTGCGTGTCGAGGCCCCGCGCAGCACCAGCACGGCCAGGCCTGCGGAACCGGCGAGCACGAACAGCGGCAGCCCACCCCACACCACGGAGTTGGAGTGCACCAGAGTCCGGATGATGGCCGGGCCCAGCGCGCCGTAGAAGCCGGCCAGTGCCCACACCGCAAACAGTACGGGCGCGGCGATGGCCACCGGGGTGCGGGCGGCCTTGGGCAGCTTGATCTCGGGGGCCATGCTGGCCAGGGCGCCCGGCTTGCGGCTCACCGTCTCGCGCAGAGCGAGCACGCCGAGCGCCTGCAGGACAAATATGCCGAGCAGCACGAAGTAGACGAGGCGGGTGGGCACGGGCAGGTACTGCACGATCAGCCCGGAGACCAGGGCACCGCTAGCAGTGCCCACTGCGGGCGCGAACGAGTTCAGAAAGCCCCCCCTGCGCGGATCGATGTCGAGCATGCCGGCGCCGATCGCGCCGATCGCGGCGCCGGTGCCCACGCCCTGGACGACACGGGCGGCCAGCAGTGCGTCCACCCCGCCGGCTGTGGCGAAGACGACCATTGCCGCGACCTGCCCGGTCAGCGCCACCAGCAGGACCGGCCGACGGCCGACATGGTCGGAGATCTTGCCGAGGACCAGGAGCGAGACCAGCACAGCAAGCGCGTAGACGCCGAAGACGATGGTGGTGGTGATCGGCGACAAGCCCCAGCGCTGCTGGTAGATCGCGTAGAGCGGGGTCGGCGCGCTTGACGCGGCCAGCAGCGACACGACGATCGAGGCGAGCAGGACGAGGGAGGCACCGGGTCCCAGGTCCCGCCTTCGCCGGTGGGCGGCGCGCACACGAGACCGCCGTACGAGGTTGTTCGTGCCGACGGCGTCGCGCGCGGTGGGCGTGAGGCTCATGAGTCACCCTCAGGGATAGACAGGTCTGTCTAGTACAGAAAAGAGATTAGACAGGTCTGTCTGATGCAGTCAAGCGAGGGGCTCATGACTCAGGTCACGCAGCTCTACCGAGCGGTCTGAATGCTTGGTTCACGCAGGTTCGCGGCCGGTCCAGGAACCGGCAGGGTGGACGGGGAGCCACCCCGGTGAACCCCACGGGGCGCACATGACCCACCAGACGCCACGAGGCCGGACGTCGCCACGAGACGCCATGCACACGGAGCGAGGCCAACGACCCCACTGAGCCCGGGCGGCGGGCTACCGGCCGAGGATGCGTCCCGCAGTGGCGTCGACCGTCGCGCAGGCGGGAAGCACCGTTGACGTCAGCCTCACCAGGGCACGGCTCGGGTACATCCGTATGGACGCGCGCTCCCGCATCGTCGCAAGATCGAATACCTGGTGAGGGCGTAGGGTCCTCGGCGCGCACATCACCGGCCCGCACGCTGCGACACTCATTCAGCCCTTGATCCAGGCGATGACACCGGGCCTGACGGCGGACCAGGTCGCCCGGGACCTGCTGTACGTCCATCCGGCCCTGACCGAAGTGGTCGAACAGGCGCTGATGGCCCTGTGGCCCCGCGGACCCTGTCCTGCGTGGTCGCGGCGGACGACCGGCCTGTAAAGCGCAGGACCACGGCAAGACCGGGAATGACCAGGGAGTTGCAGGGATGGCGCGCATCTCGAGGCTGATCCAGATGCCCTGGACGACCTCGCACAGAACTCAGCTGTACCGGGAGCGGCGTCGGCCTGCGATCAGGTACGCGGCTCCTCGCCCACGGACCGACCCGGGATGTTCTGTCGACTTCAGCTGAACGGGCGGGCGGCTCAACCCGCCCCCGTCCCGGATCGCGTTCCGGCAGAAGGCGTATCCCGCCGAGGACACGATTCGCAGGTGAGGCACGTGTGCTCTATGGCCTCCCACGGAGCGCCCTCTGTGGTCACTGCCGGTCGACGAGGCCGGTTCCCCAGGCCCAGGCAGCGATCTCCACACGGTTTCGGGCCGACAACTTGGTCTGCACGTTGCCCAGGTGGGTCTTGACGGTGCCCACCGCGATGGACAGTTCGGTGGCGATCTCGGCGTTGGTCAACCCCCGAGCCACCAGGCGTACGAGGTCCAACTCGCGGGCCGACAGTGCGCTGTGCACCGTGCGGCGGGTGGGCACCGCACGGTTGAGGCCGCGCAGCAGCCGCACCGTGATGGATGGGCTGACCAGGGCCTCACCCGAGGCCGCCGCCCGGATCGCCTCGACGAGCAGGGCGGGACCGGAGTCCTTGATCAGGAATCCGCTGGCACCGTCGTGCAGAGCGCGATGGACATACTCGTCGTCGTCGAACGTCGTGGCGATGACGACCTTCGGGGCACTGACGGTGCCGGCGCGGGGCAGGTGGCGCAGCGCTTCGAGGCCGTCGAGGCCGGGCATGCGGATGTCCATCAGCACGACATCGGGGCGGTGCCGCTCCGCGAGTTCCACTGCCTGCAGGCCGTCCGCGGCTTCGGCGACGACCTCGATGTCGTCCTCAGCGCTCAAGATCATCACGAAGCCGGCACGGACCATGGCCTGGTCGTCGGCGATCAGCACCCGGATGGTCATCGGGTCGCTCCAGCCGGGTCCGGGATCGCCGGGAGGTCGGCTTCGACGGCCCAGCCGCCGCCACTGATCGGGCCCGCTTGGATGCGTCCGCCGATCAGGCTCACCCGCGAACTCCGGCCGCCGCTCGGCGATCGCCAGCGCTCCCTGCGCCTGAACGACGATGCCAGTCACATGGTGGGCGACGAAGTCGTGCAGGTCGCGCGCGAACTCCGTGCGCTGCTCCAGGCGCAATGCCCTCGCCCGTCGTCGCCGGTCCGCCTTGATCAGCCTCCAGGCCGCGCCGGCACCGAGAACCGCGGTCGATCCCACGGCGAAGAGCAGCGCGATCATGACGCTGATGTCCACTACATCGACCGCCATCGGCCGCAGCACGATCGCCGTCCAGAGCACCGGAGTGACGACCCACGACACCCACCAGTTCCAGTTGTTCCGCCGAGGCCTGCGCGTCACCGAGCGGCACAGCAACCCTTGGCGCCCGATCAGTTTCCTTCCGCAATCAACCCTATGGCCCCCAGCAGGGCGGTGACCTGCACGTGCCGTTCCGCTGCCGCAGCACGGGTCGTACCTTCGGTCTGTCGGGGGGTGAAGCGGGCTGCCTCTCGGCCGAAAGTCGTAGTGGGCAGCTGAGGATCTGCCTCTTGCCGGATACGGAGCCGACGCGATTCCGGGAGAGTCGTGGCCGCCGGTGACGGTGTGTCATTCCACAACCGGCAGGAGCACGCTGCCTCGCCCGCGCCGAACGCTCGGCCACCACCTGGCGGCACAGGTCCAGCCCGCGAATCTCTGGAGGAATCAGGTCATGGGTGATGTCAACTACCGATTCGAGGCGGGGGCGGTCTTCGTTCCCCTCATCGCCCTATTTTGCGTCTTCCTCGCCGTGCAAGCGTTGCGTGGCAAAGCGGGGCCGCGTGGGGATGGCGGTTCGTGCCCGTCCGGATCGTGGCAGCGGTGTACATCGCAGGCGTTCTCGGTCTCACGCTCTTCCCCTTCCACATCATGTACGGCAAGTGGGCGGACGGAGCCATGTGGTACGACCAGATCAACTGGTTGTTCTTGGTCACCCTCGACCCGAGTGCCATACCCAACACGATGCTTACCGTTCCGCTGGGAATGCTGCTCCCTCTGATCTTCCCAAAGGCCACTTCCACGCGGCGGGCCGTCGCCTACGGGGCCATTCTCAGTCTCGCGATCGAGGTGTCGCAGGTACTCTGTGTGGCTCTCTTCAACAACTACCGACAAGCAGATGTCAACGATCTGCTCGTCAATACCCTCGGTTGTGTGCTGGGGTACTGGATCGTGCGGTTGGCTGTCCGGATCTCCGTCGCCGGGTGCATGCTGCGGCGCCTTGCACTTCCTGGCTCCGCTCTGGCGCCCGCACCCCAAGACGTCGGTGCGGCGACGGGCGACCGGGGCGTCGGCGCGATGGCGTGACACCCGGTCCGGCCTCGGCGTACGCGGCGAATTCCAAAAAATAGCGTCGTCCGGCACGGCATGGACGTGTTCCGCTTCACCTGCAATGCCAGCGAGTTGGCGCGTCTGCGCGGGAAAGGACGGCCCTCGGGTGCACTTTGCGGGCCAACGGGAGGCACAGCCATGGTGGGTACCCGCCCTGGGATCGCGCGTACCTGGCGGAATGGGGACGTCGGGGCCTTGAGGGTCGCCTACCGCGTCGCTGCCGTGCCGCATCAGAGCAGGCTCATGGCCTCACCTTTGCCGTGGCGGAGGTCCGCGGCTTGCTCACCTTCTTGCGGGCACGGTATGCGGCCGCCTTCACCCTGTTTCCGCACGGATCCATGGCGCACCACTCCCGTCGGGCTCCATGCGACCGGTCGATGTAGATCTGCGTGCACTCAGGCCTGCTGCACTCCTTGAGCAGCGACCCTTCCGGTCCGGTGAGAACGCGGATTGCCTCTCGTGCCACCGAGGACAGCGCCTGCTGCGCAGTCGCCTCGATCCGGCGGCCCTGCTGGGTGAGCTGCGGGACTGCCGACGGTGTGCGCGCCGTGCGGTTGAGCAGGTCGAGCGCGTCGGCGTGGTAGCTCTCCCCCGCCAGCCCGGCAGCGACGAGCGCATAGATCGCCTCGCGGAGAGCCACCGCCTCCGCAACGTCGGACGGCCCACAGTTCGTGTCGCCGTCGACGACTCCGGACTCGCGGTACCAGGCGTCGAGACTCTCCGGCGACGAGAGCATCTCTACGGGCTCGGGGTTGTGCCGCGCCCGCAACGTCCCTACGAAGTCCAGCGCCGGGGTGCCGCACTTAAAGGAATGCATCATGTCACCAGTTTGGCAGGTGACGGACAAGAGGGCAAGAAGCGCATCCTTCGCCTTGGCGCAGTACGGCTGCGGCCCGGGAACTTCACGGCGGAGTTCCCCGGCCCGCTGCGGTCGCCATCCGCGTCGCAGGCGGAGCGACGTATCACCTCTCAGTTCCACCCTGGCGCCTCCATATTCAGCCCATCTGCACGAACCGCCGTGGGCGCCACTCCCGTGGCGCGTCTCAGCAACAGCTGGATGAATAGCGTGCGGGCGTCCGACGCCGGCACTGCGCCAGCACTTCGGCTTGCCGGACAACTGACCGGCCCTTGGACGATGACCGGCGGACGAGACAACCTTTCTGCTGTCCTTCGGTGGGCCGCCGCACCAGCAACCGCCGGAGCCCGGGATCTCGGTCCCACCGCCGCAGGAGCACCCGACTCGTACGCCACCTGGCGTCACCGAGCCCCATCGACCTATCACCACGTCGGCCCGAAGCCAGGAGGCCGTGGCCGCTTCAGTCAGAGCCGTCTCACGGAGCCGCAGCCATGGGACAGCTGCTATATGAACTTGCAGGTGAGCGAATTTTCATGGTCATAGAGGTCTTGCGACGGATACCGCGCCATGACGGGGACCACTTCCGTCGTGTCCTCCGGCCGGATGCGCTCGGGCAGGGCGCCGAACCGGGCCTGACGGGCCAGCACGTCAACATCCATGTCCTTATCGACCTTCTGCATATTCATCATTTTGCTGCGCCCTTCTGTCTCTGTGACGGGAATTCGGTAGCGACGGAAGGCATAGAGGCCGTCATAGGCCACCCTTCGGCAACCACCATCATTCTCAGAAAACCTGCAGGAAACATCCGCAGGCAATGGTCATAACGGCCACCGCGACCGTGACCGTTTTCAATACTTTGGGCATTTTCACGGGAATCCTTGGATCGACGGAACACTTTTCCGCCCGAAGACCCCGGGTGCCGGTCGCGGGCGTTGATGAACGTGGGCCACAACGCCGAGCGGCTCGATTCCGTTCCACACAGCGGAAACGGTCCGGACGCGACAGCGCTCCCCCGCAGCGACCGGCTCGCATGCGCCCTTCACTGCGTTCACGTGGATCGTTACATGACCGTCGTCACCTGTCAAACAGGTGACGAATTCCCTCGGGGCGCGGCATCACGTTTGGTGGCATCGGCCGAGAACTAGTACTCCAGCCGGACTTTGGTGTATGTCCTGGTCAACGGCTTGGGTTTGGGAAGTGTAGTGGGGTGGTGCCGGGGCCGGCTGGGATTGCCCGGCATGCCCCGCGAACGAGTGCTGCGGCTACACGCGGCAGTTTGACCGCCGCGCCGATGCTGAGTGCAGCCTCACCATGACCCCGGCGGCAAGGCCGGCGCCCCTCGGGGTGATCATCATGTGATGGACCAGGACTTGTGGGCAGTACTTCCGGACGGGGAGCGCGATCAGTGGGAGTACGTGTCGGGGTAGGCACTTGGGCCGTTGCACTTTGGGATGAGCTGGACGGACTGCATCGCCGCCATGGCCGGGCACGGCTTCGCCGCCGTTTCGGATGCGACCGAAGCGGACTGGCGCGTCGCCGAGTTCCGCAAGCCGGAGCCGTACTCATGGCAGTCGGCTGTGAGGTGCTACTTCGACGTGGTCGATCGGGACCGTGTTCTGGAGTACGTGCTCGTCGACGGACGCACAGGTCCACAGGTCACCTGCGAGGGCATCCGCCTGATCGGCCGTGTGCCGTCGGAACTTGCTCAGGAGATGCAGGCGCACGCCGCCGCGTACGAGACAGGCATCAGATTCAGCTACGGCGGAGATGTCTTTTGTGACGGCTTCGAGATGGAGCCGGGCACACAGCGTGCTGGCGACAGCGTCGTGACCTGGGCATTCTTCTTCAACGCAGGGGAAGACCACAGCAACGCCAGGGATGGCGCTCCTGCGGCGATCTGGCAGCACCGGTAGGCCGATTACAGACCGCGTCGAGTTGCCCGCCGGGCACCTGCCGAGCCGCGTCATCTATGCCTCCACGACGCTCTCGCCGTCCGCCGTGACAATGGGCTCAGATGCGAACCGACCACATCAAGCTGACTAGTTCCCAAGCCGCGCTCCGGTATATCTCCTGGTCAACAGCTTGATCGTGAGGTTTCTGGCGGGGTGGTGCCGGGGGCGGGGCGGGTTCGCCCGGCATGCCCCGCGAATGAGTAACCGCGGCGTGTGTAGTGACAGCGCCGGGACCGGGCCTGGTGTCGGCGGCGCCATCTCGACCACTTCACCGCGTGGTTGTCCTGTCGAGCAGGACGTGGGTGGGTAGCTGCCAGCAGACGGCGGATCTCGGCCGGGGTGAGGTCCACGAGGTCGGGTGTGTCGTGGCCGGCTCCCCCCTTTCGCGCTCTTGGGCGGCAGCGACGGCCAGGAACGCGTGGGCGAGCATGGCGAGAGTGATGTGGCGGTGCCAGCCTACGTAGCGGCGGACTTCGTACTGGTCCAGGCCGCATTCGTTCTTCGCGCCCTGGAAGCATTCCTCGATCCTCCAGCGGCATCCTGCGACCCGCACGAGATCGGCGACGGTCGCGTCCAAGGGAGCGGATGCCAGGAAATAGGCGAGCTCTTCGGGCTTGGTGATGCTGCGGCGGGCGAGCATCCAGCGCTGCCGAGTGGGCTCGCCGCCGTCGAACTCCCAGACCACTGGCAGGCGGGCGGCAGCCCAGTCGTAGAGCCTCGGCCCCTTGGCGCCGTCGCCGCAGGAGAGCCGCTGCCATGCCTCGCCGGGGGCCTGGCCGATTAGGTGCTCGGTGCGGGGGCCGTGAACCTGCTGGGACTTCGGCACGGCCACGACGTAGGACAGGCCGGCGTCTTCCGGAAAGCGTCGGAAGCGGGAGTCCTGTCCGTAGGCGGCGTCGGCCGCGACTCAGGCGACGCGCAGCGGGCCGGCCTGCGCTCGCAGGACCATGGTGCGGGCCAGTTCGTTCTTGGTGGCGAACGGGCGGTGTGGGGGGATGCGGGCGGTGCGGCAGCGTTCGGGGTCGTCGGTCCAGGACTTGGGGAGGTAGAGCTCGCGGTCGACCAGAGCGTGACCGCGGATGGTGGCGTAGGCGGCGAAGACACCGATCTGGCAGTTCTCGGTGCGTCCGGCGGTGCCGGAGTACTGCCGTTGCACGCCGACTGAGCTGATGCCCTTCTTGACGAAGCCGGTGTCATCGATGATCAAGATGCCGTCGTCGGCGCCGAGGTGTTCGGCGACGTATCCCTGCAGGTCGTCGCGTATCTCGTCGGCCTCCCAGCGGCTCTTCGCCAGAAGGTTCTGCAGCCCGACAGGGGTGGAGTGCTGCCCGGCGAACTCGGCCAGCTGCCAGGAGTTCTTGTGCCCCACGGGTCCGAGCAGACCGCGCACGTAGTCCCGCATCCGTCGTCTGGGCTCGACACGGGGGAAGCGGTGCCCGATCCGTAAGAACAGTTCTTCCAGCCCGTGTTCCCACCCTGAGGGAGGTACGTCATCAATGTGCCATGGCTGTCCCCGTTGCTGTCACTACACCCGACGTGGTCATCCGTTCGCGGGACGGGCCGGGCGAATCCGCCCTTCACCCGGCACCACCCCGCTACAATCCCCACGCTTAAGCCGTTGACCAGGACATACACCGAAGTCCGGCTGGAGTACTAGGAGTTGTCCGGCCGATCATGTGACAGAGGCAGATGGAGACGGCGGTATTGCCTGTTTGCTGAGGGGTTACAGGTACGCCGACTCCATCCTGCCTGTGAACCGGCCGCCTACTTGACCGGCGAGCCAATGGACACGGGCGATCTGGTCACCGTCCCGGTCCCGGGAGTGCACGTGGACGGTGTGGTCCTGCGACGGATCGTCCTGGTAGAGGTCCCGGGAATTCACTGTCAGCGTGAGGTACGCGTACTTCTGCGAGATCGCCTCCAGCCTCGCTTCGGGAACCGCAGGCCACGCGTCCAGATCCCACCGAACAGCTCCGGCATCTGACCCCAGAGCGGCGATGAAGGGCTCGGCGAGGTCTGGCGGACGACCCCAGTCGAACACTTGGATCGGCAGGCAGTCTGCAGGGTTGTCGCCGGCCTCCGACGAGCCGTGCTCCTTGCCAGCCGACGCCCACCATTGGAGGTCGGGCAGTACGTGACGTACTTGCGCCAGGACATCCGGTGACCTGATCACGGCTTCAAAGTCGACCTCTCCCTGACCGATGTCTGCGATGTCCAGCAAGGCGCGCACCGCACGTATCGCTTCAGGCAGGTCGGCGGTTGTGAGGACAGCAGCCGCAGCAGAGTTACTCATCCCGGAACCATAAGACGGCACTCACAGACCGGCCGAGCGGTTTTGCCCTGCCTCGCAGTTGTCAGGACCGGAGCCTTATGGCCAGCGACACTACGGTGACGGTGCCAAGGAAGACGTAACCGCGTTTTTCGTACCGCGTGGCCACCGCTCGGGACTGCTTGAGTCGGTTGATCGCCCGTTCCACCGTGTTGCGTTTCTTGTAACGCTCTTCATCGAAGCCGGGTGGCCGTCCACCGCGTGAACCTCTGCGCAGGCGGGCGGCCTGGCTGTCGCTCTTCTCCGGGATCGTGTGCGGGATGTCCCGGCGCCTCAGGTACTCGCGGCACGGGCCGTTGCTGTAGCCCTTGTCGGCCGTGATGCTGTCGGGCTTCGTGCGAGGCCAGCCCGGACCGACCCGCGGAACGCGGATCTTTGCCAGCACCGTCTGGAACTGAGTGCAATCTGCCCGCTCCCCCGCAGTGACGACCAGGGATAGCAGGCGGCAGCAGCCGTCGGCGCTCAGGTGGAGCTTGCTGGTGAACCCGCCCCGCGAGCGGCCCAGGCCCTCACCTCCTGCACCCCCTCCACCAGGCGGGAAAGAACGCTTCGCCAGGGCGTTTCGCCCTGGTGTTCTGCTGCTTCGGCCCCCTTTGGCACGGGTGCCGGTGGCGGATCGATGCGGGCACCAGCCGCGTGCTGGTGAGCCCGCACGACGGTGGAATCGACCGCGACGTCCCAGTCGATCTCGCCAGCGGCGTCGGCGGCGGCCTGGGCCTGCTGCAGCAGTCGTTCCCACGTGCCGTCGGCTGACCACAGCCGGTGGCGATCGGAACACGCTGTTCATTCGACCGACCGAACGGCATGCGCCTCTCGACGTGTCCCACCGCGATCGGAACACGACTCACCCGAGTCCGGACGGACGGGACCCCGCTGCCGACCCGGCGCGGGCTCCGCGTCCAAAGGACCCACTGCACCCATGGAGACACCGACACATGCGCGTGGAGATCTGGACCGACATCGCCTGCCCCTGGTGCTACATCGGCAAGGCACGCTTCGAGCGAGCCCTCGCAGCCTTCGAGCACCGCGACCACGTCGAGGTGGTCCACCGTTCATTCGAGCTCAACCCGAAGGCCGAGGACGGAACCACACCGATCATCGACGCCGTCGCCGCGCAGTACGGGCGCACCCGCGGGCAGCAGGTCGCAAGAGAGGAGTACGCCGCGTCCGAAGCGCGCGCCGAAGGGCTCGGTTTCCTGGTCGGCGCACGCGTGCACGGCAACACCTTCGACCTCCACCGCCTGCTGCACTTCGCCAAGTCCCGCGGCGTCCAGGTCGAGTTGATGAATCTCGCCTTCCAGGTGAACTTCGCAGAAGAGCGCTCGATCCACGACAAGGAGACCCTGCGGAGTTTGGCGGTCGAAGTGGGCCTGGACGACGCAGAGGTGCGCGAGGTGCTCGCCGATGCCGACGTGTACGCCAAGGAGGTACGGGCCGACGAGCGGCAGGCCGCCGAATTGGGGGCAGGCGGTGTGCCGTGCTTCGTGCTGGACCGGCAGTACGGTGTGAGCGGCCTGCAGCCCGTCGAACTGTTCGGCCGAGCACTGGACCAGGCCTGGCGAAACCGTCCGGCGGCTCGGCAGCGACACCCGGACACGGCAGCGTGACGACTGCCTACGAACCAGTCACCGACCACGACGAAATTTCCGCGGACGCGTGCGACGCGCTCGTCGTCATCGACAGAGCGAGGATCGGGGCGCGGGAGCGCCCGACTCACTAGCCGACCGGTCTAGTAATAGATAGATGAGCGGTCGTATACTAAGCAGGTGGGACGCAAAAGTGATGCCAGGGAGAAAATTCTCGGTGCCGCGCACTCGCTCATCGAGCTACGCGGCTATTCAGCTCTGGGCGTGGCCGAGATCTGCGAGACGGCCGGCGTACCCAAGGGAAGCTTCTATTACTTCTTCGAGTCGAAGGAGGCCCTCGCGCTCGCCGTGATCGACGAGCAGTGGGCCCTCCAGCGGAGCGACTGGGCCCGCATCCTCGAGAGCGACGCTCAGCCACTGCAGCGGATGCGACAACTCTGCGAAGAGACGGAGGCCGAACAGTTGGCCGGGCAGCAGAGCTGCGGGACCGTTTCAGGCTGCATGTTCGGCAATCTCACCCTGGAGATGAGCAACCGGACCGAAGCCGTCCGCAGACGCCTGCAGCAGATTTTCGACGACCAGGTCGCGATGGTCGAGGCCGTCATCACCGAGGCCCACGAGCGTGGCGAGGTCACGGTGAGCGACACGCGCGAAGCAGCGCGATCCGTGGCCGCACAGCTTGAGGGTCAGGTCCTGTTCGCCAAGCTCTACAACAACGCCTCCCAGCTCGGCGCGCTCTGGACGAACTGTCTGGCCCTGTTGGGCGCTCGCAGCCCGCACATGCCGGCCGCCGCCTGACACGACGGCTGCCGCACTCGATCTGCAGCAGCCGGGAGCCGACCGGCGGCGCGCGGACCGGGTTCGGCCCCCCACGGGACCCGACAAGGCGCACGGTGCCACCACAGGAGGAATACACATATGACGCTTTCGCCGCTGCTCGATCTCGGGGTGAGCGCCCCGATCCTCGCCGCTCCGATGGCCGGCGGTCCCACCACGCCGGCACTGGTCACCGCGGCGGCCCGGGCGAACAGCTTCGGGTTTCTTGCGGGCGGCTACCGGACCGCCGACGCCCTGGCCGAGCAGATCGCGGCGGTTCGCTCCGACGGCGTGGGCTTCGGGGTCAATCTGTTCGCGCCCAACCCCGTCCCGGTCGACCGAGACGCCTTCCATCACTACGCCCGTAGGGTCGCATCCGATGCCCGGGCGTATGGCGTCGACGTCCTGGCAGCCGGGATCGTCGAGGACGACGACCACTGGCCGGACAAGATCGACCTGCTGCTGTCCGACCCGGTACCGGTCGTCAGCTTCACCTTCGCCATCCCGAAGGCGGCGGTGATCGCCGCGCTGCGCGCCGCCGGCACGGTGGTCGTCCAGACGGTCACCTCGCCCGCCGAGGCCCGACAGGCCGCGGAAGCCGGCGCGGACCTGCTGGCCGTGCAGGCCTCGGCGGCAGGAAGGCACTCCGGCACGCTGACGCCGCAGCGCATCCCGGAACCCGTGCCCCTGGCCGAACTGTTGGGACAGGTGCGCCAGGCGGTGAGCCTGCCACTCGTCGCCGCAGGTGGAGTGGCCACCGCGGCGGACGTGACCGGGGCGCTGCTTGCCGGAGCCGCGGCGGTCATGGTCGGTACCGTCCTGCTGCGCGCCGACGAGGCCGGTACCTCCAAACCGCACCGGACCGCGCTGGCCGACCCGGCACGGAGCCGGACCGTGGTGACCCGGGCGTTCACAGGCCGTCCCGCAAGAGCGCTGCGCAACGGCTTCACCGACCGCTACACCGCTCTCGCTCCCGCCGGATATCCCGCACTGCACCACCTGACCAGCCCGATGCGCAAAGCTGCCGCTGCCGCGGACGACCCCGAGCTGATCAACCTGTGGGCCGGTACCGGGTACCGCCATGCCACCGCCGAGCCGACTGGGCAGATCCTGCAACGCCTGGCGTCCGGGCTCTGACCGGCATGCCGTGCCCGACGACTGGCATGCTCGCGGCGACTCGAACGCACGACAGCCCCTCAGGCCAAGGGGACACCGAGCAGGACCTCCAGCCGCGCAATCGTCTCTTCCGGGTCCTTCGCGTGGACGGCTGCCAGCCCCAACTCCGCTGCCGGCGCGAGGTGCTGCTCCGTGTCGTCCACGAAGACACAGGTTTCGGCAGGCTTGCCGAGCATCTCCAGCATGAGCTGGAAGATGGCCGGATCGGGCTTGCGCATCCGGTGGCGCTCAGAGATCACCACAGCGTCGCAGAGCTGGTCGATGTCGTACCCGTCATACAGATTCCAAGGGTCGAGTCCGACGGAGTTCGACAGGATCCCCACCGACACACCGGCCCGCCGGGCGGCGACTACGGCCTTGATCATGGCGGCCTCGGGACGCAAATCCGCGAAGATGCGTCCCATGAGGTTGCCGGCAGCCACACCGAGGCTCCTGGCGGCCGCGCTGTTCCATTCCGCCTGAGTCATCGCGCCGCGCTCGAGATCGTGGGTGCGCCGGGCCCCCTCCTCGTCGAGGTACAACGCCGTGACGCAGGCCCCTCGAGCGAGGCCCTCGCGCTGCTCAAAGGCGAGCACGGAGGGCAACAGGGGTGTGGTCAACACACCGCCGAAGTCGAGGATGAGGCCGGTTCGGTGGGTCATGGCAGGAGTCGTGGGGCCCGGCCGAGGACGCGCCATAACAGCGCTGCGGCCGCCGTCACCGGGGCCGAGACGGCGTTCGGGCACCTCAGAGCCACCGACACGGCGCCGTCGTGCCGCCTCCGCGCTGCGCACGAGCCGGCGGCTGCAGCCCAACGGCCAAGCCAGGGTGCGTTGGTCACTCCCCGAGCCAGACGGTCTTCGGCCGTCGACTCCTGCACCCCTTCCCCAACCCGGACCCTGGCTGTCGTAACGCAAGCTACCTAGGCCGCCGCACCCAGCGATCCTGCCATCACGCTCAGGACGTCCCTCACCTCGGGCGGGAAGTCGCGGGGAGACAGCCCACCCTCTTTCGAAGGCGAAGTCACTGTCTCCTGGCCGATGCTCCAGGTGCCGGTCGGAGCCGACTCGCCGGGCTCGAGCACCGTCAGGTGTATGAGCCGTACGACTCCGTACGGCACCTCGGACACCCACGGTTCGCAACAGCGTCTGGACCGACGGGAGTGCTCACTCCCCTCAACAGGCCCCTGGAATCGATCATCTAGGCTGGCGCGGTGACTAACGCGCAGGAGCGGGTGCAGCCATCGGGAGTGTGGGCCACGGCGGTGGGGGTGGCCAGGGTGCGGGCACTGGAGACCGAGCGGGAGAACGCGCTGTTCCGCGACCCACTGGCACAGGCCTTCGCCACCGCCGGCGGCCTGTGGCCCTCCTCGCCGCTGCCCGATGACGAGGCCGCGCGACGCCGCCGACTGGCCGTGTCGTACTCCATCGTCATCAGGACGAAGTTCCTCGACGACCTGTTGCAGCAGGCCTCCGCGTCCGGGATCCGGCAGGTCGTGCTGCTCGGCGCCGGCATGGACAGCCGGGCCTTCCGGATCGACTGGCCCGAGGGCACCCGGCTGTTCGAGGTCGACACCGCCGCGCCACTGGACTTCAAGGCTTCGGTGCTGCGCCAGGAGCGGGCCGTCGCACGCTGCGAGCGGATCACCGTCCCGGTGGATCTGCGTGAGGACTGGCCAGGCGCGCTGGCCGCCGCAGGACACGACCCGGCCATGCCGACCGCGTGGATCGCCGAAGGACTACTGATCTATCTACCCGAGGACGCGGTGGAGCTACTGCTGGCCCGGATCAGCACGCAGTCGGCGGCAAGCAGTCGGATGGGGCTGACACTGGGCTCGCGCGGCGTGATCGAGCGCTTCGCCGCGGACGCCGAGCCGGGATCGGCGGCGTCCATGTGGGTCTCGGAGATGCCCGACGACCCGGTGGGCTGGCTGGCCGGGCACGGCTGGGAGGCCGACAGCCACACCCTGCACGAGCGCGCTGCCGCCTACGGCCGCCCGATCAGCACCCCACCGCAGCGCGAGGAGCGGCCCGGCGGACTGATCTCGGCGGTCCGCCAGTAGAGCGCCTTCCGGTTGCCTAGATGATCGATTCCAAGGCGGCCTGATGAGTGGAGCCAGGTTCATGCGGGCCAGCCAGCCATGCGCGCACTGACCGCCTACGACAACTAAAGTTCGCCTGAAAATCGCCTGGCTGGATGGTGGTGTGGTCGACAGTCCTTCGCCGTGAACGAAGTGCTGCCGCAGCTGGACGAATTGCCGTTCTCCTCGATCGCCGGTGTGTCCGTGGAGTCGGTCGAGATGACCGACAAAGTCGTCCAGATCGAAGCCCGTGCAACTTCCCGCCGGGCGGCCTGCCCGGGATGCGGATGCTGGTCAGGACGAATACATAGCTCCTACCTGCGCTTTCCCCCGTGACCTACCGGCGGTCGGCAGGTTCGTCGTGGTGTCGTTACGGGTGCGTCGGTTCGTCTGCATGGAGGACTCATGTCCTCGCAAGACCTTCGCCGAGCAGGTGTCCGGCCTGACCCGCCGGTTCGGCCGGCGGACCGAGCAGCTGCGATCGACTCTGGTCTCGGTCGGTCTCGCGCTCGCGGGCCGGGCCGGCGCCCGGATGACGGTCACCTTCGGGGCCCCGGCCAGCGGGAACACCCTGCTGAGGCTAGTCACCTCGCTGCCGGACCCGCCCGCAGCCATGCCTCGCGCGGCCGGCGTGGACGAATACGCCCAGCCCAGGGGCCGGATCTACGGAACTGTGCTCGTCGACGTTGAGACACGGCGTCCGATCGACCTCCTGCCCGACCGGGAGGCGGACACCCTCGCGGCGTAGCTTGCCAAGCGCCCCGGCATCGAGATCATCTGCCGCGACCGCGCTCCCTTCTTCGCCGAAGGCGCCACCCGCGGTGCCCCTCAGGCTTTCCAGGTCGCTGACCGGTGGCACCTCTGGCACAACCTCGGCGAGGCTGCGGAGAAGTGCGTCTACCGGCATCGCGACTGTCTGCGGCCCCGACGCCGCCGGACGAACCACCAAAGGAAACGGATCCGACCACGTCATCGCCCTGGCCGACAGGGCACCGGTTCGCCGAACGCACCCGCGCCAAGCACGCCACCATCCACGCGCTTCTGGACGCCGGTCACAGCAAGCGGTCCGTTGCCCGGCAACTCGGCGTGACCCTCAACACCGTTATGCGTTTCTCCCGAGCCACCGCCCCGGAAGAGATGTTCACCGGCCAGTGGCAAAGCCGTGCGACCCCGCTTGACGCCTACAAGCCCTACCTCGACCAGCGCTGGCTGGAAGGCTGCACCAACGCCTGGAAACTGTGGGAGGAGCTCTGCGAGCAGGGCTATCCGCGCGGCTACAACAGCGTCCGCGACTACGTCAGCCGGGTACTGCGTGGCAAGCCCCAGCCGGTCGGGCCACCGCCGCCATCCGCCCGTGCCGTCACGCGTTGGATCCTCACGCACCCCGACGCCCTGTCCGAAAGTGACCAGCTCCAGCTCAAAGCCGCGCTGGCGAACTGCCCTGAACTGACAACCCTCGTCGAGCACGTGCGCTCTTTCGCCCACATGGTCATCCACCTGCAAGGCGACCATCTCCCGCAGTGGATCGAATCGGCCAGAGCCACAACCGACCTGACCAGTCTCAGCCGGTTCGCCCAGCACCTCGAACGCGACCTTGACGCCGTCACTGCCGGCCTCACACAGCCCTGGAACTCGGGTGTCGTGGAGGGACACATCAACCGCATCAACATGCTCAAGCGCCAGATGTTCGGCCGTGCAGGGTTCGAACTCCTTCGCAAGCGCGTCCTATTGGCGTGACCGAACGTCACCGCTCCACAAGAAGTGGACCAGAGCCCGAGTAGTGACGTCACAGTGGAGGCCCGCAAAGCCGCCCAGGCGGAGGACGAGCCAACCGTCGGCGCATCCGTCCCGGCGCTTCCCGGGACGCCAGCGACCGTCACGTCGCTGCACCAGTGGCGCCTCGCGCACCTCCCGCCGGACACCAGGCCGCTGCCGTCGGTGACCCCCTATGCTCCGACGCCGCCGCACCAGCGGCAGCAACCACCATGAGGGAGAAGCACAGTGACCCTGCCCCGCCAGCGAGGCTTGACCGAGCAGGCCGCCGACGCCGCGATCGACACCGCCTGCCGCCTGCTGCGGCTGCCCTCGATCCGCAACGAGTTCACCGACATCGCCGACCGGGCGGTCAAGGACCAGATGACCTACCGGGGCTTCCTCGCCGAACTGCTGATGACCGAGTGCGACGACCAAGCCCGCCGCCGTTCGGAACGACGGATCAAGGCGGCGGGCTTCCCGCGGGAGAAGTCGCTTCGGGCGTTCGACTTCGACGCCAACCCGAACATCGACGCGGCCACCGTCCACACCCTTGCCAGCTGCGAGTGGATCAAGAAGAGCCAGCCGCTCTGCCTGATCGGCGATTCCGGCACTGGCAAGTCCCACATGCTCATCGCTCTGGGCACCGAGGCCACAATGAAGGGCTACCGTGTCCGTTACACGCTGGCCACGAAGCTGGTGAACGAGCTGGTCGAGGCCGCCGACGAGAAGCAGCTGAACAAGACCATCGCCCGCTACGGGCGCGTCGATCTTTTGTGCATCGACGAGCTCGGCTACATGGAACTCGACCGCCATGGCGCCGAACTCCTCTTCCAGGTCCTGACCGAGCGCGAGGAGAAGAACAGCGTCGCCATCGCGTCCAACGAGTCTTTCGGCGGTTGGACCAAGACCTTCACCGATCCTCGCCTCTGCGCGGCCATCGTCGACCGCCTGACCTTCAACGGCACGATCATCGAGACCGACTCCTACCGCCTCGCCAGCACCCGAGCACGCGCTGAGGAACCCGCCAGGGCTGGCTGACACCTGCCCTCCCACGCCGAGAGGTGGGGTCACCTACTCACCGGCGCGGGCCACGAGCAGCGGCTGGAAGAAGCCCGTCTCCGGCGGCATCCGCCACTCGGGGTCGACAAACCCGGCCTCGGCTGCGAGGCCGGCCAGCCGGTCCCGGTCGAGTGCCCAGTAAGTAGTACGGCGGACCTGGACGCGCCATTCTCCGCCTGCCGGAAGGAGTTGGAAGTGCTCCAGGTCGTAGTGCTCGCCGTCGTCCTGCCAGTGCCAGAGCTGGAAGGTCACTGTCCGTTCTCCGCCGTCGGCAGCCTGGTGGACTTGTGGAGGCGTCGAAGCGGGGCGGTCGCGCAGCAGGTCGTCATAGGGGCGTGTGCTGACCAGCAGCAGGCCAGCGGGACGCAACACACGGTGCATCTCGGCCAGGGCAGCATGCACATCCTGCTCCGTCAGCAGGTGAGGCAGCGAGTTGTCCGCGCAGACGACGGTGTCGAACTGGCCGTCGGGAAACGGGAGGCGTCGCATGTCGGCGGCGGCCGTGCACAGGCTCAGGCCGTGGCGGGCGGCCTCACGGGCAGCGCGGCCGGCGGCGCGGGGGCTGAGGTCCGTCCCGGTGACGCGGTGCCCCCGCAGCGCCAGACCGATGGCCTGCGTGCCAATGCCGCAGGAACAGTCGAGCACCGCAGCGCGATCCTGACCGATCAGGGTGTCCAGGGCGCCCCCCTGCCGACGGATGCTCGCGTCCCAGTCTGAATAGATCAGGTGGTAGTCGTCGGCCAGTTCGTCGTAGAAGTGCGCCACCGATGTCTCGGGCATGGCCCGAGACTACCGCGCATGGTTTCCCGAAGGTGCTGGTCACCTCCGTGGCTGGCGCGAACGCCCACACTGACGACAGCGCCGTCATTTCTCGTGAACATCTGCGAGCCCGCTGATCGCCAACTGCTGCTGAAACTCATCGACAAACGCTGCTGCCGAACGTGAACGAAGCCAGTGGGTCGGCCCCCTCGGTGGCCTCAGGCGACGGTGGCGTCGATGGTGACCGGAATGTTGAGTGCCTTGGAGTACGGGCAGATCCGATGGGCGCCCGCGCCGAGCTCCTCGGCCGTCTGCTGGTCCACTCCGCCGAGCTCGAGGTGCAGAACGGCACTGAGTCCGTAATCACCCGTCTCGTGCTGGTGATGCAGAGTGACTTCTGCGACAACGGCCAGGTCCTTCAGAGTCACCTTCCGCTTGGCGGCAGTGATCTTGACCGCACCCAGGAAGCAGGACGCCCATCCTGCGGCGAGGAGCTGCTCGGGATTGGTGGCTCCGCCGGCACCGCCCAACTCCTTCGGGATGGCCAGGGTGAGGTCGAGGAGTCCGTCGTTGGACGCGGCGCGACCTCCGTTGCGGCCCTCACCGGTCGCGGCGACAACGGCGGTGTACTTCGTTTCGGCCATGCTCATACCCTTCTCGCTCGCCCCGGGCAAACACGCCCGGCGCGTCACCTGTTCAAGTGGTGATGACCTTGGCATGCGTTCCGTCACCTGTCAAACAGGTGATCAGTGGAAGGGCGGACGCATATCGGCGGCCCGCCGCTCACCGTCCACCGGGAGCCGCATCCGGGCTCGCTTGACGCATTTAAGACGACCGCCCATATTGGAGGGCATCCGCCGCTCCGAAGCAGCGCGGACCCACAGCGCAGCCGCTCACGGCCTGTCGCCCGTTGGTGCGATCCGGGGGCTCCGGCCCCTACACCCCGTCACTCATGAAGGAGAACCATGTCCACCTACCGTGCATTCGAGGTCACAGGGGCGCGGAGCTTCGAGCTCGTCACCCGAGAGGTCCCCACACCGCCCGCGGGGCACGTGAGGCTGAGAGTGGAGAGCTGTGGGGTCTGCCACTCCGACGCACTCGCCGTGGAGGGCCTGCGGGCCGATCCGGCGCAGCCGATCGTTCCCGGGCACGAGGTCGTCGGCGTCATCGATGCCGTCGGCGAGGGGGTGGGCACCTGGCATGTCGGGGACCGGGTGGGGGTGGGCTTCTTGAACGGCCACTGTGGTGAGTGCAAGCCCTGTCGCCGCGGAGACTTCGTCAACTGCGTGAGCCAGTCCCAGACCGGAACGACCACGGACGGCGGTTACGCCGAGGTGCTCGTCGCGCGCAGCAGCGGCCTGGTCCGGGTGCCGGACGGCCTGTCCTCCGTCGACGCAGCACCGCTGCTCTGCGCAGGCCTGACGACATTCAGCGCTCTGCGCCGCCTCGACGCCCGCCCCGGTGCCCTCGTCGCGATCCAGGGCATCGGTGGTCTCGGCCACCTCGGCATCCAGTACGCCACCCGGCTCGGATACCGCGTCGCAGCCATCGCCAGGGGGCGCGAGAAGGAGCAACTCGCCGTGGAGCTGGGCGCGAGCCACTACATCGACAGCGCGGCGGAGGACCCCGGTGCCGCGCTGCAGAAGCTGGGCGGGGCCGAAGCCGTCATCGCCACCGCGGCGAGTGGCAGCTCGATGACGCCACTGGTCCCAGGCCTTGCCCCGCGCGGGCACATGGTGGTGGTCGGCGTCGCCACGGACCCCCTCTCGATCTCCACGCCGGACCTCGTCCTCGGCACCCGCACCATCAGCGGCAGCCTCACGGGCTCGTCCATCGAGAACGAGGACAACCTCGATTTCAGCAACAGCTTCGGCATCCGTCCGATGGTGGAGACGATGTCGCTGGCGCAGGCGCCCGAGGCGTACGAGCGGATGATGTCCGGCCGGGCCCGTTTCCGGGTCGTGCTGGACATGACCGGCTGACTCCGCGACGGAGGTGCCCCAGAGCGGACGACACCACGGCAGGGCCGCGTGCTGCACGCGACGACGGCCGGGCGTGCGCGCTGCGTCGCGCCAGGTGTCGGTCGCGCCGGGTGACGTTTGACTCTGCCGAGGCGACCGACCATATTGCGAGGCGGAGGTGGCATCATGGCCCGACGAAGCATGCGTGAAGAGATCGTCGACGCGGCAGTCGCGCAGTTCCACTCGAAGGGGTATAACGCCGCAGGCGTCAAGGACATCACCGATGCCGCCGGCACGCCCAAGGGGTCGTTCTACAACCACTTCGAGAGCAAGGAATCACTGGCCGTCGTCGCCCTGAACCGCTACGGCGCGAGTCGGCGGCTGCAGGATCTGGCGGCGCCCGACGTCGAGCCGCTGGTGCGGCTGCGTAAGCACTTCGAGTTCCTGCGCGACGAGACCGTGAACGCGGGATTCGCCCGCGGCTGCCTGATCGGGAACTTCGGGGCCGAGGTCGCCGACCACAGCGAGACCATCCGTGCCGGCGTCCGCGAGTCGCTCGGACACTGGGCCTCGATGATCTCCGGTGCGCTCGTCGAGGCGCAGCAGGCCGGCACGGTGCGGGCGGACCTCGATTCCGAGAAGACGGCACGGTTCCTCCTCAACGCATGGGAGGGCACGCTCATCGCCGCGCGCTCCAGCCGGTCGGGGGATGCCTTCGACGACTTCTTCGATACGACCTTCGGAACACTGCTCACGCCGCTTCTGGCACAGTCTCAGCCGTAGTACCCACGGGTGGGTACTACGCGCCATGTCGTCTGCAGGGGCACACCCCCTCCGCAGCTCGACTCCGGAGATGATCCGCAGCGCAGTGCAGCGCACGCACGGGACGGAACGGGGCACCGGCCGGCGCGGCGGAAAATGGCAGCCGTCGCCCCCCCTCCGGGCGAACCACCCCGGCCCGTTCCCTCTTCACCGGACGTCCTGCGGGTCGCGCCTATGCGCCGGGACGACCACATCGCCAGGGCCTCCGAGGAGACGGACGACGAGAGGCCCGTCGCGGCACCCGCCGCGGTCGGGTGCCGGTTCCATGCGTCGATCAACGCTCGCATCGGCACAGCGACACAGCGACAGCAGGCACCGGGCCATCGACCCGACTTCATCACCATCTTGACAGGTGACTTTTGTCCATGCCATCGTCATCACCACCTTGACGGGTGACGTAGGTGATCGGCGTGTGCCGAAACGCGTTGCAGCGGCGCGCAACCGCCGGCCCGGACCGTTGGGATGCCGCGTCGGCACCCGTCGACTCCGCAAGAAACCGAGAAGGAGGCTTCATGAGCGAGGCTGTGGAATACGACTACGTCGAGCGGATCGCCGACGCATCCGTCATGCCGTCCCTCGTGTCCGGCAACACGAACGCGACCGTCTACGAAATCGCCCAGCGGGCCCACGGGATGATCGCCCGGCCCGGGCGGTGGTGACCATGGCCGACCGACGGAAACGGCCGGCCGATGGGGCGCCGGTGGCGCGGCGGGCGATGCTGTCGATGCTCGGCGCGGGGATCGCGGGGATCGCCGCCGCACCGTACGTGCAGCGCAGCTGGGAGCAAACCCTGGGCGCAGTCTCACAGATCGACTCCACCGGGCTCACCGGACTGCTGCCCAATCCGGGGGGCTTTCGCTACTACAGCGTCGTGGGCTCGGTGCCACGCAAGGACGCGACGAACTACCGCCTGCGAATCGACGGCCTGGTCGACCGGCCGAAGACGTACACGCTCGACGAGCTGGGCGCGCTGTCGCAGTCCCGGGTCGTCCACGACGTGCAATGCACCGACGGCTGGCGCGTGAAGGACACCCCTTTCGAAGGCGTGAAACTCTCGGAGCTGCTCGACGCCGCCGGGGTGCGCCCCGATGGCAGAGCGATCCGCTTCACATGCTTCGACGGCGCCTACACCGAAAGCCTCACGCTGTCCCAGGCCCGCCGCTCGGACGTCCTCGTGGCCTTGAAGATGCAGGACAAACCGATCACTCACGAGCATGGTGGTCCTGTCCGGCTCTATGTGGCCCCCATGTATTTCTACAAATCGGCCAAGTGGCTGTCCGGGATCTCCGTCACCGACGAAGTCATTCCCGGCTACTGGGAGGAGCGCGGCTATGACGTCGACGGTTGGCTCGACGGGGCCGACAGGCACAGTGGCGCCTCCGCCCCCTGAGCGGTCCGGGCGCATCCTGCGCTTCGGCCGGGCCGAGCGCCTGGTCCACCGCACGACCGGCTGGCTGATGCTGCTGTGTCTGTCGACCGCGGCCTGTCTGTACCTGGCGCCGCTGGCCCAACTGGTAGGCCGCCGCCACCTGGTCGCCACCGTCCACGAGTGGTCGGGAATCCTGTTGCCGGCGCCCTTCCTCCTCGGCCTCGTCTCGCCCTCCTTCCGCGCCGCTCTGCGCAGGTTGAACCGCTTCGCGGTGTACGACAAACAGTGGCTGCGTGCGGTCCGCAGGCACGTCACCTCACCCGCAGCGCGCCCTGCCGGCAAGTTCAACGCAGGCCAGAAGCTCTATGCGGGCTGGATCGCCGGGGCGGTCCTGGTGATGATGTCCACCGGTCTGCTGATGTGGTTCACGGGCGTACTGCAGCCGATCTCCCGCACCAGTGCGATCTTCGTACACGACGTACTGGCCTGGGCAATCGTCCTCGTCCTGATCGGGCACATGAGGATGGCGTACCGGGACCCGCAGGCAAGGCTCGGGATGCGCACGGGCTTCGTGGAACGGAAGTGGGCGAGGACGTGGCATCCCCAGTGGCTGGAGGAAGACCGGTCGCCCCTGGATGACGGGGATGCCGGTACTGCCGGCCAGAAGCACTGAATCCGCAGGTCCGAAAGACAGCGCAGCGGTCGGACGCGCGGCCCGCGATCCATCGGGCCCCGAGGGATGGACCTGCCGTCGCGTAGACGGCAATGCCGATCATGCGCCCGGACCGGTACCGGTCAGCCGTCCTTGACAACGAGGGGCAGGCGAAGGCCGCCGCGGCGGCCTTCGCCGCAGTGGCGCGCGAGGACGTTGATCAGGGAGGGTGGCAGGTGGACGCGACTCAGGGCCCCCTTCGAGGGCCATGGCCTCCACGTGTGGGCTCAGTCGGAAGTCGTGGGGTCCACCTCACCCCAGGCGAGCCCCGCTCCGCGGTCCATCCCTCGTATGTAATCCATATCGGCGTCATCGATGCGGAACGAGAAAATGTCCAGGTTCTCACGCATACGGACCGGGTCGATGCTCTTGGGAAGCACCGGATAGCCGCTCTGCACACCCCAGCCCAGAAGCAACTGCGCCTCGGTCACAGCGTACTTTTCCGCCAGCTTCTTGAAGGGGGAATCTGACCGCTCCCCCTCGGCACGCATCTCCTGCGTCTTTCCGCTTGCGTGACCGGGCGCGGTGCGCCAGGTCGACAGCGGAGCCAGGCTGCTGTAGGCGATAGGAGTGATGCCCTTCTGGTTCAAGTAGGCGACCAGTTCGGGCTTCTGCGACCAGGGATGCAGTTCGATCTGGTTGGCGTGCGGAGCGGGGAGGCCCGCCTCGATCAGCTCACCGATGTGAGCGGCATTGAAGTTCGACACGCCGATCGCAAGCGCCTTGCCGCTCTTGTAAGCGTCAACCATCCCCTGCCACTGCTCCAGGCGCTGCTCTCGCCCGAACGTTGCGTGGATGAGGTACAGGTCCACCTGCTCCAGACCGAGCCGGTCGAGGCTCTCCTCGATGGACCGGAGGGTCTCTTCGCCCGTCTTGTTGCGTTCTCGCACCAGCGGCCACAACTTGGTCGTCACGAATACGTCGCCTCGTTCGAGACCGACTCGCCGCATTCCTCGACGCAGCCCTTCGCCGACGCCGCGCTCGTTCTCATACACCTCGGCGGTGTCGATGTGTCGATACCCGGCGGCCAGGGCACTCTCGACGGCGGACGCGGTCTTTTCGTTCGGAATGAGATACGTTCCGAAGCCGACAAGGGGCACCTTCACCCCGGTGGCCAACTCACATTCATGCGTATTGGGCATCATGATCTCCTTGCCGGGCTTTGCATTTACTGAATGTTCGCGCAGTGCTGCTGGAGCGGTGTGTCTCTCTCCGCATCGACGACGCGAACAAGGCTCACAATGGGGTGTGGTGTGGCTGATTTCGCTTCGTCGATGACGATGCCCAGGCTGTGCGGGTCCCACTCGTCGGGGTCGGGGCCGTGGCGTACGCCGGTGTCGAGAGCGTCGACAGCGACGGCCTCTTCCGGGGAAGGCACGACGTCGGAGCCGTCGAAGTCCCGGCGATGCGGGCGGGGTTGGTGGACTTCGGGACGGCGGAGCGACCCTGCTGCAGGTGCCGACGGAGCATGACCTGAGATGCGGGTATTGCTCGAAGAGGGCCTCGATGCCCTCGGTCTTGACCGCCGTCTGGTCGTGCATACGGCCGGGCCGGATGGCGACGCTCCACACGGTGCGGCCCTGTCCGTCGGTGACGACGGTGGCCTTCTTGGTGTTCTGCCGCATCTTGCCGGAGACGAACGAACGCCGTCCGGGGTGCCCCGCCTTCGGTCGCCGCACGCGTACCTCGGTGCCGTCCAGGCGCAGCTCCACGCCCTTCGCGGTGGCGTAGGCGAAGACATCAGCCAGGGTATGCAGCCGCAGTCCCATCTCTCCCGGAGCCGCAAAGCCACGCACCGCCAGGAGCGTGCGGATCTCGTGGACGGCCCGGGTGACGGTGGAGCGGTCCACGCCATAGAAGACAGCGAGAGCGGCGTGCGGAAGCTGGAACCGCAGGATCACCAGGGTCGCGATCACCCGGTCGGTGAAGACCAGCTGATGTCTGGGTCCGCCGCCCTCGGCGCGTAGACGTTCATGCCTGATCCGGGGGCCTGAGTATTTATACTCAGGCCCCCGGACATCAGTCAGGGGAGGCTGCAGGCATGCACACCTCCCGCACAGAACCACGTCCCGTCATACCGCAAGTGTCCGGAGCGGCTGTCACCGGTGCGGTTCTGACCTGCGGTGCCGTGTACTTTTTCTCCTGGGTCAAGCATCGCAGCGACCAGGCATGCGAGACGACAGACGACCTCTGCTGGACCTGGTGGGACTGGGCAGCCATCCCCCTCACCTTTACGACTGCCTTGATCATCCTGATCACCGTCTACAAGCAACTGGACATCAGGCCACGGCTTGCAGTCATCCCGCCGACGATCCTGCTGGCACCGTTCCCTCTCCTCGCCGCACAAGCGACTGATGGCTGGTGGACTGCCACCATCACGGGCGGAGCATGGTCATGCTCCCTCGCACTGACCGCATGGAGCCGCTACCGGATCCTGGGGATCACAGCGTCAGCCATCCTTCTGCTCGCCTCCCTCGTCGTTCTCTACCACTGAGATGGATCGTGAGGGCGCCGGCCCCCCTTCGCGCACACCTCCGTTAGGAGGTCAAGGGCAATTGCTGAGGCGCCGGCGTGCGAGCACGACCAGGGGGCCGGTGGCGATCAGCACCGCCAGGGCCGCGTAGCCGTAGGTGAGGGTGGCGACCGTGGCGACACCGGCGACGAGCAACGGTCCGCCCGCGTCACCGAGTTCGCGGCCGAGTTCGGCGGAGCCCATGGTCTGGCCCAGACGCTCCTGAGGGGTCGAGGAGGCCAGCGCAGCGAAGCCGAGGGGGGTGATCAGGCCGGTGCCCGCGCCGATGAGGGCGGCTGCGGTCAGTACGCCGGTCAGGCCGGGCAGCATCGCGCAGGCCAGGCCGGCCGCGGTGAGCAGCAGGCCCGTCGCTATGCCGCCGCGGGTGGTGAGGCGGCCCTCGTCCAGCGCACGCCCGGCTCTCGGCTGGACGACCGCAGCACAGGCGGCGAGCACCGACACGGCGGCACCGGTGGCGACCGTACCGAGCCCGGCCGCCCGGCCGGAGACGGGCAGGAAGCCCACGCCGACCGACAGGGCGGCCGTCGCTGCGGCCAGTGCACCAGTCGGGACGAGGAAAGCCGGGTCGGCCAGCCGCCGGGCCAGGTCGAGCACCGTCTGCCGGACCTTGGGGAGCGGGGGCACGAGGGGTACGGCGACAGCGGCCCAGACGGCGACCGTCACGCCGAGCACCGCGAGGACGGCGAAGAGGAGCCGAAGCCCGCCGGCCCAGACCAGAACGCCGCCGAGCAGCGGGCCCAGCGTGTAGCCGATGGACTTGTAGAAGCCGTAACTCCCGTATACGCGCCCGTGCTTGGCGGCCGGGTTGAGCCGGGCGACCAGTGCGGAGGCGGACGGGGAGAAGGCGGAGGCAGCGGCGCCCTGCCCGAGTCGGGAGGCCCACAGCCAGCCCGGGCTGTCCGCGACGACGTACAGTGCGGAGGCGGCGGCGAAGGCGACGAGTCCGCCGAGCAGCACGGGGCGGGCGCCGATCCGGTCGGCGAGGGTGCCGAACACCGGCTTGAGGAGCACCTCGGCCCCGTCGTACAAGGCGAGTAGGCCACCCAGTACGAGCAGGGAGGTGACCGCGTCCTCGGAGAAGCCGCCGAGGTTCGCGGCGATGCCGTGCGCGCCGAAGGCGGTGGTGAACCCGGCCGCGTACAGCGGCCACATCTGGCGGGCCGGTGCCAACTGCGCCTTGGTTGCCTGGCTCATCGGTCGTCCTCCGGTGTTCCGTGCAGGGCCCGGAAGACGCGCTCCGCGTAGTCCTCGCAGGCTGCAGCGCACTCCTTGAGCCGCTTGCCGGCCTCGGCGGCCTCCGGTGCACCGAACACGTCCCGCGCGGTGAGGTCCCGGTGCCGGCGCCGCAGCCGCTCCAGCGACTGCTCCTCTTCCTCCAGTTCGGCCAGGGTGAACTTGGCGATGCGTATCTCCTTCGCCAACTCGGCCTCGAACTTGACGCAGTCGGCGAGGAACTCCGTCCAGTCCTCGGACCTGGCGGCGGTGAACAGTGCCTGGAAACGGGCGGCGTCCTCGGCACCGCGCCCCGACGCGGCGAGGGTCATGGCCTGTCCGTCGGCCTTCTCGGTCAGCGTGATCGCCCGGGCGACGCCCTCGGCGAACACCGGCACATCCGGCACGGCCCACACCCCCTGCCCGAGCGAGACCGCACCGATCTTCCGCAACTCCCGCCAGACCGCCACCCGGTGACGGGACGGCTCCGCGGGCACTTTGATCACAAGGACGAGCCAGCGACCCGCCGCTCCCCTGTACGGCACATCAATGAATGTAGCAGCCGTTACATTCCTGGCGGACACATGGCGACGCGGCCCTGGTCGCGGCAGCGGTGAGGGCGGGATCGACCGTTCTTGACAGGCCTGCGGCACGCATTGGCACCGCAACAGGCGTGGCTCGGCATCGGGACAGGGGATCAGCTCGCCCCGTCCCCGAGCCCGCGAAGTGGGTGGGGAGCAGGTTCCCGCCCGTCGCCGTGCAGGGCACAGCGGTGCGGGGCAGGAAGCGAACCCAGAACGAGCACCCGATACCCCGACCGGGTATGGTCGGTTGACGGGCGCCGAATCAGAAAGGGATGATCATGGACAGCACACAGGCAGGCAGGCGAGGCATCGCCCGGTTGCTGACGCTGTGTGCGGTGCTGTTCGGCCTGTTCCTCATGCACGGCGCCCCGGCCACGGCCGCGGAGGGCTGCCACGGCGCCATGCCCGCAATCACGGCCTCACCGATGGCCGGAGGCCACGCCGCCGTGATGAACGCAGCTGCGTCGGCCGTGCCCAGTTCCGGCCCCGCTGTACGGGCCGCCGGCACATCCGCGATGCCCGGGGTGCTGTGCGTCTCGTCCCCGGCCCACGAGCGGACTCCGCTGCCCACCCCCGGCCTGCTCGCCGTCGTGGGTGCCGGAGCGCTCGCCCTGTGGACGATGTCCCGGCTGCGGACGGTGGCCGGCGAAGCGTGGCGGCGCGGGCCACCGTCCGGCGGGCGAGATCTCCTGCTTCAGGTGTGTATCGCGCGGACGTGACGGGTGCGCGCCGGACCTGGGCCCTGGCCCGGGCCGGCAACGTGCCCTGCTCGTTTCCGCGCATCACCGGTGTGGTGCGCCCACCCGGAAAGACACCACTTCGATGTCCTCCTCCCGTTTCACCGCGCGCCGTCGCTGCCTCGCAGCGGCCGGCGTCGCAGCCGCTCTCGCGCTGACGTCGGCCGCCTGCGGCTCCTCCGGCGACTCCTCGTCCATGCCCGGCATGGACCACGGCGCCACGTCCTCCGCGTCCTCCTCACCCAGCGCACCGCAAGCGATGGGTGACATGCCCGGCATGGACCACACGGACACCGGCAACGGCCTGTCCGACACCAAGGACGGCTATCGCCTCACCTCCAAGGACGCGACCCTGCCGTCGGGCAAGCAGGCCGCCTACCGGTTCATGGTCACGGGCCCTGACGGCAAGCCGGTCACCGACTTCGCCCTCGACCAGACCAAACGGATGCACTTCTACGCCATCCGATCCGACCTGACCGGCTTTCAGCACATCCACCCCACCTTGGCCGCCGACGGCACCTGGAGTGCCGGCCTCGCCTCCCTCACCCCGGGCTCCTGGCGCATGTTCGCCTCCTTCACCCCCGCCGCCGGGGCCGGCAGGGGCAAGGACTTCGTGCTCTCGCGCACCCTCAACGTGCCCGGCAACGACACGAGGACCCCCCTGCCCGCCCCCGCCGCCAGCACGCAGGTCGACGGGTACACCGTCACCGTCAAGGGCGAGCCCATGGCGGGGATGGACCACCCGCTGACCGTCTCCATCGCCAGGGGCGGCAAGCCCGCCACCGACCTGCAGCCCTATCTGGACACCTACGCCCACCTGACCGCCTTCCACGAAGGCGACGCCACGTTCGCCCACCTCCACCCGACCACCAAAGTGACCGGCGACCAGGGAGGCCCGGAGCTGAACTTCCACGCCGAACTGCCCATGTCCGGCAACTGGCGGCTGTTCCTGCAGTTCCGGACCGGCGGCACGCTCCACACCGCCGCCCTGACCCTGCACGTCGGCTGACCCCGGCAGGGCGCCGCCGCTCCCTGCGGTGGCGCCCCGCACCATTGGGCGTGTCCGTCGGCCGTACGCCGCACCTGGGAGGGAAGGCTTCACAGATGCACGCCGTACTGCACGCACTGTCGATCACCGGGTCCATGACCTGGGAGATCACCTGGGCCCTGATCCTCGGCTTCGCCCTGTCCGCGGTCGTCCAGGCCGTGGTCCGCAGGTCCACCGTCGTCTCCCTGCTCGGCGACGACCGGCCCCGTACCCTGGCCGTCTCTGCGGGCCTGGGTGTGGCGTCCTCGTCCTGCTCCTACGCCGCGGTGGCGCTGGCACGCTCGCTGTTCCGCAAGGGCGCAAACTTCACCGCAGCGATGGCGTTCGAGATCGCCTCCACCAACCTCGTCGTCGAGTTCGGTGTCATCCTGGCACTCTTGATGGGCTGGCAGTTCACCGCCGCCGAATTCGTCGGCGGCCCCATCATGATCATTGTTCTGGCCGTCCTGTTCCGGCTGTTCCTGCGCGAGAAGCTCCTGCGCCAGGCACGCGAACAGGCCGAGCGGGGCCTGGCCGGGTCGATGGAGGGCCACGCCGCGATGGACATGTCCGTGCAGCGCGACGGCACCTTCACCCGGCGCCTGCTCTCCCGCGAGGGCTTCACCGCCACCGCCGCCACCAGCCACGTGTTCGTCGTGACTCCTCCACCCCCTGAAGGGGGTGGCTTCTCGCTATGCCGGTTGGGCTTCGCGACGGACCAGCCCGGCCCGTAGAACATTGATCGCTCCCACTGTGTCGGCGTGCGCGTTGTGGCCGCACGAGACGCAGTGGAACTTTGCTTGTGTGGGCCGGTTCTCCTTGGCGGTGTGCCCGCATGCGGGGCACTGTCGGGAAGTGTTGCGGGGGTCCACGGCCATCACTTCCCGTCCGGCGCTTTCAGCCTTGGCGTTCAGGATCGCGAGGAACACCCCCCATCCGGCATCGGCGATCGAGCGGTTCAGCCCGGCCTTCGAGCTGGCCCCGTTGGGCAGGAAGCCGCCCGGGTGGTCGGGGTCGGGCTTCGGGGCAGGGGCCTTGTTCATGTTGTGGATCTTGAGGTCTTCGTACGCGATGAAGTCGTGCTCACGGACCAGTGTCAGCGCGGTCTTGTGGGCGTGGTCGAGGCGCCGGCGCCGGACCCTGCCGTGCAGCTTGGCGACCTTCTCCACGGCACGCTGGTGGTTGGCTGTCCGATCGTGGGCCTTGCGGCGCGGGTACCGTGACAGCACCTGTTGAGCGGCTTCGAGCTTCTCGGCGGCCTTCCGGCCGTGGCGCGGGCTGGCGGCGAAGGAGCCGTCCGAGCCGGCGAGGAAGTTGGCGATTCCCAGATCGATGCCGACCACCGAACCGGTCGGCGTTAGCGGTTCGGGCCGGGCCTGCTCGGCGGTCAGCACGACGAACCACTTACGGCCCTCGCGCTTGACGGACACGGTCTTGACGTTGCCGACAACCGCCCGGTGCTGGTGCACCTTGACGTGCCCGACGCCCTGGAATCGGACGCGGGTGACGGGGTCGTGCGGGGTGGAGTCCCAGCGGCAGCCGTCGCCGTCCTTGGGGAAGTCCACCGTGTCGAACCAGTTGACCCCTCGAAAGCGCGGGTAGCCGGGCTTCTCGCCGACCTTGATCCGGCGGAAGAACGCCGCGAACGCCTTGTCGAGACGGCGCAGGGTGGCCTGCTGCGAGGAGAACGACCAGCGCCCCTGGCTCTCCGGGTCGAATGCCCGGATCTCCTTGAGCTGCCCGGACTGCATCCTGTACTTGATGTTTGTCTTCGACGGGTGCCGGTAGGCGTCGCGGCGTTCCTGCAACGCCCCGTTGTACAGCGAGCAGTGATCACGCAGCATCTCGCCGAGCGCTTGCTCCTGCCGGACGGTGGGCCGCATCAGGAACTTGTACGCACGCATCATCTTGGCCCACCTCCTTCACGTCGGCTCCATTGACCACACTAGTCTTGGTGCATGTCACCACGGTGGGAACCAAATCCCGATGTCCGGCGCGGCCGTCACGTAGTCTACAACCTTCATGCACACTTGGTTTTTGTCACCAAATACCGGCGCAACGTCTTCAACAGCGAGATGCTGACGCGCTGCGAAGAGATCATGCAGGCCGTGTGCACCGACTTCGGAGCGGACCTGATCGAGTTCAACGGTGAAGAGGACCACATCCACCTGCTCGTGCACTACCCGCCGAAAATCGCCCTCTCCAGCCTGGTCAACAGCCTCAAGGGCGTCAGCTCGCGGTACCTGCGCGCCGAGTTCACCGGCCGCGTCAACCGTGCAACCATGCACGGCCGCTTCTGGTCCGGCTCCTACTTCGCCGGATCATGCGGCGGCGCACCACTCCAGATGGTGAAGGACTACATCGAGAACCAGAAGCGGCCTACCTGACGTCACGACGAAGAGGCAGGGAACTCCGGCGCTCCGCGCCTCCGGGCCCAGGATCGGATTCCCTCCCCGCCTGAAGGCGGGGATTCCCTCCGAAGAAGAGGGATGGAATGGGCGGCGATCCTGCGCGACCTGGTCGTCGGCCTGCTCATCGCCGGCGCCATCGCCGCCTGGGCCCCGGACTCCTTCTGGCGCACCTTCTTCTTCGACGGCCATCCGCTCGCCGCCAAGCTCTGGGGGCCGGTCATCGGCCCGCTTGTGGCGATCGCCTCGTTCGTGTGCTCCATCGGCAACGTGCCGCTGGCGGTGGTGCTGTGGAAGGGAGGGATCAGCTTCGGCGGTGTGGTGGCGTTCATCTTCGCCGACCTTCTGATCCTGCCGATCGTCGGCATCTACCGGAGGTACTACGGCGCGAGGATGGCCGCCTTCCTCCTGGGCACCTTCTACCTCGCGATGGTCATCGCCGGATACATCGTGGAGTTCGGCTTCGGCGGCCTCGGTCTGATCCCCGACCAGGCCGACGCGAAGGTCCCCATGGAAGGCGTCAGCTGGAACTACGCCACCTGGCTCAACATTGCGTTCCTCATCCTCGCCGCCGTGCTCCTCGTGCGGTTCTGGCGGACCGGCGGGCTGACGATGTTGCACATGATGGGCGGCTCTCCCGATGCGGGCCAGGGCCACGGCGATCACATGCAGCACGGGCAACACGCGGGGGACGCCCACGGCGGACACCACTGAGGGGCGGCCCCACCTCCGCGTGGAGAACTCATTCCGCCCGTGGGCCGACCCGACGGACATCACAGACATGCTGGAGTACGTCCGTGACTGCCACCTTGCGCCGCGGCCTGCCCTGCCCGGTCGTCAAACCGGTCCTGTCGCCCGGGACCGCGGGCGCCTTCCGGGACTTCACCCAGGAGCCGGCCGGCGGCTCTGGACAGCAGAGACAGCCCAGTTCATCGCCGCACAGTTCGACTCGCTCGCCGCCGACCGGGACACCGCCCGCGCCACCGGCCATGACGACCCCTTGCGTGACGCGCCGGCCCCCGGCGGACCGATGCCCCAGGGCCGATGTCTCGCACTCGTCCGGTTTTTCACCACTTGTCCGCCGGAACCCTCACTCCATCACCATCCTGACCAGAGCGCTCAAGCCATCGGTGAGCTCCGTTGTCCTATGCCTGGTCGGATCGGAGGGTGATCGCCCGGCGGAGGGCATCGCGGCACGCGAGGACGGCAGGATGCCGGCTGCGGCCTTGGCGCACGACGGTGAAGATACGGCGCGTGCGCTGAGCCCTCGGGAGCCTGCTCTTCGGCGTCGACGGCGAAGGCGCCCACGCGGCCACCGAGTACGTCGACCTCGCGTCGCTGGATCGCCTCACCGACATTCTCACCGCCACCATCGCCGACTTCTGTTCCTGAAGCCCTCGGGCGGAACCGGAGGCACCCGGGCCCGGTACGGAACGAAGGGTGCATCACCATGACGACTCAGGTCGACCACTCCCACGGCGGCGACCGCACCGGCGCGCCCGACGAGGGCTACCGGCGCGGCTCACCGTGCGAGGCGGGGTGAGGCGCGTCAGTTGCGGCCGGCCCTGACGCCGCCGTCGACATCGGCGAGAAACGCCCACTCGCACGCTCAGTCGCATCAGCTGTGGCTGAGCACCGTCGTTGGTCCCTGAGCGTTCTGGCCGGCCGGTCGAGCGGGTGAGGTGGCCCGCGTACGTATAACGCCTCCGGGAGACCACGAAGAACGCTGGACCGGCAACCTTCTGCCCTCGCCCGAGCAGGCTCGAAGGTCCTGACAGAAGTGGTTGATCACTGCCGGGGCCGGCTGCTCTTTGTTGTGGTCATGGGGAAGCGCGAGGCGCGGCCGTGGACCGTATCCGATGAACTGTGGTCGCTGATCGAGCCGTTGCTGCCGGAGCCGGGTCCGAGGAAGGTCGAGATCCGACGCCCTTGTCAGGACCTCTAACTTTCTTCCAAGGAACCATCCTTCGAAGATGCACCCTTCGGGTACCGGACGAAGAGGACTCCCTGGACCTCGCCGTCCGGTGCGCTGTAGAAGTGCGGGGCGTCGGCCGGCCAGTGGGCGTGCCCGCCGGGTCCGGCCGTCTGCGGCGCGTCCGGCAGGCCGACGACCGCCGTTCCGGAGAGCACCATCAGGCTCTCCGTGGTGTGTGGGACATGGGCTGCCGACTTTTGGGTCGCGCCCTCGGCGATGGTGACCCGGAAGACGTCGGTGACCGCACCCTCGTCCTCGTACCGCTCCAGGAGGACCGCGGTGACGGCGCTGCCGGAGACTCCGCCCGCGCCCGCCGCGACGCCGGGCGCCGGGTCGTCGAGGACGGCACTGAGCGGGCGGCCCAGCGCGGTGGTCAGGGCGTAGAGCGTTTCCAGGGTGGGGTTGCGCCGGCCCGTCTCGAGTTCCGAGAGCGTGCCCTTGCCGACACCCGCACGGCGTGAGAGCTCCGACAGGGACAGGCCAACGTCCTGCCGCAGCCGTTTCAGCCTGCGCCCCACCTCGTCGTTCAGACCCATCCGCCCGGTTCCGTCCGTTTCTGCGCCCACCGGCGCTTTGACGTGCCGCCGCCTGCGTCCTTAGTGTTCCACAAACAGAACGATCCGTTTACGGAACGCTTGGTACCTGCTCTCCCGCCCCCTCCGGAAGTGATGCCGCATGTCCCCGCTCGCCCGCATACGCGCCACCGCACCACCCTCGGCCGTGGCGGCGGGGCTGATCGCGGTTACCGTCGGCGTGACCAGTGCCGCTGCCCTCGTCTTCACCGCGGCGCGGGCCGCGGGTGCGGACGCGCGAGAGGTCTCTTCATGGATGCTGGCACTCGGCGTCGGGATCGCCGTGACCTCCGCGGGTCTGTCGCTGCGGTACAAGGCCCCGGTCGTCACCTCCTGGTCGACGCCGGGAGCCGCGCTCCTCGCCACGAGCCTGAGCGGGGTGTCCATGGAGAAGGCCGTGGGCGCGTTCGTGTTCAGCGCCGCACTGATCGTGGTGAGCGGTGTGACGGGATGGTTCGCGCGGATCATGGACCGGATCCCCGTGCCGCTGGCGTCGGCGCTGCTCGGCGGCGTGCTCCTCGAGTTCGGGACGGGGCTCTTTTCCCAGATGGGCGGCAGTTTCGCGATCGCGTTTCCGGTGTTCGTGCTGTATCTCCTCGCGCGTCGGATGCTGCCCCGCTACGCGGTCGTCATCGCGCTCGGCGGCGGAGTCGTCGCCTCCGTACTCACCGGAGGCTGGCATCTGGAACGGGTCCGACTGTCGCTCGCGCACCCGGTGTTCACAGCGCCCGAGTTCGACTGGAAGGTGCTGATCAGCGTCGGCGTACCGCTGTTCGTCGTCACCATGGCCTCGCAGAATCTGCCGGGGGTCGCCGTGCTACGCGGGTCCGGCTACGAGGTGCCCGTCTCACCCGTTCTGACGTGGACGGGTGCCGTGCAGGCGGTGCTGGCGCCGTTCGGAGCGTTCGGCATCAACCTGGCGGCGATGACCGCCGCGATCTGCACCGGCGACGGGGCCCACCCCGACCGGCAGCGGCGCTACCTCGCGGCCGTGTGGGCAGGCATCTTCTATCTCTGTGTCGGCCTGCTCGGCGCGACCGTCGCCTCGCTGCTCACCGCGATGCCTCACGCGCTCGTCCTGGCCGTCGCCGGGGTCGGCCTGCTCGCCACGATCGAGGCGTCCCTGGCCAGTGCCCTGTCGGACCCCGCGTCCAGGGAGGCGGCCGTCGTCACCTTCCTCGCCACGGCCTCCGGTGTGACGCTGCTCGGTATCGGGTCCGCGTTCTGGGGGCTGCTCGCAGGCGTGCTCACGGGCGTCATCGCGTCGGTGGGACGGCGGCGCCGAGCCGCCCCATCCGCGCCTTCTCCGCATCCGGTCACGGCAGCCTCGCGCACACCTGAGCGAACCTCCGCGTGAACACCGACCACACAGAGGCCGTCACGCCCTCCTCGGCCACGGCCTCGGCGTGCAGCCGGTCCCTGTCGAAGCCCTGCCGGGCCAGCCGATCCCGGTCCCAACCGGCGATCCGCTCGGCCTCCGCCTCCGGGTGAAACTGCACACCCCAGGCCCGCGCCCCGACCCGGAACGCCTGGTGGGGACAGGCCGCGCTGGACGCCAACCAGGAAGCATCCGAGGGGAGTTCGGTGATCGCGTCGACGTGCCGCTCGATCGCGGTAACCGTCGCGCCGAGCCCGTACAGCAGCGGATCGTCGGCGGCTTCGGGCCGCAGCCGGATCTGCGTGCTGCCGAACTCGGGCTGCCCGTGACGCGCCCGTACGCGGCCGCCCGCGACCTGTGCGAGCAACTGACCACCGAGGCAGATACCGAGAACGGGCGTGCCGTCGTCCAGCGCCTGCGCAACGAGGCGGCGAGTGGCCGGGAGCCAGGGCGCGCGCTCGTCGTCGTCCGGCAGGAAGCCGCCGCCGAGTACGAGGAGCGGCCTGCCGCCGAGCGCCTGGGGCAGGGCCTCACCGTTGTAGGGGCGCAGCACTTCGAGTCCGATTCCCGCCTCGCGCAGCCAGGCCCCGACCCGGCCGGGACCGCCACTCCTGGTGTTCTGTACGACCACGGCGGTCGGCGGGCCTGGCGCATTCGAGGGCGTCATCGTCTCAGCTCCCCTGCTCGGCATCTGCGTTCGCTGCGTTGATCTCTACGTTGATCAAGACAGCAGATCAGGGTGCGACGCGGGACGTCAACGGTTCGTCGGCCGCCCTGCTCCGAGGACCATGTCCCGCCTCACGGCCGGCCACCTCCGCTACGGGAATGGGCGTCTTCTGTACGAAAGGCACTCCGTGCGGGCCGACCAACCGATTTTCGGCCGCCGCGAACGTGCATGAACTGTCGCGTGTGCGCGAGGCGGGCGGGTTCAGCCGCCGGGTCCCCGGGCAGGTGGCCACCCGGGCCACGTCCCAGGCTCGAGATGTGCTGGAGCACTTGGGCAGGCACCCGCTGCCACGCCCCAGCAAAGATGGTCTGCCGGCCACCGCGGGCCCAGGAGGTGCGACAGCATGGCTGGAAAATCACCGGTCCTGCAGTGGCCTTCCTCGACGCTCCACGGCCGTGCAACCGACCGGCAGTCCCCGGTCGTTGACCAGGGTTGACGCTGTCCTGGCGAAACCGGCCACCGGTACGACATCGACATCAACTCCCATGTGAGCAGGTTCTCCACTCTCACGCACCGGTTCACGAGAAGGGCGCCTGCATCACCCCGGCCCGGCCAACGCATCTGTTCGCCGAACCGGATACCAAGACGGTCGGCCGCTGTCCGCCCAGCCATCCAGGGCCCCGCCGCAGCCATGACGGATTCTCAGCTCAGGAGAACCCCCAGGTGATCCGACGTCGCCGTCCACAACCGCGGGAGTTCAGGGCGCAGTGAGCAGCAGCGCGGCGCTCGGTATGGCGGAACAACCGGACGGCAGGAGACCACACGGATACGACACCGGCTGCCGACTGCTCCGCGGCCCGCTTGCTCGCCCGGACGAGGCGGGTGCGAGGTAGCTGCAGGCTACGGCGCTCGACTTCGCCGGGACGCCCTCGGAGCCGAAGAAAACCCTAAAGGTGATGAAATATGTCAGAGATAATAAAGTTCAACGTTCAACTTGTTCGGGAGTAGCGTCACCTGTGCCCCACCACCCCGGGGCGTCGCCAGGGCCCCACCCACACAGCTCCGGCACCGAGCAAGGAGAAAGATCATGAAGTACACCTACGGGCGTCGCGCCGCCACCACGGCCGTCGCTTTCGCCGCCATAGCCGGCACCCTGCTGGCAGCGGGCGGCGCCGCCTCGGCAGCTCCGAATCCTGCGGCCGGCCATGCCGCGGTCGCCTCCCACACCCCGGGCGCATCGCCGTACGGCGATCACCGTGGCGACCGAACCGACCACCGCGACGGCTGGGGCGCCCGGGACGGAGACAGCCGCCGCTGGAGCGACCGGGACGACCGCCGCGGCGACTGGCGCTGGGACGGCCACCGCCGCTGGGAGCGGGAGGGCCGGTACTGGTACGGCTACGACCACGGCCACCGCTACCGCTTCGACAACCACCGCTTCTACCAGTGGGAGCGCGGGATATGGGTCGTCGTGATCGGCAACGCACACGGCTTCGACCACGGCATCTTCCGCTGACCGCACGGACCATGGCGAGCGCCGGATCCGGGCACCGTTCCAGGCGCCCCGGGCCCGGCGCGCCCGGCCCCAAAGCACCCTGAAACATGACCAGTTGCGTAGATCACATGCTCGACATGGAGCTCGCGTCCCCTCTGGGTGAGCGGATCCTCGTGCCGACCCACCTGCTCTCCAGGTCACAGGACCCGCTCGCCGTTCAGCTCCTCTTCCAGGACGGGCTCCGGGGCCCGGTCCCGTGGGTTTTCGCGCGCGACCTTCTCACCACAGGGACCCAGACCCTCAGCGGGGACGGCGACGTACAGGTCTGGCCCGGCGGGTCCGACCCCGAGGCGCTCCCGCACCTCCTCCCGTCCTCCCCCCGCGGGTGCGCCCACCTCACGGCCTCACTCCCGGCGATCGAGCGGTGGCTGCACCGTACTTACCAGCTCGTGCCCGCCGCCAGGGAAACCGAGGCACTGGACCTCGAAACCCACCTCGCCCAGTTCCTGGACAAAGCGTCCTGAACCATTCCGGGATCCACGGAGGCGCTTTTCGGCACACACCCGAGCCCCTTGCCCACCCGACGCCGACAGTGACGAGCCGGCACGGCAGCAGCGAAGACGGTGCACGGGGCATCACGGGCGACCGTGGCCGACGTCACCAGACCAGATTCAACCATTTACCTTGAACGCACGCCCGTGACGACGGCAGGGATGATGCCTCGCCTCGCCGGCTGGCTCCGCACCAAACGGGCCGGCCACGTGGTGCACGGTTCCAAAACCCTCATCGCAGCACTGCTCACCTGGGGCATCGTGGCCCCCTGGTCCCCCGAGGGCCGGCCCTACATGGCGGTCGCCACGGCTCTGCTCATGGTCAACGCGCCCACGGTCTACCAGTCCGTGACCAAGGCGGCACAAAACGTAGTGGCCAGGGTTGCCGGGCTGATGCTCGCCCTTGCGACGGCCCAACTGCTGGGACCGACCGCGGGCGCCGTCGCGGTGATCGCGGTCATCGCGGTCCTGGCAGGCCCCCGCCGCAACGCTGACGACCGCCTCCAGGTCGCCTCCACCGCAGTCATCGCACTGGCCGCCACCGCAACGGACCCCATGGGCAGTCTCGTCTCCCCCGCGCTCCAAACGCTCACCGGCGCGGCCGTGGGCATCGCGGTGAACGCTCTCGTCCTGCCTCCGCTCTACCTGCACGAGTCCGATTCCGCCGTACGCGACCTCGCCCGCTCCATCGCAACACTGCTGCATGACATGGGTACAGGCCTTTCCCGGCGACAGCTCACCTCGAAGGCCCACAACTGGCTGCACCAGGCGCGCAACCTGGACAGACGCCTCACCCGTGCAGAGGAAATGGTGCGGCAGGCCGATGAGAGCCTGCGGTGGAACACGCGCTGCGTCGCACACACACGACGCAAGGAGACGACCTTCAACGACACATTCATGGCCTTGCGTGGTGTGTCGATCCAAGTTCGCGGAATCGCACGGACCTTGGCTGACAACGCACACGACAACCACACCGATCACCACTTGGGGCACCACTTCCTCGACCGGTACGCCGAAACCCTCCAACTCGCGGGAGCGGCCGTCCAGGCATTCGCCGAATCGGGCCCGGCGACCGGCTCACCGGACGCATCTGCCCGTGAACGCCTGCGCGGAGCAATCGACGGCGCGCTGGCGTGGCACGACACCATGACGGGCATGATCGGCCGGGGCACCCTCACCGAGCCGGGTGCCTGGCACGTCTACGGCTCACTGATGACCGACGTGGGAAGGCTGCTGGCCGACCTGGACCGCGCGGACACTCACTGACCGATTCCCGACGATGGTTGTCGATCAACCGGCGCCGGATGAGGGGGCCATCGGTATGCGCCCTGCTGGGAACCGATACCGCTCCCGACAGTGGGGTGGCTGGGCTGCCCGGTGGCGTTGGTGCGGGCCCCGGCGCATCCCTGCCTGCCGCCAGGCCCAGCCAAGACCCCGAATGGCAGCACTCGGACAACACCACCCGATTCCGCGCCGTCAACGAGCAAGTCAAGCAGCGCCTGGTCGACGGCGGTCCGGTTGTCAGCGTCGGCGCAAAGAAGAAGCAGCTCCCGCCATCTGCCCCAACCCAGGGGCGACAGGCGACCGATGGGAGCTACCGGAAGTATTCCAGCGCAACGATCTTTCGAGGCATGGTGCACCTCACAACCCAGATAGTTCATCGTTCAACCATTTCCGGGTACTGTCGTCAGTGCCTGATCGAAGGCAAGTCCTCGCGGCCTGTTGTGCAGGTCACGGGGTGAGCAAGGAGGAAAGAGCATGGCTTTCAGGATTGCGCGACGCGCTGCTGTAGCGGCCGCTTCTGTGACGCTCGCGGCGGCCGGACTCCTCGGGACAGGTGGTCCCGCCTCGGCGGCGGCCCTCTCCACCGATGGCCGGGCAGCCGTCGTTTCCCACTCCGTGCAGCAACCCGACACTCATGATGAGGGCCGGAGCAGCTACGACGACCGTCGACGCTGGGTCAATGACCAGATCGAATGGATGCGGGACCACGACCGAGTCAGTCACCGGACGAACGACGACCACCGTCGACGCTGGGTCAGTGACCAGATCGAATGGATCCGGGACCACCATGGACCTCACCACTGGGTCCGGGAGCACGACGGGCGTTCATACCGCTGACGGCCACCGTTTGACCCTGCGGAACGCCACAGATACTCATCGACCTGCCCCGACTCACACCCGGTTGCGAAACCCGCGACCTCACCTGAATCCCACCGCTCGCGCTGCACAAGAGCGACTTCTGCTTCATCAGCCGGCGTACATCCAGGTCCACCCACCCGCCTGTGTGGGCCGGCGCCCGTGTACAGGAATGCCCCGGCTGGTCGGGGGGAGACCAGCCGGGGCGGTAGGTGCGTGGGTTCGGAGGGCGGTCGCCTCTCGGCGAGGGGCTCCATGGGACTTCAGCCGAACGATCTTCCCCATGGGCTATAGGTGAGGCCCGGGGACACTGTCCCCTCCGTACCCACATACAGATGAACGGTCAACCAGCAGCAGGTGTTCCAACTCGCCCCTCCTTGGGCGGGTGACCTGCATCACCGTGAACAGGAGGCAGGGCGACCACATCGCTCCCCCGCCCGCCGCCCACCCGCCGGCTGCCTGACCGGCCTGAGAAGCCAATTCCTTTCTCGAGGACACGGTGGCTGCAGGTGGGATCGCTGGAGTGCTCGAGCGATGAGGTCGCGCATGGGAGACGTCGTTCCGATGGATACCTGCCGCACGAACGCCTGGATGCCTCGCACAGCAAGTGGGCGTTTTCAGGGCGAGTTGGTCAAGCCATTCGCCGCCCTGTCGCTGAGCATGATCCGGCGGACGGCTAACGTGTCCTGCAGCAACAGTGAACTGCGCTGCATCGGAGATGGAGTTGGCTGAACGGCTGATCGGGCAACGCCCCACGCTTGAGGACGTAGCGCGGAGAGCAGGGGTATCGAAGTCCACGGTGTCGCGGGTCATCAACGGCGAGCCGAAGGTGCGGGCATCAGTTGCTGAACGCATTCGGGAAGCGGTGGCGGAACTCGGCTATGTACCGAACCAGGCCGCCAGGAGGCTCGTCACCCGTCGCAACAACGCCGTCGCCGTGGTGGTCACCGAACCGCAGAACCGCCTGTTCGTGGACCCTTACTTCGACTGCCATCTCCGCGGCATCCGACAAGAGCTCGCTCGGCAGGGAGTCCAGCCCGTCCTCCTCTTCATCGAGGAGCAAGACGACTATCCGCGGGTCTGCAACTTCCTGGGCGGCGGTCACGTCGACGGCGCCCTGCTGTTCTCATTGCGTGCCGACGACCCGTTGCCGGACATGGTCGAACAGATGGGTCTGCCCGCTGTCTTCGGAGGACGTCCAGTCCTTGGCTCCGGTCATCGCAGCGACGTCTACACGTACGTCGATGCCGATAACCGTGGCGGTGCCCGGGAAGCCGTTCGCCACCTCGTATCGCTGGGACGCCAACGCATCGCGACGATCACCGGGCCACTCAACCAGGCTTCCGCGATCGACCGCCTCGACGGCTACCGTGACGTCCTCTTGGACATCCCGCCCCAACTGGTCGCCGAGGGTGACTTCACGCTGCAGGGCGGCGCTGGTGCCATGGCGCTGCTGCTCGATCAGGCTCCGGATCTGGACGCGGTGTTCGTCGCCTCGGACCTGATGGCTTCCGGTGCTCTGCGGATCCTGCGGAAGCAGGGGCGCACCGTGCCAGGGGATGTGGCCGTCGTCGGCTTCGACAACCTCACGCCCATCGCCGAGACCACGGAACCACCGCTCACGACGGTGCACCAGGACATCGAGGAGATGGGACGGCTGATGGCGCGGCTTCTGTGCAACCGGACGGCGCACCAGCCCTTGCATGGAGACGGCCCCCGCTCCCTGCCGTCCGTGGTCACCCCCACGCGTCTGGTCCTACGGAGATCGGCCTGAGCGTCAGCTCTACGCGTGAACTGAACACACTGGCGACGGCGGCCCCTGAAACACGGAGACGCCTGCGATCAGGCGGGTGCGACGGGGGAGAGACCGGCGCAGCAGGTCACTGAATGGGTACTGCAGCCGTGCGGCTGTGGGAGTGCCCGGCCGCGGGCGCTCCGAGGTAAGCGGTGGCGACAGGCCAAGGCAGTCGACAAGCCGCCGCTGAGTGCGGGCATCTGACCATTCGGATGCGTGGAAATCGCATTCCAGAGCGCCAGAGGTGGTTCAGCCCTAGTTCATAACGGTCCAACGTCAACCGACTGGAGCTTTCGCCTCGCCCGCTGCACGGTAAGAGGTGTGAACGCGCACATCCGCTTCTGCGGTTTCCGTATCCCGGGCCGCCGAAGCCGCCCGGCAGTGTCGCGGACGTGTCTGTGCAGCCCGGTGGCACCTTGCGCCGGGGATGGGAACCACGGCCCCGGGCGGGCTCGTGTCCTGGTACGGGTGGAAGGGACACCGGGCGAGGTTCGCGGGGGAATCATGCAGATCATCGAGGTGACCGGGTATGCCGTCCGATCTGCCGTGATCACCATGAGGCGGACGGGGACGCCACTCGAATTCGTGATCTTCCCGATGCTGCATGTAGCTTCGCCGACGTTCTACTCCCAGGTCCGCATCAGGCTCAGGGAATGCGACCTCATAGTCATCGAGGGAATCCGAGGGAAGTCGGTCGGAGTGAGCGCCCTCACGCTTGCATACCGGTTCACCCCACGCCGGCGGCGCAACGGCCTGCAGGAGCAGCGCGAAGATTTGCTCCTTCCCGAGGCCGTGCAGGTCATCCACCCGGATGTGACCGCGGCGGAGGCGATCGCAGACCTGAAGACACTGCCGCGGTGGTTGTACTTGCTGCTCATGGTCGCGGCTCCCGTGATGGGCCTGGTGTTTGCACTGCGCGGTCCGGGCGCCTTCCTCGATGAAGACCTGGTGGTCGAGGATCTGCCGTCGACGCTGCGGGCAGAGATGATGGCCGACGACCCTGTGCGCCACGCGCTGACCGATCGGCGCGACCAACGATTGCTCGACGCGCTCGGCGAGATCCACGTGGAGCGCGGCGACGAGCCGATCCGGGTGGCCATCGTCTACGGAGCCGGGCATGTTCCGGCGATCGTGTCGGGGCTGAGGGACCGTCACGGATACCGGCCACGTGAAGCGGAATGGCTCACCGTCCTCATCCCGGCGTAGATCGCGGGGTGACCGGTTCTGCGCGGCCCGGCAGACAGCGCCGTTACAGCTGGTTCGTGACACTGAAGGCAGTGCCACTCACCCGCGAAGCCCCCGCTCGTCGGAACTGAAGGGGACTTCGTCGCGCTGCCCCGTACGACCGTCGCTCCTGAGCACACCCTCGGGATCGGCCGACGCGACCTCAGCGAAATCCTCGAAATCCACGTTCGCGATCGACAGATTCTCATGGAGCACTGATACGGCCGTCACACTTCCCCGCTGCCATTCGCGGACTGCGCGCCACGTCACCCGAGCACGTCCGCGCTTCGCGCTTAAGGTGACGCCCGGAGGTGGAGAATGCGAGTGGGGTTGCACGCGCTCGGTATCGGTGACGGTGCCCGTCCCGAGGTGATCCGTGCGGTGGCCACAGCCGCGGAGACGCACGGCTTCGCGAGGCTCTGGTGCGGCGAGCACGTGGTGCTCGTGGACGCGCCGGCCTCGCACTACCCCTACTCCGCGGACGGGCGGATCGCCGTGCCCGCGGACGCGGACTGGCTGGACCCGCTGCTTGCCCTGACCTTCGCGGCAGCTGTGACCAGCCGGATCGAGCTCGCCACCGGCGTACTCCTGCTGCCTGAGCACAACCCGGTCCTGGTCGCCAAACAGGCCGCCACACTCGACCTACTCTCCGCCGGGCGGTTCAGCCTCGGGATCGGGGTCGGCTGGTCTGCCGAGGAATTCGCAGCGCTCGGAGTCCCCTTCGCCGAGCGCGGGCGGCGCGCCGAGGAGTACCTCGCCACGATGCGTGCCCTCTGGTCCGAGGACCCGGCCTCCTTCACAGGGGAGTTCACCCGCTTCGACGCGATCCGGGTCAACCCGAAGCCGCTGCGCGGCGGCCGGCTCCCGGTCGTGGTCGGCGGCAACAGCGACGCCGCCTTGCGCCGAGCAGCCGCCCTCGCCGACGGCTGGTACGGCTTCAACGTCCCGGCGGCCGACGTCCCGGCGCGCCTCGCCCTCCTCGCCGATGAGTGCGCCCGCCACGGTCGCGTTTTTGACGAGCTCACGGTCGCCGTCGCGCTGAGCGACGGCATCCCGGAGCACCTCCCCGCGCTCGATGCGGCGGGCGTCACCGAACTCGTCGTCGTCGGCGCTCCCCCGCCCGCTCCCGACGCAGCAGCCGCCTGGGTCGGGGAACTCGCCCGGACCTGGATTCGCCCGGAGGAATAACCGGAGCAGGCCGGAGCACCAGCCGCCCTCGTTCACGCCCGCAAGGCGCCCCTCTGGGACGTCAGGGTTCGGGCCAGGCGGCGGGCGGTCAGCGCGACTATGCCACTGCTCAGGGTGCTGCCCCCACCAGGCCGTGGTCCCTCGTCAGCCCTGGTGGGCAGCGGCCGAAGGAATCGGATCAACCGCGACCAGTCCAGGAGCCGGCACGCCGGTCCCCTTGAGCAGGGTCAGGGCGCCAGTCTCCCTGTTCAGTGAGTCCTCGGCGTGCTCCACATTGACGAACGTCCGCAGCACAGATCGCGGGTGCCTCCGTCCCGCGTGCCGATGGTCAGCCGCGCATTTCGGCGGTGATGCCGCCATGCAGCGCCTCGGTCTTGACGACCCGTTCGCCGATGTCCAGATGCCGGCCCACCCAAGCCAGGGTCAACGGTCGGACGGCCCTCGCCTCATCGTGGTTTGTCACCGTGCCACCCCATCATCGGGACGGCGCCCCGCGCAAAACCTATTGTTGGAGGCCGCAATCAACGCGACTCGCCGGCAGAGTCCCTGCGAGCGCCCGCCTGGACAAGGGAGTCGTTCGAAGTGCCCGAGCCGCCGCAGACGGGCCGGCCGTGAACTGTCCGGACCCGCACCCCGGGACCACCGTCCCGAACATCTCCGGCATCGTCCGTGAAACCACGGACGTCCATGACAGCGGCCCCGACACCTCGACGAAGTGATGGGCGGCGCAGGTAGAGACACCACCGAGTCCGCTACGGTACGCAGACGGTGAGGCCGAATGTCGGTGCCCTGTCAGAGGCCGGGGAAGGGCTCCGTCAGGGAGCCCAGGACGTAATCGGGTGTCTCGGCCTGCAGGGCCTGAACGGTGTAGTGCCCGCTGGCCACCGCGACAGCTGTGGCGTTCGCGGCGTGTGCTGCCTGCACGTCGAGCGGTGTGTCCCCGACGACGTACACGTCCTGGACCGCCAAGTCACTGCCGTGCAGCCGGGCAGCCTTGGCGATGGCCAGCCGAGTCACCTCCGCCCGGTCGGGGGAGTCCGAGCCGTAGGCTCCGAAGACGAAGTAGCGGTTCAGGTCAGCGGGCTCCAGCTTCGTCCGCGCGGCGCCCTCCATGGCTCCCGACAGGACGCCGAGCATGACCCCGGCATCCGCGATCCGCGTCAGTGTCTCCTTGACGCCGTCCAGGACCCGGTAGTGCTCCGAAGTCCGGATGTCATCGGCCAGGTGCCACAGGTAGGCGGCGTACAGCCGGGCCATCTCGTCGTGGCTCGGATCGCGCCCGAGCACGGACCGGAAGGTTTTCCACCCGACCTCGGGATCGGTCTCCCCGGCCGATGTGTGCTTGCCGATATCGGCGGCGACTCCATGCAGTTTTTCGAAGGCCCACGCCCAGCTACGTGCGCCCGCTCCCCCGGTGTGGACAAGGGTTTCGTCGATGTCGAACAGCACGGCGATCGGTGCTGCCATATCTACTCTCCTGCGGTCACGGGCGATTGGTGGGAACCGCTGCAGCCGACACGACGTCAGGAGCCCGGGAAGTGTGTCGGCAGGATTCTCGGGAATTGACGCCGCCAGTACCAGAGTGCCCGCTCTTCAGCGTGGCAGCGACTCGGCTCCGGTCCGGACAGGTGACGCAGCCGAGTCGCTCGGCCATCGCGGGGACATGGGGCGTCGCTGCCCGGTCACAGGACGAGGCGGTACGGAGCAGGCGGATCACCGCGTTGGTTCGGGCTCTTCCCCAGCGGCGTCGAAGCACTCGAGCCGGTGCGCGACGAACGTGGCGAGCTCAAGGACAGGGCCGACGCTCTCGGGGCCGGTACCGGCTGCGGACGGGTTCGGCGCTCGCGCGCCGCGCGTCCACGGCACGCACGCCCCTGCCTCCTGGCCGTCTTCGCCGCGGTGCAGGCCGTCGGCGCCCACACCCACGACTTCGGTCTCCGCACCGACCAGGACGGTCGAGACCTTCGGCCGCAACGACCTGGTCGGCTGGTCGTGACAGCCTGCACGCGCCCTAGGCCGGCGGTGGCGGCCTCTGAGCAGAGGGGAACTGCGGGTGATACGGCTCCCTCGGCAGCCCCGCGATCACGGCGCCCCGGTGCAGCACATCGAGGAGCATGGCCGCGGTCAGGGTGCGCGTGGACATGTTGCGTCGGCTGGGGTGGTACCCGCCGACCAGGTGCACCTTCCGTTCACCGTCGGCGTCGGTGAGCAGTGCTTCGGCGCCGTGACCGAACGCCGGACGGGGGCGGGGCAACTGCCAGCCTGCCTCCATCAGCGTGGGCAGCAGCGCCTGCCAGGCAAAGCCGCCGAGCACCACGATGGCCCGCAGGGTCGGTCGCAAGAGTTCAAGTTCGCGGGCGAGCCACGGGCGGCAGGTGTCGCGCTCGTTGGTGGTGGGCCGGTTGTCGGGTGGCGCACAGTGCACCGGCATGGTGATCCGCACCCCGTACAGTTCCAGCCCGTCACCGCGGTGGGTGGCGGTCGGCTGGGAGGCGAGGCCGAGGTCGTACAGGGCGGCGTAGAGCACATCGCCGGACGGGTCGCCAGTGAACGTGCGCCCGGTGCGGTTGCCGCCGTGTGCGGCCGGTGCCAGACCGACGATGGCCAGCGGCGCGTCCGCCGGGCCGAATCCGGGCACGGGACGCGCCCAGTACTCCCAGTCCCGGAACGCTCTGCGCTTGACCCGTGCCGCCTCCTCCCGCCAGGCCACCAGGCGCGGGCAGGCCCGGCAGGTGGTCACCGCCGCGTCCAATTCGCTCGGTGAGCTCGTCCGGGGGGCCGCCCACGCGGGAAAGGCGTGCGACTCGGGCGAGAGATGTCTGCTGGGCACACCGTCCTCCTCGTCGATACGCCGTAATGGATGTCGCCATCCTGTACCCGTGGCGCTTGTGACGTCGGCGACGACCGCAACTTGATCGAACTTCTGCCGCAGGCCGGGCCGGGATCCGCGGTGCCTGGCGTTGCCTCGACGACCCGAACTGGATCGAAGGGCGCGTCGGCCGGGCCCACCACTACGAAGCGGCATGAATCCGCCCCCTCCCCGAGTGGTGGGGGCGGATTGCCGCCCGGCCGCAGCCCCACCGGCCGAGGACGCTGCGCCCGGGTGGCAGCGGAAGCTAAGCAGCTCGCACAGCCCCGGCCAAACACCTGTCGGCCAGTTGGGTGTACTGGCCCGACACATGAAGAGCGCCCGCACCAGAGGGGCGGGTGGCAAGCGTCAGCAGGCGGCAGACTCCGGAATCTGCGACGGACCACGAAGCCTGCACATGGCTCTGTCCGGAGATCCGTGAATCCGCAGGTCGGAACCTGGAACGAAGGCCACGCCTGCCCCCGAGTCACCGTCCGCCGATCCGGTCACGGTGCTCGACGTCGCGGCGGCGTTCAGCGCGGAATCACCCAGCTCGGCGCCCAGGTCCCGGCGGCGTCGTGACCGGCCGCCGTGGCGGCGAGGTGGGCGCGGAGGGTGACCAGAGCCGGGTGGGGGTTGTCGCGGTGCCAGAGGAGCGAGTGCGGGTAGACGGGCGTCGGGTCGGTCACCGGGATGCGGCGCAGGCCGTGGCCGGCGGGCCAGACGAGGCGGGTGTGCTCGCCCATGAAGGTGGCCAGGGCCGGGGTGTCGGCGATGGTGTCGAGGAGCGCGTCTGAGCCGAAGTTGGGGCCGGTCGCCTCAATGGTAAGGCCGAACTCGGCGACGAGGTCGTCGTAGTAGGCGGCCCACTCGGTGCCGGGGACGATGCCGGGCATCCAGATCCGGTGCCCGGCAAGCCGGGCGAGGGGCACCGACCGGGCGGCCGACAGCGCGTGGGCAGGGCCGGTGAGGAGCTGGAGCGGCTCGTCGAGCACCCGGACGGACTCGATGTCCTCGGGAAGAGGCCGCCCGGGCACGGCTACGGCACGGAAGGACGCGTCGATCGCACCGGACCGGATGGCGGCGACGGCCGTCTCGATGTCGAACAGCATCACCACGTCGAGGTCGATCTCAGGGTGTACGCGGTGGAAGCCGCGCAGCAGGCCCGCCGCCGCGCCGCGCGAGGCGATCACGTCGACGCGCAGCGGACGGCGGCCGGTGCGCACGGACGCGACCGCGCGCTCGGCGACGCGCAGCAGCTCGCGTGCGTGGGGCAGGAACGCCTGCCCGTCGATGGTCAGCTCGGCGCCGCGCGCGGTGCGGGTGAACAGCCGCACGCCAAGGGTGCGCTCCAACACGGCAATGCGCTTGGAGACGGCCTGCTGGGTGACCGCCAGCTCGGCGGCGGCCTCTTGGAACTGCCCCGCGTCGGCGGCGACGACGAACGTCCGGACGGTGTCGAGATCCATGCAGAGAGCCTATGGACACAACCGTTGGTTGTGTCTGCCGGCTCTGTGGTTGTTTGATTCCTGGTCGTGGTGCTCGCTTAGATGCTTCCGATCGCGGACCGGTTGTGCAGGGTGTGGAGTGTCGGGGGGCGTCGGGCATGAGGAGCGGGCACCGGCTGGGAAATCTGCTCGGACCACGGCTGGGGCGGCGGTTCGGGTGGCTCTGGGGAGCGTACGGAACCAGCGCGCTCGGCACATGGCTCGCCTTCGGCGCGTTCCCGCTGATCGCCATCAGGGTGCTGCACGCCGGACCGGCCGAGGTCGCCGCGCTCTCCTCCGTGGGGGCTGCGGTGGGCGCGGCCGTGGCGGTACCGCTCGCTCCCTGGGTGGAGTTCCGCCGCAAGCGGCCGGTGCTGATCGCGATGGACCTGGTGCGGTTCGCGGCACTGCTGACCATCCCTGCCGCGTTCGCGCTCGGCGTCCTCACGTTCCTTCAGCTCCTGCTGGTCTCGGTCCTCGTCGCGGCGGCCGACATCACCTTCCGCGCCGCCTCCGGCGCGTACCTGAAGACGCTGCTGCCGGCCGAGGACCTGCTCGTCGCCAACGCCCGGTTCGAGTCCACGGCCTGGACGACCACGATCATCGGACCACCGCTGGGCGGCGCAGCGATCGGGCTCCTCGGTCCGGTGGTGACGGTGGTCGCCGACGCGGCCAGCTACCTGCTCTCGGCCCTGGGCATCCGCGCGGCGGGCGGGCACGAGCCGCGGCCCGAGCGCCGTGAGGCCACGCGCATGCGAGCGGGGGACCTGCTCGACGGCTGGCGGTACATCCTCGCCGACACGACACTGCGTCCCCTCTTCTTCAACACCGCCTTGTTCAACGGTCTGGTGATGGCTGCCGAGCCGCTGCTGGCCGTCCTGATGCTCGGCCGACTCGGGTTCACACCCTGGCAGTACGGCCTCGCCTTCGCCGCGCCCTCGATCGGCGGACTGCTCGGTTCACGGCTGGCCCGGCCCCTCGTCTCCCGGTTCGGGCAGCACCAGGTCCTGGTCGTGACCGGGGCACTGCGCGCGCTCTGGCCCATCGGCCTGGCCTTCCTGGGACCGGGCACCGGCGGGCTGCTGCTGGTGATGAGCATCGAGCTCGGGCTCATCTTCTGCTGCGGGGTCTTCAACCCCGTCTACGCCACCTACCGCCTCGAACGCACCGCGACCGACCGGGTCACCCGCACACTGTCCGCCTGGACGGTGACGACCAAGGCCACGACCGCACTCCTGACAGCCGTCTGGGGCGTGCTGGGCGTGCTGCTCGGCCCGCGTACGGCCATCGGCCTGGCCGGCGTGCTCCTTCTCGCAACCCCGCTGCTGCTCCCCCGCCGCGCGGCAGCACCACACTCCGAACCGGAACCCGCACCGAGTCCCACCTGACAGAACCGGGTCGACGAGGACCGGGAAGCCTCACGCCCCGGCGACGGTGACGACGTCGTGGCACACCCCGTACGGGCGATCCGCCTCGACCTCCAGCACCCACGTCCCCTCGGCCGCCGTCAGCTCGGCGACCAGCTCACCCGTCCCGTCCGGCAGCAGGGTCACGGGCTTCGCGTCGCTCTCCGGCAGCCCCGGAGCGGTCAGTCGCGCCCGGAGCGTCCGGCCCGTGACCGTCGGACCGCTCGCGCGGATGGTGAAAGGCTCACCCGCCAGCGCCATGTCGGGCACCTCGAGACCGAAGCCGGCGTCGCCCGCGAGCATCTGCCGGGCAGGCCTGCTGTGGCGGATCGCCATCAGCTGCTGCCGCAGAGCCTCCGCGCCGGCCATCCCGGCATGGCGCTCGCCGTTCCACAGCGCGTCGTCCTCGCGCTCCAGCACCCACGAGGCGAAGGCCGACCCGCCAGGCACCGTGCCGTCCCCGCCCCAGTCCCGGTCGTTGTCGAGGCGCGTCGGGAACGTGAAGCCCCCGTCGACACCCACCACGACGCCGGCCACGGTGGGGTGTGCCCGGCCGGCGAAACAGTGCACCCGGTACGGCGGTGACCGGTGGTGCTTGAGGCGTCGCAGGATCTGGCGGACGGCCTGCTGCTGATCCGGGTGGACGGGGTCGTCTGTCTCTTCTTCGGCCGGGTGCGTGAGCCCCCTGGCGAAGCATCACCGCCGTAAGTGCGTCTGCTTGCGCCTCACCACCCGGTTGGCTCACGGACAGCTGGGCGAAGACGCGAGCGAACCACCTCGGCGGAGCTGCCGATGTCGACTCAAGGAACCGATCCTCTCAGAACCTTTCACCCGGCCGACCCTGTCCCGGAGTGCGCCCACGTCCGGCAGGATGCCCCGTCCCCACCGGAACGCACTGTCCGTTGCCCTCACACGGGCGCGCGGGAGCTCAGAACGGTGTGCAGGTACGGACCCTGCTCTGCGGGGCCCGTACGCACCTCGAGATGCCACTGTGCCTGGACGTAACTAGCGTCGAAGCCGAGATACGCACCTCAGGTCCCACTTCATGGCCTCGGCCCCGGACACAGTCGGAGAATCGATGGACTACCCGCTCAAACGGTGTCGTGCGGCCCTGATCGCCGCCTGCCTGGCCGTTGTGACCGCAGGGTGCGCTTCCACACCCGCCGCGCGAACCGCTCCCGCTGCTCCCGCTGCTCCCGCCGCGCCCGCGACACCCGGTCGGCAGTCGGAGGCGCAGCCCGCCAAGGACCAGACATCCGCCCCACCGCAGGCCACCTTCGCCGCCCCGCACGGTCTGCCTGTCACCGTGAAGGAGATCGGTCCCGCCGAGGAGCCGGTCGACCTGCAGGTCGTGACGTTGTTCGACCAGGCATCCAAGCAGGAGTTCGTCGAGTCGATGACGGACCTGGACAGCCGCCTTGGAGGTTTCGTCACCAAGGTTCGCGACAGCGGCCAGTTCCAGGCCAATGCCCTGGACACGCTCGTGATCACCCCGCCCCCGGGAGCGATCGCGGCCCGTCGGCTGCTCTTCGTCGGCCTTGGTGATTCCAGCAAGGCGTCGCTGGATCTGATGAACAAGGTGGGTGCGGTCGTCGCCCGTGAAGCGGTCCGGCTGCGTGCTCCCACGGTGGCGTTCGCACCCACGCTGCGTGACCAGAGCTTCGACAAGCTGGACACCGGACAGGTGGGGGCTGAATTCATCACGGGAGCGATCCTCGGTTACGACACCGAGGCACGGCTGCAACAGCAGGATCTGAACCCCTGCTTCGCCCTGAAGCACTGGTACTACGAGGCCGGTGCCGCCTATTTCTCCGACGTCGTGGAGAAGGTGGGTCCGGCAGTGACGAAGGCCACGGAGCAGGTGAACAGTCGCAGCAACCAGCCATTCGGCAAGACCGGCCCGCAGGCCGGCCAGTGTCACACCTGATCCGGACCAGTACCCGCCGGACCGACGGGCCAGGGCAACTCTTCCCGCCTCAAGGCCATGGAGCGTTCGAATGATCAACGTCATGCCAGTGGACGGCATCACCGCTCACCCCGACGCACGGGAGCCGGCCGACCTGGTCATACGCAACGGCCGCATTCATACCGGAGACACCGCACGACCCGACGCCGCGGCCCTCGCCGTCCGGGACGGCCGTATCACCGCCATGGGCGACGACGCGGACATCGCCCCCTTCGTGGGCCCGGAGACCCGGGTGGTCGACGCTCTCAACCGGCGGATCATCCCCGGCCTCAACGACTCACATCTGCACGTGATCCGCGGTGGAGTGAACTACCTCCTGGAACTGCGCTGGGACGGTGTTCCCTCGCTGCGCACCGCGTTGTGGATGCTGCGTGAGCAGGCCTCACGCACGCCCAAGGGCCAGTGGGTGCGCGTGGTGGGCGGCTGGACGGGCGAGCAGTTCGCCGAACGGCGCCTGCCCACTGTGTCGGAGCTGAATGCCGCTGCCCCCGACACCCCCGTCTTCGTCCTGCATCTCTACCAGTCGGCCATCGTCAACAGGGCTGCGTTGAAGGCAGTCGGCTTCACGAAGAACACCGTGGCGCCCCCCGGAGGACAGATAGTCCGCGATCACTCAGGAGAGCCGACCGGCATGCTCCTGGCCTCCCCGGCTGCCGGACTTCTGTACGCCACGCTCGGCAAGGGGCCGAAGCTGGCGGACGAGGAACAGGTCGGTTCCACCCGGCACTTCCTGCACGAGCTCAACCGGCTCGGTCTGACGAGCGCCATCGATGCCGGCGGCGGCTTTCAGAACTTCCCCGAGAACTACGGGGCCGTGATGAAGCTTGCCGAGCAGGGCCTGCTGACCATGCGCATATCGTACAATCTCTTCCCGCAGACCGCCGGGCAGGAACTCGACGACCTGCGGCGGTGGATCGGAATGGTCCGGCCGGGAGACGGCGACGAATGGCTGCGGCTGAACGGAGCCGGGGAGAACCTCGCCTGGTCGCCCGCCGACTACGAGAACTTCACCGAGCCCAGGCCATCGCGACCGAAGCAGGCGGACAGCGAACTCGAAGCTGCGGTACGCCTGTTGCTCGACAACGGCTGGGGCTTCCGTCTGCACGCCACGTACGAGGAGACCATCCACGCCAACCTCGACGTGTTCGACAAGGTGGCGGCCGACGGCGGCTTCCCGCGCGGCGTGCCGTGGTTCTTCGACCACGCCGAAACGGTGTCCGAGGCCAGCCTCGACCGCATCTCGGCCATGGGAGGCGCCCTCTCCATCCAGAACCGCATGATGTTCCAGGGCGGGGCCTTCAAGGACCGCTACGGAGCTGCTCGCGCAGCCAACACTCCGCCGATCCGCCAGATGCTCGACTGCGGCCTGACGGTCGCCGCGGGCACCGACGCCACCAGGGTTTCCAGCTACAACCCATGGCTGTCCCTGGAGTGGCTGGTACGCGGACGCACCATCGGCGGGCAGCAGCTGGCTTCTGCGGAGAACAGGATCGACCGGGCCACCGCACTGCACATGTACACCGCGGCAAGTGCCGAACTCAGCGGTGAGAACGACGTCAAGGGGAGGCTCAAAGAGGGCTACTACGCCGATCTGGCGGTGCTCTCGGAGGACTTCTTCTCGGTGCCCGAGGAAGACATCTCGCACATCGAGTCCCTGCTGACCGTCGTAGGCGGCCGAATCGTCTACGCGGCCGGGGAGTTCGAGGGACTGGCCGCCCCGCTGCCGGACGTGGAACCGTCCTGGAGCCCGGTCGCCTACTACGGCGGATACCACCGGACGATGTTCCCCACCCCGCCCTCCGGGGTGCAACAGGCGCAGGCGCTGGTCGAGGCCGTGGCCGAGTCCGAGGAACACCGTCAGTGGCGTATCACCAGGGGCTTTGCCCAGGACGGCTCCTCCGCTTCAGAGATCTTCGATGCCTGCTTCGTCCTGTGACCCCGAGCAGGCCCCACTGCCCGCCGGCCAAGAGGGCCGCCGGGTCCCGACAGACAGCTTGATAGGGAAGGTTCCGCAACGTGGTGAACACCGCAGCCGTAAAGGCGAACCCCGCATCGTCGCTCCTCAGCCCCGATAACAGCGTCTTGGTGCTGGTGGACCATCAACCTCAGATGTTCTTCGCCACGACCAGCGCCGACCGGGGTGAAATCATCAACGCCACCGTGGGGCTCGCCAAGGCCGCCAAGGTGTTCGATGTACCGGTCGTCCTGAGCACGGTCGCGTCCAAGAGCTTCTCCGGTCCGATGCTGCCCCAGCTGGCCGAGGTCTACCCCGACATCCAGCCCATCGACCGGACCACGATGAACTGTTGGGAGGACCAGCGCGTCGTCGATGCCGTCAAGGCGACCGGCCGCCCGAAGATCGTGATGGCAGGTCTGTGGACGGAGGTGTGCATCGCGCTCGCCTCTCTGTCCGCCGTGGAGCAGGGCTACGAGGTGCATGTACCCACCGATGCCTGCGGCGGGGTGTCGGTCGACGCGCACGAGAACGCTGTCAGACGCATGGTGCAGAACGGCGTCGTACCCACGACGTGGCTGACCACCCTGCTCGAGTGGCAGCGCGACTGGGGTCGCACCGAGACCTACGATCCGGTCACCGAGCTCGTCACGCAGCACGCCGGTGCCTATGGAATCGGCGTCGTCTACGCCCGTGCGATGCTCGGCGGGCACTCGGCCGGCTGACCCGCGTACGCGGGCCCGGCCCTCAACGGCCGCCCGCCGGCCCGCGTTCCTGATTCCTCCTCGGCCTCCTTCAGGGAGCGACAACGGATGACACCTCCTGTGGACGGCGGCACGGCGGCCGGGTCCCGGCCGCCGGTTCCGCAATCCGCTGCGGGATCGACCTGGAAGCCGCTGCGACTGCGGGCGTTCCGAACTCTGTGGATCGCGCAGATCGTCTCCAACATCGGTGGCTGGATGCAGACGGTCGGCGCCCAGTGGCTGATCACTCAGGAGTCGGGTTCGGCGGGACTCATCGCCCTGGTGCAAACCGCGGCCAGCTTTCCCGTCCTTCTGCTGGGCATCCCGGCCGGCGCCCTGGCAGACATCGTGGACCGCCGCAAGCTGCTTCTGTGCGCTCAGATGCTGATGTTCACGGCCGCCGGACTCCTTGCCGCACTGACCGCGATGGGGCGCATGAACTCCTACGGGGTCCTTGCACTGACCTTCGTACTCGGTTGCGGCACCGCGCTGATGAGCCCGGCATGGCAAGCCATCCAGCCCGAGCTCGTGCCCCGGGACCAGATTCCTGCCGCCGCCGCCCTCGGCGGTGTGAACATGAACCTCGCTCGCGCGATCGGCCCGGCACTCGGCGGCCTCGTCGTGGCACTGGCAGGTACGGCTGCGGTCTTCGCCATCAACGCCGTGTCGTTCCTGGTCACACTCGCCGCGCTGGCCGCATGGCACCGCCGGACCGAGCCGGACCCGGTCGGGCCCGAGCGGATCCTCCCCGCTCTGAGAGCGGGCAGCCGCTATGTGCGCCACGCGCCCAGGGTTCGCCGGGTGCTGGGCCGGTCACTGCTCTTCGTGCCCTGCGCCGCGGCCCTGTGGGCCCTGCTACCTGTGGCCGCGCGGCAGCAACTGGGTATGGGGGCCGGGGGTTACGGTCTGCTCCTGGGAGCGGTCGGTGTGGGGGCGGCAGTGGGGGCCGCGCTACTACCGCAAGTGCGCGGCCGCTGGTCGAGCAATACGGCACTGGCAGGCGGAGGAATCCTGTTTGCGGTCACCCTGGCGCTGCTGGGGCTGGTGCGCATCCCCTGGATCGCCGGGGTGGTCCTGGTGTTCTCCGGGATCGCCTGGATGGGGGTTCTGTCCATTCTGAACGCCCAGATGCAGGTGACGGTACCCAAGTGGGTGCGGGCGCGAGCCCTGGCCTTCTACCTGACGGTATTTCAGGGGGGTATGGCGGTCGGGGCAGCCGTATGGGGCACAGTCGCTGACGGGATCGGCCTGGTAGCGGCTTTGCTGGTGTCCGCGGCGGTGCTGGCGGCCGGATCGCTGATCGGGCTGTTCCTCTCCGTGCCCGACACCACCCTGGACCGGTCACCCTCGATGCACTGGGCAACGCCCACGATGGTGCTGGAACCACCGGATACGAACGGGCAGGTCCTGATCACCATCGAGTATCGCGTACCGGCGCACAATGCCGACCTCTTCGTCCAGTCCATGGCAGCCATGGGTCGCTCCCGTCTACGGACCGGCGCGCTGCACTGGGACCTGTACCAGGATGCAGCGCGGCCTGGCACCTACTTGGAGGTCTTCCTGGTGGCCTCCTGGGAAGAGCACCTGCGACAGCACAGCGGTCGGCTCACCGGCTTCGACAAGGAAACCGAAGAACGGGCACGGGCCCTGGTGGACCCCGAGCACCCCTTCCAGGTTTCCCACTACCTTCCGGCGCGTAAGCAGAGTCCTGGCTGAGCCGCACCGTGCAGATTCATGAGACCTTGCACCGGGGGACGTCGTCTTCCTCCGGACCGGCAGCACATCCGGGCCGCACCTCGGCACCGTGCCTCGGTCGACGAAGTCCTGGCCATATGGCGGGTATCGGCGTCCGCGACGACTCGTCGGTCGGCGAGCCGGTGCGGCCGGCTCGTCGCCCGCTCGGCAGGAGGTGCCATCGGCCATGACCCGAACTCCCGCATCGCCCAGCAGACCGGGACCGCCCGATGAACCGGGGAACGCTTCACCCGGCCCGGCGGCAATCGCAGGGCATAGCGCGCTGGAGTGCCTTCTGGCATTCGTGCTGCTCTTCGGCGTCGCCACAATCGTGCGCTGGGTCGTGGGGCCCTCCCCCATCTCCGAGGCGGTCACGCAAATCCACCTGCAGTTGCTGATCATCGGCGGAGCGGTCGGTCTGCTCCTGACAACACTGATCCTCAGCCGGCCGGGACGGATCTCCGGCGGACACATCAACCCCGCGATCTCCCTGGCCATGTGGCGTTTCGGAGTCTTCCCCGGGGTGTCGGTCGTGCCCTATATCGTGGCGCAGCTCATCGGTTCCGTACTCGGAGTACTCACGGCGCGCGCCGTATGGGGCCCAACGGTCAGCCGTCTCCCGGTAGTCGACGCCACGCTGCAGCCCGGCCCCGGGTGGACGGCCGGTGCGCTGTTCGCAGTGGAGGCGGCAGGGATGGCCGTCATCGTGTACCTCGTCGGCTACTTCCTGCAGACTCCCCGGCTGGCACCGAAGGTTCCCTGGCTCGTCGGATGCCTGATCGGAGCGGCAATTGCGCTTCTGGGCACCACCACGGGAGGCAGCGTCAACCCTGCCCGCCAGTTCGGCCCGGCGGTGGTCTCCGGCGGACTCGACTTCTTGTGGGTATACCTGCTGGCCCCGATGGTCGGTGCAGCGCTTGCGGCCGCTGTTCTTGACCGAGTACACAAGCGCCGCACCGTGCTCACCCACAGGCTCTGCGGCACTCAGGCGGACGGCGCCCCCCTTCCGTGAGGGCAACATGCGATCGCGGCTGCGTTCCATGACCGGGCGGTCGCGGAGCACAAGCGGTCAGCGGCGGTAGCAGTACGAATCCGAGGAGGCGTCGCCGCCTTGCAGGCGCGTCTGGTGCACGCGCAAGCCCAGGAAGTCCGGGCCGTGCGGGAAGAATCGGTTGTCGACGGAGAGCCCGCCGCGCGAGGTGTCGGCGTCGAGTTTGATCATCCACGGCTCGATGCCCGCCGGATAGAACTGCGCGTCCCAGGCGGAGTACAAGGAGTTCGTCAGGTACACACGCCGCCCGTCTCGGCTGATCTCGACCATCTGCGCTCCGCCGGTCAGCGGAACGTCCGGCTCGGCAGGATGCGGCTGCCTGTCAACGATGCCGCCGAGACGCACGGACGCGGTCTGCCTCGGGTGGAACGGGTCACTCACGTCGTACTGGACGAGCTCGCCGGTTCCCCATGCGGATACGTACAGCCACTGGTCGTCCACCGAAAGGTCGATGTCGGTGATCATTGGGGGCGCTGCACCGAACGGCTGCAGCGCCGGGGGCAGGTCCTCCGTCCGCGCTGGCCGGGCAGGGATGGTGATCACCTTGCGGATCACGAACTCCTCGCCCTCACGGTTCCACAGCCACACCGACGCCGAAAGGTCCTCCACGTCGACCACGGTGTTTGCGAACCCCCACGTTGCCTCGGGGTCGTGCGCGGGACGCAGCTCCAGCACCATCTGGTTCTCATCACCCAGATCGACGCGCTGCAGGTGTCGGCCGGAGTCCAGCTCCCAGAAGTGCAGCGAGTGGCCGTACCGGCGACCCAGCAGCAGTTCGGGGACAAGGCCGTCCTCGATCATCGAGGGGAACCCCCACTCGCTGGTCATGGCGACGTTCTGGCGCAGATGCCACCAGACGTCGTAGGCGAGCCGCTGCGGTCCGCGGTCGCTCTCCCAGGCTCGGAGTACTTCGAAGTTCTCGTGGTCCAGCAGCGCGACGCCGCCAGGCCCGTCCCTACCGTCCGTGCCGCCCAGGCAGGACAGGAAAACTCCGTCAGGGCCGCAGTGAAGTGTGTGCGGACGCGAATATCCAGCCTTGGCTGCCAGCCCCTCGGGCTCGACCACCTTCACCAGTCGGGGGCGGGCGGGATCGAGGCCGGTGTCGAAGATGTGCAACCGGGAAGAGCGCAGTCCCGGGACGATGAGGTAGCGCCGCACAGCGTGATGGTGACCGGCGTGCGCCAGCGCACTCGAGCAGGCGTTCCAGCCGAAGTGGTGCAGTTCGTTGCCCAGGCCGGGAAGGTCGACGTGGGAGATCACGCGGCCGTACGCGGGGGATTTGGGGTCGGTGCCGACAGTGAACAGCGCGTCCGCGCGCTGAGCGGTCGGGTCGAAACCGACGACATACGCGAGCTGCTCCGGGGGCGCGGCGACGGCTTCCGCCGGAGTGCGGTACAAGGTCGGGTCACTGTGGTCGTCGCGGTCGTGAGCGTGCTCGGCCGTCGTCATGGCTGTTCCTCACTCCCGAACGGGAGCCCGGGACCGTGGGACTCCCGCAGGCAGCCGTGCTCACCCGTTCGAGATCGATGTGCAGACGCGGGACAGATATGGCATAGAACGAGCGTTTCACAGCCGCGGAGCCCTGCCAAGGCGGCAGCGCGGGGTGCGGACCGCCTCAATGTGCGGCTCGTCTCGGGCACGCCCGACCGGATCCTTTCCGGCCGATCAGGCCGGACCAGCGAGCGACGGCCGACCAGCAGGACATCCGGAAGGCTCGGTGCCCGCTCGGCGCCCCGCACTTTTCCACCGGCTCGTCATGGAGCACGGTGCCGATGTGTCCTACCGGATGGTGCGGCGCTACGTCTCCGACCGGCAGCCGGAGATCCTCGCCGGCTCGGGCAACGTACCGGTGGAAGCGTTCGTGCCGAGGACCCACCCGCCAGGACACGAGGCGGTGGATCGCCCTCCGCTCTCACTTCGACATCGAGTAGCTTCTACTGCCGCCTGGGCATCGACGGCGCCCAGCCGACCGCCCGTGGCGCGACTCGACGGGCCGCCTCAGGGCGGCCCCAGGAGGCGGAACTGCCGGCCGGGGCCGCCCTGAGGACCGGTCACTTTCGCCAGAACAGGTGGTGCGTCACCCCGCTCGGGCTGGGAACGACCTCCAGGTGGAACCGGTCGAGCAGCTCATCGGGGGACTCCCAGAGTCGTAGTCCGGACCCGAGCTTCACCGGCGAGACCGCCACATGCATGGTGTCGACCAGGTCGGCGTCGAGGAACTGCCGGATGGTGGTGACTCCCCCGCCGAGTCGGACGTCCTTGCCCTGCGCCGTCTCCCGGGCCCGCTCGAGGACCGTGGCAGGGTCGTCGTCGACGAAGTGGAACGTGGTGTCGGAGAGCGTGACCGAAGGACGCTTGTGGTGGGTCAGGACGAATACCGGGGTGCGGAACGGGGGCTCGTCACCCCACCAGCCCTGCCACTCATGGTCCTGCCAGGGCCCGCGCTGGGGCCCGAACTTGTTACGGCCCATGATCTCGGCACCGATGTTGCGCGAGTAATCCCGCGTGAGGTAGTCGTCCAGGCCCCGGCTCCCCCCGGGGTCGGTGCGCATGGGCCAGCTCGCCGTGGCACCGGCCCAGGCGAACAGCCTCTCGGGCTCGACATGACCGAACGGCCTCTCGAGGGACTGGTCCTCACCGGCACCGATCCCGTCACTCGATACGTTGAAGTTCTGGACTCTCAGTAGCTGAGCCACGTGTTCCTCCTGTGCTGTCGACAACAGTGGTAAGACTTGCCGGGCCGGGGGAACTCATCGCTGCCTCCGTGACCGGTCAAGAACTTATCTGTCGGAACAGGAACTGGAGGCCGGCGACCTGTACGAGCACCTGAGGGAGCATCACCAGGTACAGGTCCATGAGGCGGTCCAAGCCATCGAGCCCACGGTCGTCACGCAGGCGGAGGCCGCTCTGCTCGGTGTGCCCGAACTCTCCCCCGCCCTGCTCTTCGAGCGGCTCACCACCGACACCAGTGGGCACCCCGTCGAATACGTCCACTCGCTCTACCGCGGCGACCGCTACCGCATCGTCTCCCGGATCACCCTTGGTCCCGCGCCCGCCGTACCCGAGGCGCGCAGCGAACACCATCCCGGCATCCCACCAGGGGATTTCGCACACCGCGATCCCATCTCCTCGTCCACTGTCGGAAATGTCCGGTCAGGGAGGTAGTACAGGTCCGTCAGGAAGTCCGCGGGCAACGCGAAGAAGGCGGGGCAGAAGGCCCTGAGGGCTGTCCCGTAGTCCCTGGCGGGCGCACGACGACAGCCACAGCGCATCGCTGCGTTGCCGAAACGCCTGAATGTGCCCACGTACGATCACGCCCCTCCGCCGTGCGATGCACCGCATCCGACGCCGCGCGCTGATCCACCAGGAATGACGGGACAGCCCTTGGCGAGCACGCGCCACACCGGAACGGCGAAGGCCCCGGACCGACGAGGTCCGGGGCCCCAGCAGTGCGGTGAGGGGTTACTCGTCCTCTTCGAGGCAGTCGAGGCAGTCGCACTCACCGGCATGGCCGCAGTCGCAGCCGCACCCGTGGGCGGCGCTGAAGCAGTAGCAGGTGCAACCGGTCTCGCCGCAGGGCTCGGTGTGCCTGGTCATGGGTGTCGTCCTCTCGTCAGCGGCAGCGCGGCGGTCAGCAGCGGCCGCAGTTGGGCCCGGGGCATGAGGTCCGGGACCCAGTCGTGCGGTGAGGTCCAGCCAGGTGTGGTGGCGAGCTTGCGGCTTCCACGCCGCCGAGCTGAGCCGTCCCCCGGTGTGACACCTCGACCTGATAGAACTTCTCGCTCTTCGGGACGTCGTCGACGGCGACTTCGAAGATGCAGTACTCCTCCGCGTACCGGAAGAAATTCCCCTGCCGATGTCGTCGAAGCCTCCGGGTCACTTGCAGCCGGTGTCGGCGGTGCGAAGGACTGTGTCGGTGAGGGCGAATGCGCCGGCGAGTGAGAAGGTGGCCGGTTCGTCGTCGCAGCTACCGGCCACGACGGCCCAGGCAGCCCCGACGATGCCTGCCCCCCACGACCAGGCCTGCGTGACCTGTGATTGCGGGATTCACCTGCCGCTCGGCCTGCGGTGCGGCGGGCGCCCTCGGCATGGCGGGTACCGCGGGCACTTCAACAGATGGCGGCAGCACTTCGGTGGTCATCGTCCCCCCCGGGATTCGTTCGAGATCGGGATCGTATCCCGAATCTGCGCAGGTGGGGCCAGGATTTATGAACTGATTCAGCACCTGCTGATCACTGAAGCGATGGGCCCCGGATCGAGCCGTCGATGCCGGCCGTCAGGTTGGTGGACGACGGCAGACCGCTCGGCATCCCGCTGGTCGCGCTCGGCCCGCTGCGGCATGCACGGCGCACCTGTACGCGGGCCTGCATTGCGGTGAGCAGAAGCCAATGGGGTTTCAGGGGCCTGTTGTAGGTCACCCGCAACGTACCAACCGAACGAGGACGACCATCGGGAGTGAGGCACATGGATAACTGGCGTATGCAAGCGGCCTGCCGTGACGAGGACCCCGATCTGTTCTTCCCCATCGGAAGCACCGGCCCGGCGCTCGTGCAGACGGAAGAAGCGAAGGCGGTGTGCGGCGGATGCCCGGTTCGCGAGCTGTGTCTGGAGTGGGCCATGGAGCACGGTCAGGACTCCGGCGTATGGGGTGGCCTGGGTGAGGCCGAACGGCGTGCACTGAGGCGCCGCACCCGCAGGCGGGCTCAGGAATCCGGATAAGGATGGACGATGAACCCATGGACTCCACGGCTTGGCTTCTCGTCGGCGCGGTCGCCGCACTGCTCACCATGGGGGTCGCCGGCGTCCTCCTGATCCGGCTGATCCGGGCAAGAAAACTGCTGCTCGACGCAGGGATTCCGCTGCGGAACAAGGCGTTGGTGTGGGCGGCGGCGATCTACACCGTGTGTCCCGTCGACCTGATCCCCGACCCCGTCTATCTCGACGACATCGGGTTCCTGTTGCTGGCGCTGCGCTCGCTCACAGCCCACGGCCGCGGGCCAGTCGCGCGCCGCCCTCCCTCATAAGGGAGGTGGCTCGCCCCCGCCCGACCGCATCGCAGCCGCCCGGTGGCCCACGCGTACGTGTCCGGCCGCCGCGTGAAGCAGTGCAGGCATGCCGGTCTCGCTTGCTCGATCATCCGCCCACAGATGAGGCGTTCGGTACGTACCAGCCGGGAAGCCCCGGTCCTGCCGCCGGTTCACCGCGTCGATCGCACCCCACTCGACAGCATCCTCGCAGCCGGCCACAACCTGCCTCCCCAGTGCCCGGCGACAGGTCTCCGGAGTCATTCCGTCAGGAGCTGCAAGCGGTCGGCTCCGGAAGTTCTGCGGGGCCGTTCATGCTGCGGGCGTGAGGGGGGCTCCTCCTGGTGATCGGTGGTGTGCCGGTCGAGCCTGGCCGGCACACCGTCCAGGTCGAAGCGGGCATGGCGGGCAGCCGCTTTCCGGAGCCGACGCGTCAGCCTCGCAGGTCAGAGAGGTCCTCTTCACTGAGACTGAGATCGTTCGCCGCGAGGTTCTCCTCCAGGTGGTCGAGAGAACCGGTGCCCGGAATCGCCAGCACCGACGGCGAGGTCGCGAGCAGCGAGGCGATCGCGACCTGCGCGGTGGTCGCGCCCAGGCGTGCTGCGACCTTGCCGAGCCGTTCGGTGTCCAGTGGGTTGCCGCCACCGCCGAGCGGGAAGTACGGCACGTAGGCGATGCCCGCTTCCTCGCATTCCGCGAGCAGCCCCATGTCACCGGTGTACTGGTTCTGTACCGCCGTGACGGGCGCGATCGCCCGGGCCTCGGCGAACTGGGCGGCGTCGACGTTACTCACACCCAGGTGCCGGATCAGCCCCTCCGCGCGGAGGTCCTCCAGTACCGCGAACCGTTCGGCGATCGACTCGCCGCCCGGTCCGGTCACCCCGCCCACCCGCAGATAGACCAGGTCGAGCCGGTCCAGTCCGAGGGAACGCAGATCTGCCTCGACCAGGCCACGCAGCTGGTCAGGCGTCGCTTGCTCGCTCGGCACACCGTTCGGTCCGGGCAGCGGCCCGACCTTGGTCGCGATGACCAGGTCGTCACGGTAGGGGGCCGATGCCGTACGGATCAGCTCGTTGGCCCGCACGGCTCCCCTTCCGTAGAAAGCCGCCGTGTCGATGTGGTTCACGCCCAGCTCCACGGCACGCCGGAGCACCGCGATGCCGCTCTCGGGGTCTCGCGACGGGCCGTCGAAGGTGCCCATCGCCAGGCGCATCGCCCCGAAGCCGAGCCGGTTGATGGTCAGGTCTCCGCCGAGGGAGAAGGTTTTGATCGTCATGACGCTCATGCTGCCCGCAGCCACGATGCCCTGCGAGCTCGTGGCAGCTTGCTGCCAGACTGGCTGGATGCGGAGCGAACAGGTGTTTTCAGTCCAAGGGGACGCAGAGTTGATCGCGCGTGCCGGTCATCTCTTCGAGGCCGCGCAGACCGAGTTCCTGTGCGCCGTTCGGGACCTCAAGACCTGGTCGCAGCCGGAGGCCCGGGTCGCGATCCGGAACCGGATGAGTGCTACGGATTCCTCGGACTTCACCGCTCACAAGCTGCTCAGTCCGCTCGCGCTCGCCGACGAGGAGGCCCGAGCTCATCTGCGGCTGGTGCAGAGCGAGGGCGCTCTCGTTCGGATCAGCGGCTCGTCGCTGCCGCACGAGACCATCCTCATCGACCGGCGAGTGATGATCCTTGCCGGACGCGAAACCCCCACCGGCCGCGAGTACACGGTGACGACGTCGCAGATCCTCGTCGACGGCGTCCACTCGCTGTTCCGGGCGATCTGGGACAGCGCCGTCGATCTCGACACCTATCTGCGCAGCGACGTCCCCCACCTCGATGCCGACGGCCGCATGATCCTTGAAGCCCTCGGTTCGGGACTGACCGACGAATCGGCGGCCAAACGGCTCGGCGTCTCGCTACGCACCTACCGGCGGCGCGTCGCCGAGCTGATGGCCAAGCTCGAGGCCGGTTCCCGCTTCCAGGCCGGAATGCGTGCGGGCGAGCTGCGGCTACCCCGCCAAGAGGGTGCTTAGCGTGGGCGGATTGCCCATGATGCCCTGGTAGTCGCCCGGCCGTTCAGCGCTCGTGTCATCTCGCTGTCGGAGGCGGGCCCGGGACTACCGCACCACGCCCCGCAGGACAAGGACCCGCTCCTCGGCAACCTGCCCTTGACGGCCGTGCCGGATGCTGCCAGGTCCGTGGCCGAGCTCACCGGTCCTGCACCGCCTGCTCGCGCGTCACCGCGCCCAGGTCCGCGCGGCAACCCCCATGAAGTACGTCACATTGCCGTGTGCGGAATCGTGCGCGTTGTGGCTTCCCGGTGCCGGCAACGGCCCATCGCTGTCTGCCGATCTGAGGGTTCCCCGTCGATGCGCAGGACACTGCGCCGCTCCGGATCGACTTAGGCCACCCTTCCCTGCCGCTGCGATCGCCTGATAGATGTGGAATTCCGCCAGCTCATCGAAAGTCGCACAATGAACGAGGAAAATCTCACCGGTCACATACCCTTCACCATCGATCTGACCTTCGAGGAAGCTCGACGACGGGCGGAGGTCGTGACCGCACTCGGGCCCGACTGGGACCCGGTCGCCGCTCTCCAGAGCGAGGACGAGGCCTACACGCTCCTCTACTCGAACCTCGACGCCGAGCAGCAGCGCACCTACGACCTGCTCGTGGCGGCCGGAGTCCTGCCAGGAGGGGAGCCGGGCCGTGCGGCTGCCCATTGATCCACAGGCGGACGTCGCCCGCCGCGCCTGGCTCGCCTGCCCCGTCTGCGACGACGCCCGCCACTGCGAACCCTGCGCCTCCCGCCGTAACTGCGGTGAGCACTGGCGCTATCTGATATCCAGCAACGGACCGGTCGTTCACCTTCAGTGTCCGCGGTGCACACACATGTGGTCAGTGAACACGCGGCCCGGCGTCACCCGCAGCGACGACCACACCTCCGGCTGGTGACCGACGGCCGGCCCAAGCCGCGGCCTGGTGGTCACAGGTCATGGGCTGGTCGGTCCGTCTTGGCATTCATGCAGGTCAGAGCCACTTTGCGGGGCGTCGCTCAGCGAGCCGTCAGCATCGGTCCCGGCCCTGTCCCGCGGTTGTTGACTGTCCGAGCGCCTGGGGCGCGGTCACGGTGCGGGGGTGGCCCGTCGCCTGCGTGCTCCTGGTGGGTGCAGCACTGTTCTTCCCAGGCGCGGACGTCGTGGCAGCCGCGTTCTCCCGGACGCCGAGGCGGTCCACCGTCAAGTACCTCATGCGGCCTGACCATTTGGGGCTGATGAGCCGTAGAGGTATGGGAGGACGAGGCGCGGGTGAAGCCGCGCTCGACGGTGAATGGCTGTCCTTGATGGTGCGTGGCGGGCACGTTTCGGTCGGTGGCCGGATCGCACCGGCTCCGCGCCCCAGGGCAGCGCTGTCAGAGATGGCCGGCCATTCCGGCATCGGCACCCCGAGGCTCCGTCGGCTCAGTGCCACAAGTGACGACGTGGGCCGGCAGGCCTACGTGACGAGGGTGCCGGGCATGTCGCGCGGGGGCCGTCGAATATTCCGTGCAGTGCCGGTCGGTGGGGTGCAGACTCGCTCCATGGCGGACGTGCAGGCATTCCGGGACACGGTCAGTTGCTGGGCGGCCGGCGGTGCCGGCGAGCCGGCGAGTGATCTGGCGGTGCGACTGGGGCTGCGGACGGCGGTGGTGCTGGAAGGACCGAGTGACCTTGAAGCCGTCGAGGCGCTGACCGCACGGCGAGGCAGGGACCTGGCCGCCGAAGGGGTGTGCGTCGTACCGATGGGCGGGGCGATGAGTGTCGGCCGCTACGCCGGCCTTCTCGGGCCACCCGGTCTTGGCCTGCGTCTGACGGGACTGTGCGACGAGCGCGAGCAGCGCTTCTACACCCGCGGCCTGGAGCGGGCCCGGGCGCCGCACGGGGGCTTCTTCGTGTGCGTGGCGGACCTGGAGGACGAACTCATCCGCGCGCTGGGCACGTCTCGGGTGGAGGAGATCATCCGGGCCGAGGGTGATCTGCGGGCCTGGCAGACCTTCCTGCGCCAGCCTGCACACCACGGTCGGCCCCGGCAGCAACAGTTGCGACGCTTCCTCGGCACGAAGAAGGGTCGCAAGATCCGCTACGGCCGTCTCCTGGTGGAGACCCTCGACCTCGGCGAAGTACCGGCCCCGCTCGACGGCCTCGTCTCAAGTCTGTGACCGAGGCACGAAAGCGTGGTCACAGCGGGGTCCCCGAGGAGGACCGGGTGCTCTTGTCCACGGCCTGCAGGCCGGCAAGAGGAAGAGCGCCTCTAGGGTGTGCATCAAGAAGCTCCACCGATCGGCCCGGAGATGCCATGCCTCTGCAGATGAAGTTGGGTGCGATCACACTCGATTGCCCTGATCCGCCGGCTCTGGCGGCGTTCTATCAGCAGGCCACCGGCCTCGAACCTCACCCGAAGTCGGACGCCGACTTCGCCGGTCTCAACGGTGAGGACGGACTTCTCATCGGCTTTCAAAGAGTCGACGACTACCGAGCTCCGAGCTGGCCGGACCAAACCCTTCCCCAGCAGCTTCACATCTGCTTCGACGTCGGGGACGACCTGGACGACTCCGAGGCCCGGCTGCTGGAGCTGGGTGCGGGCAAGCCGGATCACCAGCCTCATGATGAGGCCAGGGCGCGGGTCTTCACCGATCCGGCTGGGCATCCCTTCTGCCTGGTCAAGCGCTGACTGCTCCTGCTCGTTCGGCTGGCCGGCGCTCGGCTTCTCCTTCGCTCCGAACTCACCTTGTGAAGGGTGCCGTTGCCTACGACGGTGGTCCTGACGCGGGGCACGGTTGCCGGCTGACGGATGGAGGTAGCTCGGGGGACCACTGCAGGCTGCGCCGGTGCATGATCTCGTCGTGCTGGGCGGCAAGTCGGGACAGCGCGAGCTTCTTGAGCGCGGTCAGCTCCTCGACGGTCGCTTCCCGGTCGGCGACGCAGTGGTTCAGCTCGGCGTGCTGGGCCTTCAGACGCGCGATCTGGGCGTCTCGGGGGGCTGGTCACACAACTGCCCAGCCTCCCGCAGGGCCGCCGGACACACCCACGATGCGGGTCCCGTCCACGGTGCGGTCGGTTGCCGCCGCCGGTCTCGAAGTTGCCGGGTCCGACGACCGGCATCCGAAACGCGCTCCATCTCGCCGCACTCGGCCACCTGGGCTTGGCGGCGTGCCGGGCAAGGCGCTCGGAGATGGGGACATCCCTGGCTCGGACGCCGCCGCGCGGCAGTCCTCAGCGGTCGCCGCGTGGCGCTGGACACCTGCACCGAACCCAGGCCCGATACTCACTCAAAGCACCCATTTCGGGTTGCTTTATCGTGCCGATGTATGCCGTGGAGGAGAATCCGGTGGAGCTGAATCTCACGGACAAGGTCGCCGTCATCACTGGAGGAAGCAAGGGCATCGGCCTGGCCGTCGCCGAGGCATTCGGCCGTGAAGGCGCGCGCGTCGTTGTCGGCAGCCGCACGGAAACACCTGAGCTGGCCGCCTTGCGCGAGCGGTTCGACGTCGCCTTCCATCCGGTCGATCTGGCCGATTCCGACGGTGCGGACGCTCTGATCCAGGAGGCGGCGGACCGACACGGCAGGATCGACGTGCTGGTCAACAATGTCGGGGCCACCAGCCCACGGTCCAGCTTCCTCGAGGTCGATGACGCGGCATGGGTACGTGCCCTCAACATGACGTTCTTGAGTACGGTGCGCGCCAGCCGCGCGGCGTTGCCGCACCTGCTGGCCCAAGACGAAGGGGCGATCGTCAACATCAGCTCCATCAATGCCCGACTGCCCTTCCCCATGATTGTGGACTACTCGGCAGCCAAAGCCGCCCTTAGCAATCTCACCAAGGCCTTGTCCGAGGAGTTCGCCCCGCGCGGTATCCGCGTCAACGCCATCGCTCCCGGCCCCGTACGCACCCCGTTCTGGACCGCCCCCGGCGCCTTCGCCGACACCGTCGCGGCCGGCGCAGGCGGTACGGCGAAGGAGGCCCTGGACAAGGTGGTGCCCCAGCAGATGGGCATCTCCACCGGACGGATCACCGAACCCCAGGAGGTGGCCGACCTCGCTGTCTTCCTGGCGTCCCCGCGTGCCGGCAATATCACCGGTGCCGAATTCGTCATTGACGGAGGCCAGATCAAGACGACCTGACACGGGGTCGGGCGAAGCGAGGCAGCTCACGCCCTTGACTGCCGAAGCGGGGCCGGCGCTCCGGTCGTCACGTCGCTCCGCCGCCGTGGCAGGGCGCGTTCGCACTCCCCCGGTGCCGCAGGCGACGGCATTGTTCAGCACGTGCTGTCCCGCCTGCCTGCTCTGGGCTTCGGCGCCCCGTGCCAGGTCACGGCTGTCACCGCGGTCCTTACGCTTCCCTCCGTACGGGCCGGTCATAAGGGAGCCCACAGACTGAGGTCCAGGCACCGACACGGCGGCGAGAGCGAACCCTCGACGCCGCAAATTCGCGTGAGCCGGTGTTCACCGTACTGATGGCCCAGGCCGACGCCGAGGGGGACCTGGCTTGGGCGGTGTCGGTGGACAGCACGATCGTGCGGGCCCACCAACATGCGGCCGGCCCCCCGCAAAGGGGGCCCCGGCCGGCGAGCGCGACCATGGCCACCTGGCGTCGGGCCAGGAGAACCGCAGTCGCTGACAGCACCAGCCGTCCGTTACACACGTACGGCGCTCAGCCACGCGCGCCCCTCGTCAGGAACTCGTAGCCTTGGTTCATGGCGGAAGCCACATCCGACAGCGGGCCGGACAACAACCACAAAAAGGGTGACGTCTCCGGGCGAACCCCTTCCGGCGGCTCGGCGCTCACGGCCCCCGCGGCCGAGAGCGGCGCCGGAGCCATCCAGCTCCCCGTATGGACCAAAGCCCTCGGCTGGAGCGGTGTCGCTGGGCTGATCTACCTGCTGATCTGTGCCGTGAGCATCATCAGTCGCGGCTTTGCGGGGCTGGGCAGCGACGCGGCGCACACCATGTTCGCCTTCGCCGCGAACCCGTGGGTCGGGCTGAGCGTCGGCGTTCTCGGCACCGTTCTGATCCAGTCGTCGACCACGACGACGGCCATCGCTGTGACCGCCGTAGGGTCGGGCGCGTTGCCCATCGAAGGCGCGATCCCCATCATTCTGGGCGCGAACGTCGGCACCACCGTGACGACGAGCCTGGTCGCACTGACCTTCATCGGCGACCGCACAGAGTTCCGCAGGGCGCTCGGCGCCTCGACCGTCCATGACTTCTACAACTGGCTCGCGCTGCTTCATCGCACTGCCCGCCCTGGTCATCGTGCTGGTGGGCGTGCTCTGAGTACGGCGTCCGACGGCGGAACCCGTCAGGGCTCAGTGCCCTGGGGTGATGTACGAGCGCCTGGTCTCGCCGTGTGCGCCCTGGGAGAGGGTGTCGCCGGTGAAGCCATGGCTTGAGGCTGCTGCTGCACCGCTCGACGGTGTTGCGCTGCTCGTCTCCTCCGCCCACTGCTTGCGTGCATCGCAGGCCGAGGCAGCCCGGATCAGGAGTGACCGTGCTCCGACCCCGTTGCTGCCCCGCCCGGTCGGCCCATCGACGGCGGCGGCAGCGGTGCGGGTACTTGCAAGACGGACGAGGCGTCGTCATCCAAGTCGCCGCGGAGGGCAGCGATGGCGAAGGCCACCATGGATGCCAGGACGAGCAGCGCGAACGGCCCCCAGATCGCCGGGATCGCCCATATCGGCCAGTCGTTGGCAGCCTGCGCCCACAGCGTCAGGATGGCTGCGCCACCCATGACGACGCCGTGCCATCGCACCACGGTCGCTGCTGTCGCGTGACGCCGCTTGCCGGGCGCGAACAGTGGCCACAGCCCTCCGACGAGGGCGGACAAGCCGAACGAGATGCAGGCGAGCGCGCCGCCGAGGCGGTCTTCGGGCCACCCCACTGGCCCCGAGGACGTCTGTTGCCGCTGTCCGTCGGCGTCCCGGACCTCGACGACCTGCCCGTGCCAGATCAGGCCGACGACCTTGTCGTCCGGCTCCATCCCTGAAACCACTGGACTGGTTTGACGGAACGTCACTTTCCATGGCTTACCGGATGGCAGCAACAATTCGGCCTCCGGCGACTCGTTCCTCTCTCCGTGGTGCGCGTCGGCCTTCCGGACGGTGAATTCCTGCCGCCACAAGCACCCCGACGGTTCCACCGGGACGGAGGCGCACGCCGACGCGGCGCGGAACTCCCGCTCCCGCTCCAGCGCTCCACGGATCTCGAGGGCCGACGCCACCCCCAGGACGAGAGCCACGACAGCGACCAGCAGCCATGACACCGTCCGTATCGCCTTGTTCCCCGCCGACCCCACCGCGCCCCCTCACTCATCCCACGTGTCCCCGCACGCGTATTCGAGCACGCCGGCCGATCGCCGCCCATGCCCGCTGCCAGCAGCACACGACCCACCAGGTTTGCCGGGCTCTGGCAACGAGTGGAAGGGCGGATGTTCTGCCGGAGCCTCTCGGCAGCCACTTGTGTCCGGTTGGCACCAGAGGGTCGAACCCCCTGGTGCGTGAGGCACTTGGTTCGCCTGCTGCCTGACGCGAGTCACGGCCCGGTCCGCATCGGTGTCATCGGTGTCATCGGTGTCATCGGTGAGCATCGTCCCCTCCGTAGACGACTGCCGGTACGCAGCACTCGTCAGTTCGCCACTCCCCCGCAAATCCCGCGGCCGCCGCATCGCCGGAGCGCGCGGGCCGGCACGCGACTCTGCTGGTGGACCGGTCCCGGTTCCCCCGGCGACCGGCCCGTAGGTTCATGCCTGTCGGCAGGTGGATCCGACCGTGTGAGATCTCCGAGGACGGGCACGCGAATGATCGAGAGGGAAACGTCGGCTTTGATCGACGGCGAAATACAGATCTCTCTCAACCCGCACCAAATGAAGGAGCTAGGCATGAGTGACATCTGGGGATACCAACCGACCACGGGCTACACCGCCGGCACCAACCTGACCGGTTACAAGGTCGAGGCGACCGACGGAAGCATCGGCAAGGTCGACAAGCACTCCGATGAGGTCGGCTCCTCCTGCATCGTCGTCGACACCGGCGTCTGGATCTTCGGTAAGCACGTACTGCTGCCCGCCGGAACCATCACCCTCATCGACGCCTCGGAGAAGAAGATCCACGTCTCGCGCACCAAGGCCGAGATCAAGGATTCACCCGAGTTCGACAAGGACAGGCACCTCGGCGACCCGAGCTATCACGACGCGGTCGGTGAATATTACGACGCCCCACGCGTCTGAGACGAGCCCCAGCGCGCGGTCGGGGGGGGGGGGGGGGGGCGGGGCCCCCCCCCCCCCCACACCCCGGCCCGGGGGGCCGGGGCCCCCGCCCGAGGGCCGCCCCCGCACGGAGTACCCCCGCGGGCCAGGGGCCGCGCGGCCCCGCCACCCGGGGCC
>NZ_JBIAKK010000022.1:0-103415 GCF_042872425.1 Streptomyces sp. NPDC005262
CGCCTGGTCCTTATGGCGGCGAAGAAGCCAAGCCCGAGCTCGCATCAGCCACTACAGACGCAGACGACATCACGGAGTGTCGTTGCAGTACTAGGTGACCCGGTGAATTGGTGAAGTGGTTGGAGACTGCCGCCCGGCTCGCCCATGCACCGTCGGAGCACACGTTCGCCGACTTCACCCGGGCGGTGGCCTCCATAGGAACCCCGGAGCGGCCGGCTGAGCGGGAGTGTCCCGTTCAGCCGGCCGCTGCGGCGACGTCGGTCTCCAGCGAGGCCCGCATCCACTCGTGGGCGGCCCCGAGGGTCGGCTCCGGCGAGCCGGTCAGCTCGCCGGTCAGCTCCCAGTACCGGTCGACCATCGGATCGGCGGCCAGTGCCAGCAGCCCGCTGAGCCTGCGGCGGAAGTCCGGGCTGTCCCGCAGGCCCCGCGAGTCGGCGTGGGCCGCGACGAAGCAGTCGAGTGCCTGCCCCCGCTCCGGTGTGCGGTTCGTCTTCAGCTCAGCCGCGGCCAGCGTGTACGCATCGAAGAGGCCGTCGTACAGCACGTCGGGGCGGCGGACCTCGTCGGTCCGGTTGCCCGCCGACCGTCGGGGGTCGGTGGCAGGGCAGGGCGCGGTGGCGATGGCGTACAGCCGGGCAAAGGTCAGCACCTGGGCCGGCGTCGGATCCGCCGGCGGCTGCGGTACCGCGTACTCGAGGATCGAGGAGACCAGCCGGGACGACAGCCGGACGGGCAGCGCCCCCCGCCAGAAGCGCGCCAGCGGCGCCGTACTGGGCGGGGTGGACACCCTGCCCACCAGCCGCAGCCGGTCGGCGCGCTCCTCGGCCGGGCAGTCCCGGATCAGCTGCAGGGCTGCCTCCCGCCAGCGCAGCGCGGTCAGTTGGGAGCCGAGCTCGCGCAGCTGTCCGTCGATGGCGTCCTCCAGGGCGTCCGCCAGACCGTCGCCGTGGCCGAGCACCCGGCCCACTTCCGGCACCGGCAGATCGAGGGTGCGCAGCGAGCGGATCAGCCGCAGTCTTTCCAACGCGTCGGGCCCGTACCGCCGGTGCCCGCCGGAACTCCGGCAGGCCTCGGGCAGCAGACCGCGGTCGGAGTAGAAGCGGACGGTCTTCACGGTGACGCCCGCCTGTTCGGCGAGCTCGCCGATGCTCCACATTCCGTCAGGGGACAAGGCTTGAACCTCCCTCAGGGGGAGTTCCTACCGTACCTACGAGCGCGGACGACCGGTACGGCCGGCCGCGCGGACCACGGCACGCAAGGAGGCGATCATGACGGTGTTCGTATTGGTTTCCGGACCTTTCACCGGTGGCTGGGTCTGGCGGGAGACCGCCGAACGGCTACGCGGTTCCGGGGCGGAGGTGTACCCGCTGACCCTCACCGGCCTGGGGGAGCGCCGCCATCTGGCCGGGCCGGGTACGGATCTGGAGACGCACATCGAGGACGTGGTGCAGCTGATCGACCACCTCGACGCGCCGGAACTGGTGCTGGTCGGCCACGACTACGCCATCCATCCGGTGCTGGGAGCCGCCGACCGCCGCCCGGAGCGGATCAGCCGGGTCGTCTACCTGGACGCCGGCCTGCCGCAGGACGGCGACGCCCCTCTCGCCCTCGTCCCGGACCAGGAGGTCCGCGAGCGGCTCCTGCGCCAGGACGGGCCGGCCGAGCACGACTGGCTGATCCCCGTGCCGCAGCCCGACGAGTGGCAGCGCTGGGGCAGCACCGCCGGTCTCCGGGCGGAGTCGCTGGCCCAGTTGGACCGTTACGCCGCGCCGCAGCCGTCCGGCACCCTCGTCCAGCCGCTGCGGCTCACCCTGGGGCTCGCCGGACCGCCCACCACCGGCGTCTTCTGCACCGCCGGCGGGGTGACCATCGCCATGGTCGAGACGCTGGTCCGGAGCGGGCCGCCGCAGTTCCGGGCGCTCGCCGACCCCCGGGTCAGCTTCTTCGAACTCGCCACCGGGCACTGGCCGATGCTCTCCGAGCCCGACGAACTGGCCGCTGTCCTGCTCCGGGCGGCCGTCGGCGAGGGGCACCGGATCACCCCGAGCGGCGACGAACAGCCCTTCCACCTCAAGCCCTTCGTGCTGGACGTCCCTGAGCGGTCGCGCGAGCGGATCGGTTCGGTCGACTTCTATCTGCCGGACGCGGACGGGCCCCGGCCCGCCGTCGTGTTCGTGCACGGCGGCCCCGTAGCTGCCGAGCTGCGGCCCACGCCGCGGGACTGGCCGGTCTACACCGGCCACGCCCGGTACGCGGCGAACCGGGGCGTCGTCGGCGTGACCGTCGACCACGGCCTGCACGCCCTCAGCGACTACGCGCAGGCTGCCGAGGACCTTGCCAAGGCTGTCGAACTCGTCCGGGCCGACTCGCGGGTGGACGCCGACCGCGTCGCCCTGTGGTTCTTCTCCGCCGGCGGGCTGCTCTCCGCCGACTGGCTCGCCGTGCCGCCGTCGTGGCTGCGCTGCGTCGCCGCCAACTACCCGGTCCTCGCGCCGCCCCCCGGCTGGAGCGCGGTGGACGCGCGATTCCGCCCCGTGGCCGCGGTGCGGACGGCCGGGGAGCTGCCGATCGTCCTCACCCGGGCCGGTCTGGAGCACGCCGAGTTCGCGGCCACCGTCGAGGAGTTTTTGGCCGCAGCCAAGACCGTCGACGCCCGGATCGAGACCATCGACGTCCCGGCCGGCCACCACGGCTTCGACGCGGCCGACCACATCGACGACTCCCGCCTTGCCGTGGCAGCCGCCCACGACGCGGTCCTGGCCCACCTCCAGGCCTGAGATCTCCGCGGGGACGCCGGGCGGGAGGACGACGTGACGGACTTCGGCCGCACGGGCATGGTTCGATCCATTGCCCGGCGTCCAGCGGTTCACCCGGGAAGGCGGCGCCGCCCGGCGGGCGGAGCGGTCCATCAGGAGGGCCCGCCGATCGGCACGAAGGAGCTGTGGCTCGACCTGGACATGGCAGCGCAGCTCGACATCGCGCTGCCCGCTGTACCCGGCCCCCGCACCGCGGCGCGCGCACATCGGGCGACCGTCGTATGACAGTTCGGAGGCGTGAACCACCGGGACAGGCGCAGTTTCCGTCGCTGATCCGAAGTCTCGGCTTCTGTCTACGTCCGGTCGGAGGGCTGCTGCGCGGCCTCGCCTGCGCCGGCGCTGATCAGCCCTGTCTCGTACGCGACGATGACGGCCTGGACACGGTCACGGAGTCCGAGCTTGGCGAGGATGCGGGCGACGTGCGTCTTGACGGTGGCCTCGGCCAGGTGGAGGCGGGTGGCGAGCTCTGCGTTGCTCAGCCCTCGGGCCAGCAGGCCGAGGACCTCCAGTTCCCGCGGGGTGAGCGAGGCGAGGTCGCGGTGGAAGGCGGCGGTGTCGCCGCCGAGCTGGGCGAACCGCTGCACGAGACGGCGGGTGATGGCGGGCGCGAGGAGAGCGTCGCCGGTACGGACCGTGCGGACGGCCGCGGTCAGATGCTCGGGGGTGACGCGCTGACGTTGTGCGTGACGACGTCGTGCAGTTCGCGGGCGATCCTGGCCCGCTCGTGCTCGACGGCCCGGCGCAGTGCCTGGGCCTGTTCGCGTCCCAGGGCGGAGAGCCGGGTGCGGCCCTCGTCGGTCCGGAGCTTCCAGGTGCGCAGGCCGACGGCGGCCACGGCCATCGGGACCAGGATCAGCAGGGCGATGTATTCGTTGGGGACGATCGGTGTCACCGAGTTCCCCGAGGTGCCGACCAGGACGACCGACACCGGCAGCGCCGCCAGGGTCGCCACCCGGTACGGGTTGTACACGGCGGCGCTGTAGACGGCGATGACGAACGCGTAGAAGGTCAGCCGCAGGACGCTCTGCGGTGTCGCCAGTCGCTTCCGCCGGGAGCGGCCGTCGGCGAACAGTCATGGCTCACCGTCAAGAAGACCGCCGAGCGCGACACCGCCCTCTACGTCCCGTTCCTCGTCGCGTTCGGCGCTCTGGGCCTGGTCATGTCGGTGCTCATCGTCGGCGAGTGAAACGTTCCCTGCCCGACGCCGACACCGTCAAGGCCGCCATCGACACCGCCCTGGAAGAGGCGTCCGCCCACGGACGGTGGCCGACCGTGACCGCCATCGAGCGACGCCTCGGCATCCCCTACGCCACCTTCCACCGCCACTACGCCGATCTGATCGACACTCACTTCCGGCCAGAATCCCCTCAGTCCGGGCCGCGCCGGCGGCGCAGGGTGTTGGCGTAGTCCTGCCCGAACTCGCCGCACCAGCGGCGCACCGTAGCCCGGTCCTACGCGGAAGGGGAAGTCGTCGAACACCCGCCGCACGGCAACATCGCGGCGCACCGAGCGGCGCCCGGATGCCTCAACCTTCTCAGCGCGTAGACGGCCTGGGAGAGCGTCTGGGTGCCCTGACCTGGGCCCCATCCGGATCCGCTCAGCACCTCGGCCATCTGGCGACGGTGCCATGGGGGAGACCGACGGGTTTGCGAGCAGTCGATCTCGGAGCCCGCATCCAACGGCGGCCTCACCGCGGTCACTCGGTCCCACCGGTCGCTGGTTCAGCGTCGCTTTCCGGTCTCGGGGGCGGTGACGCCCTGGCTGGCGCGGCGCATGGCCTCGTACAGCGCAGCGTCTTCCGGCGGGTCCGGCAGCTGTCCGCGGGCCGGGGCCTGGAAGGACTGGATCATCCATGCCACCAGGCGGCGCCAGGCGTCCGGGGCGGCGTCGCCGGTGGCGCTGAGGACTCCGGCGTTGGCCATCAGCAGCAGCACGAGGTCCCGGCTGGTGAAGTCCTCGCGCAGTTGCCCGCTGTTCTTGGCGCGGCCGATGAGTTCGAGGAAGCCCTCGTACGCCCGGGCGTGGTGCTGCTCCAGTTCCGGGACGCCGGGGAAGCTCATGGTCAGGACGTCGGCGAAGCCGCGGTCGGCGGCCTGCATCGCGCAGACGTCCTGGATGTAGCCGGTGAAGCCGTTCCACGGGTCGGGGTCGGCCAGGGCCTCGGTGGTGGCCTGTGCGTACGCCTTCATGCGGTCGGCGAAGACCGCGGCGACGAGATCTTCCTTGCGGGGGAAGTGGCGGAACAGGGTGGCGATCCCCACCCCGGCCTCCCGTGCGACCGAGGCCATCGACGCGTTCAGCCCGTCGCGCCCGAAGACCGTGCGCGCGGCGGCGATGATCCGCCCCCGGTTGCGCTCCGCGTCGCTGCGCTTGGACTGACCTGCGGAATCGGCCGTGCCGGCGTGGGGATCTCGGGGGCTCATGCCGATCAGACTAGCAAACCGGAATGCCTTATCCAGTTCCTGTGTTACGGTGGACAGCGAAACGGATAGGGCTTTCCGGAAAGGAAACGGATAACCCTTTCCGCCTCTACTTCCGCGAAAGGCTCTCTCATGCCCACCATCGCCATCGTCGGCGCCGGCCCCCAGCTCGGCCTCGCCATTGCCCGCACCTACGGCACTCACGGCTACGACGTCGCACTGATCGCCCGCAACCAGGCCAAGCTCGAAGAGCTGGCTGGTGAGCTGGCCGTCGAGGGCATCAGCGCCGCCGCGTTCCCCGCCGACATCCTCGACCGCACCGCGCTCACCCAGGCACTCAAGGATGCGGCCGTACACTTCGGCGGCATCGACGTCCTGGAGTACTCCCCGGTCGGCGGCCTCCAGACCGTCATGACGACCCCGGTCGCGACCGAACCGGCCGACGTGCAGTACGAGATGGACTTCCAGCTCTACGGAGCCATCGCCGCCACCCGCGCGGTGCTGCCCGCCATGCGTGAGGCTGGCGCGGGCACTCTGCTGTTCACCACCGGCGCCGGCTCCGTCGACCCCGTGCCGCAGATCGCCAACGTCAACGCCGCCGCCGCGGCGCTGCGCAACTGGGTGATCAACCTGCACAAGGAGCTGGACGGCACCGGTGTGCAGGCCGCGCACGTCGCCATCAACGTGTCGATCGGCACACCGGCGGTCCCCGGATTCCCGACCGCCCAGCCCGAGGAGATCTCCCCGGTCTACTGGGACCTGCACACCACCAAGCGCGACCAGGCCGAACTCGTCTTCAGTCTCTGACGCCCATCAGCCACCCGCCCTCCTGGCCTCCCGTACGCCGCGCACTTCGCCATCAACACCAGGCTCGGGGAGGGCGGCCCCGTAGGCATTCCCTCGGGGCCGCCCCCGAGCAGGTCGCGCACCTGTACTGGGACCCGTACGAGCGCCGCGGCCAGGCCGGAGCCGTCTTCTCCAGCTGCCCCACCAAGCCCCCAGTTCCCGAACACAGCAAGGGCTCCAGCATGACCGGCACGCTCAATCGCAAGACCGCTCTCGTCACCGGATCCAGCCGCGGCATCGGCCGGGCCACCGCCCTCGGCCTCGCCCGCGAGGGGGCCCTGGTCGCCGTGCACTACGGGCGCGACAAGCAGGCCGCCCAGGAGACCGTCGGCCTCATCGAGAAGGACGGCGGACAGGCCTTTGCCGTCGGCGCGGAACTGGGCGCGCCCGGCGCCGCCGATCAGCTGTTTGACCAGCTGGAGGCCGGCCTGCGCGAGTACACCGGCGAGAGCGTCCTGGACATCCTGGTGAACAACGCCGCTGCGACGACGCCCGGCGATGCACCGGAAGAGGTGTCCGCCGAGCAGATCGATGAGATCTTCGCGGTCAACGCCAAGGCCCCCTTCCTCCTCGTCCAGCGGGCCCTCGCGCTGCTCCCGGACGGCGGACGCATCGTCAACATCTCCTCCGCGGTCACGCGCATGGCCATGCCGCCGCAGGTCGTCTACGCGATGTCCAAGGGCGCGCTCGACCAGCTCACGCTGCACTTCGCCCGGCACCTCGCCCCTCGGCGGATCACGGTCAACAGCGTGCTCCCCGGTGCCACGGACAACGGCAGCGCGGCCTTCCAGATGCCCGAGGTGCGCGAGCCGATGTCGCAGCTGTCGGCATTCAAGCGCCTGGGCGAGCCGGAGGAAGTCGCCGACGTGGTGGTCTTTCTCGCCACCGACCGGGCGCGGTGGATCACCGGAGCCTCCCTCGACGCCACCGGCGGCAGCCTCCTCGGCTAGCAGCCCGCTCCGCCCCGTTCCCCCTCGCCCTCGTCCCGAAGGACTCCACCCCTGATGAGCATCTTCCTGTGGATCGTGCAGGCCGTACTGGCCGCCTTGTTCGCGATGGCCGGTGTCATGAAATCCACCCAGCCCAAGGACAAGCTCGTCGAGAAGCTGCCCTGGGTGGCCGACTTCTCGCCCGGCACCGTCCGTTTCATCGGCATCGTGGAGTTCGCCGGCGCCCTCGGGCTGCTCCTGCCCGCGGCCACCGGCATCGCCCCCGTCCTGACGCCAGTGGCCGCTGTCGGCCTTGGCATAACGATGCTGCTGGCCGCGGCCTATCACGCGCGCAAGAAGGAATTCCCCGCGATCGGCCTCAACGCCGTCCTGCTGATCCTTGCCGCGCTGGTGGCCTGGGGACGCTTCGGCCCGTACAGCTTCTGAAGCCGCCACCCCTCTACCGAGTCTGCTGAACGAAGGCCATCAGGCCACCGCCCCGGTCCGGCTTCATTCGAACCCTCGGCTCACCGAAGGACTCGCCGAGGCCGTCGCGGACAACGGACACGTTCAAGCCCGGTCCATAACTTCGGCTCGTACCACCAGCCTGGTCCCTCGGGCAGCGTCGGGACCGCCTGGGCCAGCGCTACATGAGGGAGACGGTGGCGATGGACGTGCGCATGAGAGGCTCCTGTCTAGGCGGCGACGAGGGTGGCCATGTGGGCGAGCATCCGGTCGGGGTCGGGCTCGCATCCGGTGAACAGCCGGAACGCGTGCGCCGCTTGGTGGACGGCCATGCCGCCGCCGTCCAGCGTGCGGCAGCCGACGGCCCGCCCCTGGCGCAGCAGTTCGGTGTCGAGCGGCCGGTAGACCACATCGGCGATCCAGAGCCCTGGATGCAGCAGTTCTGCGGAGAACGGCAGCCCCGGGTAGTGGGCCATGCCCATCGGGGTGGCGTGCACCAGACCGTCTGCCATTGCGAGGAGCGGGGCGAGTTCCTCACGGGGCGCGGCGCACGCCCGGTCCGCGCCGAACCGGGCGGTGAGGTCGGCGGCGAGCGCCGAAGCTCGGCCGGGGTCCGAGTCGACCAGGGTGAGCCGGTCTGCTCCGAGAGTGAGCATGGCGTGCGCCACCGCCGCTCCCGCGCCGCCCGCCCCGAGCTGCACGACCCGCCGGGTGGACGCGCCCTCCAGCCCCTGGGTGAACGAACGAGTGAAGCCGCTCCAGTCCGTGTTGTGGCCGCACGACCTGCCGTCCGCGCCGAACACCACAGTGTTCACCGCGCCCAGCGCCCGGGCGTCCTCGGACAGGCCGTCGAGGTGGGGGATCACCGTCTGCTTGCCCGGATGCGTGATGTTGAGCCCGTTGTAGCCAAGCCGACTGGCTGTGCGCACGAGTTCGCCCACGTCGCCCGCGCCCAGGCCCAGCCGGTCGAGATCGAGGGTGCGGTAGACGAGCCGCAGGCCGTGGTGGTCGGCCTCCAGCTCGTGGAGGGCGGGGCTGAGGGAGGGGCCGATGCCGGACCCGATGAGTCCAATGAGATACGAGGTCATGCTGCGCTCTTCTCCAGAAGGTGGGCGAGGTGGGTCAGCGCGCGTGCGTATCCATGGATCCCGGCGCCCGCGATCATGGCGTCCGCGACCTCGGCGACGCACGACCGGTGCCGGTACTCCTCGCGCTGGTGGATGTGGGTGAGGTGCACCTCGACGACGGGGCCGTCCACGGTCGCGAGGGCGTCGCGCAGCGCGATCGACGTGTGCGCGTACGCACCGGCGTTGACCACGATTCCGGCCCCTCCGGCACGTGCGGCGTGCACCGCGTCGATGAGCGCGCCCTCGTGGTTGAACTGCAGGAAGTCCACCTCCAGGCCGTGGCGTGCGGCGCTCTCCCGGCAGAGGGCTTCGACGTCGGCAAGGGTGTCCGAGCCGTACAGCGGGGGCTCGCGCAGGCCGAGAAGGTTGAGGTTCGGTCCATTGAGGACCAGCACGCGAGGCGGAAGCGGCATGGACTGTCCCTAACGCAAAGGGGTGGTTCACATGGTCAAATTGAGGCGTGGTGCGCGGGCCGCGTGGAGGGCGGCCAGATACCCGAAAGTAAGCGCGGCGCCGATCTGGCACCCCGCTCCCGGGTACTCCGAGCCCATCGGGGAGTTCGCATCATTGCCGCAGGCATACAGGCCGAGGACCGGCTTGCCGTGTTCATCGAGCACCCGGGCCTCGGGGCTGGTTCTGAGTCCGAGTGAGGTTGCCAGTGGGGTCGGAACCACGGCGATGGCGTAGTACGGTGCTCGCTCGATCGGACCGAGGTTCACATTCGGTGTGTGGGCTGGATCGCCGTACTGATGCCCGTATGGGTGCCGGCCCTTTCCGAACTCCTCGTCGACGCCGGAACGGGCATAACGGTTACTGTCGGCGACGGTGCGTGCAAGAGCGTCGGGATCGACATCAATAGCAGCTGCGAGTTCACGGATTGACCGGCCGGTGCGCATGTAGCCGGAGCGGATGTGCCGCTTGAGAAAAGGGCGCGGAGTATGCGGGTGGATCATGCCAAGCCCGTACGCGGCCAGGACTCGCGAATCGGTCACAAGCCACGCCGGGATCGTTGAAACAGATGCGTGCGCTTCATACATGGCACGAACAAAGCGATGGTAGGACACCGACTCGTCCACGAACCGGCGTCCTGCGGCGTTGACTGCAATGATCCCTGGCTTGGCCCGGTCCCAGATGTGGGGGAAGACCGCGGTAGAACCGTCCCGGCGACGGCCGATGGAACTCGGGAACCACAGGGCCTTGTCGCCGCTGGACTCTCCAAGCGCACCGCCCACCATATGAGCGAGAGTGATCGAGTCGCCGGTGGCCCCTTCTGCCGCGCGGGTGAACTGCGGTGTGGGCGCGGGCAGGTGGCGTGCACGCAGTTCAGGGCTGGCGGAGAACCCGCCGGCGGCAAGGACGACACCGGCCCGGGCGGCGATCCGAACGGAACGGCCCCGCTTCGAGACCACCGCGCCCACCACACGTCCGTTGGCGTCAGCGATCAGTTCGGTGGCTTGCGCGGTGAACCATACGTCGCCACCGCGCCGTAGAAGCTGGTGATAGAGGTTCGCAGTGAGAGCGTTGCCCATGGCGAGCCGGGTTCCACGCGGGTACCGGAGCATATCGGCTGCCCAACGCCTCCCGAGGCGCAGCGCTGCGGCTATGCCGCGCGCCGATCCGCGGAAGACGGTGAGCAGGTCGCTCACCTCGGAGCGGCGGACCATGAGGGTGCCGCCGAAGAGGGCGAATTCCGGTACAGGACGACGGACCCGGCTGAAGTGGTTTCTGCCGAGCCGGCGCCCGTCGAAGGTGTGCGGTTCGAGAGCTCGCCCGGTGCCGTATCCCGGTATCTCAGGGTGGTAGTCGACAGCCGTTGCGGAGTGCCAGAACCCGACCCCTGTCCGTTCCAGGTAGTTGATCATTTCGGGTCCGTGTACGAGGTAGGCCTCTCGTAGTTCCTTCGGAGCGCGGTCACCCACAAGGGCGTCCAGATAGTCCTGCGCCGCAGCGGTATCTGCCGCGGCATCCTCTTGGTGGCGGTGTCCGGGGATCCAGGCTGTGCCGGCCGAGTACGCGGTGGTGCCTCCGAGCCATTCGGTCTTTTCCAGCACGAGGACATCGAGGCCCTCCTGGGCGCCGACAACAGCGGCACCGAGGCCACCCGCCCCGGAGCCCACGACAAGGAGGTCGACCTGATGGTCCCAGTGGTCGGTCATGGTGTAGTTCCTATCGAGGCGCCGGGGGAACGACATACCTGCGTGGTGGCGCACGGTCGGGTGGAGGACGAGTCCGTCCACACGGCAGTGAACTCGCCACCTGGTTTCCTCGACCAGCCGCTGGCCCAGCGGCTGGTCGAGGTGCAGGCGGGACGTGAATGTGTAAACCGCCGCAGCGGCTCGGCCTCAGCCCGCTCATAGCCCGAGGTAGATCTGCCGTACCCGCTCGTCGTGCGCGAGCTGCTCTGACGTGCCGGACATCGCCACCGAGCCGTTCTCCATCACGAGGCAGTGACTGGTGACCCCGAAGGTCAGCTTGGCGTTCTGTTCGACCAGGAGGAGACCGAGCCCTTCGCCCCGCAGGCGGACCAGGATGTCCAGGACGTTCTCGATCAGCTTCGGTGAGAGTCCCATCGAAGGTTCGTCCAGCAGCAGCAGCCTTGGCCTGGACATGAGCGCCCGGCCGATGGCCAGCATCTGTTGCTGGCCGCCCGACAGATCACCGGCCGCCCGGCTGCGGAAGTCCCGCAGAATAGGGAACAGGTCATATACGTGCGCGAGGGTGTCGCGCGTTTCTCCCTTCCATGACCGGTGGTAGGCGCCGAGCATCAGGTTCTTTTCGACGGAAAGTCCGGGAAATACGTGCCGGCCCTCCGGGACGTAGCCCACACCGTGCCGGACCATGTCCCGAGCTCGCACCTTGCTGAGGTCGGTGCCACCGAGGGTGATCCGGCCGCTGCTGCGTGGGATGAGCCCCATGAGGGCCTTGAGCGTGGAGGTTTTGCCGGCACCGTTCGAGCCGATGATTCCCATGGACTCACCAGGGGCGACACTCAGCGCCACTGATCTGACCGCGCAGACGCCCCCGTAGTGGACGGTCAGGTCGGTTACGGCGAGGCTGTCAGTGCCAGTGTCGGCTGCGGAAGGCCCGGCGGCGGTGGTGGTCATCGCGAAACCTCCGGTGCAACGTGAACGGGTATGTCGTCCGGCGTCGAGTCGCCGAGGTACGCCTCTATGACCTCGGGTGTAGCCGCCACTTCGGCGGGTGTGCCCTCGGCGATGACGGTGCCGGCCGCAAGGACGGTGATCCGTTCACACAGGGACATGACCAGTCCCATGTTGTGCTCGATGAGGACAACGGTGACGCCCTGGTCACGGATGGAGCGAACGATTGCCGAGAGCTGACCGACCTCCTCACCATTCAGACCCGCCGCCGGCTCGTCCAGGAGAAGCAGACTGGGCCGTCCCGCCATGGCCCGCGCGATCTCGATGCGGCGCTGGATGCCGTACGGGAGCGACTGCGGATGTGCGCCCGAGAAAGCGGTCAGTCCGTACTCATTCAGGATGCGGTCCGCCTTGGCCTGCAACCGGTGTTCGTTGGAGAGGACACCGACGGGCCACACCGCGTACTGCCAAACCGTTGTGGTGCGGGACCGGTCGAGGACGACGAGGATGTTCTCGCGGACCGTCATCTGGGAGAAGAGGCGCAGGTTCTGGAAGGTGCGTGCCATTCCGGCCAGGGACAGCTGATACGGGCGTGCCCGGCCGATATCGCGGCCGACGCCGGCGACTTGGCCTTCGGAGGGCCGGTACAGCCCGCTGATCACGTTGAACAGGGTCGTCTTGCCGGACCCGTTGGGGCCGACGATGCCGCGGATCTCTCCCTGTTCCACCGTGAGGGTGACGTCGTTGAGCGCGGTCAGCGCACCGAACCGCTTGGTGACGTGGCTGATCTCCAACGCCGGCCCGCTGTCGGCTCCCCTGCGCGAAGCCTGGTCCGCAGGGATGGCCTCGGGCAGGTAGGGCCCAAGCTCGGCGGCGCGCACGTCTTCGTTCTTCCTGCGGCGGCTGATCGCTTCCCGGATGCGTTCGGGGATCCCGGCGATGCCGGTAGGAGCGAATACCACCATCAGGACGACGACGATGCCGTATCCGAGCTGGGCGTAGACGGCGAAGTCGACGAGGGCCTCGCGGATCAGCACGAGGCCGACCGCACCGACGACGCATCCGACGAGGCTGCGCCGACCGCCGATGATGACCATGGCCAGCAGCAGGAACATGTTGCTGAGGCTGAAGGTCTCGGGTGCCACGTACCGGATGAGTCCGGCGTAGAGGATGCCTGCCACTCCGCCGTAGGTACTGGCAAGGAGGAACGCGGTCATCCGCAGCAGGGGGATCTCCGCGCCCATGGCACCGGCCGCGAGGGCGTCGTCGCGCATCGCGCGCAGCCGGCGACCGAGCCGGGTCCGCACGACGAAGGCACCGAAAGCGAGAGCGATCGCGAAGACCACGATCTCCAGGTAGTAGTACATGTACTCGTCGGCGAGATCGATCCCGAAGAGCGTCGGTACGGGGATGCCCGATATGCCGTCCGCTCCTCCGGTGATCTTTGCGTTGGTTATCCAGTTGACGAATCCCAGCGCGAGGCCGAGCGTCACGATGCCGAGGTAGTGGGACTGCATGCGCAGGGCGGGCAGGCCCACCAGCAGGCCCACCAGCATCGTCGTCACGATGCCAAGGATCGCGGCGGTCCAGAAGCCGTATCCGGAGTGGGTGGTGAGGATGGCGGTGGTATAAGCCCCGACGCCGAAGAAGGCTACTTGGGCGAGGTTGATCTGACCCGCGACACCCATGACGAGCCCCATGCCGACGGCGAGCAGCGCAAAGATGATTGCGATGTCCACCACATGAATGGAATAGCCGTTCAGGCCGTACGGCAGCGCATAGGCCACTACGCACGCCAGCAGGATGAGCGCCGGCTTTGACTTGAGGATGCTCATGCCCGGCTCACCGTCCTCTCGCCGAAGATGCCGGTCGGGCGGATCATGATGGCCGCGGTGAAGACCAGAAAGGTGACCAGGACGCTGTAGCCCTGGAAATGGTCGCCTGCATAGGAGTCCAGGACCCCGATGGCCAGGCCTCCCACCACCGCTCCAGGAATGCTCCCGAATCCGCCGAGCATGGCTGCGGCGAAACCCTTGACTCCCAGGGCGCCTCCCAGGGTGGCGTCGACGTAGAGCATGGGTCCTGCGAGGCTGCCGGCGAGAGCCGCGATGCCGGCGCCGATCGCGAAGGCGAGGGCGTTGCTGCGGCCCACGTGGATGCCAACAGCTGTTGCGGCCTCGTGGTCCATGGCCACCGCCTGCATGGCGGCCCCCGGCTTGGTGCGCTGGAGGAACAGCGTGAGCAGGACCACGGATACAGCGGTGATGGCGATGACCATCAGGTCGTACGTGCGAATCCGGATCCCCATGATCTCCAGGGGACCGGAGGTGATCGGTGAGGGCATGGCTCGACCAGTGGTGCCCCAGATCAGCGTAGCGGCGGCCTGGAGGACGGTGCCGAAGCCGATGGTGCCGATCAGCATCAGGTCGAAGTCCTTGTTCTCCAGCGGGCGCAGGACCCGCTCGATGATCAGACCGATGATGCCCGTGACGACGATGGATATGACGATGGCCGCGGCAAATGGTACGTGTGAGGTGAGGTAGAACGTGGAACAGGCGTAGGCGCCGATCATCGCGACATCGGCATGGGCGAAGTTGACGAGGCCCATGGTGCGGTAGACGACGGAGAAGCCGACAGCGATCAGGGCGTAGATCGCGCCCAGGCTGAGACCTCCGACGAGGGTTTGCAGAGTGACTTGCATGGTGGCTCCCTGAAGCCGGTGCGGAGGCTGGCTTTCGGCTCGACGGGCTGACTGAGCGGGGCGGCCCTTACTGAGCGGCGGAGAGCTTTCCGTCCTTGATGACGCCGATTGTTGTCTTGAAGATGCCGACCCCGGTCTCGTCGTAGGCGAAGTCTCCGAGCAGACCCTGGTACTTGGTGGCCCGGATCTCGTCGGCGAGCTTCTTGCCGGTGGCCGTGCCACTGTTCTTCAGAGCGGTGAGCATGATGTTGGTGCCGTCGTATGCCTTGGCTCCGTGCAGTTCGGCGTCCTTGCCGTACTCGGCCTTGTACGCGGTGGCGAAGGCGCGGCTTGCGTCACTGATCTCATTACTGAGGTAGGGCGAACTGACGATGGTGTTCTCGACGTTCGTGGCACCTGCCGTCTCGATGAAGACCGGTGTGCCCTGCGGGGCGGCGCCGGCGAACGGCGCGGTGATGCCGAGGTCGCGGGCCTGCTTCACGATCAGGCCGGCTTCGACTTCCTCGGAGCCGAGGAAGATCGCGTCGGGCTTGGACTGACGAATGCGCGAGAGGGAGGCGCTGAAGTCCTTCTGGTCCGTGGTGACGACCTGGTCGGTGACGGGAGTGATGCCCGCCTTCTTGAGCGCGGCGGTGAAGGCGTCGTGCTCGCCCTTGCCGTAGGAGCCGTTGTTGGAGATCATCGCGATCTTCTTGAACTTCTTGGTGGTGACCAGGTAATCGGCCAGCGTGGAATCGTAGGTGGTGCTGGTAGGCCCGTTGAGGAAGAGGAAGGGGCTCTTGACGTCGACGAGAGCGGTGGCCTGGCCGGAGGTGATGTTGGGGATTTCCGCCTGCTTGAGGATGGGGGCCATGGCCACGGTGACTGCGCTCTCCGCGGTGCCAATCATCGCCACGTAGTTCCCGCTGTCCAGCTTGCGCGCGATGTTGGTGCCGGTGGTCGGGTCGCCTTGGTCGTCGAAGACTGTCAGCTTGATCTTGCGGCCGTCGATGCCGCCCTTCTTGTTCCACTCCTTGACCGCGAGCTTGGCGCCCTTGGCCTCCCAGTCACCCAGGGAGGCGAGTTGACCGCTCTGTGCGTCCACCACAGCGATCTTGATTGGTCCGCTGCTGCCGGCGTCGTCCGAGGAGGAGTCACCGGGGGCGCTGCACGCGGAGGCCGCGAGGAGGACGCCGAGGGCTGCGGCCGGAACGGAGAGGCTGCCGCGAATTCTTGTGCTCATGGGAATCATCCTTCGTCGGGGAAGTTGCCGTTGTAGATGTCGTTGATGTTCCAGTGGCCGGGCGTGGGAACCGGCTCGTTGACCATGGGGATGTCGATGACGGCGGGCCGACGTCGCTCCACCGCGGTGGCGAGCACCTTCGCCAGGTCCTCCGCAGAGGTCACCTCGTAGCCGTCGGCGCCGCAGGATCTTCCGTACGCGGCGAAGTCGGGGCTGTAGGGCTTGCCGTCCGGGCCGGTGAAGTCACATCCGTACCCTCGGCCGTAGTTCGAGCGCTGGAGGTCGGAGATGGTGCCATGGGCCCGGTTGTTCATGACGGCGAAGATGACCGGCAGGCCCTGTTCCACCGCCATCGGCACGGCCGGGAGCTGTGCGCTCATCCCGCCGTCGCCGATGAGAGCGACAACCGTGCGCTGCGGCTGAGCCATCTGGACACCGACCGCGGCAGCGGGGCCGAATCCCATGGTGGACGCGCCGCCGGGGGTGATGAACTTGCCCTCGGGCGGCAGGTCGTAGGACTGCGCAACGCCGTTCTTGTTCCAGCCGACGTCGGTGACCAGGATCGCGTCGGCGGGGAGGGTGGCACGCAGATCGGCGAGGATGCGCTGGGGGCGCAGCGGGAAGTTGTCGCTCGCTCCGTTCTCGGTCGCCAGATCGAAGAGTTCGGCCCTGCTGGCCGCGATGGTCTCGCGCAGTGCTGGACGGGTCAGGGGCTCAGGTCGCCGCGCCCGGACGGCTGCCTCGATGGCGCGCACCGAGTGACCGACGTCGGCGACCGCACCGATCTCCACCGGGTAGTTGCGGCCGATTTCGGCCGGGTCGATGTCGATCTGGATGAGCTTGCTCGGCGGGAAGTTCCACGTGTGGGCGGGGTCCCAGGAGCTGGCGTCGGTCTCCGCGAAGCGGGTGGCGAGGGCCAGCACCACGTCGGCGTCCTTGGTGTGGGCGTGGGTGGAGTCCAGGCCCCAGAAGCCGGGCATGCCGAGAAGCAGCGGGTGCCGGTCGGGGATGGCACCCTTGCCCATCAGGGAGTGGGCGAGCGGGATGTCGAGGTGCTCGGCCAGGGCGAGGAGCGCTTGCTTGGCTTCGGGGGCGCGCAGGCCTCCGCCGAAGTAGATGAGGGGGCGCTCGGCGTCCAACAGCGCCTGGGCTATGCGCTGGGCGGTGTCCTCGGCGAGGCCGGGGAGGGCACTGTCGGGTATCGCGTGCGATCCGGGGGTGTACGGCTCGACCTGCCGCGAGAAGAGGTCCATGGGGACGTTGACGAGTACGGCGCCGGGCCGGCCCGAGGTCGCGGTCCAGAAGGCGCGTTCCACGGTGCGGTGGAGGTCGAAGGTGCGCTGGACGGGCCAGGCGCGCTTGCAGAAGGGCCGGTAGATCGCGGTCTGGTCGGCGTCCGCGTGGAGGTTGACCTCCTGGTGCGGATGACGGCCGTAGTAATAGGAGGGGATGTCGCCGGAGATGACCACGAGCGGGACGGAGTCCATGGCGGCTGTGGCGACACCGGTGACCGCGTTCATCATGCCGGGGCCGACGTGGGTGAGCAGGACGCCGGGCTTGCCCGAGGCGCGGGCGTAGCCGTCGGCGGCGTGGGCCGCAGCCTGCTCGTGCCGGGCGATGACGAAGTGGATGGAGCTGGGCCCAAGCGCGTCGAGGAGCGCGATGTTGGTGTGCCCGCAGGTGCCGAAGACGTACTCGACGCCGTAGGACTCCAGTTGCGTGACGAGGGCTTCAGCGGCGGTAACGGTGGTCACTGGTTCTCTTTCGTGAGGTCATGGCGTTCGCCCCAGATGGACAGGCCTCGGAGCATGAGGGTCTTGACGACTGTGTAGTCGTCGATGAGCCAGCGCGGCGACTCGCGTCCGAATCCGGAGTCCTTCACGCCGCCGAACGGGATGTGGTCGAGGCGGAAGTTCGACGTTCCGTTGACGATGAGTCCGCCCACTTCGAGGCGGCGCCAGGCGGTGAAGATGCGGTTGATGTCGTGGGTGAAGAGGCCGGCCTGCAGCCCGTAGCGGCTGGCGTTGCACTCGCCGAGGACCGTGTCGAAGTCGTCGTACGGCATCACGGCGACGAGTGCGCCGAAGACCTCATGCGCGACGACCGAGGCGTGGGCGGGTGGGCCGGCGATGATGGTCGGGGCCGCTGTGGCCCCCTTGCGGGTTCCGCCCCGGAGCACGGTGGCTCCCAGCTCGGCGGCTTCGGCCGACCAGCGGACCACCCGCTCCGCCGCGTCGTCATCGACCATGGAGCCGATGTCGGTGGCCAGGTCCATGGGGTCGCCGATGACCAGCTTGTCGACCGCCGCGGCGAAGGCGTCCAGGAAGTCCGTGTAACGGCTGCGGTGCACATAGACGCGCTGGACGGAGATGCAGCTCTGCCCGGAGTTGCTGTATCCGGTGCGAGCCGCCGCCTTGGCCGCGGCCTCGATGTCGGCGTCCTCGCAGATGATGGTGGCCGCGTTGCCGCCGAGTTCGAGGGCGAGCCGCTTGGCGCCGGCGGCGCGGGCGACGGCAGCCCCGGTGGCGGCGCTGCCGGTGAAGCTGATGACGTCGACCTCGGTGGCTGCGCACAGTACGGCACCGACTTCACCCCCTCCGTGCAGCAACTGGACTGCCTGAGAGGGCATTCCGCTGTCCAGCAGTAGGGCCACCACGGCCGCCGAAATGGCTGGGGCCTGCGGGGGCGCCTTCACCAGGGTGGTGTTGCCCGCGGCGAAGGAGGCGCCGAGCTTGTGCGCCAGGAGATTGGCCGGTGCGTTGAACGGGGTGATGGCGAGGGCGACCCCGGCGGGAGCGCGGTAGGTGAAGGCGCTGTTGCCGACACCGGTGTTCCAGCCCGCGATCGGCAGGGTCTCCCCGTCGATGCGGCGAGCCTCGGCCGCACAGACCTCGAAGGTGGAGGCGACCCGTTCGATTTCTATGCGGCTGTCTTTGAGGGGCTTTCCCAGCTCCAGGGCGAGCAGCCTGGCCAGTTGATCGCGGTGGGCCAGGGCGGCGGCGGAGGCACGCTGCAGGATCGCGGCCCGTGCCGCCGGAGCGAGCGACGCGACCTGGGGCGCGTAGCGGCGGGCATCGGCCACGGCCTGGTCGACCTCGGCCGGCAGTGCGGTGGGGGCTCGGCTGACGGTCCGTCGCAAGTAGGGGCCGCGCCGCTCGGCCCAAGGGCCGTCGCCCGACCACGCTCCGGCAAGGAAGGGAAGTGCGTCAACGACTTCTGCGTCGGCAACAGACTTGAGGAGGACTTCCAGCATCACGTCTCCATGTAAGCCATCTAGCGGTTTTCGTAGACCGCCTTGTGGACTGGCGTGTAACGTACGGGCGCCGGTTGGGCTTGGCAATAGCCCGGGCGAAAGAAGTTGAATCCTCAGGTTTCCCGCCGATTCGGCGCGAGTGCCCCCACGAGCACCCCGGCCCGCCCTGTTCCTGGCCACACTGTCGGCACAGACCACACGAAGGAGAAAACATGGATTCCGAGCAAGGACAGAACGGCGTACGCAGTGTGCGCCGGGCCTTGGACATCCTGTCGCTGCTGACCGAGGACCAGCCCGTCGTCTCCCTCAGAACCATCGTGGAGGCGACCGGGCTGGCGAAGACCACCGTGGTCCGGCTGGTGCAGACACTGGAGAGCTACGGGCTGCTGTGGTCCACCGACGCGGGCTACACCGCGGGCCCGGGACTGTGGCGCTGGGCTCATCTCGCCCAGGGCAGCTGGGAGTTGCCGCCGGAGACGACAAAGGCACTGAGGGCGCTGGCAGACCGGCGCGGCGAGACGGCGAACGTGATGATCCGGCGCGACATCCACCGCGTCTGCGTCGCACAGCAGGAGAGCCCCCAGCCGCTGCGCCATGTGGTGCGGGTGGGTGACGAGCTCCCGCTGTGGGCGGGCGCCTCGTCCAAGGTGCTGCTGGCCGGTGCGAGCGAGGCCCTGCTGCAGCGGATCGCGGCGGCCTCGCCGCACGGCACACCTCACGTGGAACAGCTTCGGGAGTGGATCGACCAGGCCGCACAGCAGGGATACGCACTCAGCCAGGGCGAGCGCGACGTCGGCCTCACTGCCGTGGCCGTGCCGCTCACCACCTCGTCGGGTGTGGTGGTCGCCGCACTCTCGCTGAGCGGGCCCACCGCACGCATCACCCAGAACTCGGTCGAGGATTTCGTCCAGGATCTCCAACAGGTGGCTGGACAGATCATGTCCCAGGGATTCGACCATCCCCTGGGACCTCGGAGCTGACGACCGTGCCGGACAGCGGCGCCGGTCACCGGCGCCGCGTGAGGAGACACCACCCATGGATGCGCGACCGCTCGACGACATAAAAGTGCTGGACCTGACGAACGTCCTGGCCGGTCCCTACTGCAGTTACCACCTCATGCTCCTCGGGGCCGAGGTCATCAAGATCGAGCGCCCGGGGCAGGGCGACCTGGCCCGCAACCTCGGCCCCGACGCCGATCTCAACCGCGCCGGTATCGGCGCTTCGTTCCTCGCGCAGAACGCGGGCAAGAAGTCCGTGGAGCTCGATCTCAAGGACCCGGCCGACCGCGCGGTCTTCGAGGAGATGCTGAGCGGCGCCGACGTTCTCCTGGAGAATTTTCGCGCCGGCGTCCTCTCCCGGATGGGATACGACCAGGAGCGGCTCGATCAGATCAATCCGCGCCTGGTCTGCTGTTCCATCTCGGGCTTCGGCCAGACCGGGCCGATGAGCGACGCGCCGGCCTATGACCAGATCATTCAGGGGCTCTCCGGGATGATGAGCGTCACCGGCACCGTCGACACCGCCCCGCTGCGGGTCGGCTTCCCGGTGTGCGACACGACCGGCGGACTGTCCGCCGCCCTTGCGGTCAGCGCCGCCCTGCTGCACCGGGAACGTACCGGGCAGGGCAGCAGACTGGACGTCTCCATGCTGGAGACGTCCTTGTCGGCCATGGGTTGGGCCGTCTCGAACTATCTGGTCAGCGGCGTCCCGCCGGAGCCGATGGGGGACCAGAACGCCACCGCCGCACCTTCGGGCACGTTCCGTACCAAGGACGGGGCGCTCAACATCGCAGCCAACCAGCAGCGCCAGTTCGAGACACTGTGCCGTCTGGTCGGCGCCCCGGAGCTCGTCACGGATCCCCGGTTCGTGGAACGTGAGGGGCGCAAGGCCCATCGCGACGCGCTCAACGCCGCTCTGAACGAGGCGCTTTCACAGCGCTCCGCAGCCGAGTGGGAGGAGGTACTGACACCTGCCGGGGTACCTGCGGCGCGGGTGCTCACCGTCCCGCAGGCTTTGTCCCAGCCGCAGTTGCGGCACCGGGGCTTCGTCACCGAACTACGAAGGCCCGATGGGTCGGGCACGGCCTTGCCCGTGCTCGGCAGCGGGGTGCTCTTCGACGGGGAACCGTTCCTGCCCCGTACACCGCCGCCGCTGCTGGGCGAGCACAACTACGAGCGCGAGCAACTGGCCTCGCGCTGGTCCTCGACCGCCGCGAAGGAGGCGACAGGCTCATGAGTGCATCCGCATCCGTCCACGACGAGGCCGCACAGTGGTGGGCCACCGCCGTCAGCCACATCGAACCCGGATCCATCGAACTGCGGGACCGGCCGGTACAGGACCTGATCGGCTCGGTCGGCCTGGTGGACATGATCTGGCTACTGCTGCGCGGCGACCTTCCCTCTCCCGGACAATCCGCTCTGCTCGAAGCGGCTCTGGTGGCAGGAGTGGACCACGGGCCGCAGGCACCCTCGATAGCCGCCGCCCGTATGGCCGCGACCTGCGGCGTGGGCCTCAACAACGCGATCGCCACCGGCGTCAACATGCTCGGCGACGTCCACGGCGGCGCGGGGCAGCAGTGTGTGCAGATGCTGGAGGAGATCCGCGCGCTCCACCTGCGCGGCGCGGACTGGGACGCTTCCGCCCGTGAGGCCATGGCGCTATGGCAGGCCCGCTCCCGCTACCTCCCCGGGTTCGGCCACCGCTTCCATCCGGTCGACCCGCGCCGCGATCCTCTCCTGCGGTTGACTGAGGAGGCCGTCGCCGCCGGGGTCGTTGCGGGCGACCATCTCCAGGCGGCTCTCGCGGTCGAACGGGCTCTGAGGCAACGCCGCGCCGGCGCCCGCCCCGTCCCGATGAACATCGACGGCGCCACCGCCGTCATCTACGCCGAGCTGGGCTTCCCCGCGCCGCTGGCCAGAGGACTGTTCGTGCTGAGCCGGTCGGTGGGCATCCTGGCCCATGCATGGGAGGAGACCGGACAGGGCCGCCGGAACAAGGGCCCCATCCCCCGCTCCGTCCTCCCGGCCCGTCTCAAGCCTGTGGATCCGGCCTCCGCCGAGGAATCCGCGTCATAACCCTTGTCACGCAACTGCAGTGTCCTTAACGTATGGAACCACTTCCCGGGGACCATCATGCGGGTCGAGTAAACCGCACAGCGGACCATGATCCGCTTCCCCGCTCTCTCTCCTCACCTCCAACCGGACCACCAGGTGGACCCGGAACTCGGCAAGGGCACGTCATGAAAGAGGGTTCATGGACAGACGCAGTTTTCTCGCCAGTGCGGCGGCCGGCACCACAACGGCCGTCGCCCTCCTCAACTCGCCTGCCCAGGCGGCCGAACCGGGCGGCGGAACACTGGCCCAGCCCGTACCGAAGCAGGCGTTCAAGCCGACGGACAGTAACTTCCCCAAGGCGGGCGGCAACCTGGCCAACCAGAACTACTCGGCCCTCAAGAAGATCACCCCCCGCAATGTGAAGCAGCTCGGTGGGGCCTGGCACATCAACCTGGAGGGCGGTGACACCGGCCGCGCCCAGCAATGCGCTGTCGTCGCCCAGGACGGCGTCCTCTACATCGCCACCACCCAGCAGAACATCTTCGCCGTCAACGGGCGTACCGGGGACGTCAAATGGAAGACGAACGTCGGCAACGAGACGACCAACATGCGCGGGGTGGCCCTTGGCCAGGGGCTCGCCTTCACCATCTCCGGTGCAAACATCATCTACGGCCTGGACCAGCGCACCGGCGCGGTCGTGTGGACCAGGGAGATGCTCATCGAGGACCAGGGCGACCCAGGATGCGACCCCGCCAGCGGCCAGTGCGGCGGCAGCAAGGGCAGCCTGGCCGGCGCTGTCGTCTACTGGGACGGCCTGATCTATGTGGGCACCCAGGGAAGCACCGCGGGTGCCCGCGGCCGCGGCTACGCCCTGAACGCTGCGACCGGTGAGGTCGTCTGGACGTTCTGGGGCACCCCCGGCCCCGGCGAGTTCGGCCACGACACCTGGGAGGGCGACACCTGGAAGACCGGTGGCGCAGTGTGCTGGATCCACCCGGCCGTCGATCCCGAACTGGGCCTGGTCTATTGGACGTTCGGCAACCCCTACCCCCGCACCGATGGCTCCACCCGGGGTGGTGACAACCTCTTCGCCAACTGCCTGGTGGCCATCGACGCCAAGACAGGGGAGCGGCGCTGGCACTTCCAGTCCGTGCACCACGACATCTGGGACTACGACGGTGTGATGTCGCCCGTGCTCGCGGACATCCAGATCGAGGGGCGCAAGCGCAAGGTCGTCGTGTACGGCAGCAAGACCGGGATGTACTACATACTGGACCGCGCGACCGGAGATCCGGTGCACGGCATGGAGGAGCGCCCCGTACCGCAGCATGCGGCGCAGAAGACCTCACCCACTCAGCCGTTCCCGGGCGGTGAGCCTTTCGTCGAGACCGAGCCGCGGATCGACAAGGCAACTCGCCCGGTGCCGTTCTACGCCACCGGCGGCCTCTTCGAGGTGCACTGGGACCGGCCGACCATCCTGTATCCGGGCGCGGGCGGAGGCGCGGACTGGTCCTCGCCGTCCTTCAGCCACCGCACCGGGCTGGTCTACGTGGGATACGGGCTGATCAACTCCGCCTACTCCAACACCCACGACGGCCGCGTCAACACCGCACGCCCCCTCGGCGAGTACTTCGCCGGCGGAGTTGCCGCAGTGGACCCCCGCACCAACACGGTCTCCTGGCGGCAGGAGGGCGACTGGTCGCTCGCCCACGGAAACGGCGTACTCAGCACCGCGGGCGGCGTGCTCTTCCAAGGGCGTCCCGACGGCGTCCTGACCGCCCTCGACGACGCGAACGGCAAAGAGCTGTGGACCTGGCAGTGCGGCGCGGGCGTCAACACGAGCCCGATGACGTACGAGATCGAAGGCGAGCAGTACGTGGCCGTGCTGGCCGGCGGTAACGGTCTGCCCTACCCGGACATCCCGCGCGGCGACCACCTGTGGGCCTTCAAGGTCGGCGGCAAGGTCGGCCCGGCCCCCGCGCCCGTGCCCCCCTCCAAGCGCAACCAGATCCGGGCAGCGGCGGTGAGCGGCAGCGCAGCGGGCAACACCATCACGCTGGGCCGCGTCTGGGACAACGCCAAGGGCGCCCCGGGCACCGCCGAGAACCTGGTCTCGCAGAACGCCATGTCACCGCAGCATCTCACCATCCCCCGCGGCACCACGGTCACGTTCACCAACCCCGCGACCAACAAGACCGCCCACGGCGCGGCCGCCTTCTTCGAGGCCGAGTTCGACACGGGCCTGTTGATGCCGGGTGAGTCGTACACGCACACCTTCGACACTGCGGGCGAATTCTTCTACAACGACCCGGTCTCCCCGCAGAGCACGGGCAAGATCGTCGTCTCCTGACCCCTCACTGCCCACGGCTGCGCACCACCCGCCGGGCGAGTCCGTTCCACCCGCACACATCACCGGCCGCGTCCGCCACCACACCTGACGCCGCCCCCTTCCCATGCCTGCCGGCCGCTGACGCCGTGCCAGATGAGCGGCACATCCAGCCCTTCCGGCCAGGCCTGTCCGGCATGCCCCGCACACCCGCGCGGCGGCTGCGGCACGCGGGAGGCTCACCACCGGCCCGCAGGCTCTCTCATTTCGCCAGGTGCCACTTCGGCGCGCCATCGACAACAGAAGGAAGCACACCCATGCCAGGAAGAACGCTCCGAGCGAGAGCGCTGAGCACCCGCTCGGCCGTGCTCGCCACACTGGGAGCGACGATCGCCATGGTCGTGGCGCTCATCGCCACCGGCACCCTCAGCTTCGCCCACGGACGGATCGGCACCGGGGCCACGGAGCTGGGCGACCCGGACTACGGGGTCTGCCGTGGCCTGGATCCCGACTGCTACCACGACTGGGGCAACTTCGACCCGGCCAAGGGCTACCGGATCCTGCTCTACACCCACACGGCGGGACCCCGGCACGCCAACCTCGGCCCCGCGCTGGCGACCGGGCTGAACCCCCCGATCACCGACGCGAACGTGGTCCAGAAGGCCATGCTCAAGCTGGGCGAGCAGGGCGGCTTCCAGGTCGACTACACAGAGGACGTCACCCAACTCGCGTCCCCGAACACGCTGTTCAAGTACAACGCGGTGGTGTTCTTCTCCACCAGCAGGGACGCACTGGACGACGCCGCCCAGACCTCTCTGCGACAGTACGTCCGCGGCGGCGGCGGATTCGTCGGCATCCACAACGCCTTCGGAACCGAGTACAACTGGCCCTGGTACGAAGGCCTGCTGGGCAACGCCAACTTCTATGACCACGGCGCCGCACAACCGGGCACCGTGCAGACGGTGGACCGCAAGGACGTCTCCACCGAGGAGCTGCCGGCACGGTGGAACTTCACCGACGAGTGGTACAACCTGGTCCCGGCTCCCACCAAGGTCCGGGTCCTGGGCAAGGTGGACGAGAGCACCCTGGCCAAGGGAGTCGCCGGCAACTACAACCACCCCGGCCACGGTGACAACCACCCAGTGGCGTGGTGCCAGTACTACGACGGCGGCCGCTCCTGGGTCACCACGCTGGGCCACGACGCGAAGGAATTCACCACCGACGGATCCTTCGCCGGTGCAGCCGAGTTCCAGAAGCTGATCACGGGCGGCATCCAGTCCGCCGCAGGCATGAAGCCTTTCTGCAAGTAGCACCGGGCGCACAGGCCTGGCATGCCGGCGGCACGGCTGTGCCATGCCGCCGGCATGCCCGCAAGCACGCAGCAGCAGGCGAAATCAGGGCCCTCCCCCCTCTTGCTCCCGGCCATGAACCCTGCCTAACGTATGAGCCAATCCACCTGACGGACCACCAAAACCGCCCAGTGGTTGGTTGATGGTTTGCCGCAGCACGGTCCGAGACCCTCCCCACCTGTGTCGCAGCCGGCGACATGCCCCCTCCAGAGCCCGGCCAGAGCCTCCTCCACCGATTCCCCGCACACCCGTTTCTGCTCCGCCGAAAGGACACCCGTCATGCTCGACTCGAACGTCACCCCCGACCAGCAGGCACCCACCGCGCCCACCGCCGACACCTGGGCCACGCCGGACTTCACCGTCATCGAAACCGGCATGGAGGTCACCGCCTACTACCTCAACGACCTCTAGAAGAAGCCCGATGCTGCTGCTCACCCTGGGCACGGCAGCGGGTGGAGGGGTTCCCCAGTGGAACTGCGCGTGCCCCGGATGCACCGGGGCACGCGCCCACCCCGACCGTCGCCGCAGCCATGATTCGCTCGCCGTCCTCGGCCACGATCCGTCGACCTGGTTCCTCGTCAACGCGGGACCGGACATCACCGAGCACCTGGAGACCCACCCCCGGCTGCGTCCTGCAGCGGGCACGGAACGCACCCCCGTGGTCCGGGTCCTGCTCACCGACGCAGAGCTCGACCACACCTTGGGCCTGCTGCGGCTGCGCGAGGCACGGCACGTGGAGATCTACGCCACCACACCGGTGCGCCAGGCTCTGCGCGAACGCCTCGCACTGGACACCGTCCTGACGCCGTACACCACCCTCACCTGGCGGGATCTGCCGCCGGCGGGTCACAGCCCGGCGCTGATCGCGGGGATCGAAGTCTGCGCGGTGCCCCTGTCCACCAAGCGACCTCGCTACGCCGCCGAAGCCCAGGAGGACGACTCCTGGGTCGTCGCCGCCCGCCTCCACGACCCCGCCAGCGGCCGGACGGCGCTGTACGCGCCCGCGCTTGCCGGCTGGACGGAGGAGTTTGGCAAGGAGGCCGGCGCCGCAGACTGCGTCTTCATTGACGGAACCTTCTGGGACGACAAGGAACCGCAACGACTGGGCATCTCTGCCAGAACGTCCACCGCGATGGGCCACCTGCCCGTCGACGGACCCACCGGCACCGCCCAACACCTGGCGTCCCTGCCGGCGCGCTGCCTGTACACCCACCTCAACAATACGAACCCCCTGGTCGACCCCTTGGCCCCGCAGCACGGCGTCCTGGCCGGACGGGGGCTCGAAGTAGCCCAGGACGGGATGGTGATCGAGCTATGACGACAGCACCCGCAAGGCCCGGATCTGGTGTCGCACACCCCGCATGGGCAGACGACGGACCTCTGCCACCCGCCGCGTTCGAGTCCGAAGTGCGGGAACTGGCACAAAGCCGGTACCACGACAGGCATTCGTTCAACGTGCGGATGCACCGCGGTGACCTCAGCCCGGCCGAGCTGCGTACCTGGGTCGCCAACCGATTCCACTACCAGCGCAGCATCCCGGTGAAGGACGCCCTGATCCTCGCCAAGCTGCCCGAGCCGGCCATGCGGCGCTCGTGGCTGCGCAGGATTCAGGACCACGACGGTATCGCCGACGGCGAGGGCGGCATCGAGCGCTGGCTGCGGCTCGGCGAGGCGGTGGGCCTGGACCGCGCCGACCTGGAATCGGGCAGGAACGTCCTGCCTGGGGTGCGGTTCGCCGTCGACGGCTATGTGAACTTTTGCCGGCTCAGCCCCGCTCTGGAGGCCGTGGCCTCCTCGCTCACGGAGCTGTGCGCACCGAACATCATGCTGACCCGCCTGAAGACCTTCCCCCGCCACTACCCGTGGATCGAGGAATCGGGCCTCGCTTACTTCCGCAGCAGGGTCCCGCAGGGCCGACGCGACGGGACGGAAGCGCTGTCCTGGGTGGTCGGCTGGGCGCGGACCCGCGCCGACCAGCTCGCTGCCCTGTCGGCCCTCGCCTTCAAATGTGATGTGCTGTGGTCGCTGCTCGACAGCGTCGAGCATGGCAGCCGGCCGGGAGGCGTGGGATGAACGCCCGCCACGGCGATCTCTGGTGCCCGCGACGGGCTCCCGCCGTCGTCCTGAGGCACGACCGGACGCGGGGCAAGGACGTCCTGCTCATGCCGGAACGCGTCGTTGTACTCGAGGGCAGTGCCCGATCGGTCATCGAACTGTGCGACGGCACGCGCACGGTGGCCCGCATCGCCGACGAGCTGCGGGAACGCTTTCCGGCAGCCCCGGTTGACACCGAGGTGAGCACCTTCATCGAACGGCTGCACAAGGAAGGCTGGATCCGATGACTGCGACGATCGCACCGCCGTGGGGGCTGCTGGCGGAACTGACACACGCCTGCCCGCTGCACTGCGGCTACTGCTCCAACCCTCTGGAGCTGACCCGCCGCTCCCGCGAGCTGACCGCCGCCCACTGGGTGGACATCTTTCGCCAGGCCGCCGACCTCGGAGTCCTGCAGACCCACCTCTCCGGCGGTGAGCCGCTGCTCCGCAAGGACCTGGAGGCCATCGTCACCGGGGCGGAGGAGTCCGGCATCTACACCCAGCTGGTCACCAGCGGCTCGGGACTCACCGAAGAACGTCTCCGCTCCTTGACCGCAGCGGGGCTGCGCAGCGTACAGCTGTCCGTACAGCACGCCGACCCCGCCGCCTCGGACGCGATCGCAGGCAGCCAGGCGTTCGCCGCCAAGGAGGCTGCTGCGGCACTTGTCCGGAGGGCCGGGCTGCCACTTGGCGTCAATGTCGTACTGCACCGGCACAACCTGGACGCCATCGATGCGCTCGTAGAACTCGCGCTGAAGTGGGGCGCGGACCGGATCGAGCTGGCCAACACGCAGTTCTACGGCTGGGGCCTGCTCAACCGGGAGGCACTCATGCCCGGTCGCGACCAGCTCGCCCGCGCGGTGGAGTCCGTCGACCGGTGGCGCGAGCAGCTGGATGGACGTCTGGAAATCGTCTGGGTCACGCCGGACTACTTCGACGGGGTGGCCAAACCCTGCATGGGCGGCTGGGGAGCCGTCTCACTCACCGTCGCCCCTGACGGCACCGTCCTGCCGTGTCCGGCGGCCGCCACCCTGCCGGGCCTGGACCCGGCCAACGCCAAGGACCACTCCCTGCGCTGGATCTGGGAGGAATCGAAAGCCTTCAACCTTTACCGGGGTACGGACTGGATGCCCTCTCCGTGCCGCAGCTGCGACCGACGAGACCAGGACTTCGGCGGCTGCCGGTGCCAAGCCTTCGCTCTGACCGGCGACGCCACCCGCACCGATCCGGCCTGTTCCCTCTCCCCGGACCACACAGCGCTGACGGCTCTGGCCCGTCCGGCTGCCGGCGGCATCCGCGAGATGATCCCGCGCCGCCCGACCGTGGGCGCGGGGCTGGCCCCGCGCCCCTGACGCCGCGCCCCTCCCCGTCAGGCTGCGCGTTCCGCAGACCGGTGTGATTGCCGCCCATGGCATCGCCACACCGGCTTCTGCGCGTGCTGGGCAGCCAGACGCATGGGCGCTCAACCCTCCGAACCCGTGTAGCCGCCATCTCGCGTTGAGTGTCTTGCCCGATCCGGGGGCCTCACGGGGGTCCTGATGGGAGCGAGCCGCTACGACCATCTCGCGCAGTGGCAGACCGTGCGAACAATCTGCTGTCGTTAGGGCGCGGATGCCTTCGCGTGAAGTACCGGCGGGTGGGCTTCCATGACCGGCCCGGGCGCTGGTCGCCTCGGCCCGGGGCAACGCGCAGGCAAACCACTTCCTGCGGCACCCGGGCGGCCCGGTCGACCCGACGGGTGCCGAACGGGTGCCTGCTGTGCGGTACCGCCCAGCGGCGGCTGGCCCGCCCGGTGCCCGAAGGTGTCCGGCCCGTCGAGGTTCTGCGGTTCCTCGAGGAGCACGGCCAGGACGCGGCCCCCGACCGGTACGGCGCGCAGGCAGTGACCCGTGCGCTGGCCCTCGGTGACCGGTACCCCTCCACCCAGCGGCCCGGCATTCCGGCCCAGCCGCACGACGACGGTGAGATCTGATGCAGCTCCAGACGCCTGATGAGGTGCGGGACTTCCTCCGCCTGTGCCTCGGCCCCAGCCTCGGCCGTAAGAAGCGGTCGGTCACGCAGCTCGCCCTGATCATGCCGGACTGGCTTGCGGCCCCCCTCACCGAGCACGCCCCCCCCACCTTGCCGAACTCCGCGACGCGGTGGACCGGGCCGAAGCGGCGGCGACCGAGGCCGCATGCAGTCCACCCATACGCCCACAACCCCCGTACACCACCCGGGATGGCACGGGGTCGCGTGCAGGACACTCGTGGAGAAGCGGTGGATGGTGCGGCTGGGGCGCTGCTGACGGTCAAACGTGGCAGGCCCAACCTCTGTGTTGCACTGCTATCGGTCCTCAGCCTGCCTCGTGAGGGTGTCGCGCGTTTCCGCTGCCACCTGCTGGATTTCGCCTGTCGGGATCACCAGGACGGGCACGGCCGCGCCACACGGACTGACGACGGCGTCATCCGGCGGGTTTCCCTCCGTCAGCCCGCCGGTGATGCCCAGGACACCCAAGCCCGAACAGACCGCTTCGCGTACCTCCGGCTGGTCTTCGCCGATCTCGCCTGTGAACACGAGCGCGTCGATCCGGTCGAGGGAAGCGGCGACACTCGCGATGCCGCGCCGCACGCCAACAGCGAACACGTCCAGCGCGAAGGTCGCCTTACTGTCCCCCCGGGCGCCTGCGCGGACGAGGTCCCGGGTGTCCCCGGACATGCCGGACAGGCCGAGGAGGCCGGACTCGTGATTGAGGGCGTCCTCGATCCGCTCGGCCGTCAAGCCTGCCGATGTCTGGAGCCAGAGCAGCAGACCCGGGTCGACGCTCCCGCTGCGCTTGCTCATCACCAGGCCCTCCAACGGGGTGAAGCCCATGGTGGTGTCGACGCTGTGCCCGTCGCGAACCGCGCAGACCGAGCAGCCGCCTCCCAAGTGCGCCAGGACGAGGTGCAGGGAGCTGGCCGGACGGCCGATCAGTCGGGCTGCCCGCTGCAGGGCCCACGCGTAGGACAGGCCGTGAAACCCGTACCGGCGCAGTCCGTACCGCTCGGTCCACTCGCGAGGCACCGCGTAGGTGCGGGCGGCGGGTGGCAGGTCGGCGTGGAAGGCGGTGTCCAGACACACGACGTGCGGCACGTCGGGCAGGAAAGCGCGGGTCGCGTCCAGGGCCGTGAGTGCCGGGGGCATGTGCAGCGGGGCGAGCCGTACCGTACGGTCGAGCTCGGCGCGTACGTCGTCGTCGACGATGGTAGGGCGCAGTAGGTGCGGTCCGCCGTGAACGAGGCGGTGCCCGGTCGCCCCGACCGGGGGCGCGTCGCGCAGGAAGTCCTCGATCGTGTCGGCGGTCTCCGGGCCGGGTGGCTCGGTGAGGTGCCTCGCGGCTCGTTCGCGGCCGTCGGCGCCCAGAACCGTCAGGTGCAGGCTGGAAGAGCCAGCGGCGACGACGAGGATGTCAGGGCCGTTCACATCTGCCACTTTCGCTTCGTGGTCTCGGCAGAATTGGTGCGGCGGATCGCCTCGCGCAGCCGATCACGATGGTGTAGTAGGCGACGGCCAGGTCATCGGTGACGGTGGTGCGTCCGCGCACACGGCCCAGCGCGGTAACGGCCAGGTCGTGCCGAGATACGCCGTTGCTCGCGAGGAGGTCGTAATTCACCATTGGCCGGGCGTCTCCGAGGTTATCGTGCACTCGTTTGGCCTGGCAGCGCTGATGTCGCCCAGGGATGAACCGGTATCGCCCTCGATGGACAAGCCACTCCCGGTCGGCGACGAGGCCACGCAACCGATCGTCAGCGACCACGAGGACGGCAACAATGTCCTTGCGTCGCATCAGCTGGGCAACGTTCACACCGGCCGTCAGCGACGACACGACGACAGGATCATCCATCATGACCGCGCGAACCTGCTGGACCATGATCCTCCTTCAAGCTGCCCACCGGCAGGACTGTTGGACTTTCCCAGCTCGTTTACCCGTGACCAGGGACCGCGTGGCCTGGCCTCGGGGGAGTTCCATCCATTGGCTCTCGCGACTGTCTTCACCAGCAGACAGGCCGTACATGGTCACCGACCGTCTGAGGGCCCTGCTCGCAGTGCTGCGCCGGCCGCCGGTGGGACGCCCGAAGGCTCCTCCGGTAGACCGGGGAACGGCAGCTGACCTGTGGTATGTCACGTCTCTCCTTTTGCGACCGGTTTCCGGTGACGCATCACGTGGAGTGCGTCGCGATCCTTGAACCGGTCGCGAAGGGCTCCTGACCTGCTGTTTTGTGCGTGCGCCTTATGTGTGGTGTGGGCGTTACGAGCGATATCTTGACGCTGAAGTGACGCTCGTTCTGATGGGGCGTCACCTGGCTGATCGTTCAGGTGGTGCTGGGTGGGAGGCGCGCTCCCGAGGGCTGGCTCCACGGGAACTTCCTGTTGGTTGAGTCGGAGCCCGAGGAGAACTTCGGCCCGATCGCCCGATCCTCGCCATGGACCAGCCGGCGTCAGCGCCCACACCCGTAACGCCCTCGGGTGGCGGCCTGCCCACCCGAGCCTCCTGGAGGGCCGCCCGTCTCTCTCCGAGCTGCCGCTCGAGGACCATGATCTGGTGGCGGAGGGCGAGAATCTCCGCGTCCTTGTCGCGGTCGCTCATCGGTAGCAGCCGCAGCGCGGCGAGCGAACGCGCGCTCTACGTCTCGCTCTCCAGTTCTTCCCGCACCTCTCGCAGCTTCTGCCATCGCTGGCGCTGCCGCTCGCCGTACGCCGCGTTGCGGACGGTGCCGTCGTCTTCGAGTCCGGATCCGAACGCACCCCCGACCATGCCCATCGAGCTGACGAACCAGGCGAGCACGGCGTAGTCGTGGACCGTTGCGTCTTGCCCGATAACCGTGCCGAAGGCCGACGGGGTCAGGATGAGCTTGGAGACGCCGAAGAGGGTGATGAACAGGATCACGTACAGGGAGAGCACACCGGAGGTGATCGTCACGCACGTCACTGTGTTGTAGAGGCGGGAGAAGGAGCGGGAGAGCGAACCGTGAGGGCGTTCCCAGAGCTCGTGATCGATGATGATCCATGCCGTCAGGGCGAGAAGGGACGCCACAGAGGCCCCGATCAGGCGTCCCACGCCCATGCCCGAGGAGAGGGTCCAGGTCGAGTTGTTGATCAGGCCGAAGGCGGCGGTTGCGAAGATACCGGCCAGTGCGCGGGAGAGGGTGGCGAAGAGCCGCCAGGGCCGATTGGCCCGCACCATACCGGTGACGAGACTCAGATGTCCGCGCAGGCCGGGCACGATGAAGCGTTCCAGGCCATCCTCGCCGGCCCCCGAAGCTTCGAGCCGGCCGGCTTCCTCCAGGGACGGAGCGAGATCGGCACGGTCCCGAGTGAGCATGCCGACGACATCCGCGACGACGCGCCGGGCGCGCCGTCGCATCCGCCAGGAGCCGAGCGCGGGCAGGGACACCAGCGCGATGCGGTCCGCCGGGCTCACCTCGACGCTGACCGGGCGCAGGCCGGCTCGTCGAGGCAGATCGGTGAGGAGGACTCCGGCCTCCCAGTCGCCCTCGGGGAGCAAGGGGCGTACGACGTCGGCCGCGGAGGAGACGTCCAGTTGCTCGTCCGCGACCACGGGTACCGTGCGCGCCGTCACCCGCCAGTCGACGTCCGCGCGGACCCGCCGCCTCAGATGCTGCGGCAGCTTGTCGGCCAATTCCTGGGCGATCTCCGACGCCACTCCGGGGTCGGCGACCAGCACGATCCGTACCACGTGCGCCGCAGCGGCGGGGAGGAAATCTGTCACGGTCTCAATCCGGTCAGGGGCGGGCGCGCGCGACGGTATTTCGCCCGACGTCCCGTTGTAACGCCCCTCTATGTGGCAGTCGAGCGCGACAGGCGCCTTGGCGCCCCCGTCCCCCGATCAGGCGGGACGGGGAGACCGGTGGCCGACGAGTGGCGCGGAGGAAGACGAGGAGACGCACTCAGTCACCTACAGCGAACCGATACTGACGGACCAAAAGGACAATCCTCCCGCAGTCGACGCGAGGTACGACCCTCCGACGAGACGCTCGGTCCCGCCAACCGCGCGTGCGAGCCCTTGCGCACGGGGGTGTGGGCCCGCGTCGGTCAGCTTGACCCGTTGGGGTGGGGGACGACCTTGGTCCAGCCGTCGTCACGGGCGTCGAAGTGCTGGTAGCCGGCGGGGGCCTGGTCCAGCGGCAGCTCGTGGGAGACGATCCAGGAGGGCTTGGCCTTGCCCTGCTCTATCAGGGCGCACAGCTGTCGGTTGTATGCCTTGACGTTGGCCTGGCCGGTTCCCATCGACTGGCCCTTGAACCAGTACAGGCCGTAGTCGAAGGCGACCTCGCCGTCCTCCTTGTACAGCTTGTCCGGGCTCCCCGGGTCGTGCGGCACGAAGACACCCACGACCCCGATCGTCCCGGTGAACTTCACCGAGTGCACCAAGTTGTTGAGTGTCAGGTTCGGGTGCTCGACACCCTGAGGGTCGTGCGCCTGGTAGCCCACGCACTCACACCCACGGTCTGCCCCCAGACCGTTGGTGAGCTCGTTGATCTGGTCGATCGGCGAGGCCTTGGAGTCATCGATGGGAATCGCACCGATCTGCTCTGCGAGCGCGAGCCGGTCCGGGTGACGGTCAACGACCATCACCTGCGCCGCGCTCTTGAGATTTGCCGACAGTGCCGCCATCAGACCGACCGGGCCCGCGCCATAGATGACAACGGTCTCACCCGGCTGCACGCCGGCCAGCTCCGTGCAGTGCCAGCCGGTCGGGAAGATGTCGGCCAGCATCACGTAGTCGGTCTGCTTCTCCCGTGCCTCCTCCGGCAGCACCAGGCAGTTGGAGTCTCCGTACGGAACCCGCAGGAACTCCGCCTGACCGCCGTTGTAGGGGCCCATTCCCGCGAAGCCGTATGCGGCACCGGCCATCGTCGGATCCACCGGCGTGGTCAGGCAGAAGGCCGTCAGCCCGTGGTCGCAGTTGCGGCAGAACCCGCAGCTGATGTTGAACGGCAAACAGACCCGCCGTGGCCGCCCTACCGTCTTCGCCCGGCGGTGTGTGCACCTTCCTGCCGCTCGGCGACGACCTGACCCCTCCGCTGGCCGGCCATCTCACGCGCCCTTCTACACCAAGAGCGACCGCGCGGGATACGACAGGGAACACCCGCTCAACACCATGCTCCTCGACGCCGCGGCGCTCGGGGACAGCGCGTCCGACGCAGCCGACGGCATGCATCCCACCACCGCCGTCCCCTCCACGGAGCTCCCGCAAAATCCGCGCCTACCTGCGCAGGCGCGGCATACCCCACACCATCCCGGAGCGCTCGGACCAGAAGGCCAACCGCCGCAACCGAGGCCGTCACGGCGGCAGACCACCAGCGTTCAACAAGCAGCTCTACAGACACCGCAACGTCGTCGAGCGATGCTTCAACCGGCTGAAGCAATACCGCGCGATCGCCACCCGCTACGACAAAACCCGTGAATCCTACGAGGCGGCGGTCACCATCGCCTCACTTCTTCTCTGGATCCGACCCCTTTGAAGACACTCCCTAGCGGGGTATCAGCCGGGTCCGCCCAGCACGATCGTCCACACTCGGGTCGCCACCTGGAGGTTGAGGCGGTCCTCGACGTTCGCGAGGTTGCTGCCGCTGATGTCGCGGATGCGCTGGAGCCGGTAGCGCAGCGTGCTGCGGTGGATCGCGAGGGATTCGGCGGTCTCGTCGTAGTTGCCGCCGCAGTCGAAGTACCGGGACAGCGTTTCCACCATGGTCGCGTGGTGCCGGGAGTCGTAGTCGATGAGCTGCCCCAGCCACTCGTGGACGAACGTCTCCAGTTCCCGGTAATCGTTGCCAGGTCCCAGGATGCGGTAGAGGCCGAGCTCGTCGAAGAACGTCGTGCCGTAGGGCTCGCGGGAGCGGCGGCGCACTTCCAGGGCGCGCTGCGCCTCCTCGTAGCGGTGGGGGATGTCGTCCAGGGAATCGCACGGGGCGCTCACTCCGATCGTCCCGGACCGTGTCCCGGTCTCCCGGGCGAGCGCCTCGTACAGCGCGCGGGCGTGCGGCCTGTCGTCGGCGACCAGGACCACGTGGTCGGAACGCGGGGTCAGCAGCGAGCGCATGCCCACGGCAGAGGCCGCCCGGCCCACGGTATGCGCGAAGGAATCGCCCGCAGTCCGGTTCGACCACTGCACCACGACGATGTAGTGGCTGCGGTGCAGGTCGTGTCCGACTGCCTCGGACCGGGCGTAGGCGCTCGCCTCGTCCGTCCCTGCCAGGAGGTCGTCGACCAGCTCGCGGTGCAGCCTCAGCTCCACCTCGGCCAGGTTACGCAGGTGTGCCAGCTCCAGGGCGAGCGACGTGGCGGCGTGTTCGAGCACGAGCACGGTGTGCTCGTCGGCCTCGCCCCGGGCATCGACCAGGGCCAGCACGCCCAGCATCTCGCCGTGCGGGCGGACCAGAGTGATCAGCCGGTCCTTTATCCGCACCGGCCCGACCTCCCGGGCAACGGCGTGCAGCATTGCGTCCTGGCGCACGGGGTCCGGTTCCGGATAGGGGTCGGGGCGGCTGGGGCCGGTCCAGGACCTCAGCCGACCGAAGCGGTCCTCGACCAGTGCGGGGAGTCCAGTGAGCTCGTGCAGTGCGCGGGTGATGGCTTCCTCGCCGCCGCCCGAGGCAGCGACATCGGCCATGAGCGCGTGAACAGCCCGCTGGTACCCCAGCTCAGCCACGACGGAGATCAGCTGCCGCTGGAGGGCTGTCCGTTCCTCCCTCAGCCGGTGCAGCTCCAGCGCGTCCTCGCGTTGGCGGCGGTCTGTGAAGGCGACTGACAGAGCAGCAGCGGTGTGCCGGACGAGCATGGCGAGCAGGGATCGCTCGGCCTCGGTGGGCAAGGAGCGCGACGTCACCACGAGGTAGCCGTGGAGTCCCTCAAGTCCGCGCAGCCCCAGGGCCCGGCCCCAGGGCCGGCCGGGTACGGTCACAGGGCCGTCTTGCCCGGCCAGCTCCCGCACCCTCCGGTCCACGGCCAAGGCGTGGATCTGCCCGCCCTTCGGGCCGGGGACCAGGTCGCCGTCCACTCTGAGGTATCCGGCCTCGGCGCTGTATGGCCCCGCGGCGGCTATGTGGTCCATGGCCAGGCGCAGGATCTCGCCCTCGTCCCGGGTGTCGAACAGGGCGCTGGAGAGCACCATCAGTTCGTGGAGGGCATGGTCGGCTGGGGTCGGAACGGGTGGGCTGGGTTCTCTCCGCGCGGCCCTGGACTGCCGCCCGGCGGTGCCCCGCGGAAGGCTGCCCTCCCGGTCGGAGCGGCGGCGGTACAGGTTGTGCGCCCGGCTGCTGGCCATGGGACTGCTCCCTTCCCCCAAGCCCTCAGAAAGGTGAATGCGACCCTTCCTGTACGCCCCTGCGACCAACTTACCCGAGATGTTCGAAGTCTTCGTCTCGTGCTCGCGGGGCGACGGGCTCCGTTGTTTTTTGACCTGCCGGGCGCAGGCGTAGGGCCGCTTGGTTGAGCGAGTCTTGGGCGTGCGGGTGGCGCCGTGCGCACCGGCAGGAAGGACTGGGCGATGCTCCAGAAGCCTCGCAGGCCCGTTGACACGTACGAGACGCACCAGGGAGCCGAACGCACCGTCGACCACCTTTCGGACCAGGGGTTTCCCGCGCAGAGGGTGGCCTTCATCGGCCAGGACGCCTGCCTCGTCGAGCAGGACATCAGTCGGATGGACTACGGCAGGGCCACCCTGCACGGAGCGGCGAGCGGGGCCCTTCCCGGTGCGTTGATCGGCTGGCTCTTCGGCCTGGTTGACTGGGTGGACCCGCTCGTCTCCGCCCTGCTCGTCGCCCTCTACGGCGTGCTTTTCGGAGCGATCGTGGGCGCGCTGTTCGGTCTGCTGCTGTACACCCTGCGGGGCAGCCGCCGGGATGACGGCGAGGTGCGGCGGCCGGACCGGGCGGGTCCTGCGGCTTCGGATCGGGGTTCGCCCCCGTCCGCTCGATGCAGCCCAGCCGGTACGTCGCCGACGCTGGTGGTCCGCAGCCGGCCGAGGAGCCGTACGGCCTCGTCGGCGACCGCTTCGTCCGGACGTCCCGCCCAAACCTCAACGATCGGATCCGCAGCGTCGGCGCAGGCCGCCGCATCGGGAGGAGTTCCTCATGGCCAAGGCAGTGGGCATCGACCTGGGCACCACCAACTCGGTGATCGCCGTGTGGGAAGGCGGCGAACCTTCCGTCGTGCCCAACAGCGAGGGTAACCGTACGACACCGTCTGTGGTGGCTTTCACCGACACCGGGGAACGTCTGGTGGGCCAGCTGGCCCGGCGCCAGGCGATCCTCAACCCCAAGGGCACCATCTACTCGGCCAAGCGGTTCATCGGCCGGCACTTCGACGAGATCTCCGACGAGGCCAGAGCCGTGGCGTACGACGTGGTCGAGGGCGACGGCGGGGCGGCCCGCTTCAAGGTGCGCGACAAGCTGTACGCGCCTGAGGAGATCAGCGCACAGGTGCTGCGCAAACTCGCCGAGGACGCCTCCAAGCAGCTGGGGGAGCGGGTCACGGAGGCGGTCATCACGGTGCCCGCCTACTTCAACGACGCCCAGCGCACCGCCACCAAGGACGCCGGACGGATCGCGGGTCTGGAGGTGCTGCGGATCATCAATGAGCCGACCGCGGCGGCGCTCGCGTACGGCATGGACAAGAAGCAGCACGAGACCGTCCTCGTCTTTGACCTGGGCGGCGGCACCTTCGATGTGAGCATCCTCGACGTCGGCGACGGCGTGGTGGAGGTGCGTTCCACGGCGGGCGACAGTCACCTGGGCGGTGACGACTTCGACCGGCGTCTGGTGGATTACCTCGCGGACGACTTCCAGAAGGAGAACGGCATCGATCTGCGCAAGGATCCGCAGGCGCTGCAACGCCTGTTCGAGGCTTCGGAGAAGGCCAAGACCGAGCTCAGTTCGGTGACACAGACGCAGGTCAGCCTGCCGTTCATCACCGCCGACGCCTCGGGACCCAAGCACCTCACCGACTCGATCATGCGGTCCACGTTCGAGCAGATCACCGGCGACCTGGTGGAGCGGTGCCTTGGACCGGTCCAGCAGGCAATGGCCGACGCCAAGGTCGGCGAGAGCGACATCGACGAGGTCATCCTCGTAGGCGGCTCCACACGTATCCCGGCGGTCCAGGCCCTTGTGCGCCGGCTGACCGGCGGCAAGGAACCCAACATGAGCGTCAACCCCGACGAGGTCGTGGCCCTGGGCGCCGCGATCCAGGCCGGGGTACTCAAGGGCGAGGTCAAGGACGTCCTGCTGCTCGATGTCACGCCCCTTTCGCTGGGTGTCGAGACACGCGGCGGCGTGATGACGAAGATCATCGAGCGGAACACCACCATCCCCGTGCGCCGCTCCGAGACCTTCTCGACCGCCGAGGACAACCAGCCCGCTGTCGACATCGTCGTCCTCCAGGGCGAGCGCGAACGGGCCGCCGACAACCGGGTGCTCGGCCGCTTCCAGCTCACCGACATCCGCCCGGCACCGCGGGGCGAACCACAGATCGAGGTCACCTTCGACATCGACGCCAACGGCATCCTCAACGTCAAGGCCCGCGACCGGGACACCGGCAAGGAACAGGGCATCACCATTAGCGAGAGCTCCAATCTGGACCGCAGTGAGGTCGAACGCATGGTCCAGGAGGCCGAAAGCAACCAGGGCCAGGACCAGGCACTCCGCGAGGCCGTCGACGCCCGCAACGAACTCGACGCCGTCGCGTACCAGGTCGAGAAGCGCCTCGCCGAACTGGGCGACGCAGCCCCCGCGCACGAGAAGGCACGCGCCGAGATGCTCGTGTCCGACGCCCGGGAAGCGGTCAAGGAAGAGGCGGGCGTGGAGCGCGTACGACCCCTGACCTCGGAACTCCAGCAGGTGCTCGCCGGGCTGACGGCCCATCAGGGCGCCGACGCCACCGGTCCCGGCCAGGACGCCGCCACCGGTGGTCCCACGAGCGGTGGTGGCGGTGACGACGATGTCATCGACGCCGAGTTCGACAAGGACTGAGGCACGCCATGCAGAGCCACCCCCAGGAACCCGACCGGGCCGCGTCGGATTCGGTCGAACCGGTCCCGGAAGGCCCCGCACGCCCTCCTCGCGGGGATTTGCCCCAACCGGGCCCGCCTCGGCCGGAAGCGGCGAACGACGAACCGGGGCCCGACGCCGCCGGCCCCGCGCTTGCCGAGGACGAGTACGCGACCGCGATCCAGGAACTGGAGGACCGCTGGCGGCGTGCACTCGCCGACCTCGACAACCTTCGCAAGCGTCACGCCAGGGAACTGGAGCGGGAGCGGACGGTGGAGCGCTCCCGTACGGCAGCCGCCTTCCTGCCCGTCCTGGACAACCTCGAACTCGCCCTGACCCATGCCGGAGCCGATCCGGGCGCGATCGTGGAGGGCGTCCGGGCGGTCCGTGACCAGGCGGTGAACGTCCTTGAACTGCTCGGCTACCCGCGGCACGCGGAGACCGGCGTCGCCTTCGACCCGGCCCGGCACGAGGTGGTCGGCGTCGTCCAGGACCCCGACGCGGCACCGGGCACGGTCCTCGAGGTGCTGCGCCCGGGCTACGGGGACGGCGAACGGCAGCTCAGGCCCGCCGCCGTGACTGTCGCGAAGCGGGAGTGACCGGTCATGGCGCGGGACTTCTACGAGGTGCTCGGCGTGTCGCGGACCGCGAGCCAGGACGAGATCCAGCAGGCATATCGCAAGCTCGCCCGCAAGTACCACCCCGACGTCAACAAGGACCCGGGGGCGGAGGAACAATTCAAGGACCTCAACGAGGCATACAGCGTCCTGTCGGACCCGAAGACCCGGGCCCGTTACGACCGCTTCGGCGAGGACTTCCGCAAGATCCCCGAGGACTTCGACGAACGGGTCGCGGCCGGAGCGGGCGGCGGCTTCCGCGCTCGGAGGACCGCGGGCGCGGGCGGCCCCCGTGTCCGATACGCCACCGGCTTCGGCGACGACTTCGGCGCGGAGGGCATCGACATCGAGGACCTGCTCGGCTCCATGTTCGGAGCCGGCGCCGCCCGAGGTGGCGTCCCCGGAGCGGACCAGGAGGCCGAACTGCCGCTCACCGTCGAGGAGGCGTACCGAGGCGGCCGTCGCACCGTCACGCTCGCCGGTCCCACCGGGCAGCCGCGGCGGTATGAGGTCGACGTGCCGCCAGGCGTCACCGACGGGCAGCGCATCCGGCTGGCGGGTGAGGGCGGCCAGGGCAGTGGTGACGCCGCCGCGGGCGACCTGTACCTGCGGGTGCGTATCCAGCCCCACCCCGTGTTCCGGGTGGACGGCCGCGACGTGCACATCCAGGTCCCGGTCGCCCCCTGGGAGGCGGCCCTGGGTGCGACCGTGCCGGTGCCCACGCCCGGCGGTGGCACGGCCAAGGTCACGGTGCCCGCGGGCTCGTCCAGCGGCCGACGGCTGCGACTGCGCGGCGAGGGCATGCCGAACCCGCGCGGCGCGAACGGCGACCTGTACGCCGAACTCCGCATCGTGGTGCCGCCCGCCTTGGGCGACCGGGAGCGCGAACTATTCGAGGAGCTCGCCGCCACTTCCTCGTTCGACCCCAGGAGGACGTGATGAACGACCGACCCGCGGGAGCGGCAGGCATCGGCAGGGCCGGCGTGGGCGACCGCCCGGTACGGACGGGCACCGACATCATCGCCTCGACGGCTGTCCGGTACGCGCTCGTGCCCGCCCCCAGGCTCTCCCTGGACGCCGTGGCCCGTCGCTCGGGCCTCCACCCCGATCTGATCCGCCGGTTCATCGCCCTCGGCCTGGTCGACGCCGAACGCGACGGCGCGGGGCGCCTGGTGTTCGACCCCACGGCCCCGGCGGTGCTCGCTCGCATCCAGCGGCTGCGCTCCGGACTCTGCCTCAACTACGCATCCATCGGCCTGGTGCTCGACCTGCTCGATCGCATCAGCCTGCTCGAAGCCGCCCTGCGCGGCCGCGGCCCGAGGAGTGAAACAACCCCATGGACATGAACCGTCTCACCCAGAAGTCCCAGGAAGCCCTCCAGGAGGCCCAGACCGCGGCCGTCAGCATGGGGCACACAGAGGTCGACGGTGAACACCTGCTGCTCGCACTTCTCGATCAGGAGGACGGTCTGATCCCACGGTTGCTGCAACAGGCCGGCACCGAGCCGAAGGAACTGCGCGCGGCCGTGCGCGAGGAACTCTCCCGCCGTCCGAAGGTCACCGGTCCCGGCGCGGCACCCGGCCAGGTCTTCGTCACCCAGCGCCTCGCCCGCCTGCTCGACGCCGCCGAACGGGAGGCCAAACGTCTCAAGGACGAGTACGTGTCCGTGGAGCACCTCCTGCTGGCCCTGGCTGAGGAGAGCTCTTCAACCGCCGCCGGGCGACTGCTCAAACAGGCCGGCATCACCAGGGACTCGTTCCTGAGCGCGCTCACCCAGGTCCGCGGCAACCAGCGCGTCACCTCCGCCAACCCCGAAGTGGCCTACGAGGCTCTGGAGAAGTACGGCCGCGATCTCGTCACCGAGGCCAGGGCCGGCAGGCTCGACCCGGTCATCGGCCGGGACGCCGAGATCCGCCGCGTCACCCAGATCCTCAGCCGCAAGTCCAAGAACAACCCCGTCCTCATCGGCGACCCCGGCGTCGGCAAGACCGCAATCGTCGAGGGCCTCGCCCAGCGCATCGTCCGCGGCGACGTGCCCGAAGGACTCCGCGACAAGATCGTGTTCGCCCTCGACATGGGCTCCCTGGTCGCCGGCGCCAAGTACCGCGGCGAGTTCGAGGAACGCCTCAAGGCCGTGCTCAGCGAGGTCAAGGCCGCCGAGGGGCGGATCCTGCTCTTCGTCGACGAGTTGCACACGGTCGTCGGCGCGGGCGCCGCCGAAGGGGCCATGGACGCTGGCAACATGCTCAAGCCGATGCTCGCCCGCGGCGAACTCCACATGATCGGCGCGACCACCCTCGACGAGTACCGCAAGCACATCGAGAAGGACGCCGCCCTCGAACGCCGCTTCCAGCAGGTCATGGTCGACGAGCCGAGCGTGGAGGACACCATCTCCATCCTGCGCGGACTGCGCGAACGCCTGGAGGTCTTCCACGGAGTGAAGATCCAGGACACCGCGCTGGTCTCCGCGGCCACCCTCAGCCATCGCTACATCACCGACCGGTTCCTGCCCGACAAGGCCATCGACCTCGTCGACGAGGCGTGTGCTCGGCTGCGTACCGAGATCGACTCGATGCCCGCCGAACTCGACGAGATCACCCGCCGCGTCACCCGCCTGGAGATCGAGGACGCGGCCCTGTCCAAGGAGACCGACCCCGCCAGCAAGACTCGCCTGGAGGAGCTGCGCAGGGAACTGGCCGACTTGCGCGGCGAGGCCGACGCCAAACGCGCCCAGTGGGAGGCCGAACGGCAGGCGATCCGCCGCGTGCAGGAACTGCGCCAGGAACTGGAGCAGGTGCGCCACGAGGCGGAGGAGGCCGAACGCGCCTACGACCTCAACCGCGCCGCCGAACTCCGCTACGGCCGACTCCAGGAGCTGGAGCGCCGACTTGCCGCGGAGGAGGAGCAACTGGCCGCCAAACAAGGGGAGAACCGGCTGCTGCGCGAGGTTGTCACCGAGGAGGAGATCGCCGAGATCGTCGCCGCCTGGACCGGCATCCCCGTCGCCCGCCTCCAGGAGGGCGAACGCGAGAAACTGCTGCGCCTCGACGAGATCCTGCGCGAGCGCGTCATCGGCCAGGATGAGGCCGTCAAGCTCGTCGCCGACGCCATCATCCGCGCCCGCTCCGGCATCCGCGACCCTCGCCGCCCCATCGGCTCGTTCATCTTCCTCGGCCCCACCGGCGTCGGGAAGACCGAGCTGGCCAAGACCCTCGCCCGGACCCTGTTCGACTCCGAGGAGAACATGGTCCGCCTCGACATGAGCGAGTACCAGGAGCGGCACACCGTCAGCCGGCTCATGGGCGCACCGCCCGGATACGTCGGCTACGAGGAAGGCGGCCAGCTCACCGAGGCCGTACGCCGCAAGCCGTACTCGGTCGTGCTGTTCGACGAGATCGAGAAGGCGCACACCGATGTCTTCAACACCCTGCTGCAGATCCTCGATGACGGCCGCATCACCGATGCTCAGGGCCGCACCGTCGACTTCCGCAACACCGTGATCATCATGACGTCCAACATCGGCTCCGAGCACCTCCTCGACGGCGCCACCGCCGAGGGTGAGATCAAGCCGGACGCCCGCGCCCGGGTGATGGGCGAGCTGCGCGGGCACTTCCGCCCGGAGTTCCTCAACCGCGTCGACGACATCGTGCTGTTCAAGCCGCTCGGTGAGTCCCAGATCGAGCGGATCGTGGAGCTGCAGTTCGACGAGCTGCGGCAGCGGCTCGCCGAACGCCGCATCACCGTCGAACTCACCGACGCGGCCCGCGAGTTGATCGCCCACCAGGGCTACGACCCGGTGTACGGGGCCCGGCCGCTGCGGCGCTACATCTCCCATGAGGTCGAGACCCTGGTCGGACGCGCTCTGCTGCGCGGCGACGTCCAGGACGGCGCGAAGGTCCTCGTCGACGCCGAGAACGGAGAGCTGGTGGTCACCTACGACCAGCCCGGGGACGTGAAGGGAACGAGGGCGGCATGAGCGCCATGCAGACCACCAACGTCACCTGCCCGCACTGCGGGCGCACCAACCGGGTACCGGTGGCCGCCGAGGGCCGCCCCAGGTGCGGCAAATGCAAGCAGCCTCTGCCGTGGATGGCCGACGCGGGCGACGACGACTTCACCGAGATCGTCGAGCAGGCCACCGTGCCCGTCGTCGTCGACCTGTGGGCCACCTGGTGCGGCCCCTGCCGCATGGTCAGCCCCGAGCTGGAAAAGGTCGCCGCCGATCTCGCGGGAAAGATCAAACTGGTCAAGGTCGACATCGACAAGAATCCGGGCCTGGCGCGGCGCTTCGAGGTCCAGGCCGTACCGACGTTGCTGGTCCTCGACAAAGGACAGACCATCGCCCGGCAGTCGGGTGCCGCACCTGCCCCTGCCCTGCGGCGGTGGTTGGAGCAGTCGATCGCGGGCCGCGAACCGGCCGGGAAAGGATGATCGGCCATGACCGTACGGACCGACCCCCACCTCACCCTCGTACGCCCCGTCACCCCGCGCGCCCCCGGGGTGCGAGGAATGCCTGGCCACCCGGTCCCCCCTGGATCCACCTCAGGCTCTGCCTGACCCGCGGCCACGTCGGCTGCTGCGATTCCTCGCCGAACCGGCACGCCCGCCGTCACGCCGCCGCCGACGGCCATCCGATCGTGACGTCGCTGGAGCCCGGCGAGGACTGGCGGTGGTGCTTCGTCCACGAGGCGTTCGTGTGATTCCCGGCGGCGAGGCGCGGCCGGTCGCAGCGCCTGTGCCGGACGAGGCGGAGGAGAGCGTCCCCTTCGAGACCCCCGACACTTACGGCGCCTGTCCCGCCTGTCGGACGACCGGATGGCCCGCCTGGCGCAGCACGGCCGGCAGCAGGCGGCTGTCACCGGTGACGTGCTGATCGGGGAGGGGGAGCGGTGCGAGATGTTCCACATCGTCCTAAGTGGCTCGGTCGCCTACTGCGTGTGCACGGCCCTGGCCGCTTCATCGTCGAACTCGGCCTCCTGAACGGACAGGTGGCCTTCTACACCGCCGTGGTCGGGGACCCCGGCGAGATCCTCACCCTTTCGATGGATCAGCTGCGTGACCTCGTGGCCCGGGAGTCCAACCTTGGTGATGTGGTGCTGCGCGCCTGCCTGGGCCGCCGTGTCCTGCTCGTCGGGTAGGGCGCCGGTTTCCGTATCATCGGCTCGCGCTACTTGCCCGACACCCGGCGGCTGCGCGAGTTCGCCGCCCGCAACCCCGGCTGCCGCACCGCTGGATCGATCTGGAGACGGACGAGGAAGCCGAGGCGCTGCTGCGCCGATTCGCGGTTGGTCCGGAGCAGACGCCGCTGGTGATCTGGCGGGACACGACCCTGCTACGCAATCCGAGCAACGCCGAGGTGGCCCGGTTCATCGGCCTGCCGCCCCTGGAAGCGGGCAACGGCCGCGGTGATCTCTTCGTAGTCCGGCCTCCGCGGGACCGGCCCAGGCCGTTGTCGTCGGGTTCGACTCGGGTGCCGCCCGGCGGTTCCTTCTGGTCCTGCCCGTCCCGGCGGACACCGGCCGCGTGCGGCGCCCTACCCGCGCAGGCAGGGACCGGAGCTGTGCTCGGCATCCACCGAAGTCAGCGTCTGCATCCTCGGAGTACCGGCGCCACGGCTGCGCCCTCCGGCCCTTGCGGTCACGGATCAGGGGGCTGCCACTCGAACATCAAAATTGTGGCGTCGTCGCCGAGTTCGTTGTGCTGATGCTCAAGGACGGCGTGGATGAGCAGGCGCAGTACTTCCGGGGCGCTCTGCCCTGCTGCGGTCGACCGGATGATGTAGTCGGTGAAGCGCTCCAGTCCGAACTCTTGGCCTTCCTCATTGCGTGACTCGACGACGCCGTCCGAGTAGAGCAGTATCCGGTCACCGGGTTCGAGGCTGACGTCGTGCACCTGACGGGTGGTCCCGGCGAGACTGGCGGGCAGACCCAGAGGAGGCTCAGGTGGCCGCTCCAAAGCGTTATGGAGCAGGCGGTGGCGGCGGATGAGCAACGGAGGCGGGTGGCCGCAGTTGCACCATCGCAGCACACCGGTGCGCATGTGCAACTGGGTGAAGATACCCGTGCAGAACTGCTCCGGAAGCCACTTCGCCAGCGCCTCGTCCACGGTGCCCGCGAGTGGCCCCAGGTCTGCCCCGCTGCGCCGGGCGTTACGGCAGCCCGCCATGGCGACAGAGGTGGCAAGCCCGGACGCCAGGTTATGCCCCATGCCGTCAAGGATCGTGGCGTGCAGAACGTCCTCGGTGAACGAGTGGTCGAACGCATCGCCGCCCAGTTCGTACGCAGGCTCCAGAACCGCGGTCGAGACGACTCGCCCGGTGCCGATCGACCGGGGAGGAAGGAAGGCCCTCACCATCTCCGTAGGCAGTTCCATCGGCCTGGTCCGCATGCGCTGTGCGATGGTGTCGCTGTAGGTGCGCTTGGATGTGATGATCAGTGCGAGGATCAACGCCATCGTCCGGCAGCGTCGTAGCTTGAGCCCGTCCAGGGTGTCCATGTTCAGTTCGAGGACGCCCAGCCGTTCCGCCCCGTCGGCCAGGGGCATCCACACGTTCAGCCCGTCGGCGTGGTCTTCTTCCGCTCGGAGAGAGCCGGTGCGGTAGGCCCATCCGGCAAGGGAAGCGTCGAGCTCGAATTCCGGCTCGCCTTCGACGAGCGGCAACAGCAGTCTTTGCTGGATGTCGACCAGATAGACAACCGCCCGGCTCACACCCATGGCCTCGGCAAACCGGTTCACGACCACAGGCAGTTCTGCAGGTGATGCCAGCTGGGCTGCTCTGACCAATTCCTCCAGCAGCCGCTCCCCGGGCCCGACGGACATGTTCCTGTCCATGCCTTCGATGATCCCTGCGAGGGCGAGCCGCCACAATCTGAGCTCTCCGACACCCGAGACGTGGGCCGATCAGCCTGGGGTGCTGGGACTTGCCGCCCATGCGGATCGGTCGAGCATCGGGATCGGCTGAAGACACCAGCCGGTTGGGGATCGTGCGGATCCCGGCAAGCCGCACAGCGGTCTGCTCCAGCAGCCGACGGGTGCCCCCGCGCCCCCGCGGTCTCGGCCAGCTCAACGCAAGGTACTTCAGCCGCCCCGAGGGCTGTTTGCCAAGCGGTGGGCCCGAAGAGCCGTGTGCGACAGTAACGGCCAAACCGGTCACGAGCCCGGTGCGGCGGGACGGGCCTCCCGGACCTTTGGGCGATCCAACCGGTCCAGCGTCGCGACGCCCCAGGGTTTATGCAACCTGCGTCTGCCCGGACCGGAAATGGGCCCACCCGTCGGCATGGGCGAGTGGCATGTTGATGGAGAACCCGTACTACCTCACCTATTTCCCCAGCGGCACAAGCGGCGCCTGACCGCGACGCCGCGGTCCAGCTACCCGCAGCCGGGCCGGCCTGGCTCGACGGATCGCGCGCCGTCCGACTACCCAGGTAATCGGACGCCTGGGCCTGGCAGGCCAATACAGGAGAGGCTAATTGGCCCCGACATGTGCATGCGTTCCCGCGCCCCGTCGGCCAGGCTGAGTGCGAAACACAGGGGGCCGGGAGCCACCCCGGCGCCCGCAGCCGGAGGTTGCCGCTATGACCGTGATGTCCATCGCCAGGTTCGAAAGGTTCTTCCGCGCGGCCGCGGGGTTGAACGTCGATAAGAACGATCTCAAGCGCTACAGCGACTTCGTCGACGCCAAGCTCTACGATCTGCTGACCGTCGCCCAGGCCACTGCCAAGGCCAACGGGCGCGACATCATCCGGACCTGTGACCTACCGATCACGAAAGGCCTGCAGGAGAGCATTCACCACTTCCAGAAGATCGACCAGGAAGTGGAACTCAGGCCGATCCTAGAACAGCTCGCCACCCACCCCGCTCTGGACCGCACGCCCGACGAGGAGACCGAGGCGGCCTATCCGGACATCATCGGCGGACTCAGCGTGGCCCTCGCCCAAAGCTTCAAGATCCTCCATCCCGACCTGAAGAACCCCCAGACCCAGCACTGGGACGAGGTCCGAGCCGTCTTCGACCTCCTGCTGTGAGTGGCGACCGGACCAGGCGGTGCAGGCCACGGCCAAACAGCGTCAGCGCGCTCTGCTCCCTTGCTGCCGGAACCCCTGCTGGCCCGCCGGAGGGCCCCGTCCGCGTCCAGGGTGCTCGCCGGCGAGCTCAAGCACGTCAAGGTCGACATCGCCGGCGCTCGCGCAGCGGTTCCAGGTCGTGGCCGTGCCGCCACTGATCCTGGTCGACATGGGAGCGGAGATGTCCCGCCGGACTGGTGCCGCCCCCGTCCCGGAGCTGCGCCGCTGGGTGGAGGAGACCGTCGCGGGCCGCGGCTGAGCAGTCCCGCCCACGGAAGGAGAACTCTGATGGCCACGATTTCTGACCCGCACATGGCGATGGTGCGCCCAGTGACGCCGCGTACCCCGGAGGGCTGCGAGGAGTGCCTCATGGAGCGTTCCCCGTGGGTGCACCTGCGGCTCTGCCTCACCTGCGGGCACGTCGGCTGCTGTGACTCCTCGCCCCGCAAGCACGCCAGGTGGCACGCGGGCAGCGCCGGTCACCCCATCGTGCAGTCCTTCCAGCCGGGAGAGGACTGGCGCTGGTGCTACGTTCACGAGGCCATGGTCTGATGAGCGCGGCCGAGCACAAGCAGAGTGCGGTCCGCGAGACACCGGACCGATACGGGGCGTTCCCGCGCCTGACACCGGAGCAGGTCGAGGACCTGACCGCGCACGGTGAGCGCCGAAGGACCGCCGAGGGCGAGGTGCTGTACCGCGAGGGCGAGCCGTTCCGCGAGTTCCTCGCGATCCTCAGCGGGACCGTCGAGATACTCCACGACCTCGGCGGGCCCGACGAGCGCACGGTGGCGGTGCACGGACCCGGCAGATTCCTGGGTGAACTCGGGTTGCTGGAGGGCCAGACGGCATTCAACAGCGCCGTGGTGCGTGAGGCGGGCGAGGTCCTGGCCGTGCCGGTGGAGCGGCAACGCGCCCTGGTCGGCCGCGACCCCGTCCTCGGCGACCTGATCCTCCGCGCTTACCTGGGCCGCCGGTATCTGCTCATCGGCCTCGGCGCCGGCTTCCGGATCCTGGGGTCGTGTTATTCACCGGACACGCTGCGGCTGCGTGAGTTCGCCGCCCGCAACCGGCTGCCCTACCGCTGGGTGGATCTGGAGAAGGACAAGGAGGCGGAGGCGCTGCTGCGTCGGTTCTCCATCCGTCCCGAGGAGACTCCGGTGGTCATCTGGAACGGCGAGCGGGTGCTGCGCAATCCGAGCAACGCCGCCCTCGCCCGGCTCATCGGGCTGCCCGCCCCCTCGCCGGAGACCGGGCGGTGCGACGTGATGGTGGTCGGTGCGGGCCCCGCGGGACTCGCGGCCGCCGTGTACGGCGCCTCCGACGGCCTCACCACTGTCGCCGTCGACGCCGTGGCCACCGGGGGCCAGGCCGGTACCTCGTCTCGCATCGAGAACTACCTTGGCTTCCCGTCGGGCATCTCCGGGGGCGAGCTCATCGAACGCGCGGTGATCCAGGCCCACAAGTTCGGTGCCCGCCTCACGGTGCCGGCCCAGGTCAGCGGGCTCGCCCCACACGACGACGAGTACGTCGTCACCTTCACAGACGGGTCCCGGGCCCGGGCGGGCGCCGTGGTGCTCGCCTCGGGCGTGTGGTATCGCAGGCTCGAGGTGCCCGGCATCGACCGCCTGGAGGGCATCAGCGTCTACTACGCGGCGACGGTCCACGAGGCCAGTCTCTGCCAGGCGGATCTGGTCGCCGTGGTCGGTGGCGGGAACTCCGCCGGGCAGGCGGCGCTGTTCCTTGCGACCCACGCCTCCAGGGTCCGCCTCCTTGTCCGGGGCGGTGACCTCAACGCGGACATGTCGCGCTACCTGGTGGACCAGGTGGAACGGCACCCGAAGATCGAGGTGCTGCTCCACACCGAGGTCCGGGGTGTCTCCGGGGAGGAGAAGCTGGAGTCGCTGATGGTGGAGGACAACGCAAGTAGTGAACGCCGGGAGCTGCGGGCCGCGGCGCTGTTCGTGTTCATCGGGGCCCGGCCGCGCACGGAATGGCTCAGGGGGGTGCTGGCCCTGGACGAGAAGGGCTTCGTCCTCACCGGCGCCGAGGCCCAGGCGGCGGCCGACGCGACCCGGTGGGCCTCGCTCGGCCGTGGTCCGTTGCTGCTGGAGACCACCCTTCCCGGGGTCTTCGCCGCCGGCGACGTCAGGAGCGGCTCGGTCAAACGGGTGGCCTCGGCCACCGGTGAGGGTGCCATGGCGATCCGCCTCGTGCACGAGCACCGGGCAAAGACGGGAAATCTGGTCCGCTCCGCTGGCCCGTAGGGCGTCGGCTACGAGGAGGCGCAGCGCGCCCTGGAAGTGCGCCGCCGCTCCCGCGAGCCCTACGGCACGACGTTCTTCGACGAGCTCGGCCTCTACCGCATCCTGGGACCTGGCAACGATTACCGGGAACTGGAGACGTTCGTCCACGAGTGGCTGGGGCAGCTCATCGACTACGACTCCCGGCACCACGCGACCATGGTGGAAACGCTGTCCCGGTACTTCGACTGCGGCGGCAACTACGACGAGACCGCCGAATCCCTCGCGATCCACCGCAGCACGCTGCGCTACCGGCTCCAGCGCATCCGCGACATCAGCGGCAGCAACCTCGCGAACGTCGAGGACCGCCTCAACCTCCAGGTGGCGACCCGAGTGTGGACGATCGTGCTGGGCGGACCCGGCTGATACCCCGCTGGAACCGACGCCGCCTGTGGACGACGGCAGCCTGAGCGTCAGCGGATGCTGCGGCAGATGTCACGGCCGGAGCGAGGCGAGCGCAGGGGTCCGGACAGCACCGACGGGAGACGCCCGGGCCGCGGCCCGCGCGTCACAGGGCGATGACGTGGAGCTCGACCAGGTCGAGCAGCGCCCGCAGGGCCGAGCTGGGCCGCCGGGTCGACGACGTGCCGAGATGCATGCTCCAGCGGAGCATGGTGCCGTGGACGTCCAGGACTTGCAGGCCGGGGGTGCGGGCAACGGCGAACGCGGGCAGGAAGGCGATGCCCAGACCGTGCCGGACCAGTGCCGCCCCCATGTCGATGTCGGGCACTTCCAGTGCCACCCGGCGTACGACGCCTGCCACCGCGAACGCCCGGTCGACCACCTCGCGGTTGCCGTAGCCCGGCGGGAAGTCCACGAAGGGCTCCCCCGCGAGGTCCGCAAGTGCCACCTCCCCCCGCTGCGCGAGCGGATGGGCCGCGCTCACCACCAGGACGAGCGGCACGGTGGCCAGCTCCCGTGCGTCGATCCCGGCGGGTTTGTGCTCGGGCAGCGACAGGAAAGCCACGTCCAGGTCCCCGCTGAGCAGTGCGTGCGCCAGTCCCGCCGATCCGGTCGTCGCCAGCCGCAGCCGGACGTCGATCGCCGGATGCCGCGCGTGCAGCTGCCCGAGGAGCGCAGGCAGGTCCACCACCTCGACCGAGGCCATGGCGCCCACATTCACCGTGCCGCGCAGCGTGTCCTGTGCGGCACGCACGGCGTCCTGGGCAGCCTGGGCGGCGTGCAGGGTGGCCCGAGCCTCCGGCAGCAGCGCCGCGCCCGCCCCGGTGAGCCGGACCTGCTGCGACGTGCGCTCGAACAGCGCGCAACCGAGCTCGCGCTCCAGGGAGCGGATCGCGGCGGACACCCCGGACTGCACCACGTGCAGCCGTCGGGCGGCACGCGTGAAACTCAGCTCCTCGGCGACCGCGATGAAGTGCTCCAGCTGACGTAGCTCCACACGAGAAGTATCACTCGCATTGCTCGAGCCCAGCAAAAACATTCGTTGGCGCTGATCGTGGCTGGTGAGGATGATGGAAAGCGTCATCCGCTTCCGCCCGAGGAGGGGTACCCCTGCCTGCCGTTCCGACGCCGCTGAGCCGTCCCACAGCCGACGCTCCCGGCGACCCGACCCACCTGATCCCAGCACCCGCTCCCGCCGACCTGCCGCCCCGCGCCCCCGCCCGGCGCCGTGCCTCGCACACGACCGGCTTCTGGTTCGTGGCGGTGGCCTTCACCGTGCTTATGGCCTTCGGTACCGCGCCGACCCCGCTGTGGCCGCTGTACGAGGCCCGGGACCACTTCGGCGCGACCACGGTCACGGTGGCGTACGCCTCGATGGTCGTAGGCGCAGCGGCCGCCTTCCTCGGACTGGGACACCTGTCGGACCGGCTCGGCCGACGGCGCGTCATCGTCCCGGCGCTGCTGGTCGGCATCGTCGCGTCGGTCGTACTGATCGCGTGGCGGGACCTGCCGGGGCTGATCGCGGGCAGGATCCTCAACGGTGTCGGACTGGGGTTGATGGCCTCGACCGCGACGACGTATCTGCACGACCTCCACCACGAGGCCCGTCCGGAACGGACGGGTTCGGTGCTGCCCGGCATCGTGGCGACCGCCGCCAACCTCGGCGGCCTGGCCTCAGGGCCTCTGGTCGCCGGAGCCGCCGCCGAGTGGCTTCCCATGCCCCTGATCACCGCCCAGGCGATCTTCACGCTCGCCATGGCAGTGTGCCTGGCGCTGGTGCTGTCCACCCCGGAGACCGTGGACCTGGAGCTGCCCGCGACCGAACCGCCCAGCAGGTTCGTCCTGCGCCCCGGCGGCGGGCGGACGTTCGGCGCGGCCGGCGCGCTGGGCGCCTTCGCCTTCGCGATCCTCGGCCTGATCTCCTCCCTCGGGGCGAGTGTGCTCCATGGCACCCTGCACACCGACTCGCACCTCGTGGTCGGCTTGTCGGCCTTCCTCATGTTCGGTTCCGCGGCGGCCGCCCAGCTGGTGCTGGGTCGCCTCACACTGCCCCGGGTCCTGACCGTGGGGGCAGTGGTATTCCCGGTCGGCCTGGTCCTGTGCGCCGTCGCCCTCTACCACCCGGCGCTCTGGCTCTACCTGGTCGCCGTGTCCCTGTCGGGAGCCGGCTCCGGGCTGCTGTTCAAGGGAGGCGTCGAACGTGCCGTTTCAGTGGCCGAGCCCGCCTCACGTGCGGGGGTCCTCGCCGTGTTCTTCGTCGTCGCGTACCTGGGAATGGGTCTGCCCTCCGTCCTGTTCAGCATCGCCCTGCGGCATTTCGCCGTGCAGACCGCCATGATCGGCTTCGCGGCGGTCCTCTCCTGCGGCGCCGTTGTGTCGGTCGCCGTCGCGTTGCGCGACCGCGTACCCGGTCCCGGCGCGCTCTCGGCGCAGTCCGCTCGCCCCTCCTGACTTCCCTGCGGCGCATGCGAGACTGGTTGTCCGGGAGGCGCGGACCTGGGGACTCGGTGCGCGCGCGTGACACGGATCCACGGCAGACGGGAGGCCCGAGATGTCTGCGGAATCGGCCAGAACGATCACGCTCCCCTCCGGTGAGGAGGTCGCGGCCCTTGGGCAGGGCACCTGGTACCTGGGCGAGGAACCGGCCCGGCGTGAACAGGAGATCGCCGCGCTGCGGCTGGGCGTGGAGCTGGGCATGACCGTCGTGGACACGGCGGAGATGTACGGCGACGGCGCAGCCGAGGAACTCGTCGGGGAGGCACTGCGGGGACGCCGGGAGGAGGTCTTCCTCGTCAGCAAGGTGCTGCCCGGCCACGCCGACCGGAAGGGCACCGTCGCCGCCTGTGAGGGCAGCCTGCGGCGGCTCCGTGCGGAACGGCTGGACCTCTACCTGCTGCACTGGCGGGGACGGTGGCCACTCGAGGAGACCCTTGCGGGATTCACCGACCTGATGGAGGCGGAGAAGATCCGTTACTGGGGCGTGAGCAATCTGGACGTCGCCGACATGGTCGAGCTGACCGCCCTCGCCGGCGGCGACGCGGTGGCCGTCGACCAGGTGCTGTACAACCTCTCCCGGCGCGGCATCGAGTGGGATCTGCTCCCCTGGTGCCGCGAGGCCGGGGTGACGGTCATGGCCTACTCCCCGATCGAGCAGGGGCGGCTCCTGAAGGTCGAGGCACTGGGTGCCGTGGCGCGGGCCCTCGGAGCCACGCCGACCCAGGTGGCACTCGCCTGGGTGCTGGCACAGGGGGTGGCCGCGATCCCGCGTTCCGGATCACCCGACCACGTTCGGGAGAACCGCGGCGCAGTGGACCTCCACCTTCCCACCGAGGCGCTCGACGCCCTCGACGAGGCGTTCCCGCCGCCCAGCGGGCCCACGCCCCTGGAGATGCTCTGAAGGAGTGGACAGGATGGCGCGCCCCCGCTCGTCGTCGGAATGGGGGTTCGCTGCGCACCCCGTCGACCAGCCTCACCGCACTGCGTGTGGTGGTCGAAGGGGCCGCTGACACGAGCGCCGACACCCGGGTGATCGCCCTCAAGCGGCTGGATCTTCCGTCCTACACGTCCGAACACGGGATCCCCCCGTCCGCCCGCCGGCTTGCGGACACCGTTCATTGCCTAGGCCCTCCTGTGGTGCAGCCCGACGTACCAAGGGTCGACTGTGTGGAGGGTGGTTGGGTTGTTGTGGGTGGTGTCTGGGCCGGAAGGGCCGGTGTCTGTGCTGGTTGCCCGGTCTCGCGTGTGCGGGGAGCCGGCGCCATATCCTTGCCTGCTCATGCATGGGGTGGTTCACCCGGCTTCGCGTAGATCGTTTCGCCGGAAAAACGTCAATGGCTTGGCGGCAAGAGGGGCAGCTCAGTCGCCGGTGTCTCATGAGACACCTCGCAGTCCGAAGAAGGACGGCTACCGCCGCCCCACTCTTCAGCCCGGCCCTGCGCCGGGCCGGTCCTGTTCCAATCTCGGCGGGGTGCCCCAATCCGGGGTGAGCAAATACAGTCCCGCGTTCCCGAGTTGGTCGTGTCGTTCGGTCAGCAATTCTCGTTCGAGGCGTTGCAACGCCGTGCAGCCTCGTGCGGACGGACGGACGGACGGACGGCCGTACGGCTGGCCGAGGGATGGCTGCGCACTTCATGCTGCTCTGCCAGGGGAAGAGGGGGTGCCCTTTTTCGGCCTGGGGTGCGGAGGCGCTCAGCAAGGGGCTCTGCGAATCTCGACCGCGGGCGGCCAGCACTTCGACGCCCGCGACGACGGCTGGACGAAGGTCGTCCTCACTCGGACGGCAGCTTTCACTGACCGCGCGCAGACAGTGCTCGGGGCACCTTCGGCCGGGCCTTGCAGTCCCCGGTCCGGAAAAGGGGTGCGGACAGGCCCTGCCGGGTGTCCCTACCGCTCGCGTCGTACAACCGGCGACTCGTGAAGGGAGCCTTACCATGACACAGGAACTGCGGGGGATGCGGGTGGGGATTCTGGCCACCGACGGCGTCGAGCGCGTCGAACTTGACCAGCCGCGCGGTGCGCTGCAGGGCGCAGGGGCGAAGACCGAGATCGTCTCGCTCCACCCCGGCGAGATCCAGGCCCGCCAGTTCGACCTCGACGCGGCCGGAACCTTCCCCGTCGACCGCCTGGTCGCCGACGCCTCCGTCGACGACTACCACGCCCTGCTCCTGCCCGGCGGCACCATGAACCCTGACCAGCTGCGCATGAACCGCGACGCGGTGCAGTTCGTCAAGGACTTCATGGCCAGCGGGAAACCGGTCGCATCGATCTGCCACGGCCCGTGGACCCTGGCGGAAGCCGACGCCGTGCGCGGCCGTCGCCTGACGTCCTGGCCCAGCATCCGTACCGACCTGCGCAACGCCGGCGCGGAGATCGTCGCCGATCAGGAGGTGGTCGTCGACGGGCAACTGGTCACCAGCCGCAGCCCGGCCGACCTGCCCGCCTTCTGCGCCGCCGTCGTGGAGCAGTTCGCCCAGGCGCACCACCCCATGCCCGGCTGACTGAACGCGGTGCACCGCGGGTTCCGGGCGCAACTAGGCCGTGAGCCCTTTTCAACCTGAGTTCGGCGCCTCGGAGTTGGGCTGCTGTACAACACGACGAAGCTCCTGGTAGATGGGTTCTCGACCACGATGACCCGTGTCGGCCAGGTGCTCAGCCCCTCGCGCCGTCGTCAGGAGCGCGCTAGCCGGGCCGCGAGATAGGGCGCGGTGGCGCTGCGGCGGGCCCTCGCCACCTTGGCCGGCGGGCCCGCCGCGACCACCCGCCCGCCGGCGTCGCCGCCGCCCGGCCCGAGGTCGATGACCCAGTCGGCGGTGGCGATCGTGTCCAGGTCGTGCTCGACGAGGACGACCGTGTTGCCGGCGTCGACGAGCCTGTGCAGCTGTCGCAGCAGCAGCGCGATGTCCGACGGGTGCAGCCCCGCCGTCGGCTCGTCGAGCAGGTAGAGCGCGTGACCGCGGCGGGCTCGCTGCAGTTCGGTGGCCAGTTTGATGCGTTGCGCCTCACCACCGCTGAGTTCCGTCGCGGGCTGGCCCAGCCGCAGGTACCCCAGTCCCACCTCGCGCAACGTCTCCAGACTGCGGGAGGCGGCCGGGACGGCGGACAGGAACTTGGCGGCGGCGTCGACGGACAGCGCCAGTACTTCCGCGATGTTCTTGCCGCAGTAGGTGACTTCCAGCGTTTCGGCGTTGTACCGGGCGCCCTGGCAGGTCGGGCACGGCGCGTAGGTGCCGGGCAGGAACAGCAGTTCCACCGCGACGAATCCTTCGCCCTGGCAGGTCTCGCACCGCCCTTCGGGCACGTTGAAGGAGAACCGCCCGGCCGAGTAGCCGCGCGCCCTGGCCTCGTCCGTTGCCGCGTACAACTTGCGCACCGCGTCGAACATCCCCGTGTACGTGGCCAGGTTGGACCGGGGAGTTCGGCCGATGGGCCGTTGGTCGACCCGGACCAGCCGGTCGAACGACTCGACCCCCGACGCGTCCTGGACGTCGACCTCCAGCTGCGCCTCGTCGTGCTCCTCGGGTACGAGTCCGAGGTGGCCGCGGACGACCTCGGCGAGCACCTGCGTCACCAGCGTCGACTTTCCGGAACCGGACACGCCCGTCACCGCCGTCAGTACACAGAGCGGTACGTCGACGGACACGTCGTGCAGATTGTGGCGGGAGACGCCGCTCAGGTGCAGCCAGCCATGCGGTGCGCGCGGGCGGTGATCGAGCGGCTGGGCACGCCCGAACAGGTACTGGCTCGTGGCCGACTCCCCGACCCGCTCGAGACCGGCGACCGGGCCGCTGTACAGCACGCGTCCGCCGCCCTCACCCGCGCCGGGGCCGATGTCGACCACCCAGTCCGCCCGCCGTACGACGTCCATGTCGTGCTCCACGACGAACAGCGAGTTGCCCGCCGACTTGAGGCGGTCCAGCACGTCCAGCAGCGGTTCCGCGTCAGCCGGGTGCAGGCCCGCGGAGGGTTCGTCGAGAACGTAGACGACGCCGAACAGCCCCGAGCGCAGCTGGGTGGCGATCCGCAGGCGCTGCGCCTCGCCGGGCGACAGGGTCGTCGAGCGGCGCCCGAGGCTGAGATATCCGAGGCCCAGGTCGAGCAGTACGTCGACCCGCGCGACCAGATCGCCGCAGATCCGGACCGCGACCTCGGTCGTCTCCCCGGATCGGGCGGTCGACGTGGTGGCGTCGGCCCCGGACCGCCTCGCGACGGGCCGCAGCAGTGCCACGACCTCGGTGAGCGGCATCGCGTTGATCTCGGCGATGGAACGTCCGGCGAAGGTCACGGCGAGCGCCTCGGGCCGCAGTCCGCTGCCGTGACACTCGGGGCAGGGCACACTCCTGACGAACCGGAGCGCCCGTTCGCGCATCTTCTCGCTCTTGGAGTCGGCGAGGACGTGCATGACGTGCTTGCGGGCGCTCCAGAACTTGCCCTGATAGCCGTAGTCGACGCGGTCCTCCTCCGGCTCGATGTACACGGAGGGCTGCTCGTCCGTGTACAGCAGCCAGTCCCGGTCCTTCTTCCTGAGCCTGCGCCACGGTCGGTCGATGTCGATACCCAGGCCGCTCACGACACTGCGCAGGTTGGCGCCCTGCCAGGCGCCCGGCCAGGCGGCGATGGCCCCCTCGCGGATGCTCAGCGAGGGGTCCGGGACGAGCAGGTCCTCGGCGACGTCGTGCACGACGCCCAGTCCGTGGCACCGCGGGCAGGCGCCGGCCGCGGTGTTGGGTGAGAACGACTCGGCCTCCAGCCGTGCGGCCCGGGGCGGATAGGTGCCGGCGCGGGAGTACAGCATGCGCAGCAGATTGGACAGCGTGGTGATGGTGCCGACCGTCGAGCGCGAGCTGGGCGACCCGCGTCGCTGCTGGAGGGCCACGGCGGGTGGCAGTCCGGTGATTTCCTGCACGTGCGGTGCGCCGACCTGTTGCAACAGCCTTCGGGCGTAAGGTGCTACGGACTCGAAGTAGCGCCGCTGGGCCTCCGCGTAGAGCGTGCCGAACGCGAGCGAGGACTTGCCCGAACCGGAGACGCCGGTGAAGGCGACCATCGCGTCCCGCGGAACGTCGACATCGATGTTCCGCAGGTTGTTCTCACTGGCGCCCCGGACATGCACGAAGGGATCGGTCGCGTCCTTGTTCACCGTTCCTGATTACCTGATCGCACCGAGAACCGCGTGACAGGGATCGCACCGGGAACCGCGTGACAGGCGCCGTCACCGGGACCCGCTCACACGAGCGTCCGGAGTATCCCGGATCCATTTTCGATACACGGCCTGAGGGCTGTCCCGTAATCCCTGGTGGATCAGCGCGCGGCGTCAGATGCGGTGCATCGCAAGGCGGTGGGGCGTCATCGTACCGGGCGTATTCGGGCGTTCCGACAACGCAGCGAGGTGCCGTAGCTGTCGTCGTGCGCCCCGCCAGGGATTGCGGGACAGCCCTTAGCCCAGGCGGCGCACACTCCGCTGTTGGCGGACGCCGACAAGGTGGCGTTGCTGCTTGAGACCACCCTTCCCGGGGTCTTCGCCGCCGGCGGCGTCAGGAGCGGCTCGGTCATACGGGTGGCGTCGGCGGCCGGTGAGGGTGCCATGGCTATCCGCCTCGTGCACGAGCACCGGGAAAAGACGGGCAACCTGGTCCGCACCGCGGGCCCCGAGGGCCCCGGCCGGTGGCGGGCCATGGAGAGGTACTCGGCATCGTGCTGGTGTCGGACGAGGGGACGCAACGACTGCGGTGTGAGCAGGAACGCCGCAGTGACATGGACGAGCAGGAACATCGCGGCGTAGAGGCAGTGATGCCCATGAACAAGGTGATCACGGTGACGAAGTTGAACAGGAGGCGGGCCTGCCGATCGATCTCGTCGCGGTGCCCGGGGTGGCGCGGAGCGGGTGTTCGCGGTGGCGCACGCAACCGTGGCCCAGTGGTGGAGCAGGCCCTGCACGGGGAGGACGAGGAGATCTGACCGACCGCCTGCACCTGCTGGCAGGGGCCAGCGTGTCACGCGGCGTCGGCGATACCTCGGGGGCATCCTGTGGGCACGGGCGGTCGGGGGTGGGGGCAGCCGACGAGAAGGAGTCATGCGGGTGTCGTCTCAGGGCGTTACGGTCGTGGCTCTCCTGGCGGATCCGGATGCGCCGACGGAGATCGCGCAGCGCATGGGCCGGATACTTTCCACTCGGCTCGCCGACAAGTCGGGCCAGGGCCGACGTTTCGAGGTCGAGGTGGTCAGTGAGCCTTTCACCGCAGGGACCGAGGACCCGCCCACCTTGATGCGCCGGATCATGGACCGCGGAAGAGCTGAGAATTGGGACATTGTCGTGGCCCTCACCGACCTTCCGCTGCACTCACACGGGCGCAAGGTCGTTATGGATGTGAGTCACGAACACAGCTTGGCGCTGCTGTCTCTTCCTCCGTTGGGGGGCTTGCGTCTGCAGACGAGAGCCCGGCGGGCCGTGGAAGAAGCCGTGCTTGGCCTGGCGGGTCCGCGGGCCACCGGGGCTGAGGGACCTCCGCAGAGTGAGCCGCTTCTGGGGCGCTTCGTCAGTCGTCTCGCGCCTGTTCACCTGGGCCCGGTCGGTGAGGAGGAGACCGCTGATCTTCGGTACGTAGTAAGCGGGCCGCGCGGTTACCTGAGGGTGCTCGTCGGAATGGTCCGCGCCAACCGGCCGTGGCGGTTGGTGCCGGGCTTGTCGAAAGCCCTCGCGGCCGCACTCGCCACGGGAGCAGTCGCCACCGTGAACTCCACCATCTGGGGCCTGGCCGAGTACCTGAGCGCGCCACGCCTCGTGATCGCGATGGTCGGGTCTGTCGGGCTCATGGTCGGCTGGCTGATCGTCGACGCGCAGCTGTGGCATCGATCAACAGAGGTCTCGCCGGAGGCGAGGCAGAGGGCGAGGCTCTACAACGCCTCGACGGTCATGACCGTGGGTATCGGGGTGCTCGTCTGCTACGGCGGTCTGATCGTCATCAACTTGGTGTGGGCTCTGTTCATCATCAACGGCCAAGTGTTCGCTTCCGTGACACGGACCCCGCTGCACGCCGCGGAATACTTGACGTTGTCATGGTTCGTCGCTTCGGTCGCCACTGTGGGCGGCGCGCTGGGATCAGGCTTGGAGAGCGACGAGGCGATCCGGGCAGCCGCCTACTCCAAGCGCGAACAGGAACGTCGCCACATGCTCCAGGACGACCACGGCGACTAGCTGGTAACGTCAGTTGTAGATACGTCGTTGGTTGGTGGTCGTCCGAGTCTGAAGATTCCGCTGGTGGATCGGGGCGTGACTTTTCGCGTCATGGGCCGACGGGGACTTGGACGGTACGCCGTCGGAGCGCCGGGGCCGCCTGGCGGGCTGGCAGTAGCACCACCGTTCCATCTGAACCGGGTGAACTGCCCACAGAGGCATGCGGGTGCCACGGACCCCGTCGCACCCACTCCGGGAGTCAGGCTCTTTGCGCCGTCTCCATCCCCGCCGTGCTGCGGTCATGCCGCGGCACCAAAGGAAGCCATCATGAAGCAGCGGTATGTGAAGGCCCGCGCACGGTCACAGTGAAGGACGTACCGGACGCGAAGCTCGAACACCCCTGCGACATCATCGTCAAGATCACCACTACCAACATCTGCGGTTCGGACCTGCACATGTACGAAGGCCGCACCTCGTTCGAGTCCGGCCGCACCCTGGGACGCGAGAACATGGGCCAGGTCGTGGAGGTCGGCTCGGCCGTCCCCGAAGTCCAGCTCGGCCAGTATCTGGTCCTGCCCTTCAACATCGCCTGCGGCTTCTGCAAGCAGTGCGAGCCGGGTCTCACCAACTACTGCCTGACCATGCAGCCGGAACCGGCCCTCGCCGGAGCCGCCTACGGATTCGCCGACATGGGCCCCTGTCAGGGCGGCCAGGCGGAACTGCTGCGCGTGCCCTACGGCGACTTCAACGCGCTGCGTCCGGGCGAGGACACCGCCGACCGGCGGACCGACTGTGTGATGCTCGCCGACATCTTCCCCACCGGCTATCACGCCACCGAGATGGCCCACGTCAAACCGGGCGACCAGACGATCGTCTTCGGGGCCGATCCCGTCGGTCTGATGGCGGCCTACTCCGCCCGGTCCTGCATCCGAACGGACACGGCAACGGCCACAAGCGGTAAGGGACCCGAGGGCCGCCGTCCCGCCTGTTCCCCCGTACCCGTCCGGGGGAACAGGCGGCAATCGCCCCGGCTCCGGCCGAGGCTGGACGGGCGACGATCGCCTGCGCTCCCGTCGGACCTGAACCAGCGGCAATCGCCCGCGCTCCGGCCCGGTAAGCCGGACGGTGGACGCCCAACAGTGTCCGCAGTGGTAGCACTCCGTCCCGGAGGCTGCGGCCGCCACCCTGTTCCTGGCCCCGTGCCGGAGGCTTCCTTGCCCGACGGCTCCCGCACCTCAACCAGGCCGACGCCACCCGGCGGGGTGTTCCGGCTAGGCTCACACCCGTGACGTGGCTGCGGGCCTTCGGGGAGGTCGTTCGATCCGGGCTCACGATCGAGGACACGCGGCTGGAGCCCCTGCTCGCGCTGCGCACGGCTGCTGGGGTGGCGATCGTCGTCGGGGCGGCGCTGTGGCTGGTCTCCCCTGCATACGCCGCGTCCGCCGCCCTCGGCGCCTACTCCGCGGGAGGGGCCACCTTCCAGCGCACCTGGCGTCCACGCAAGGTGATCGCGCTCGGCGCGGGCGCGGGTCTGGCGCTCAGCACCTTCGTGGGCTACCTGGCGGCGGGGCGACTCGTGACGTTCCTCCCGCTGCTGGCCGTATGGGCCTTTGTCGCGGGGATGGCGTGGGCCGTCGGATCGACCGCTGGGATCGTCGCAGCGACGACGGTCGGCAGCATGCTGGTGACCATCACCCTGCCCACGAGCGTCGGGCGAGCCCTGGAGCACGCCGGGATCATCGCGCTCGGAGGCGTGGTGCAGGCCGTGCTGATCCTGCTGTTCCCGATCCGCCGTTGGGGGGCGCATCGTGACGCGCTCGCCGACGCCCTGGCCGCCGTGGCGGACTACGCCCGTCGGCTGCGGCACGACCCGATCGCCCCCTTCGACCCGGAGCCGTTGATGACGGCCCGGGACGCGGCCGCCGTGACGCCGTCACAGGCGCGCACCCGTCCCCCCGTCCTCCACGGCCCCCGGGGCCTCGCCGAGCGCATTCGGCCGGTCGTCGCCGCGCTCGCCGACCCGGACGTCGGCGCCCCGGCGGAGGGACCCGGGCGGGACCGCGCGCGGGAGTTGCTCGACGCGGCCGCCGACGTCCTGGACGCGGCCGCCCGTTCGATCCGGCGCGGCACTCCCGCGGACGTGCCGCCCGGGAGCTCGGACGTCCTGCGCGTCGACGAGGAGCACGAGGTGCTGGAGGGGCCCGCGCGGCAGGCTGCCGAGCGGCTCGTGGAACTGCTCGGCGAGGCGGTGGAGATCGCCGGGAGCGGCGGCGCGGGCGGGAAGATGCCCACGCCGCCCGGCCCCGCGGGTGCCCAGTTCCTGGTGCGCCCGACAATGTTCCGGCTGGTCCCGGTCGTCGTCCGGGCGGTCCGCTGTGAGCTCCGCCGGGACTCGCCCGTGTTCCGGCACGCCGTACGCCTGGCGGCGGTGGCCACGCTCGGCTATCTGATCGCCGCCCGGCTACCCCTGGGCCACGGCTACTGGGCGCCCATCGCCTCGGTGATGGTGATGCGGCCGGACTTCCACCGGACGTACGCGCGTGCGGTGGCCCGTTTCGCCGGGACCCTGGCGGGGGTCGCGCTCGCCACCGGGATTGTGCGGGCCCTGGGCCCGGACGCCCATGTGTTCGGCGCGCTGGCGGTGGTCTCGGCGGGCCTGTCGTACACGCTGATCCGTACGGGCTACGCCTACTCCCAGTGCTTCACTGCCGCGTACGTCGTCTTCCTGCTCGGCATGGGCGGCCAGGCATTGGCGCAGACGGTCCCGGAGCGCGTGGTGCTCACCCTGCTGGGCGGGGCCCTGGCAATGCTGGCGTACGTGGTGTTCCCCGCATGGGAGACGCCCCGGCTGCCGGGCCGGCTTGCGGACTGGCTCGCCGCCAACGGCCGCTACGCGGCCGCAGTGCTCCGCAGCTACGCCGAACCGACCCAGGAGCATCGCGCCGACATGCGCAGGGCCCTGCTGGCGAGCAGGGAGGCACGTGCCGCCTGGCAGGAGGCCTACGACCGGGCAAGGCAGGAACCGGTCCTCCCCAGGGGCCTGACGTTGCGCGAGGCGGAGGAGGCGCAGGAGGCGCTCAAGGGGTTCGGCCGGGCGGCGATGCTCATGGAGAGCCACGTCCCGCGGGCCGACAGCCGTTTTGTCCCCGAGGCGGAGCGGTTCGCCGAGGCCCTGGAGGCGGACACCGCGCAGGCGGCAGTCGACGTGCGCGAGCACAGGAATCCGGACTGGGGGCGCGTGGAGGAGACGCTCCACGCGTGGGAGGGCGCCGCCGCCGGGGACCGGAGCCCGGTGGTGCGGCGCGAGGCGGAACTGCAGAAGCGGGCCTTGGAGGACCTCGCGACGGCCGTGAGCCGCACACCCCTGGAACGGGACGTCGGCTCCGCTCGCGAGGAGCAGCGGGTGCGGGCGGCCGTGGAGGCGGAAGGTGACGGATCAGGACCCGCGCACCGGTGTGGGTGACGGCGCCGGCGACGGGGAGCGGCCCGCCTCCTGGAGCGGGAAGTAGTCTCCCGGCCGCGTCGAGCGCCGCCATACGTACCCCGCTGTCGCCATCACGAGGATCAGGCCCGCCAGGATGAGCAGTTCGATCCCCTCGATGTTCCACCGGAAGGACTTCTCCGCCTCGGCCGTCACGATGAGCACCTTGCGGATGCCGGCAATCAGGCCGACGACGAGGAACGGCTCCGCGTCGAGGGTCTGGTTCCTGATGGTGAGGCGGACGGTGTGGAGCAACTCGGCCACGATGAACAGCACAAGGCCGTTGTCCAGGGCGGAGAGAACGACCGTCTCCTCGCGGTACGGCCCCTGGATCGACCTGATGACGTCGTGGACGACCCCGACGGTAAGGAGCCCCGCGAGCAGTACGAGGAGCGCCGCGACGACGAGGTGGATGCCGTCCTCGATGAGTTGCAGGAGGCCCTGTACCCGGCCGCCCTCGATCTTCGGGAGAGTGGATCGCACAGTCAGCATGCTAGGGCCTGTTGCGAAAATGCTGGTCACAGACATGCGGGGTCGGTCGTGTTGAGCTTTCATGCTTCGGTGAATCGACAGGGTGCTCCTACGGCCGCCGAAACTCCGACCTGCCGTACCCGGCGGCCCGACGCGTCTGATCTCGATGAGTGCGTCGACGTGCTCGCCGAGGTCCATGACGGTGACGGCTATCCGGCGAACTGGTCCGGATGGCGCAGAACATCGACGATCAACGACCGCACTTCAGTCCGAGCCTGAGCCGTAGGAAGTTCGGCGATGACCTCGGTGGCCAACCACTCCAACTCGACATGCACAGGCGCCTCCTCATCCTCGAAGACCAGCACCGTACGGGCAACACCAAGGACCTCGCTCGACCTGTGGATAACCCGACGATCAACCAGTCGTGTGGGCCGCGCAGGGCAAGTCAGCGACCAGCCTGCGCGGGCGCGTTCGGAGTGTCGGCGGGCGGCTGCGAAGGCCCACTCACCATTGCCTGCACGAGAGCCGACAACACCTCACCGCGCTGCTCCTGAGTGAGGTTGCCGTCAGCGATCAACCGCTCCGCAGCCAGGTAGCGCGAGACCCCCAACTCGAGCGCGTGCCGGCGCAGGTCTCCCAAGATGCCGGGTACGGACGGATCGAAGTCGGCAAAGAGCAACCGCGACTCGTGGTCTATCGCCCTGATGGCATGACCAGATCGAACTCGCCAGGATGCACTGCCCGCCACGGACACCACCGGTTACGCCCCCACTCACAGCCGCCGACGGCGTCCCTTGGGTTGTCGCGCGGCAGTCTGCCTTAGGCAGCCTGGGTGAGTTCGGCGCGGCCGAACAGCAGAGCGTAGCCGGTGGGGAGCTGGTCGAGGATGCGGGTGAGGAGGTCGGGGCCGGCGAGGGTGGTGACGGCGGCCAGGACGGCGCCGGTGTCCCAGCGGGTGGTGGCCGGGGTGGCGCCGGTGCGGGAGGCGAGGTCTTTGACGAAGGCCCGGCCGGTGAGGGGCTCGATTGCGGGGATCTGTTCGGTGAGGGTGGAGGCGGCCTCGAAGGGCAGGCGGGCTGCCAGTTCGGCACGTTCGTCGCCGGTCAGCTGGCGTCCGAGCCCTGAAAGGACCAGGTGGACGGCTTCCGCGGCCCGTTCTCGGGTGGGGTAGGCCCCTTCGTAGCGGACTTTCTCCAGCATCTCCTCGAACGTCATCGCCGGGTGGTGCAGGACCGGTTCACGCTGGTCGGACATCACTGCGGTAGTCGCCTTTCTCGTCGTCGAGGTCGTGGTGTGGGTGGCCGGCGGCCCGGGCACCCGGGTGGGTGAGGGTCAGGTGGGCTGGGGGCGGCCGAAGAGGAGGTCGTAGCCTGCGGGGAGTTGGAGCAGGATCTGCTTGAGCAGGTCGTCGTCGACCGCGTCGGCGACCGTGCTGAGGACGGCGCTGACGTCCCAGGCCGCGGTCTGTTCGGTGGCCCCGTCGATCCAGGCCGCCGTCGCCCGGAGGAACCGTTCGGGTGGGAGAGGTTCGGCGCTCTGCAGCGGGTTGAGCAGGATCAGGGCGAAGCCTTCGGGCAGGTGTGCCGCCAGTTGGGCACGCACCTCGCCGAGCAGGTGTGCGCCGAGCAGGGCGAGCACCACGCGGGCCGCGCGTTCGGCTTCGTGTCTGCTCCCGTACTCGCCGCGTTCCTTCACGTGGTCGAGGAAGGCTTCCCATCGCAGGGTCATGTCAGCCACCGCCTCTCTTGGCCTGATGGGGGGGCGCAGGACGGGGGAGGGGGAGATCAGGCGCCCGTCCTGCGCCGCGGCACGGGTCGCCGGGTTCAGCCGGAGATCTCCTTGCGGGAGGACTCCCCGCCGACGGAGATCTTGCGGGGCTTGGCGCGCTCGGCGATCGGGATGCGCAGGGTGAGGACCCCGGCGTCGTAGTCGGCCTTGATGCGCTCGGTGTCCAGGGTGTCGGCCAGCACGATCTGGCGGGAGAACACGCCCAGCGGCCGCTCCGACAGTTCCATCTGCACGTCGTCGGACTTCGCCACGGGCCGTCGCTCGGCCTTGACGGTCAGCATGTTCCGTTCGACGTCGATGTCGATCGCCTCCGCGCTGACGCCGGGAAGGTCGAAGGCCACCACGTACTCGTCACCCTCGCGGTAGGCGTCCATCGCCATCGTGGACGGCCGCGACCAGGTGCCGGGGCCCATCAGTTGCTGGGTCAGCCGGTCGAGTTCGCGGAAGGGGTCGGTGCGCATCAACATCGCGAAACACCTCCTGAAGGTTCGGGCAGTACCTGCCAATGCGCTTCACTGAAACCGTTGTAGCATGTCATCCAATGGATGACAAACAACCTGTCGTCGAAAGGATGACAGCCGGAAGGAGTTCGCGTGACAGCAGCCGGTCAGCCGCCCCCCTCCCGCGCCGACGCCCAGAGCCCTGCTTCGTTCCTGGCCGCGGCGGCGGCCCTGGAAGCCATCGACCACGCTGTGCATGAAGCCCATGAGCGGGCAGCCGACCCCGCCGGGGCGGGTAACGGCCCGCAGCAGGCCCTGGCGTCCCTTCTGCTGCTGCGGCAGGTGCGCGAGCAGCTCGCCGGATGGGAAACCGGTCTGATCGAAACCGCCCGCCACGCGGGCGCCAGCTGGGCCGATCTCGCGGCCCCTCTCGGCGTCGCCAGCCGCCAGGCCGCTGAACGCCGCTACCTGCGCAACCGCCCCGGCCCCGCCGGAACCACCGGAGAGCAGCGCGTCCAGGCCACCCGTGAAAGTCGCGCCGCCGACCGCACTCACACCGCCTGGGCCCGCGACAACGCCGCCGGCCTGCGTCGCATCGCCGGACAGATCGCCGCCCTCACCGATCTCCCCGCGACCGCCCGCACCCCCCTCGGCCAGCTCGACGCGGCCCTCGCGCACGACGACCCTGCAGCCCTCGTCCGCCCACTGACCGCGACCCGCCCCTACCTGACCGGCTCCCATCCCCGCCTCGCCGCCCAGCTCGACACCCTCATCGGGCAAGGCGCCCAGCACCCTGACCGGGCCGGCCCCGTGTAACGTCGGTCGGTCTGCCGCCGCGCACAGCGCAGGCGGTCGCACAGCGGGGGCGGTCGGCCCGCCCGGCATCGCGTGCGCCGCCGGCGATCGCGGAACGATCAGTCGCGGCGCTGCCGCCGAGTCTGTCCATCCGGTCGCCCTGTTCACCGGATCGACAACGTCCCGCCCTGCCCGCCCGGCCCTTGCGGACCGCCGAGCTGGCGGTTTGCGGGGCGGGAGCGGGGTGCGGCCGGCCAGGAGCGAAGCCGGACGGGGTCCTGCGGCGCTCTCACTCGCAGCGCCCAGAGGCGCGAATGGCGCTGGCCGGAGGTGATGCCGCCCAGTGCGGGGCCGCTCCCCGCTCCCCGCTCCTGGTCCGTTCGAAGGTGGCTTCCTCACCGTCGGACACGAGAAAATCTATGTCCGCTGGAGTAGACATTGGGTAGGGGTGTGGTTATGTTTTCTCTCGTAGCCGAGATCAGGCAAGGCCAGGCAGAGACGAACTGCCGGGCAGCAGTACCCGTAGTTGCAGGACGGTGCGGTGGTGGAGTTCCGGAGCCAGAGCGGTTGCAGGACGGCGACGGGACTGACGACCGGACCGGGTGGCCCGCAGTGTCAGGGGCCGCCACGAGCAGTACCGCAGTTGACGCAGTGGCAGTTCCAGTAAGTGCAGTTGCAGTACCAGCAGTGCGGTTGTCAGTGGTTCCCCGGTAAAGGCGTCGGCTGCGGGCGCGCGTGCCGGGACGTTCGGCAGTGGGGTTCTGAGCCAGAGCAGATGCAGGACGGGCGACGGGGCCGGCTGCCGAAGAAGAGTGGCGCTGTTCGAGGCCGCAGCAGTACGCAGTTCCACTTGGTAAGTAGTTCATCCAGAGGGAAAGAACGGAGGAGCCAGGCGCCATCAGGATCGCCCGGGCGCAAGCCTTGAGTCCGGGTACCGCAGGACATCGATAGTGAGGTGGTCTCCGGTCAAGCAACCGCGATCCCCGCACCCCCGACGCTGTTCCGGTCGGGTCGGCGGAAACAGTACGCCGACGCAGTACCAGGGTCGGCAGATGGTGTAGCAAGTTCCTTCGGGGCCCTGGTGCCACATGGCACCAGGGCCCCTCCACGCGTTCCACAGAGAGGTGCAAGTGACAGCAGACGACTCGTTCGGCCGTCTCGACGACGACGACTACCCCGCCTACACCATGGGCCGGGCCGCCGAGATACTCGGCACCACTCAGAACTTCCTCCGCGCCATCGGCGACGCCCGCCTCATCACCCCGCTCCGCTCCGCGGGCGGCCACCGCCGATACTCCCGTTACCAACTGCGCATCGCCGCCCGAGCCCGCGAGCTCGTCGACCACGGCACCCCCATCGAAGCCGCCTGCCGCATCGTCATCCTCGAAGACCAGCTCGAAGAAGCCCAACGCATCAACGCCGAATACCGCCGCGCCGCCGAATCGACGAATCGACGAATCCATAGCCGCCCATGCGTATGCGTACCCGGACGCGGTCGAGCGGGCCCACGTCGTGACTAGCTTGACTCTGTCGGGACTCTTGGATTTTCGGGTGCGGCAGCATGGTCAACGGGCATGCTCGGGTAGTTCCGATGACCGATGCAGCTGTCGTGGTGCCCGTTGTCCCTCCGCCCCCGTTCCGGTGAGCAAGTCCCGCCTCTGACTGCGCAGGTCGCGCGGGCGAGCAACCCGAACGGCACGACGGCGATATGGGTGCGTGATCGGCTGGATGGGCTGTGGTGCGACGAGGACTTCGCTGACTGGTACCCACGTGACGAGCGTCCGGGTCTCTCGCCCGCTCAACTGGCCACCGTCTGTGTGCTGCAGTTCCTGCTCGGCCAGTCGGACCGGCAGGCTGCCGAGGCGGTCCGCTGCCGCATCGACTTCAAGTATGCGATGGCCATGGAGCTGGACGACCCCGGCTTCCACCACAGCGTGCTGGCCGACCTCCGCGACCGTCTGGCCGAAGGCGACCGTGCTGACCGTCTCCTCGACCTCGCGCTGGCCCGCCTCAAGGAGTACGGCCTGGTGCGGGAGCGCACCGCACAGCGCACCGACTCCACCCATGTCCTGGCCGCGGTGCGCGACCTGACCCGCCTGGAGCTGATCACCGAAGTGGTACGCGCCGTACTGGAAGAAGTCGCCGGCACCGCCCCTCACCTTCTGGACGAGCTGGTCGACGAGCAATGGGGACGCGCTACGGCCGACCGGTGCGCCTGGGCAAGAACCCCACCCAGCCCAAGACCAGGGTCCTCGCCACCGGAAACGATGCCATCCGGCTCCTGGAACACCTCTACCAGCACGGAGCAGACCGCGCGTTCAGCCCCCGCGGAAGGGGCGGGGCCGTGCTCTGTTGGGCAAGACGGAACTGGAGATCACTGCTGCGCGACGGCTGGTGACGAACAGCGGATCATGTCGCGGCCATCGCGGTGCTGGGTGATTTAGGTCCGGCCTGCTGGGGGCCAGCGGAGGGAAGCGCCCGATCGCTGAGCGGCGAGGTCCGCGCGTTGTCCAGTCGGTGGAGAGTGCTTTTGGCAAGTCGCCGACCTGCGCGTGGGGCATGGAGCGGCACACGTCGGTCTGGGTGACCACCTTGGTCCGGCCGGTCAAGCCGGAGCCGGCACGCTGCCTTCGGGGGTGTGCTCAGCGCTTGCCGCGTTCGGTCACCAGGTCCCGGGAACGTCGACCAGTCCGGTGCCGGGGTGCTCAGCGGCGCATTGCCTAGCAGGGTGACCGGAGCGGACGGGTGCGGTCGAGTGGCAGCCATCTTTTTGGCACGGCTCCGAGGAGGGGCCCGCCGTCCGTCCCGGTGCCGGGAGCAGCGCACAAGGGCATACTCGGAGATGCCCTTGAAAGATTGGAGGCTGCGATGATCGCCCTCGGTGTCATCCTGCTCGTGCTCGGATTCCTGTTCGGCATTTCCATCTTGTGGACCATCGGCGTGGTCCTCGTCGTGATTGGTGCGATCCTCTGGATCCTCGGTGCTGTCGGCCACTCGGTCGGCGGGCGGCGCCACTACTGGTGAAGGGCCGGACGCATAGCGCCGAGCTGCAGGGCGTGCCCGACGCGCGGACCGGCGCCATGTAGCCCCGGGGCTGGTGACTAGTTCCAGCGGCACGTTGACGAAGGCGGAAGTGTGATCGACCGGAGTCCTTTCTGCCGCGTGGTGGGCGTGGGGCCGGTTTAGTGACCACCGACGGGTGATCAACGGGGTGCGGACGGGTGTGCAGTGGGGGAGTGCGGCCATGGGAAACGGTCGATGAACGCCATCCCCGCTGGTCAGCTGGCGGAACGTGGAAGATGCTGCTGTTTCGCATCCAGGACCGAGGACGTCGCGGGCAGGATCGTCTGGAATTGTCGCTGGACTCGACAGCGATGGGCGCCCAGCACGCCGTCGGGCGCGGTTTCTGCAACCTCGGTTGATCCACGCTCAGTACGGAGCCGGCGCAGGCTCGTTATGCGCCGTACGGGCGGGGAACAGGTGACTGGGATAGGCGCAGGCGCACGAGGCGGGCCCCCGTCGCTGCGAAGCCAGGGGGCCCGACTCCTGGCTGAGGGCTTCGTACGAGCGTGCACGGAGGCCTCGTGGAGGCGTGGTCCAGTTTGCTATCGGGCAGATGAGCGAACAAGCAGGGTGTCAGGGTCATGTACGGCATGGCCGACGAAGGTGGGGCCGTGGCGGGAAGGATCGTGGGTGTGAGGCTGATCAGCGAATGCAGCGGGCGACGACAGGGCCGCGTTGGCCGACGGTGGCGGAACCCTTCCGGGACTCGCGTGCGGTGGCAGCCCTACGCCGGTGCCGCACTGGCGGTAGCCGCTGCGGCAACAGTGGGCGCTGCCGCGGTCGACGCGAACAGTGCCTGGTACCGGGGGCTGGCCACACCGCGATGGCAGCCGCCGCGCTGGGCCTTCGGTGCGGTCTGGCCACCCCTCCACGCGACTATCGCGTGGTCCGCGGGCCGTGCCTGGAGCCAGGCCGGCGAGCGAGAACGTACCGAGCTGGTGGCCGCGCTGACGGTGAACCTGTCGCTGCGTACGGCCTGGAGCTGGGCCTTCTTCGCAGCTCGTAGCCCCCGCGCTGGCTTGGTCAGCACTCTGCTCCTGGACGCCAGCAACCTCCATCTCATTCGCACCACGGCCCGCAGCGACCGACGTGCGGCTGCCGCGCTCCTGCCGTACGCGGCATGGTGCTTGTTCGCCACTGCCCTCAACGCCAGGATCGCGCGGCGTAACCCTCGCCCCTGATACCCGTCACGGCGGTCGCGATGGCTGCCACCCGCGCTGCCGGCATCGTCGTGAGCGATCACCGGTACTCCTCTTCGCCTTCCTCTTCTTCCTCTCCGACTCCTTCTTCGTCTTCGGAGTATTCGTCCTCTACGTCCTGGTTTTCGTCGGCGGCTTGTTGCTCTTCTTCGATGGCTTCCTCGTGGATGCGGACGACTTCGCCGTCGCGGATTTTGCCGCGCCAGCCTTCCGGTTCCTCGTCGGTCAGGGTGACGTATCGCTGGAAGTGCTTGAAATCCAGCCGTAGGCGGCGCCCCTGGGCGCGCCAGATGTTGCCAGTCTTCTCGAAGAAGCCGGAAGGGTAGTACTCGACGAGCAGGACGACGCGCGTCAGGGTGGGAGTCAGTTCGTGAAAACTGACACAGCCGCGCGTTGTGCCCTTGGCTCCCTCCGAGGTCCACGCGATGCGTTCGTCCGGGATCTGTTCCTGGACCGTGGCCTTCCAAGCGCGCGTAGAAGGCCCGACCTTGACCTTCCAGTCGCTCTGGGCGTCTTCCTTGCCTTTCGAAGCCCGAGGCGAAGAGGAAGACCACAGACAAGAAGGCCCCGCCGAAGGCAGCCCGCGTCGGCGACAACCCGCGGCCAGGGCCGGGCCAGGAGCGAGCTACGACAGTTGAGCAAGACGGAGCTGTACCAACGGGCCACCGAGCAGGACATCGCCGGCCGCTCCAAGATGAACCGGGAAGAGCTCATCGACGCGCTCGCCCCGGCTGGACACCGCCGCAACAAGAGCGCCGCTTGATCACCGATGCCACGCCCGCCCCTTCCGGGTTCGCGCAGGCGCTCCCGGTTGTGGCGTTTTAGGGTTCGGTCGTGGCAGACACCCTGGAAGAGCTGGTCGGCATGCGACGCGCGACGGAAGAGGCGCACGTCCGCGTCGTGGAACTGCGCGAGCGATTCGGGCCGCCGGCCACTGAGCCGTGGAGCGAGGCGCAGACGACGACCTACGAGACGGCATGGCGGGCTTGGCGTGATCTCGAGCGCGATCTGCAGGAAGCGATCACGCAGTACGCGAAAAATGAGGGCTTTGACCGCAACGCCATTGAGCGGGAACTGGGCAAGACCTGAGCACCTTGGGCTTGTGGCATCTTTGCCTTCCCTAAGCCGGATTATGCGACGGGGCGGCTGTGCCTGCCGCTTCCGCGCCGAGCAGCCGAGCCTCGACATGGCCACCGGTGATACGGGTGTCGAAGACGGGCTGAGGGGCGGTCGCGGGTCCGCTCACATTCCATCCGTCCTGGAGGCGGAAGACGCTGCCGTGCCAGGGACAGCGGACGCAGCCGTCGTCGATCGCCCCCTGGGACAGGGGGCCACCCATGTGACTGCACGAGTCGGCCAAAATGTGGACACGGTTGCCGCTCTCGCGCACGACTAGGACGGCCACATCGTCGACGTGCCGCCGGACCGCTCTGCCGACAGGGAAGTCGGCGACCTCCCCGATATCGTGCCACCCCGGCTTCACCAACTCCGGCACCACCTCGGCGTGATTGGCGCCAGAAGCCTGCCGGTAGGCCAGGTGACCGCCGATCGCCCCGCCGAGACCGACAACCGCCAAGCCGGCGAACCCGAGCGCCTTGCCCAGCGCGGTGCGCCCCCGTACTCGAGCAGTGATAGATCCCGCGTAGAGCCCCACTCCCGTGGCGTTCGCGGCCGCGTGCACCAGCCCTACCCGCATCTGCCGGTGCTGCAGCTCCGCCCAGTCGGCCCAGCCCGCCGCGGCCGCCGGAACGGCGGCCGCAAGCCCGACGCCGATCAACGTGCTCGCTGCCCGTTGCTGTCCCGGGAGCAGGTCGAGCACGGCCGCCGAGAACCAGGTGCCGATCGGCAAGTGCACCATCAGAGGGTGAACGGGATGGCCCAGCCAGCGGCCGTGCAGCACGTCCCTCGCGCGGCCGAGGGGAACCGCTCGAACCGTGCTGCGGAGGTGCTCGACGAGGCCGTCCAGGGCGGCAGCGTGCTCCAGCCGGTCCATACCCTGGATGATCCTGCCGGGGCCCGAGGCCGACGGCAGTACGCGTTTCAGCGCCCGCCGCGTAGCTCCAGCAGCAGGGACACGGTCGTCGAGATCCGGCGATTCAGTCATGGACAACAGATAACCTTGCGGCGCACTAAGAAACGACCTGACAGCCGCCATCTGCTCGAATGGTGGTCCGGGGGCGCCGGAGCGGCGGCCCGGCCCGGCCGTCACAGTACGCGGCTCACCGCCGTGGAGGCGTGTGGCACCGGGCGACGACGGTGCTCGCGTCGTACGCTGCTTGAAAGTCGAACGCGGGCGGCCGCGCCCACCCTGCCGTGCGTCATTCCCCGCGCCTAATGAGCCGGGCCAAGGCGACCGCAGCAGGGGTCGTCGCAGCAGCTACGGCACCGACCACCGTGTGATGGCGCGAGGCCCACGCCTGCGGGCCGCGCTCGTGCGCCTGCGCATCGAAGCGGCCGGGTGCGCCGAAGTCGTGGCCCTGGGGCTACTGGCCGCGGGTGCCCAGAGATTGGCCGGGCGCTGGAATCGCGCTCTTCGGTGGACTGCTGGGAACCGAAACCGGTCCTGGCCAGGTAGCGGTCGAGCAGACCGGGGGCGACCGCGTTGGCCATCAGAGTCGCGGTTGTGCTCGCCCCCACCCAGTACTCTCGGCGCCGCGAGTGGTCTGCGGCGTACACGATGGCACGCGCGGCGACTCGACCGGCCGGGTGAGGGCATCGCCGCCCACCCGCTGCTGCTCGGCTGCGGGGTTGGGCGAGGTGATGTCGAAGTGCGTGCGGTTCTTGCCCGACTTGGGTTTGTTGGTCTGCTGGAAGCCCAGGCATAGGCCGTTCTCTCGCTGAAGCCATGCATAGGGGCCCCGCGGCCCACGACCGGCCTTCCGAACAGCTCGGACCAGAACACAGCGAGTCACTCGAGGTCGGTGGCATCGACGATGAGGGCATTGACCTGCATAGGGGAGTGCGCCATGCCCCCGATCCTCTCGGAGGGCGCAAGGCCGCCCATCGAGCGCTCGGGCCCCCGGCCACTGAGCCGTGGAGCGAGGCGCAGACCGCGGACTACGGGACGGTATGGCGCGCTTGGCGAGATCTCGAGCGCGATCTTTCCGAACCGCCGCTGCTCCTCGTCGTGTCGGCCCCAGTCCCGGTTCTGGGAGGCGAGCCAGCGTCGCGGTTTGCGTACCGCCGGATGGCCCAAATGGGGTTTGAGTCAGGGGGACGTGGGCTGGTTGAGTGCATGAGTCGTCCGGACCACGGAACCCTCACCCACCCGCGGCCGGACGACGAATCCGCCCCCACACTCGGGAGGGGGCGGACTCAAGCTGGGTTAGAACTCGCCCCCGAGCACTACGCCCCCCTGCCTGGGCCACGGCTACGGCCGGGGCAGGGGGAGCGTGGTGACCGATGTGCCGCTCTCGGTCGAACTTGGCCCGTGATCTCATCCCTGCCACGGGTCCAATCGGGCAGCCCTGCGAGGCGTTCCTCGATCTCCGTTGACTCATGCCCATTCATGGCTGTCCTCCGATGGCCCGGGTGTCGGCCTTCGACGTCCGTTGGATTCAGCCGACGAGGCGGGGGTGCGCGGCTGTGGTGTGGACGCCGAGGCGAGTGAGCAGCAGTCCTTCTCGGGTGGACCAGGGGCAGATCTCGACGGTCTTGGCTCCGCAGGCTTCCATGAGGGCTTGTGCGATTAGGGCTCCGGCCAGGGACTGTTCGGCGCGGTGGGCGGAGATGCCCGGCAGTTTGGAACGGCGGGACGGTCCTGCGGCGGCCAGCAGGGAGACTGACGTGCGCAGCTGGGGTAGCGCGAGCTGCCGTCCGGCTCGCGGTGTCTTGCCCTGAGCGGCGGCGAGCCGGGCGAGCTGTTCGAAGGTCTTGGAGCAGGCCAGCACCCGCCCGCCCGGTTCGGCCTGCGGCAGGCCGGGGACGGCTTCCAGGAACTGGCTGAGGTGCTGCCGCACTTCAGCCAGTCGGCGTGGGGACGGTCTGGTGCCGCCGGGGAGCCAGTCCCGGGTGATCCTGCGGGCGCCCAGCGGCAGCGAGTAGACGACGCGGGGCCGGCTTCCGGTGCCGGCAGCGATCTCTACCGTACCGCCGCCGATATCCAGTACCAGCAGCTGCCCGGCCATCGAGCCTGCCCACTGGCGGGCGGCCAGGTAGGCCAGCCGCGCCTCCTCCTCGCCGGTCAGCACGCGAAGGCGGGTGCCGGTGGTGCGTGCCACACGCGCGATGATCTCGTCGCGGTTGGGCGCGTCCCGGATGACGGAGGTCGCGAACGCGAACACTTCCGGTCCCCGCAGGCACGGGTCCGCGGCGACGGCCTCGGCCACTGCCCGTTCGACGCTCTTCACGCCGGCCTTGTCCAGCCGTCCCTTGCGGTCGAGGGCCTCGTGCAGTCTCAGCCGCACCTTGCGGGAGAACACCGGTTCCAGCACCGTACCCGGGCGCCGTCGCACCACCGTCAGCAACGCACTGTGGCACCCAACATCGAGCACACCTGCCTGCCGCATCCCATCGCCTCCTTGGCCCGCTCACGACTGGACCGGATTCTTCCCTGATCCTCCGACAGCCCCGACGACGGCGCGACGGGGATTCCAGCGCCCCGCGTGACCCTATCGTCACCATCTGAGCACCCTCCGCCCCGGCCCACAGGGGAGAGCTGCGGACGATTTCCCACCGAACGATGGACTGATTGAAGGTCTCGGGTAGAGAGCAGTGGCGTCGATTCCTTCTTGTCGTGGGCGGACGCCTTCTTTGCCTTCGGGGCGGGTCCGGGCTACGACGGCGTTGCGGTGGCGGGGGCCTGGTCGCCCGCCGGGCCTCGGTTGTTGACGCCCCAGAGGGTGTCGTCGCCGACGGAGTAGCAGCCGTGGAAGTAGCGCACCCCGTGGGTGCGGTGGTAGGTGGCGGGCACCCCTTCGGCGGTTTCCCCGGCACTGGGGGAAACCGCCTGCCGTGCGGTCAGTGGTGCACCTGGAACGTGTAGCTGCCTGCTCCGACGCGGTAGCTCGCCGTGGAGTCGGTGCGGCTCACCAGTGTCGGGGTGCCTCTCTCGCCAGTGGCTCGGACGCTGCTCTTGCCAGAGATGGGAACGCGGACGTTGGCAGTGGTCCCGTCAGGAACGGTGATCTCCAGGGTCAGGTTGCCCTTGGAGTCCTTGTGCCAAGCGCTGGTGACAGCGCCCTGCGGAGTGTTATAGGCGCCCTGGGCGCGAGTCAGGGTGCCGACGACAGCGGGGGCGATGTCCACTTGGCTGTAGCCGACGGAACCCGGCGCCTGACGGATGCCTGCCAGGCCGCTGATGAGCCACGCGTCGACCTGGCCCAAAAAGTGGTGGTTCTGCGAGCCGGAACCGTCCAGGGACTCCGACAGAGTGGTGTGGCCGCTGTCGACAAGGTAGCCGTAGCCAGGCGAGGTGCGGTTGACGACCATGTCGTAGATGACGTCGTCACGCCCGCCCGCTTCCAGGGCGCGGAACAGCGGCCCGAGTGCAACCGAGCCCGTGGTGATGTGGTTATCAGCACGGCGCACCGAGGCGACGAGCCGGTCGACCACTTTGGCGCGGTCTGCTGCGGGGACGACTCCGGCGTCCAGGGCCATCGCGTTGGACGCCTCGCTGTCGCTGCCGTAGTAGACGCCGTCGGCGTCCTCGTGGCGGAAGCGGGCGTTGAACTCATTCGCGGTCTGAGCAGCGAGCGTCGCGTACTTGGCCCGGTCGGCCTTCTTGCCAAGCGCCCCGGCGATCTTCGACATGTCGTCCAGCGCCGTGTAGTAGCCAGCCAGGATGGCGAGCTGCATGGGGGTGGTGTTGTCGGTGGCGGACCAGTCTCCGAGTCCTGGGAAGTCGCCGTTGTTCGCTGCCTTGTTGGTTGCCTCGTAGTCCAGCCACTTGACCATGGCGTCGTAGGAGGCGTCCATGGTGTGGGTGTCGCCGTAGGTCTGGTAGAGCTTCCAGGGGATGCGGATGACCGCGCCGCCCCAGTTCACCTCATCGAGGAACTCGATGGTTCCCTGCGGATACTGGAGCTTCTGCGGCAGCACCCGGTGGTATTCGGGGGAGATGTTGGCAATGAGTCCGGGTGACTCGTCGCCCGGCTGGCGCTGGGCGGTGACCATGTTGCGGACCAGTTGAGGCTCGTACGCGGACAGGTCGTAGTCGGTGAGCAGGGCATCGATGTTGTGGAGGTTGTCTCCGGTGTAGGGGCCCTTCTCGCGGTCGGGGCAGTCGGTGAGGACCGACATCATGTTGCTCTGGATGGAGCGCAGCGTCATCGCGTGTATGTCATTGATGAGCTGGCTGGAGGAGTCGAAGGTGCTCGCCTGCGGGTTGTCGGCGTAGAGCACCTGCAGGGTGACGGTGTCCCGGGTGGGTGCTGTGGGCAGGCCGTCGACCTGGAGGTAGCGGAAGCCGCTGTAGGTGAATTTGGGGTGCCAGGTCTCGGTACCCTTGCCGGCCAAAGTGTACTGATAGGCGATCTTGTCGGCGGCGGTAGCGCCGGTCGATGAGGTGTCGAGGGTGCCGTCGGACTTGAGCTTCTCCGCCGGAGTCATGGTGATGGTGGTGCCTGCGGGTCCGGATACCTTGAGGGCCGGCCAGCCGGAGTGGTTCGCACCGAAGTCGAGAACGTAGGAGCCTTTGCCGGCCGGGGTGACCGACTGAGGGCGAATGCTCTCCTGAACAGTCACCGGCGGGCGCGGATCGGCGCGCAGGGGAGTGGTGTCGCGCGGCATGGTGGTCGCGGACAGCTGGGCGAGTGAGGCCTTCTGCCAGCCGGCGCCGGCGAGTTTGGCGGTCGCGGTAGGCGAGGTGCCCGCGCGGCGGGCGTCGTACTCCTCACCACTCCACCAGGAGGAGAAGGTGGTGGGCCCGAGTGCGGTGCGCCAGGTGGAGTCGCTGGAGATGGTCTGCCGGGTGCCGTCGGCGTAGGTGATCTCGAGCTGGGCAACTGCTTTCGGCTCACCGAAGACCGTGAACTGGTCGAGGCCCCCGCCGAAGGAGTAATGGCCCGCCGTCTTGACGCGTTGGTAGGGACCGCTGCCGGTCTCGATGCCCAGCACGTTGTCGCCGTGCCTGAGTTCGTCGGTGAGGTCGTAGGTGCGGTAGTCGACCTCCTCCGCGTAGCTCGTCTCGCCCGGTTCCAGCACCGCCTTGCTGACCGGCTTGCCGTTGATGCTGGCGGCGTACATGCCGAGACCGGACATGTACAGGCGCGCCTTGGCGACCGGACCACGCACGGGGAAGGCCTTGCCGAAGACGGGAAGCGGGGTCTCCGAGCCGTCAGACTGGGTGTAGTCGTAGGACGCGTTCTCGATCCAACGAGCGGACCAGTCCGACTGGTTGAGCAGCCCCAGCTCCCAGGTGGCGGGTGCGCTCCACTGCGAGGCGTGCCCCTGGGCGTCCCATACGCGCACCTGCCAGGCCACTGTCTCGCGGGACGCAAGTGGCTGGCCGGCGTAGCGGATGTTGCTGGACTGTGCGGAGCGGACCTTGCCGGAGTCCCAGAGATCAGCGCCGCCACGCTTCAGAGCTGCTGCGCTGTGAGCGACTCGGATCTGGTAGGCCTGCTGACCGGTGGGGAGGTGCGCACCCCTGTTGTCGAGCCGCCACTGCAGCGTGGGCGTCCGGTCATCGATGCCGACTGGATTGACCAGGTTGTCCGTACGCAGGTCGGTGACCTTCAGCTCGACGCTGCTGGCTCCGGTTGCCGACGCAGTGGTGATGCCGGATGCTGCGAGCCCCAGTGCGGCCGTGACCGCCAGCAGGCTTCTCGATCTCACTCGTGAACTTCCCTTCAGTGACATGGGCAGGTCTTTCCTCGGGCGTGCGCGTCGCAGTGCGCGCGGGGTCGGGGGTGTGGAGCGAATGTGGGCTCTGGGGGTGCGCATCGCTGGGGGCGCGGCGCACCCGCGGCATTCATTTGCAGGTGGCGACGATGTGGTGGCTTCGGGCGCCGACGGTCACGCTGACGTAGTCGTCGGACAGCTGCGCGCCGCTGCGGAGGCTGTGACCGTGCGCCCGCACCGTGGTGCCGTCGACGCCGACCGTCGAGTCGTCAATTTCCGGTACTGAGACCGTGCCGGTGGTACTCGTCGATCCGTCGACGTCGAGATCGGAGGGGGAGGGGTTGAAGGTCCGGTCGACTGAGATGACACCGTGCGGGGTTGGGACCGCGCCCCGGGACCACTTCAGGTCGCAAGGGTGCGGCTTCACGCTCCGGGCTGTGGCCATTGCGGTGACTGCGGTGGCGCGGGCGACCCTCCCGCGCCACGCGGGGGTCGAATGAGGCATGGCGATCTCCAGTGGGTCAAGGGGTCCGGGAAGAACAACGAGGGCCCGGCAGCATATGGATGAGGAGCGAACAGCACGGGTGCCAATCGCGCGTGCGGCTGACTGGTACGTTTCAAATCGCTGCCGAGAGGCTAGCCACGCCCCCACGTTCAATCAACGTTTCAACCACGATTCATCTGCGAAATCTCAGAATCGGTGCACCTATGCAGGGTCGGACCGCAAGCATTGAACGTTTCAAGGAGGGGTTGTGTTGGCCGACTCACGGCCGATCTGGCAGGTGGGCCGACGGGCTTTGGGCGGCAAGTGGAAGGAACGTCGGCGCCTTGGTGCCTCCCTGGGCCTCGTGCAGCCCATGCGGTGGCGGGCCTTGTATGGGTGGTGCAGCGCGCCGGTTTCTTGCGGTGCTGGCGCGGCCGGCCCTATCCGATGGAGCTTGGGTCCTCCGGGTCTGGCCAACTCCTAGCGCAACGGAGCGGGTAGCTCGCGGCCCCTCGTAATAACTGGCTCCCGACCGTCTCCTGATCACACGTCAGTGTCGGCTGTCGCCCGCCTGACACCCTGCAGCATCCCACGGGCAGTTGGCTCGACCACGAACTGCGAGCAGGGATTACGGGACAGCCCTTAGCCCAGCCTTCGCCCATCGCGCTGTTTCGGACGCCTGCGTGCAATCCGTGAAATGCGATGAGTCCCGCCGGATTCCGGACCGGTAGTCACCAGGACAGCGTCGGTCGACGGTGAGCTGCTACCGGTGCGGGCCAAGACACATGGAACAGGTAGAAGCGGCACCCGGACGCTACGAGATCCCCGACTTCAGGTAGCCGTGATAGCCGTGACGACGCAGCAGTCATGCAGTACCTCATCCCCAGGCCCGCAGTTCGACAGCAAGCGCCCCGCGCTCGCGCGCTGAGCTATGAGGAGGAGGGCCGGCGTAACTGTTCCGGCCCTCCTCCTCCTCATAGAGCGGTCGATGCCGATGAGGGTGTCAGTCGACTACCAGGATCACTTCCAGGGTCCGGGGGCCGTGTACGCCCTCGACCCGGTCGAGTTCGATGTCGCTGGTGGCGGACGGGCCGGAGATCCAGGTCAGCGGGCGGGTGGGGTCGAGGCGTGGCAGGGCCTGCGGCACGGACGCGACGATCTGGTCGGATGCGCGTACGACGCAGATATGCAGGTCGGGGACGAGGGTGAGGGCGCGGCGGCCCTGCCCGGGGCCGGCGTCGAGGACGATGGTGCCGGTCTCGGCGACGGCGAGGGCGCAGCCCGTGACCACGGCGTCGGTCGCGTCGAGTTCGTACGGTGTCAGCGAGCCCCCGGCAGCATGGTCCGGGTGTTGCTTGGCGTCCGTGGAGGCCAGCCAAGAGGCGGGGAGGCCCGGGGGGATGGCAACGCTCTGCGCGCCGTGTTCCGCGAGCAGTCGGCCGATCAGGGCCTGGAGTTCGTCCTCGGTGGTGCGGTGGACGACGGCCCGGTAGTCGGCGAGGTTCTCGTGAAGGAGATCGAGGACCGCGGCCGGGTCGTCGGGGGTGTGGCTGGTGAGGTAGTCGCGGGTGATCTCGGGAGTCTCGGCTGCGATGGAGACATCGGTGAGCGCCCCGCGCACCCGGGCGAGGATGCGGTCGCGGGAGGATGGCTGTGGTGTCATGAGCGGTTCTTCTTCCACCAGTCGCGGAACGGTTCGGCGGGCATGTCAGGCAGGTCGCGACTGGCGGTCCACTGGCGGGCGCCGGGGCCCGGGAGCCGCTTGGGGTGCAGCTTGCGTGTCCCGGAGGCGAGGCGTTCGCCCGCAGTGAGAGCGGCCGGGCGATCCAGGATCCAGCCCGCGGCCTTGATCGCGGCCTTCTCAAGACGGTGCCCCGGGCCACCGTGATCCGCGACCTTCTCCCGCAGGTGGACCAGGACCTCAGGGATGTCGATGGCTACTGGGCACACCTCGTAGCACGCGCCGCACAGCGACGAGGCATAGGGGAGCGAGGCGTCGATCTCGCTTTGAGTGCCCCGGAGTTGAGGAGTGAGTATCGCGCCGATCGGACCCGGGTAGACGGAGCCGTACGCGTGGCCGCCTGCCCGCTCGTACACGGGGCACACGTTGAGACACGCCGAGCAGCGGATACAGCGCAGGGCCTGGCGCCCGACCTCGTCGGCGAGGGTGTCGGTGCGGCCGTTGTCGAGCAGGACCAGGTGGAAGGCCTTCGGGCCGTCGGCGTCGGTAGTACCCGTCCACATGGACGTGTACGGGTTCATGCGCTCGGCCGTCGAGGAGCGGGGGAGCGTCTGGACGAAGACCTCCAGGTCCTGCCAGGTCGGCACGATCTTCTCAATGCCGACGACCGAGATGAGGGTCTCGGGCAGCGTCAGGCACATTCGGCCGTTCCCCTCCGACTCCACGACCACGAGCGTTCCGGTCTCGGCGACCATGAAGTTCGCGCCAGAGATGCCGACCTTCGCGCGCAGGAACTTTTCGCGCAGATGGAGCCTGGCGGCCTCGGCCAGCTCGGCTGGGGAGTCTGTCAGCCCTTCGGGTGCCGGACGACCCCACTCGCTCATCTCGCGCGTGAAGATCTCACGGATCTCACCGCGATTGCGGTGGATGGCCGGGACCAGGATGTGAGAGGGACGATCCTCACCGAGCTGCACGATGAGTTCGGCGAGGTCTGTCTCGTAGGCCGCGATGCCCTCGGCCTCCAGGGCCTCGTTGAGGCCGATCTCCTGGGTGGCCATCGACTTGACCTTCACGACCTCCGTCTCCCCGGTCGCCTTGACCAGTTCGGCGATGATCCGGTTGGCCTCGACCGAGTCAGCCGCCCAGTGCACTGTTCCGCCTGCCGCCGTTACTGACTCCTCCAACTGCACGAGATACTGATCGAGATGACGCAGCGTATGGTCCTTGATCTGCTTTCCGGCCTCGCGAAGCTGCTCCCAGTCGGCAAGCTCGGCCACTGCCACCGCGCGCTTGTCGCGGATCGTGTGCGTGGCTTTCCGCAGATTGTCGCGCAGGGTGGAGTCGCGTACGGCGTCGTGCGCCGCCCTGGGAAACGCAGGCATTCCGACGAAGGTTCCGCTCATGCCAGTGGCTCCTCTTCCGTGCTCGCGAGAATCTCTGCGAGGTGCAGCGCGCGCTGCGGGGCGTCCTGGCGGCGCAGCATGCCGCCGATGTGCATCAGGCAGGAGTTGTCGGCGCCGCACAGCACTTCGGCACCGGTGGAGACGGCGTTGCGCACCTTGTCCGCGCCCATCACCGCCGACACGTCCGGGTTCTTCACAGCGAACGTGCCGCCGAATCCGCAGCATTCCTCCGCTCCGGGGAGCTCGACCAGCTCCAGGCCCTTGACTGACTCGAGAAGCCGGCGCGGCCGGTCGCCCAGGCCCAGCATTCGCAGCCCGTGGCAGGACGGGTGGTACGTGACGCGGTGAGGGAAGTACGCCCCGACATTGATCACGCCCAGGACATCGACCAGGAACTCGGTGAACTCGTACGTCCTGGGGACCAGCGACGAGGCCGCGTCCGCCAGCGCCTCGCCGCGCCCCTCGGCCGCCGCCCTGGCCCCGATCCGGGGGTAGTTGTCGCGCACCATGGCGACACAGGAACCGGAGGGGGTGACTACGTAGTCGTAACCCTCGAAGGCGCGGGCCGTGCGTCGCACCAGCGGTTCGGTTTCGCGGCGGTAGCCGGTGTTGAACTGGGGCTGCCCGCAGCAGGTCTGAGATGCGGGGAAGTCCACCTGCACGCCGAGGCGTTCGAGGACCTTGACGGTGGCGATCGCCGTCGACGGGTAGACCGCGTCGTTGACGCAGGTGGCGAAGAGCGCGACGCGCATCACGAGTTCCTTCGGGCGGTGTCAAGGTGGCCGAGGTTGGGGTCGAGGTCGAGCCGGGCGGCGGCCGCGTCCCAGGCTGCCGTGTCACCACGGGGACGGTAATGCCGCAGGTGCTGGGTGGAGGCGACGAGGCTGCGCATCGCCGGCAGATCTCCCACCAGTCCGGCCGCTCTGGCCTGGACGAGGATGTTGCCGAGCGCGGTGGCCTCGGTGGGGCCGGCGATGACGGGCAGCCCGGCGGCGTCGGCAGTGAGCTGGCAGAGCAGATCGTTGCGCGAGCCTCCTCCGACGAGGTGGATACGGGTGATGTCCCGGCCGGCGAGTTCGGCGGCCTGACGCAGGGTGCGCCGGTGGGCCAGGGCCAGGCTCTCCAGAATGCAGCGGACCACGGCGCCCTGACTGGCGGGGACCGGCTGGCCGGTGCGGCGGCAGTACTCCTGAATACGGTCGGGCATGTCACCGGGAGCCAGGAACTCGGGGGCGTCCGGGTCGATGACCGCAGCGAACGGCGTGGCGCGGGCGGCATCGGCGAGCAGCGTGGGGATGTGCGTGGGCAGCCCTTGCTTGTCCCAGGTGCGTCGGCATTCCTCGAACAGCCACATGCCCATGATGTTGCGCAGGTAGCGGATGGTGCCGTCGATGCCGCGCTCGTTGGTGAAGTTGGCGGCCCGAGATGCCTCCGTCAGGACTGGCGCGTCCAGTTCGAGACCGGCCAGTGACCAGGTGCCGCAGGAGATGTAGGCGAAGTGCGGTTCGGTGGCCGGGACGGCGACGACGGCGGACGCGGTGTCGTGCGAGGCGACGGTGGTCACAGCGGTGCGGGTGTCCAGACCGGCGTAGGCGGCGACATGTGGCAGAAGCGTCCCGGCCGAGTCGCCCGGGGCACGCAGCGGCGGCAGCAGACCGGGGTTGATTGCGAGCGGGCCGAGGATGTCGTTGGACCAGCTACCGGTGCGGGCATCGAAGAGACCGGTGGTGGAGGCATTGGTCTCCTCGGCACCGATGGATCCGGTCAGCCAGTGGATGAGCAGGTCGGGGATGAGGAGCAGGGTGCGGGCGGCGCCCAGTTGGGCGCTCGTGGCGGCGGAGGCGAGCTGGAAGACGGTGTTGAACGGCAGGTGCTGCAGTCCCGTGATCCGGTACAGCTCCTGGGGGCCGACCGTGGCCCACACGCGCTCGGCGGCGCCGTCGGTTCGGCTGTCGCGGTAGTGGTGGGGAAAGCCGAGCAGCGCGCCGTCGGCGTCGAGGAGCCCGTAGTCCACGGCCCAGGTGTCCACACCGATGGAGGTGACGCCGCCGGAGCGGGCGGCCTCCCGCAGCCCGTCGAGGACTCCCTGGAAGAGGGCGAGGACGTCCCAGCGCAGTCCGTCGGGCAGGCGCACGGGGGTGTTGGGGAATCGGTGGACCTCGGTGAGGTCGAGGTTGTCCGGGCCGACCCGGCCGAGGATCACGCGTCCGCTGGTGGCGCCGAGGTCGACCGCGGCGAACGCGGAGCGAAAGGCCGATGACGGCGGTGTCGTGGTCACGTGGGGGTACCTCCGCGGCGAGCGGCTGCTCGGGGAACGAGTAAGAGGAAAGGAAGCGGGCTGTCGGCGAAGACACCGTCTGAGGGCGAGGGGCGGGCGCCCTTACGGCACTCCGCCGCCGGCCCGCTGGGGTGCACCTGGGGCCGCTGCACTGACGCAGCGGCCCCAGGTGCGGTCGGTGGCGCGTGTGTCAGCGCAGGAATGCGGCGGCGACGCCCGCATCCACGGGGATGTGCAGGCCCGTGGTGTGGGTGAGGTCGCCGCCGGTGAGGGCGAACACCGCGCCCGCGACGTGCTCCGGCAGGACTTCACGCTTGAGGAGGGTGCGCTGGGCGTAGAACTCGCCGAGCTTCTCCTCCTCGATGCCGTACGTCGCGGCGCGCTGAGCGCCCCAGCCCGCGGCGAAGATGCCCGAGCCCCGGACGACACCGTCGGGGTTGACGCCGTTGACGCGGATCCCGTGCTCGCCGAGCTCGGCGGCCAGCAGCCGGACCTGGTGTGCCTGGTCGGCCTTGGTGGCGGAGTAGGCGATGTTGTTCGGGCCGGCGAAGACCGCGTTCTTGGAGGCGATGTAGATGATGTCGCCGCCGAGCCTCTGCTCGATCATGACCCGGGCGGCCTCGCGCGAGACGAGGAACGAACCTCGGGCCATGATGTCGTGCTGGAGGTCCCAGTCCTTGGCCGTGGTTTCCAGGAGCGGCTTGGAGATGGAGATCCCAGCGTTGTTGATGACCAGGTCCACCCCGCCGAAGGCGAGTGCGGCGGCCTTGAACGCCTCGGCGATCTCGTCCTCTGAGGTGACGTTCACCGTGACGGCCACAGCCTTGTCGGGGCCCCCCAGCCCCTCGGCGACGGCGGCAGCGGTCTCGGCGTTGAGGTCGGCGACGACCACACAGGCGCCCTCGGCGACCAGTCGGTGCGCGATGGCCTTGCCGATGCCGCTTCCCGCGCCCGTGACGAGCGCGATGCGGGTGGCGAGGGGCTTCGGCTTGGGCATCCGCTGAAGCTTGGCCTCCTCGAGCGCCCAGTACTCGATGCGGAACTTCTCCGACTCCTCGATGGGCGCGTAGGTGGAGACGGCCTCGGCGCCGCGCATGACGTTGATGGCGTTGAGGTAGAACTCCCCAGCTACCCGCGCGGTCTGCTTGTCCTTGCCGAAGGAGAACATGCCCACGCCCGGGACGAGCACAATGGCCGGGTCCGCGCCGCGCAGGGCAGGGGAGTCGGGGGTGGCGTGCCGCTCGTAGTAGGCGCGGTACTCGGCGCGGTACTCCTGGTGCAGCTCCTTGAGCCGCACGATCGCCTCGTCCAGCGGGGCGGTGGCGGGCAGGTCCAGGACCAGCGGGCGCACCTTCGTACGAAGGAAGTGGTCGGGGCAGGACGTGCCGAGTGCCGCAAGCCGCGGGTGCTCGGCACGGGATACGAAGTCCAGTACGGTCTCGGCGTCGTCGAAGTGTCCGACCTGCGGGCGGTCCTGGGAGGCCAGGCCGCGGATCACGGGGGCCAGGGCAGCCGCCCTCTCCCGCCGCTCGGCGTCGCCCAGCGGCTCGTACCCCGCGAGCACCGGACCGAAGGGCTCGGCCTTGCCCTTGTCCGCGAGGTACTCCTCGGCGGAGCGGATGATGAACAGCGAGTTCGCCTCGCACTCCTCGGAGGTGTCGCCCCAGGCGGTGATGCCGTGGCCGCCGAGGATGCAGCCGACTGCCTGCGGGTTGGCCGCCTTGATCGCGGCGATGTCCAGGCCGAGCTGGAAGCCGGGACGGCGCCAGGGCACCCAGACCACCTTGTCGCCGAAACAATCGACGGTCAGCTTTTCACCGTCGGCGGCGCAGGCCAGTGCGATGCCCGAGTCCGGGTGCAGATGGTCCACGTGCGCGGCGTCCACCAGGCCGTGCATCGCGGTGTCGATGGAGGGGGCCGCACCGCCCCTGCCGTGCAGGCAGTAGTCGAAGGCTGCGACCATCTCGTCCTCGCGCTCCACCCCCGGATAGACGTCCTTGAGCGAGCGCAGCCGGTCCAGCCGGAGCGCCGCGAGGCCGGACTCGGTGAGCGTGCCGAGGTCGCCGCCCGACCCCTTGACCCACAGAAGCTCGACATCGCCGCCGGTGGCCGGGTCAGTCCCGGTCCCCTTCGCGGAGGTGTTGCCACCCGCGTAGTTGGTGTTGCGCGGGTCGGAGCCGAGCCGGCGGGAGCGTGTGATCAGCGCGGAGGCCGTGGTGTGCGTGGCGGAGGACATGACCGGATTCCTTCGGGATGTGTGAGGTGCGGTACTTCGTGGGGCGGTGGAGGTACGGGCAGGCCAGGGCTGCTAGGACTGCCAGGCTGCCGGAGAGCTCCTAGGCACCCCAGCCGGCCTGCTCGCCGCCGACACGGTCGGCGACGATCCGCTCCTGCCAGCCGGAGTTTCGGTAGGCGGCGACCGGGTTGGGGTCGAGACCCTGCTCCTCGCGGAGCTCGCGCAGGAGGGGGCGTACGTCGGTGTTGTAGGCGTCCATCAGCGTCTCGTTGGCGGCCAGCACGTCACCTGCTCGCTGGGCCGCGGTCAGCGCGTCGAGGTCGACGAGCAGGGCCTTGGCGGTGGACTCCTGGACGTTCATCACGGAGCGGATGACGGCCGGGATCTTTGCCTCGATGTTGTGGCACTGGTCCAGCATGAACGCCACGTTCGTTTCCGGCTTCAGGCCGCCGTTCTTGGCGACCTCGTGCATGATCCGGAACAGCTGGAAGGGGTCTGCGGAGCCGACCATCAGGTCGTCGTCCGCGTAGAAGCGCGAGTTGAAGTCGAAACCGCCGAGCTTCCCCTCACGCAGCAGCAGCGCGACGATGAACTCGATGTTGGTACCCGGCGCGTGATGTCCGGTGTCCACGACCACCTGCGCCTTCGGTCCCAGCTTGAGGCAGTGCGCGTACGACGTGCCCCAGTCCGGCACGTCCGTCGCGTAGAAGGCGGGTTCGAAGAACTTGTACTCAAGCAGCATCCGCTGCCCCTCACCGAGGCGCTCGTACACCTCGGCCAGCGCCTCGGCCAGCCGGTCCTGGCGGGCGACGATGTCATCCTGGCCGGGATAGTTGGTGCCGTCCGCGAACCAGAGCTTCAGATCCGTGGAACCGGTCGCGTCCATGATGTCGACGCACTCCAGCAGGTGGTCCACGGCCTTGCGGCGGACCTTCGCGTCCGGATGACACACGCTGCCCAGCTTGTAATCGTCGTCCTGGAATGTGTTGGAGTTGACCGCCCCCAGTTCCAGGGCCCGCTCCTTCGCGTACGTCGCCAGGGCCGCGTAGTCGTCGACCCGGTCCCAGGGGATGTGCAGCGACACCTTCGGTGCGACCCCGGTGAACTCCTGGACCTTGGCCGCGTCGTCGAGCTTCTCGTACGGCGTTCGTGGCACACCGGCCTGCGCGAACACCTTGAACCGGGTGCCGGAGTTGCCGTAGCCCCAGGACGGTGTCTCGATCCGCTGGTTGGCGAGTGCGGCCTTCACCGCAGCGATGTCAGGCATGTCCACCTCGGGGGATGCGTGGGCGGCCCGAGGAGGACCGCCGCCGAAAAACCATTCAATGAATCGATTCATCGCAGAAGCTAGCTGCCTGCAAGACGGCCGTCAAGGTTTTCCGGCAGCTGACCGGCGCGTTACCGGATCGTGTCATCGGGAAGATGTGGCCTGCACCCGCAGCCCTCACCTCTGCAGTTCAGGGTTGATCCCCGGCGTTTTCCGCAAGCTCAGCGGAATTTCGGGGCGTCCGGTTGAGAAGACCTCTTGACGCTTCCGGCGGGGCACGGCTAGCTTCCCGGCAACCCCACTGAAACATTTCATGTCGAGCGCTCTGCTCGGCACAAGCACGGGAGAACACCCATGACGCACCCCGAACCGGAGACGACTCCGGTGCTCGCGCTGGAGGGGGTGAGCAAGTCCTTCGGCGCCGTCCGGGCCCTGCGCGGCGTGTCGCTGCGGCTGTACGCCGGTGAGGCTCACGCCCTCGCCGGCGAGAACGGTGCAGGCAAGTCGACCCTGATCAAGACTCTCGCAGGTGTGTACCGCCCCGATACGGGCGCGGTCCTGCTCGACGGCAAGCCCGTCGACTTCCACGGCCCGGCAGGTGCCCGCGACGCCGGTGTTGCCGTGATCTACCAGGAGCCGACGCTCTTCCCTGATCTGTCCGTGGCGGAGAACATCTTCGTGGGTCGCCAGCCCCGCCGCTCCCTCGGTCGGGTGGATCACCCAGCGGTCAGGCGGGCCGCGGCCGATCTCTTCGGTCGCCTCGGCGTCGATCTCGACCCCGACCAGCCGGCGCGCGGCCTGTCGATCGCCGACCAGCAGCTGGTTGAGATCGCCAAGGCGCTCTCCTTCGACGCCCGCGTCCTGATCATGGACGAGCCGACGGCTGCGCTCACCGGCAGCGAGGTCGCCCGCTTGTTCGGCGTCGTCAAGACGCTGCGCGAGCAGGGCGCGGCGGTGCTGTTCATCTCGCACCGCCTGGAGGAGATCTTCGCGCTCTGCCAGCGCGTCACCACCTTGCGCGACGGTGCCTTGATCTCCAGCGAGCCCCTCGATGGCCTGACCGAGGACGACCTCGTGCGCCGCATGGTCGGCCGCGACCTGGACGAGCTGTACCCCAAGCAGGAAACCGAGCTTGGTGAAGTAGCCCTCAGCGTGCGCCGGTTGACCCGGGAGGGCGTCTTCACGGACGTCTCCTTCGAGGTCTGCCGTGGTGAGATCGTCGGCCTCGCGGGGCTGGTCGGAGCGGGACGCAGTGAGGTGGCCCGCGCGGTGTTCGGCGTCGACCGGTTCGACGGCGGCGAGGTCGAGGTCCTCGGCCGGAAGCTGCGATCAGGGGCGCCGAGTGTGGCGATGGCCGCGGGCCTCGCCCTCGTACCCGAGGACCGCCGTGCCCAGGGTCTGGTGATGGACATGTCCATCGAGCGGAACATCGGCCTCACCGGCTTCGCTACGACCACCCGAGCGGGGCTGATGAACCGCGGCGCCGAGCGCGATCGGGCGGTGGACTGGGCGGTCAAGCTCCAGGTCAAGTACGCCCGCCTCGCCGATGTCGTCGGCACGCTCTCCGGCGGCAACCAGCAGAAGGTCGTCCTCGCCAAGTGGCTGGCCACCGCCCCGCAGGTGCTGATTGTGGACGAGCCGACCCGCGGAATCGACGTCGGCACCAAGGCTGAGGTGCACCGCCTGCTGTCCTCGCTCGCCGCAGAGGGGGTGGCGGTGCTGATGATCTCCTCCGACCTCCCGGAGATCCTCGGCATGGCCGACCGGGTCCTGGTGATGCACGAAGGACGGCTGACCGCCGAGATCCCCCGGTCCGAGGCGACCGAGGAGACCGTGATGGCGGCGGCAACCGGCCGTGCCGACCGAGGAAGGAACGCGGCATGACCATGACTGCAGACCCGGCGCGGCACAAGCCCGCACCCCAGTCTGTCGCCTCGCGACGACTCGTCGACAAGGTGTTCAAGGCCCGCGAACTGGCCGTGGTCCTCGTTCTCGCCGTGATGCTCGGCGTGACTCAGCTGTCCAACACCGAGTTCCTGTCCGAGCAGGGCATCAAAGACCTGATGCTGAACGCGACCATCTTGGTCCTCGTCGCGGTCGGCCAGGCGGTGGTGGTGATCACCCGCAACGTGGACCTTTCGGTCGGCTCCGTCCTCGGTATCTCCGCCTTCGCCGCCGGCATCTACCTCCAGAACGGCGGCAACCCGCTCGTTGCGATCCTGCTCGCGACCGCCCTCGGCGCGCTCTTCGGGGTCCTCAACGGGGCCCTGGTGAGCCTGGGCAAGGTGCCTGCGCTCGTCGTCACCCTGGGCACGCTCTACATCGTCCGCGGCATCGACTCCATCTGGGTCGGCTCCCGGCAGATCACCGCCGACGCCCTGCCCAAGAGCTTCGTCGACTTCGGCCACGGCGGGATCTCAGTGCTGCCCTACCTGGCCCTGCTCGCTGTCGCCGTACTGGCCGCGGTCGCCTACTACCTGAGGAGCTACCACAGCGGACGCGACCTCTACGCGCTCGGCTCCAGCCCCGAGGCCGCCAGGCTCGCAGGCGTCCCGGTCAGGGCACGGATCATGACGGCGTATGTGCTCTGCGGCGCTCTCGCCGGCCTTGCCGGCGCTCTCTACCTCGCCCGCTTCGGCAACGTCGACTCCGCCACCGGCAACGGATTCGAACTCACCGTGGTCAGCGCCGTCGTCGTCGGCGGTGTCGCCTTCACCGGCGGCTCCGGCACGGTCTACGGTGCTGCCCTCGGCGCCCTTCTGCTCACCTCCATCAACAGCGTGCTCCCGGCCATCGGCGTCAGCTCCGTCTGGGTCACCGCGATCAACGGCTTCCTGCTGCTGCTCGCCATCGCCGTCGACCGGATCCTGGCCCTGCGGGTGGCCGCAGGGCTGCGCAAGAAGGCCGCACAGATGAGGAGCGCCCGCCATGCCTGACACGACCAAGACCCCGTCTCTCGCCACCCGGACCCCGGTCCTCGCCCGCCTCGGTGGAGCAGTCCGCTGGGACACCGCGGTCGGTGCCCTGCTTCTCACGCTCCTGGTCTGCTCGTTCTCCTTCGTCGACAACTTCGGCAACGCGCTGAACCTGTCGTTCCTGATCGGCAACACACTTCCGATCGCCCTGATCGCTCTGCCCATGACCATGCTTGTGGTCTCCGGCGAGGTCGACTTGTCCGTCGGTTCCACGGCGGGCCTGTCCGGAGCCGTGATGGGCGCGCTGTGGAACGCTGGTATGACGATCGAGACGATCATTCCTCTGTGCCTGCTGCTCGGCGTCGTCTGCGGTCTGATCAACGGATTGCTCGTGACCCGCCTCGGCCTGCCCTCGCTCGCCGTCACCATCGGCACCATGGCCGCCTACCGCGGCATCGCGCAGATCGTCCTGGGCTCCGACTCCGTCACCGACTTCCCCACCCAGTACCTCGACTTCGGCGCCGGCCGGATCGGTGACACCTTCATCCCGTACGCCGCTATCCCCTTCACTGTGCTGCTCGCTGTGGCCGTCGTGGTCCTGCATGCCACACCGATCGGCCGTTCCTTGTTTGCCACGGGTGCCAGTGAGGAGGCAGCCCGGTTCGCGGGCATCCGCGTCAAGCGGCTCAAGCTCTCCATGTTCGTGACCACCGGTGTGATCTCCGCGCTCACCGGCGTCTTCTGGGCCCTCCACTACGCCAGCGCCCGCTACGACAACGCCACTGGCCTCGAACTCTCCGTCATTGCGGCGGTGTTGCTCGGCGGCATTGACTTCGATGGTGGCAAGGGGACCCTGGGCGGCGCCATCGCTGGCGTGTTCCTGCTCGGCACCCTGCAGAACGTCATGAGCCTGGTCAACGTCTCCGCCCAGTCCCAGATTGTGGTCACTGGCGTCCTGCTGGTGATCTCCGTCCTCGCCCCGCGCGTCGGCCGCCAGGTTGCCCAGGCCCGGGCTCGCAGGAAATCCACGGCCACCTCACCATCGGCCGCCACCCCCTGACCCCTCTCGCACCCCACGCTGCACAGCATCACCGCGGGGTTGCGCGCCACCCCGCACCCTCTTCGTCACCGTTCGGGCGTCCGCCCGGCAGTCCCTGCCGCTCGCGGCAGCGAAAGGAAACCCATATGTACGGCACCACCGTCAGAAACGGCCGACTGACAGCCGCCCTCGCCGTCACCGCCGTCCTGGCCCTCGGCGTCACCGCCTGCTCGGGCACCAGCAAGGACTCTGCGAGCAAGGAGGCCGGCCCGGCCGCTACCGGCAAGGCCGATCCGAACAAGGCCACCAAGAAGGGCCTCACGGTCGCCTTCCTGCCCAAGCAGGTCAACAACCCATACTTCACCACCTCGGACGCCGGCGGCAAGAAGGCCGTGGAGCAGCTTGGGTCCACGTACAAGGAGGTCGGGACCAGCAGCGGTACCGACACCTCCGGGCAGGTCTCCTACGTCAACACCCTCACCCAGCAACAGGTCGACGCCATCGCCGTCTCCGCCCAGGACCCGGGCGCCCTGTGCACGGCTCTGAAGCAGGCCATGAAGAACGGCGTCAGTGTCGTCACCTACGACTCCGACACCCAGGCCGACTGCCGCCAGGTCTTCGTCTCCCAGGCCAGCGCAGAGGACCTCGGCCGCACCCAGGTCCAGTTGCTGGCGAAGCAGATCGGCGGCAAGGGCGAGATCGCGATCCTCTCGGCGGCCCAGACGGCCACCAACCAGAACACCTGGATCGACTTCATGAAGGACGAGCTGAAGAAGCCCGAGTACAAGGACATCAAGCTCGTCAAGACCGCATACGGTGACGACGACGCCCAGAAGTCCTTCCAGCAGACGCAGGGTCTGCTTCAGGAACACCCCAACCTGAAGGGGATCATCTCGCCGACCACCGTCGGCATCAAGGCGGCCGCCCAGTACCTGTCCGGTTCCAAGTACAAGGGCAAGGTCAAGCTGACCGGCCTGGGCACCCCCAACGACATGCGCGCCTATGTCAAGGACGGCACTGTCGAGGGCTTCGAGCTGTGGGACCCGGCCAAGCTCGGCGCACTCGCCGCCCACACGGCCGTCGCCCTGGAGTCCGGCCAGATCACCGGCGCCGAGGGGGAGACCTTCAAGGCCGGCGACATGGGGTCGTTCACGATCGGCAAGGACGGCGTCGTCTCGCTCGGCAAGCCGACCGTCTTCGACAAGGCCAACATCGATCAGTTCAAGTTCTGAGCGTCGTTCGAGCCGTGGGGCCGCCACCGGTGCGGCGGCCCCACCCCATCCGAGAGAGGCGACAATGCAGCGCGTCTGCTTCCTGCTGAAGGTCCGGGCCGAGCGGATCGAGGAGTACCGCGAGCGCCACCAGCACGTATGGGCCGAGATGCGGGCGGCACTCACCGAAGCGGGATGGCACAACTATTCGCTGTTCCTGCGCGAGGACGGGCTGCTCGTCGGCTATCTGGAGACCCCGGACTTCGACCGGGCCCGCGTCGCCATGGAAGCCACCGAGGTGAACGCCCGCTGGCAGGCCGAGATGGCGGAGTTCTTCGAGGAACTCGACGGGCGGGCACCCGACGGTGCCATGCGGCCGCTCACGGAGGTCTTCCATCTCGCCTGACCGGAAATACCGACTGCGTAGGATGAAGCCCTCAGGCGGTATTTCGCTCAGAGGAGGAGAACCGATAGGAGAGACCAGGTGGGACGGATGACGAGTACTGCACGGACGGTGAGTATCAAGGACGTGGCACGCGAGGCGGGCGTCTCCGTGGGCACCGTCTCCAACGTCATCAACCAGCCGGAGCGGGTCTCGCCGGAAACCCGGCAAAAAGTGCAGAGAGTGATCTCGGGTCTGGGTTATGTGCGCAGCGAGCACGCCCGTCAACTACGGGCCGGCCACAGCCGCATGATGGCGCTGCTCGTCCTGGACATGGGTAACCCGTTCTTCGTCGACATCGCCCGTGGAGCCGAACGCGCCGCCAGGGCCGCCGGGCTGGGCGTCATGGTCTGCAACAGTGGCCAGAACCCCCAGGACGAAGCCGACTACCTCGCCCTCTTCGCCGAACAGCGCGTTCGCGGAGTCCTGGTCACTCCCGCCGACCCCGGCGGGCGCAACCTTCGGGAATTCCGCCGCCACGGCATCCCCTTCGTCCTCGTGGACCGCGTGGCGGGGGACGACGACGGGTGTTCGGTCTCCGTCGATGACGTCGTCGGCGGGGCTCTGGCAATCCGTCACCTGACCGCGGTGGGTCACCGCACCCTCGCCTACGTCAGCGGACCGGGACACCTGACGCAGGTCCAGGACCGGCGCACAGGTGCCTTGGCTGCGCTGACCGAGGCCGGCCTCCCTCCCCATGCCCTGCAGGAGATTCCGGCCGCAAGTCTCGACGTCGCGGCCGGACGCGACGCGGGAGCCCGGCTCCTCGGCCTGGCGCAGCGTCCCACTGGCATCTTCTGCGCCAACGACCTGTTGGCTCTCGGTGTGTTGCAGTCCCTGTACGCGGCCGGAGTCCGTGTCCCGGACGACATGGCCATCGTCGGCTACGACGACATCGAGTTCGCTGCGGCGGCCACGGTACCCCTCACATCGGTGCGCCAGCCTGCCCTCACCATCGGAGCCAAAGCCACCGAGCTGCTGCTTCGGGAAACAGACGAGGGCTCACACGGCCACCAGCACGAACACGTCATCCTCCAGCCGGAACTGGTCGTACGTCAGTCCAGCCTCACGCTGCGCTGACGCACTTCGGCACAGGCATTCCCGTAGCGGGAAGTCCACTCCGGTACACGGTGCTCACGCCCAGGGCGCCCTACTAAAGAGCCGGTCTCTGTACAGGTCAACGGCAAGGAGATGACCCCGACCAGACCGGTCGGAAGATTTGAGCAAGCACACACATGGGATATCGAGGGAGAAGCTTGAAACGTTTCATTTTCGAGAGGAGCTCGTTCTACCGCGACATCGCGGGGAAGTGGCAGTCGGTTTCGGAAGCCTCCTCGTCCACGCTGCACGCCGAGACGGGGAGCGCGACGAGTGGCACCATCACCCTCCCTGTTACTGGGGAGACCGCCGTCAGCGGCCCCAACGGGTGCAACCGAGGCGCGTACAGCGCCTGTCAGGGCCACGCCGAGAGCGGCTGCGCCCGACTCACGGTTGTCCGCGGCAGGTACGGCGTCACCGTCAACCGAGGCTGACCTGCATGCACATGGCCTCTGCTCGGCTCGCTGGGTGGAGACCAGGGGTTCGCAAAAGTGCGGCCCCATGCAAGGCAAAACCACATGACTCAAGGAGTTCGACATGTCCACAGAGCCGCGCGGCGCACTGAGCCGCAGACACGTCATCGGGACTTTCGTAGCCGGAGCGGCAGGGCTGGCGCTGCCTATCGGGGTCGCCGGACAGCCCGCCATCGCCGCCGGCCTCGACATAGTCCCCGCCGGCCTCGGCACCCGGGCCGAACTCTTGGGCGCCCTCCGGCTCGCGACGACCCTCGCGTTGCGCTGACGGTTTTAGTCGCCGACAAAGAGCGCCGACGCCAAGTGACGCCCTTCGACAGCAACCGAGTTGGGCCGTTCGGAGAATCGCGACTGGGTCTGCTCGGTCGCTGCGGCCGTTCTCGGCGTACATAGTCGTGGGCGGAACCGGTAGACACCGAAACGACGGAGTGCCCCGCGGAGCCGTGACCGGTGAGGAAGGCCTCATAGGGCTTCCTCACCGGTGACGGCTCCGCGGGGCAGCGGCCGGTTCCCAACGCCACTCAGGCCACTGCTCGTCGACGAGTTCGGGCAGCAATCAGTGATCAGCCCGGGCAGGGTCAGGAGCCGGTAGGGCTGCTTGTTGGACTACCGGGTCGCAGGTCGGCAGGGTGGCGAGCGCCTGTTCCACCGCCGCAAGGATGGTGACGGGAGCTTTGTCCAAGGGTTCCCGAAGCTCTCGGCCCGGCCTCCAACGAGTTGTTCGGCGGAATGTCTCAGCGCGCGACTCATCGATGGTTCGGATTGCGTTCAGCACTGCTTCGTATGCCTGCCGGTCGTCGATGATCGTGGCCAGGCTGCTGCGGAGACTCAACGGGCTTCGGGGCAGGGAATTTTGCGGATGGACTTCTACCCAGGTGTGAACCCCGCTGCCGACCTCGTAACGCGTACCGGAGGGGAGCTCAACTATGGCCTGGGTGTTCGGTGGTATCTCAGCATGGAAGTACACCTTCGCGCCTTCGCGTCGCCAGCCTGCGCGGGCGCGCCCGTACGGTGTCTCGTGCCATGCCGATGCGTCGTCGAGACCGGCCAGCAGGGTAGGTGCGATCCGGATGACGCGGTAGGCCGGTTCCAGTGGCGCGAGTCCGGCGACGCTACGGTGCAGCCAGTCAGCCACAGCGCCCAGCGCGTAGTGGTTGAATGAGGTCATTTGGCCCGGGTTGATCGAGCCGTCCTCGAGCATGGAGTCCCAGCGTTCCCACACGGTGGTCGCGCCCATGGTGACCGGGTACAACCACGAAGGGCATTCGGTCTGGGTCAACAAGCGCGACGCGGCCGCCGCGTGGCCGGTTGCGGTGAGCGCCCCTGGTAGAGACTCGCGGATACGACGGGGGCCCGTGCCCAGTGCCACCGTTCATGAGTGATGACGGTCTCCACCGTCCCGTCTTCATAGTCGAGCGTAAGCTGGGCGGCCGCGGCCGGCGCACCCTCGTAAACGCGGCATGCCGCGTCACGAAAGCCGAACCGTTCGGTATACCAGCCGCCGGTCAGGGTGATTCCGAGTGCGTTGCGCCCCGGGCGGATATGCGCGGTCACGTCGGCCACGTCGAGGTTCACACGCCACTGACAGCTGGTCCAGCCGGGCTTGAGCTCGGAGTCGTCGGCGGGGACGTCGTTGATGCGGATGTCATAGGCGCCGAAGGCGGTGGAATGCAGCAGAGCGCGGCGCACCGTGCCGTGGACGTCGAAGGTACCGCGGATCAGGTGGGGTGCCTCAGATCCGGAACCGATGAAGCGGGCGTGCCAGGCGTCGAGAGGAAGGAAGCCTGCTACGACCTCGGCGCTTGCGGCCGGGGCGAACCTGCGCATGGAGGTCCTGTGGTGGGGGACGGGGGGTCTGGGGCTCGGGTCGTTGCGGCTCGCCGCCCACACTCTCGCGTGGCGGCCGCTTCACTGGCGGACTCGCGGGCCTGGGCAGGGAGCTCGGCGGCGGTCTCTTTCGACATCAGGCTACGTCGCCGCCAGGTAGGAGGTCTCTGCGGGCGGCGAGTTCGCGCTGCTGCTGAAGGCGTCTCGCGTACGCCGTCGTGAAGACCACGATGCGGTACCGGTACGCGCGCCCGCCCCTGCCCCTCTCCCAGGAGAGGCCCCAGGAAGCGGGCCTGGACCGCGTGCGGGTGCGGGTGTTGGCACGGCTCCTTTGCCCTTGTGGTCGCCGCGCGCACGTCCGGGTGACGTGTGCCGGGGATCGTCGGCGTCCTGCTGTACGGCAACCCGGCCTGATCATTGTGGCGATCTGCCGGTAAGGCACCCCGGGAGCGCGGACGTCCTGCGCGTCGACGATCCGGCGCCTTCCCAGCGTGTGGCCGGGCGGCGTGGACATCCAGATCGCGACGGCGACCCCGTACCAGACCCACTGGGCGTCGTCGAGGAAATCCAGGCGACGTCGAGACCGGCCCACCTCTGGGATTTGACGAGGAAAGGTCATCGTGGGCGAGCCCAACGATCTGCCCGTTGATGATGACCCTCCGCCCACACCCGAGGGGAAGGTCAGGACTCTTGCTGGTTTCGAGATGTAGCCGGGGAGAGCGCAGGTGATGTGTTGGGTGCGCACAGCGGGGACGGGGCCGGCGTCCATGGCGTCCGGACCGCGAGTCGGTCTGCCTCCTGCTGGCCTGCCGGCGTGCGGGAAAGTGCCAGCACGACCAGGTCGTCCTGGCGTTCGCCGTCGGTCCACCGCGAGACGCTTCGGACGAGGGCGTCGACGAGGTCCTTCGGCTGGATGCGCGTGCGTCGTGACAGCGTCGCGGTGGGGTCGTAGAAGTGCCCATGTCGGTTGCGGGCCTCGAGTACGCCGTCGGTGAGCATGAGAACGGTGGCGTCAGGAGGCAGGGGAAAGGTGTCGGAGGTGTTGTCTTGACCAGCTTCGGGCAGCCCGGTGCCGAGCGGCGGATCGGGCGCGGTCGGCTCTAGCTGAGTGACTTTCCCCGCGTGGAGAAGGTACGGCGCGGGGTGGCCCAGGGAGAGCAGTGTGACGGTGCTGTCGCCGGGCGGGATCTCGGCGAGCAAGGCCGTGGTGTAGCACTGGGCATCCTCCTCGTCGGCATGGCAGTCTCGCTCGAGCGCGTGATCCAGTCGTTGCGCTAGCGCGCGAAGGTCGGGGGCGGACTCGGCGGCCTCACGAAAGGTGCCGAGAACGGCGGAGACAGCGGGTACGGCGCCCATGCCTTTACCGACCACATCGCCGACGATGGCACGCAACCCGAAGGGCGTCTCCTGCACCGCGTAGAGGTCCCCGCCGATCCTGGCTTCTGCCTGAGCCGGTTCGTAGCGGGCGGCGACGGTGAAGGATCCTAGGCGTTCGGGCGGTGAGGGCAGCACGGCGCGCTGCGTGGCTTCCGCGATGTCGCGCGCCACGGTCAGGTGGCCTCGCTGCCGAGACATCAGGTGGTTGACCCAGAGTCCGATGAGGCCGATAAGACCCACTACACCCAAGTCCACCAGAGTCGCGGGTGGTGGACGGCCGATCCATAGATCGATGGCAACACTGGCGATGCAGGCGGCGGCAGCGACGCCGACGTTTGTGCGGGTACGCATGACGACGCACCCCATAAGGGGTGCGGCGGCCAGCAAAGGCAGGCCCATGTACGGCTCGGGAGCGAAGAGATTGGCGGCCATGCCACCGAGGATCAAGAACACGGGGAGCAGTCGGGCAACCCTCATGGCGGTGGGGTCCATGCTGGCGGCGGGGGTGGGCGGCATGAGGCGTCACTTCCTCCGGTGGGCGGACGACGGTGCGGCCAGCAATCGGCCTGCGTCCTGGGACGCGCAGCCTCCGGTGGGAGGAGATGCGCTAGGCACCGCTGCGTGGACTTTGCCCAGGTTTCTGAGCGAAAGCGGGGAGTGCTCGGCTGGGAGCAAACGACTAGGTCGCTGAGCTTGTCCAGTTCTGTATGAAACGGGGTCCGCTCAGTTCGCCCCTGTTATGCCTTCTGATCTCGCCGTTCGCCGTCTAAGCCACAGTGCCTGCTGCCTGTTTCAAAACTATTGCTACGTTTCCAATCGAAATATGTATGAATTTGCAGGTTTGCCTTTGTTTTCCCTCAGGAGGGCTGGGTAAACACCCAAGTCGCTTCTCGCTCCGGAGCAACAAGTTCAACGTCTTCGACTCGGATAGATCACGCCGGTTCGTACCGGTGGGCCCGCCCGCCCTGCCACTCGACCCAGTGCGCGTCGTCGAGGAGATCCCAGGCATCGTCGAGACCGGCCCGCCTCAGGAACTCGACTAGGTCATTGTCCGTGTGGGCGAGCCCGACGCCCTGCCCGTTGATCGTGACCCTCCGCCCGCCCGAGGGCGAGAGGCCCTGGACGACTATCGGCGCGCTCATCCCTCCAGCCTGACCCGGGACGACGGCGGGCGCATCCGGCTGTCCCAGGTGCGCGGGCCCCGGTCCGGCGTAAGGATCGCTGTACGGGCGGTGGCCCTGCCGCGGCCTGGACTGCTGCCCGACCGGCCCGTGGGGGGGTCCTGGAGGTATGCATGCCGTCGACGATTTGGAGCGGGGCCATCAGCTTTGGCTTGGTCACGATTCCTTGCAAGGTGGTCGGTGCCACCGAGGATCATTCGATCCGATTCCACCAGGTTCACCTGGAGGATATGGGCCGGGTCCGCACGCGGAAGGTGTGTGAGATCGACGGCGAGGTCGTTACGCAGGACGAGATCGGCAAGGGCTACGAGCTCACCAAGGACGAGATCGTCCCGATCACGGACGCAGAGCTCGACCAGATACCCCTTCCCACGGCCAAGGCGATCGAGATCGTGACGTTCGTGGACGCCGACACGATCGACCCGGTGCGGATCGGTGACAGCTACTACCTGGCAGCCGACGGGCAAGTAGCGGCGAAGCCGTACACCCTGCTGCGCAGGGCACTTGAGCGGTCCGACAAGGCTGCCATCGCGAAATTCGCCTGGCACAACCGCGAGCGCCTCGGCCTGCTCCGGGTACGGGACGACGTCATCGTCCTCCACGCCATGAGGTGGCCGGACGAGATCCGCGACCCGTCCGAGCTGGCCCCGAAGGAACCCGAGCTGGGCGAGAAAGAGATCGAGCAGGCCGTACAGCTCGCCGACAGCATGGCCATCGACGACATCTCCGGCTTCCGTGACGCGTACCGGGACGCCCTGGAAGAGCTCATCGAGGCGAAGAGGGAAGGCAAGGAGCCAGCCCAACCGGCCGAGGGCGAGGAGCAGCAGCCCGGGCAGGTCGTCGACCTGATGGCAGCCCTGAACGCGTCCGTGCAGAGGGCCAAGGAGTCCCGCGGCGAGACCGGCGAACACGCCACCGTCCACGAGATGAAACCCCGCAAGAAGGCGGCCGCAAAGAAGACGGCCAAGAAGGCACCTGCCAAAAGGTCGGCGGCCAAGAGAGCCACGACGAAGAAGACGAAGAAGACGGCAGCGAAGAAGAGTACCGGCCGGAAGCCACGCAGTGCCTGACTGGCCCGAGCAACCCGAGCTCGGTGTCGTCTGACCTCCGCCGTGGGGGAACTGCCCGGCGAGCTGGTCCTCGGCCCCGTCAACGCACGGCTGCAGGCATGGGAGGCGGCGCGGCGGGCTGGGGGCCGTCGACGCACTCTCGATGCGCTCGCTTCGCCGCGTTACCTGGACCTGCTGGAGAAGCTGAAGCTGCTGGCCGACGGCCCGCCGCTGCGTACAAAGGCAGCCGGCAAGCCCGAGAAGGTCCTGGTCAAGGCCCTCTTGAAGGAGTACGACCGGCTCGCTCAGCGGATGGATCGTGCACTCGACATGCCTTCCGGGCCGGAGCGTGACGCAGCGATCCACAACGCCCGCAAGGTCGCCAAGAGGCTCCGCTACGCTGCGGAGGCGGCCCGCCCGGCCCTCGGGAAGCCTGTGCGACGTCTCGGCAAGCGCGTCAAGGACGTACAGAAGGTGAGCGGTTCCCAGCACGACAGCGTCGTGACATGTGACGCGTTGCGCTGGCTCGCGGTCTCTGCGCACGCGGCGGGCGAATCCGGGTTCACCTGGCGCCTGCTGCATGGTCAGGAGAGGGCCGCAGCCGGCGCCCGGGAGCGGCAGCTTCCCGAGGTGTGGGCTCGTGCCCGCACGGCGGGGCGGCGCAAGGCTCTCCGTCGCTGACGTATCCGGGGAACCCTGCAAGGCGACACGCCGAGGCGACTTCCGGCGGGCCGGCGGCGTCGACAGGTCGGCTGCAAGGACTACTACTGGCGCTGTCCCCGCCTGGCGGGCCGCTGCCGCTCTGCGGGCGGATGAGAGGCAACGGTTCCGGCCGAACTCACCGACCTGCAGCGGGGGCGGCCGACGCGGAACCCGGGCCGGCCGGCGCCGCTGCCACGGAGACCGTGGACGGCGGGGGCGAGCACCAACACCTACGCCTACGACGACGCCGGACGCATGAAGTCCTGGACCCAGGGCCGGTTGGTCTCGCCGAGGACGTGGACCAGGATGGCGAACAGGTTCGTGTTGGGAGAAGGCTCCGGCCACCACGGCACGTGGCCGGGGGCATCGAGGGCAAGCTCGTCGATCGTCGCGTCTGAGTGTTCCCACGTGCGCCGGTAGGACTCGATGATCTGATCGCGCGCCTCGTCCTCAGCTGCCCACAGATCGCTGCCGTCGTGGTCCTGCCACCGGGACAGCGGTTCCGGGGACGGCCGGTCGAAGACCTCGCCGAAGTACCTGGCCTCGACATTGGCCACGTGTTTGACCAGGCCGAGGAGGCTGGTCCCGGTCACTGTCAAAGGTCGGCGGGCGTCGTATTCGGACAGGCCGTCGAGCTTCCAGAGCAGCGCCTTGCGGTCCCGCCGCAGTCTCCCGAGCAGGTTGTCCTTCGCGAATTCATCGATCATGCGGCATGAGCCTGCCATGGACTACTCGCGGCCTCAAGATCCCGTACGTGGACCGCAACGACCGGCAGAGCCGAAGCCTGGCCATAGCCACCGCCCCGAGCTGCACAAGAAGCTCGCGGAACTTGCCACGTGAGACAACCTCTTAGGCACTGTTTCTTGGATCATGTTCGGAGCCAGATGGTGAGGGCTGCGAGGGTGACGGTTCCGAGGTAGATGTAGGCGCGTTTCTCGTAACGGG
>NZ_JBIAKK010000023.1:0-99222 GCF_042872425.1 Streptomyces sp. NPDC005262
CATCAGGCACAAGATCAACAGGCACTCACCAGATCCTGCCGAAACAACACCCAACTGCCAAGCCCCACACCAAACTTCATTCTGAAACGATCAGTGAGTACGGCTGCGGCATCCTGGGGCAGGTCGTGGTCACCGAGCGTCGACAACAGGAGGAGCAGGCGTGCGTGTTCGGCGTGGACTCCCGCGCTGTTCAGGTTGGGTGTGCGTGCTATGTGGTGGAGCTCTCGCCAGGCCAGCCCCGGACCGGCCTGATGGCCGCCGACGGTGGCCAGATGGCCGTGCCGTTCCCACTCGGGGTGGGTGATGAAGTACTCCGTCTCCGGATCGTCGGGAACGTTACGTCCGAGGACCAGCGCGGTATGGCCACCCGCGAACGGGATCCGAAAGACAGGCCACCGGTCCTCGTCGCTCAGCGCATCGCAGGCCGCATCAGCGTCCGCCCCGTCGACACCGAACCATCCCGGAACAGGGTCGTAGTCCTCTGTCTGGCTCAGCCACATCAGGTAGGCCGCCCAGAAGCCCGGCAGCTCCATAAGTCCTTCCCCCGCGACAACGGGGGCGTTCTCGAATCCCTGTATCAGCACCGGTCCAGACTCTCACCCGGCTACGACAGCCTGTACCCGGCTCGGTGACTCCACCGAGGGGTCCTCTCTCTCATGGACTCATGCCTGAGTTTCAGTGGGGGATTACGTGACCGCTGGCAGTTTCGGACTGATGCCGAGATTGACCCTCGACCTTGTGAAGGGCTCAGAGTGCTGGACGTGGAGAGCGAGATGCGCAGCATTGGTCAAATGGCCCGGGGCAGCGGACTGGGCGTGGGACTGTCCGACGCCCGCACCGAGTTCTCCACGCTCCGAGCACTACTCGAACACAGGGAGAACCCCATGACGCCACTCCACACCGCCGCCGTCCGACTGACCGTCTCCGCGCCTGAGCTGGCCGCCGCGTTGGACGCGGTCCGATTCGCCGCCAGTACCGACCCGGAGCTGCCGATGCTCGGCGGTGTCCTGTTCGACATCGAGGACGAGGCACTCCGCGTCGTGGCCACCGACCGGTACCGGATGGCTGTCGCGCAAACCGGCGCCACGGTGAACGGCGGGCCCCGTGTGCAGGTCATCGTGCCCGTTCCGCTCGCCGACGCGATGCGGGCGTTGCTGAGTGGCGAGGAACCTGTCCAGCTCGCTGTAGACGGTGACCGCGTGACGTTGGAGACCGGTGACCGTCAAGCGGCCGGTCAGTGCCTGGACCACGACTTCCCTGATTACCGTCGCCTCGTCCGCTTGCCGGCCGGGCGACGCGTCCTCGTCGACGTGCCGGCCTTCCAGGAAGCGGTGGAGACCGGTCCCATCCGCATGAGCGATACGCGCAAACAGGACGGCGTGACCTGCGACCTCAGCGTGCTCAAGGTGACGGACGACAGCACGGTGACCATCTGCGAGGACGGTGACGACGACCAGAGCCAGGTCGCCGTCAACCGCGAGTTCATGCTGCACGCGCTCTCCGCCGGAGCCCGAGACCAACTGATCCTGGAGTTCGGCGCCCCGACGGCCCCCATCGCGATCCGTCGGCCCGACGACGAGGACACGTTCTCGATACTGATGCCGGTCCGCCTGGAAAACTAACGTGATCTTTGACCTTCGGCGTCGAATCGTACGTCGAACTTGATCACTCGGTTCGGCAGCCGACGTGCGCGGAGACGGCTTACGTCCGGCGTACCGGGTGCGCTGGACCCTCCAGCGGCACCTGTCCTTGGAAGGGGGCGCCCCAGAGAACGGGTCGCCAGACACGGACACTATCGCCTCGGCACGACCGTCCCACGCGCATTCGCCCCGAAGGCAACCCTGCGCCCCCTACTGAGAGGCGCGCCCCCATCTGGGCACACGCACACGCAAAGAGACCCGGTCACCCACGTGCGTGAGGACCGGGTCTCTTCGTCCGCTCAAGCCGAGCGGAGCGTGGCGCCTGGCTCGAAGTCCCCGACGGCGACGGCTGGGCGTCCCTCCGCGGTGCGCCTCCTGGCTGACCCACGCGTGGGTCCAGTCACCAAAACTTGGCCTTCACTGCTGCCAACTCCCGTGCTTTCTCGCCCAGTTCGGCAAGGAGACCGGCAGCGCTCGCTCTGAGAGCCTGCTGCTCGAGCTTCGAGGGGTTGGAAGGAATCGCAGAGCCCGGCGTGGCGAACTTCAGCCATAGGCGGGCGCGGCGAACGGTCCGGGGTGCCCGCTTGCTCGCAGGAAATCCATTGCCGAGGACGGATATCTTCCTCTCGACGCGATCGATCGCCTCACGAACCTTCCGCCGTTCCTCGGCAGTGGAGGCCTGAGTCTTGGCCCCCGTCAGGTCGTGCTTGTTCTTGTGCTGTTGGATGCGCCTGATCGACGCATCCACTTCCCTCTGCTGCTTCTTGGTCAGCGTGCGCGCCGGATTGGTGACGGGCAGTCGGCGTTCCACTGCGCGCGGCGGCTTCGCATATATCGCGATGGCCCGTTCCCTCTCCCGGGCCGCCCACGCGCGCAAGGTGGGCGAGTCGGCCGACAGGCCCCCGGTGCCCCTGACCCCGAGCTTCTCCAGTACGGCGGGCAGACACGGCAAGAGGCCCACGTCCTCGCGGAGCAGCACCGACAAGACCGGCTTGGTGTCCCAGAGTGGGCTGTCGACCTCGACGAGGAAGTCGATGCGGTCGCGCTCGGACATGCTGACGAGGGGCTCACCGAGATACGAGGCCAGGGCGGACCAGAGCAACGTGCGCCCTCGAGGTGCGCCACCCCTCAGAAGCTCACGGGCACGAACGATGGCTTGGTCTCGGGTGAGCGTCACACCCTTCTTCGCCTGATGCCGCTGGTCCGCCGCCGCTGGAAGCTGTGCCTTCACGGGCGCGATAGGCGGCTGGTGATCCGGCTGCTTCGTCCGAGGGGCCGGAACCGGCTTGGTCTCAGGCGCCTCGGGGAGTGTCCGGGCCAGCCCCGTGGGGGCGGCTTCGTGCGCGTCGAGGCGGACGAAACCGTCCAGGTGGACGGCCCACCCGTCGGCGCCCTCGCGAACCAGTAGACGCGCGCGGTCGGTTGCGCGGTAGACGTACTTCGCCGGAGGCAGTTCGGTGTCGCCGGGCAGGGACATCACCGCGCGCACGATGGAACTGCCGAACGGTTTGACGTCCGCCATGACCAGGCGGCGTCCCTCGGCGGCGAACGGCGAGTCGTTGGGGACGGGGGCTTCGGGGTCCAGGGCGAAGACCACGCCACCATCGATGGGAAACGCGAACGGCTCCGGGCGCCAAGCGGGTATGCGTACGGCCTCTGTGAACGGCGTCAGCAGTCCGGCCTGCGTGATCCGGCAGTCCTCCAAGAAGTCCCAACGTACGGACGGTTCGTCGTAGGTCTGGGCGCCGATGTACACGCGGCGCTCGCCGCCCACGGTCTCCAGGCGGAAGCGAAGGCTGTAGCCGTTGCGGGCGAGGAGTTCCTCGGTGAGCGGGCCGTCCGTACTGAAGAGCCAGTCGACCTCGTCCACGTCGTCGGCCAGGGTGAGATTCGCCGCGCGCCAGCCTCGGTAGTCGAGCCGTGAGAGCTGGAAGCGGAGCTTGCGGCCGGCAGCGGGCAGGTGCAGGTCCACCGCGCCGCCGGGTCCCGAGCCGAGGTCATGCGTCTTCACACTGCCGCGCTGCTCGTACTTGATGAGCAGGTTACGCAGGCCCCGCTTGATGAAGAGGTGATCGGCGCTGGATTCGCCGTTGTGCTTGCGGTGGCAGGCCGGGGCAGTCGGGTGGTGGGCAAAGTGGCACACCTTCGTCGTGTAGCGCCGGTCGCTCAGCTCGCTGCCACAGCCCCCAAGTTGCAGCCCGCACCAGTAGGTGTAGTTCGGGTGCGCCTTGCGCCACCTGTCCAGCTCCCAAACGTCCATCGGCAGGATGACCGGGTGATCGGAGTTCTTGTGACCGATCACGGCTGTCTGCACGAGACGGTGGTCGAGCATGGAACCTCGCAGTGGGACGCCCAAGGGCATGGTCACCCAATCAGGCAAAGACGATGCGAACTACATCAGTATGCCGACCATGTACTGAGTTCACAACAAATTTCTCCGAGGGACGGGACTGTGCCCACCGGCCTGCTCCGGTACCTGGCCGGTGCACTCGGCCTGGACAAGGTGACCGTGCGCGACCTCACCGCCTACGCGATGGCCGTCGCAGGGCACAGCGCCTTCACCGAGTACTTCGCCGAGGAACTGCTGACCCCGGGAGTCCGGTTGCCCCTCACCCGTGACCCGGAGCTGTGGAGCGAAGCGGTTCGCATCGGTCACGAGTTCCTGTGGGCGGCGACCTACGGCGAGAGCGGCACCCGACCCGACGCGTCGGCATCTGATCAGGACGGCGTCGGCTTTTCTCGGGGAGACCCGCCAGGTGCGGTACGCGACGCGGATCGGTTCCGCCGTACCCGACACGCTGAGTTATGACGAGGAGACCGGCACCCTGCGCGTCGGACCGGGCGCTTTCACAGGGGTCCCGCCGGAAATCTGGAACTACGAGGTCGGCGGCATGCTCATCGCCAAGAAATTGGTTCGCCTACCGGAAGGCCTCCCCCACCAGCCGGAGGACCAGCCCGCTTGACGACACCCACGTCACGTCCTGGCCGAGCGAGCGGACCGAGGAGCTGATCGTCTTATTGTCCGTACTGCGTCGGCTGGTCGAACTCCCTCCGGCGCAGCAGGCACTTAGCACGAAGATCGTGAGTTCACGGGTCGTCACCACCACCGACCTCACATCGACAGGTGTTCTCCCACCGCAGCCCCGGGCAAACCGCGCCCGGCGCCGCGTCGTCCTGGACCGACCGACCGGGCGACGCATGAACCGTCGCTACTCGCCACCCCCGGTGCGGACGTGGGCCTCCGCCTGCTCCAGGGTCCACGTCCCCTCCGCAAGTCGTTTCAGGGCATACCCGGCGGGGCGGGGCGCCGCACCGCCGGACACGGTGTTGGCGTAGGAGGCCACCGCGCTCAGAGGAGCCGTCAACTCGTCGCACTTTGCAGCGCGCAGGGCCGCCGCTCCGACCGGGGTGAGCCGGAGGGTGCTCCCGTCACCGTCCCGCTGCTCGACGAGCCCTGCCAACAAAAGCGTGGGCAGGACATCCCGGACCTCGTGCGTGTCGAGGTCCCGGGCCGCGCAAGACTCCGGTGCCGCTTCGGGAGCCGGTAGGTCGCAGAGATCCAGGTCCCTCAACAGGTGCTGCTGGGCGGCGACAGATGACCGGTGGAGACAAGCATGGCCCGCACCATGCGGGGGCAGACGCTTCTCAGCACCCTCGCGCTGCCGCGGCGTCCACTGCGGTTTGCCCCGTCTGCCTGCACGGCAATGGAGTCAGGCGGACCGCGCGACCTCCGCCCAGGCCGTCTTGGTGTAGGCGTCGCGGACTGTGCAGCCCCAGCGGTTCGCGAAGGCGTCGATCAGGAGGAGACCGCGTCCCGAGCCCGCGTCGGGTGGGGACGGGACCGGGTGGCGGCTGGGGCGGGAGGCGGCCCGGGCGGATGTACCTCGATGCGGACCGCCTGAGGCAGGAGCAGGAGGGTCAGGCGGAAGTCGCGGCCGGGTAGGTGGCCGTGGGTGATCGCGTTGGAAGCCAGCTCGGCGGTGACCAGGGCGACGGTCCGGGCGGTGCCGGAGCCGTACGCGATCCCCCACGCGGCCAGCTGCTGTTCGGCCAGCCGCCGCGCAAGACGGGCTCCTCGCGGGGGTACTGCTGAGGCGGATGACGAACTCGGCCGGCTCGGCACGGAGTCCGGCGGCGACGCTTCTCGGTGACATGCGGCCACCGTGCCGCCGTGCCCTCGGTATCGGCCAGGGCACCCCGCCGTACCACGGCGCACGGTACGGCCGTTGTACGGGGCCGCCGCAGTACGACCGTCGGCAAGCGCTGACGATCGAAGCAGCGTCGTCTCGCCGCCTGTCGCGCACGGGTTCGTCAGTCGTCGATGCCCAGATCAGCACGCATCGACTGCTTCAGTGCCCCCAGGTAAGGCCAGACCTGCTCGTGGAACGCATCTTCCAAGGCCTCCAGTTCCTCGGCGTATGCGGAGGGTTCAGCTCCGTACTTCCTGAGCGTGCCGTACACGGTGTTCAAAGCCGTCTTGGCCGCGCTAGCGGCACGCAGCACCGCGTCCGGAAAGACCATCTGGGACTCCGCGTAACTGTCCCGAAAGCCCAGTCGGGCCACTTCCAATTTGTTCAGCGCCGCATCGACGTCCTGTCTGCCTGGCAGCGCATGCACGTAATTGGTCATCTCCGTCAGGTACTGGCGTGAGGCGGTGTTCAGTGTGATGTAGCAGGCTCGCCGCCGTTCAAGGCTCTCGCTCTGCCACTGCCTGGCCTGCTCCGCCTCGAGCAGCGCCTCGGCATGCCCACGTTCCTGGCGCCGCTGTTCAGCGGCGGCCTGAAGTTCCATGCGCTTGGTGCGGTCGGCACGGTTCTGTGTAAGTAGCGCGGCTCCCAACGTTCCCGCAACGCCAACGATGGCGATCAGCAAACCCGCCCAGTTCGCACTCATGCTCATTCCCCCTTCGCGATGTCGAAAGACTGGGTCAAAGTAGACCTCGAACTCCCCCAAGTGGGGTTGGCCAGCATCGAGGATCTTCGAAAGAAGGCTCTCTGACCTGCTCAAACGTGTCTCTCGCTGCTGGTCGGCGACGGCTGATCCGGATCTAACCCTCTATTTCGCCGAGTTCAGTTGTCCGGCTGGCCCTCGGAGTCGGACGAGGTAGATGTCGGCAGAGCGTCCTCCTCCCGAAGCAGATCGAACACGCCGATCGCGTCATCATCCTGCGCGAGGCCGGCGTCGCCGTAGTTCGGGTCACCGGTCAGGTCGCCGCCTGACTTCTCGATCAGGAAGCGTTCGCGATACGCGTCGCGCGCCGAAACGGCGATGCGATCGATGAGCATGTAGCTCAGCCCTGCACCGAAAGCCATGCCCGCAATGGGAACGAACTGCCCGAGCTTCTTCTTCGGTAGCTGCTGCGCGAACCTCGCTGCGAAGGTCTGGGCGATCTTGGTGAGAACCTTCTCGTTCAACTTCGCCCAAGGAGCATTCCTTACCAGCAGCTGAGTGAGTTGGGACAGTTCGGCGTACGCGGCCGTCTTCGCCGAAGTGCCCGTGGACAGTCCGAGAGCGATCACAGACATCACGAAGAGTTCCTCTTCGGGATCGCTCGGGTAGTAGCCGTAACAGAGAGCTGTGGCAGCCACCGTTCGAGTGGCAAGGGCGAGCATCATTGCAGTGTCGGCGGCCATCGCCCCGGCTACGGTTCCGATTCCGGGTGCGGCACCCGCGCCGGCGCCGGCGATTGTTCCGGCGCTGGCGAGTACCTCTCCACCTGTGACGGCTGCAGCAGATCCAAGGCCAGTTGCCGCTGCCGAGAGCGCGTGGCCATACCGAACCAGATTGTGCCTCGCGACCTCATCGACGACCCGCAGGTCGAGCTCACGGATCTCGTCCAACCCAGCGATGTCATGTCCGGAACGTCGATACTGCTCAACGACACGCTTCTTGCTCACTGTCCGGCTTGCGGTGTCTCCCACAGCCTTGCCGAGGCCCTTTGCGGCTACGCCGTAGGCGGCAGCCACTTTGTCGGCGCCCGGGGCACTCATCGCCTTCTGGCCGAGCGAAGCAAGTCGGTCCCGGGCCTGCTGTGGAATGACGTTCCTCGTCTGCTTGTTGAGGGAAGCCGCCTTTCGCTCTTGGAGTCGGTCCCACTCCCGTTGTTCGTAAGCGGAGAGAGTCATGTCGTCGCCTCAATAATTAGAGTGCTTGGAAGCAGTCCCGCCTGATCGCGGCCATGAGTCTGCGCCGCTGGACGAGGAACTCCTTGTAGCTTCCCGCCGAGAACGCAGTCAGATTCGCCGGGTCTGCACAGTGAATGGCGCAAGTCCAGTTTGAGAAACGGTAGTTGATGAGTCCCCCTGGAAGAACATCATGAAGCAGAATACGCGTCCGGCGAGGTCCATGGAGGTGGTTCGTTGGACATCCTTGGGCTGTGGGCCGGCGAAGGGGTGGTGAAGATGCCAAGTGCTGGCAGCGGGTCCCTCAAAAATCGGAGGCCGTGACGTCCTGATGCTGGGCTACGACGGGAGAAGGAACTGCCCACGTCAGTAAGCATCGTCTGGCCGCGGACCGTGGTGTAGACCCAATGCCGTTTGGACTGAACCGTTCCGGATTCAATGGAGACTCGATTCCTTGAGAGGATCGAGTCATGGCGCGTCCCTCCCCATACACCGCAGAGATGCAACGTCGCGCCGTGCGCATGGTCGCAGAGGTGCGCCCCGACTGCGAGACCGAGTGAGCCGCGATGAAGGCGGTCGCGAGCAGAGTCGGTGTCGGTACGGCAGAGACGGTGTGCCAGTGGGTCCGCCGGGAGCAAATTGGCTCCGGGGCCCCGGTCCGGGACGACAACGGAGGAGTTCGCCCAGGTCAAGGCGCTGAAGAAGGAAGTCGCTGAGCTCAGGCGGGCGAACGGGATCCTCAAAGCGGCGTCGGCTCTCTTCGCGGCCGAGCTTGACCGGCCACATCTTCACTCGTGACATTCCTCGACGAGTTGCGGGACCACTTCAGCGGCGTCGAGCCGATCTGCACCGGGGTGACCAAGCATGGCATCAGCCTCGCCTTGTCCACCTACTACGCGGCTGAGGCCCCGGTGATGTCTCGCGCGTACGCCGCCGCCTCGTGGGTGTTGGTTCAGCGCTGTTGGGCTTGTACGGGCTTTGTACGGGGCCGGAGCCGTGACGCGGGAATGGCCTCTGCTGTTGAACCATGTTCAGTCGCAGTGGGGTGGCCGGAAGGGCGTGAGGGCAGTGCGGGATACGCGGGACGGACGCGTGGCGAAGGTGAAGGCCAAGGAGGACAGTGAACTGCCGGGGGTGTGGGTGGCGTACGGGACGCTCCTCCAGCATCTGGGCAGGCGAGCCGAGTTGAGCCAGCAGGCCCTGGGGGCAGCCATCGGCTACTCGGTGGAGCAGGTTGCCTCGGTCGTGCAGGAACGGTGGCCCGCGAAGGAGGCGTTCACGGTCGCCGCGGCACGGGTGCTGGCGGCGGGCGGCGTACTGGAAGTCCTCCAGGGCGAGGTGGACCGGGCGAAGCCTCCCCGGTTCTTCCGTAACTTCGCCCTCATCGAGGCGGAGGTGCTGAGCCGTCTCTCGTGCGACCCACTACTCGTGCCGGGGCTGTTGCAGACGGAGGCGTACGCACGGGCAGTGTTCGCCGGCCACTGCCCGCCGCTGAGCAAGGAGATCGTCGACCAGCACACGGAAGCGCGGCTGAGCCGCCAGAAGCTGCTGACGCGGGACCCGCTGGCGGAGCTGTCGTTCATCATCGGCGAGGAGGCGTTGCGCGACCCGGTGGGAGGGGGCGAGGTTATGCGGAACCAGTGGGAACACGTGCTGAAGGTAAGCAGGTTGAGGAATGTGGAAGTGCAGGTGATGCCTGGCGGGCAGGGCTTCCACCCGGGGAAGAACGGTCCGTTCGTCACCGTACAGACGAAGGAACATCGACACCTCGGATACTTCGAGTCACAAGGCGTCGGGTGCACCGTGAGTGATCCGACAGACGTCAGCTCCTTCGGGTTGCGATAGGCAAGCTGCGATCGCAGGCGCTGAACGTTAAGGAGTCTGCGCGGCTCATCGAACGGCTGGTGGGAGAGCCATGAGCATGGAAGAATGTGGACGAGTTGCGCTGGTTCAAGAGCAGGTACAGCGGATCGGACGGCGGCGACTGCGTGGAGGGGGCTGCCGGCAACGGTGCTGTGTACCTACGGGACTCGAAGGTCGCGGGTGACGGGCCGGTGCTACGGGTCGGCCGTGGCGAGTGGGCGGCGTTCGTGTCGCTCGCGCGGGGGTAGAGCGCCGACGAGGCTCCCTGAATGGAAACGACGGGCTCGCCCGCATCGCGTGAGGTGATGCGGGCGAGCCCGTCGTCATGCGGAAGGCTCAGAAGAGGGAGCCCTCGGCGCCCTCGCCGAAGTCCGAGCCACCTCGCGCAGCGAGCTGTTCCTTGCGCTTATGGATGGCTTCGGCGGAGGGCTTCGGCATGTCCGGGTGCTTGGCCGGCTTCTTGTGCAGGCCGAGGTGGACCTCGTCGGCGTACGCCTGGTGGTTCAGCTGGCGCAGCCGGTCGATGATCTCGGTCCGAGCGAGCAGGCCGATGGTGTAGCGGGTGCCCTGGTCGGTCTCGTGGAAGCCGTGGTCGAGCGGGAACGTCTCGTGGGTCGGATCCGCGTGCGGGGTCTGCCCGTAGTCGTCCAGGAGGTCGAACCAGCCGTAGGCCTCGACGGTGGCCTTGTCGATCTCTTCGTGGATGCGGCGGAGTTCGGCGATGTCCTCGTCCTGGCAGTCGGGGTTGTGGACCAGGTTGTAAGTGGCGGTGAGACCCATATTGCGGGCGAGCATCAGGTCGCGGCGGTAGGTATCGAGGTGGGCTCCGGCGGCGCATAGACGGTCGGTGTCTGTCGGACGCAGAAGAGTTTCGAAGACGTCCGACGGCGTGTATCGAAGGTCGCCCTTCATCGTTGAGCCACAATCGATAGCCCACCAGTAGTGCGGGGCGCTACTCAGCACGGCGAGTGAAGCAAAGCCACTCGTAGCGATGACAGCCAACGCGTCCGAAAAGATCTGTCGAGTCGAAACCATCACCGGCATAACCGTGTGGGTATGTCGCGTGAAGACGACACAGAGATCCAAGTCAGCAATCTTCGAGTACATGCCAGGAGCACGCTCAGCAAACTGCCACCATCGTTCACGGCGGGCAATCCTATTATTTCTGTCCCGCTCAGGTTTTACTTGACGTAGAACCTGCCCATACGCCTTGGGGTAGCATTTAGCTTTATCTTCGCTCCACCCCTGAAAGGAGATGATCCAACGATCACCGCGGTGATCAGGATCATTATTCACTTCCCTTCCGTTCACATAAGGAAAGAGGACATCCGAGTATCGTGAATCATCATTGATCCAAGATTTAGCCTCCACCGCCGGCAGGGTGAACCCCAGGCTGTCAGCCTTACTGCCGTTGAAGGACAGCTCGGCGTTCCGCTTCAGCCTCTCAACCCATGAGGTCATCCGCGTAGTAGCGTTGAGTGACGACGAGATCCCGTTCGGCGCGGTGGAGGCATCCAGCAAAATGCCGGCCGCATCGGCAACATCAGCTTCACTTGCCCACACAGCGCAGTAGTCCAAAACGGCGGACTTCGACGGCCAGCGCCGACTCTTGATAGCCCGACGAATCACCACTCTCCTCGCAGTCAACTGGTCGAGACCAACTTCACGAGTGTCACCTTGCGCCAGAGTATTCGTGGCAATCAGACCACTCTGCCCCCGGCGGTTCAACAAATCATGCGCTCGCAGAACGAAATACGCCACAAGGTCAGCGTTCCCACGTTTGCCCCGAGCAGGATATTCAACAAGGCATTCACGGTATGTGTCACCAAAGGCCCCCGTGATCTTACTTCCCCCCAAAAAAGGCGGATTCCCTACAATCGCATCGAACCCACCCCCTCGCGAGAACACCTCCGGAAACACCAACGGCCAATGCATCGGCCGCCGCTCCAGTCCCCCCGTCGGCAGCTCCGCCGCCAGCCACTCCTCCGCCGTGGCCCGTGCCTCGCGCACCACGTCCGAGTCGTCCTCGACGCCGTCCGCGACGATCCTCTCCACGATCCACGCCGCCTGCGGGAACAGGTCCCTGACCCGCTCGCCCCCGTCCGCCGCGTACCACTCCACCCGACCCGACGCACACGTCGCCAGCGCGGCCCCCGCAATCAGATCGCCCACCAGGCGCAGCCGCCGTGAGTGACGGTTGACCTCCGCCAGACCCGCGCGCTTCCGCTGTAGCGCGGGCAGGTCCACTCCCTTGATCGCCGTGATTGCCAGGCGTTCATGCGTCAACTGGTCCACCAACTGCCGCGCCTGCTCGGCCAGTACGTCTGACTGCTGCTGCGGCTTCAAGTGTACCGACTGCAGTTGCTCCATGCTGTGCACGCCCAGCAGCGAGTCCCCCGTGACCAGTCGGTCGTCCAGGAAGGTGAACGGCCGGGTCGGGTCCATCGAGACCAGCCACAGCGACAGTTTCGCCATTTCCACTGCCATCGGGTTGATGTCCACCCCGTACAGGCAGTGCTCGATTATCTGGCGACGCGACTCGACAACCACCGGGTCCTGTTCCGCATCCGCCGCCGTCACCGCGTCCACCGCGCGGCCCGCCCGGTAGGTCATCGCGTCCGTGCGACCCTCGTTCTCCCACGCCTCGATCAGGCGGTCGCCCAGGTAACGGCAGGCGGCGACCAGGAAGGCCGCCGAGCCCACCGCGATGTCCGCGACCTTCAGCTTCAGGATCTGCTCGGGTGACTTGAGCCGCCACTCCTCCGCGTCCGCCGTCTGCAGCGGGCCCGGCTCGTAGACCAAGGGTTCCAGCGCGTGCCGGACGACGTCCTCGGCCAGGAAGCGGGGCGTGTAGTGCGTGCCGGTGTTCTTGCGGAGCGAGGACTCAGTGACGTACAGCGAGCCGTTCGGGATGACCATCGGCAGGTCACGCAGGTCCCGGCGCAGGATGCCGAAGAAGGGGAGCAGGCGCTCGCTCAGCGCCGGGTTCTTCGTCACCGCGTTCAGCTGCCGGCGGGCCTCGACGTCATCCGTGGCCGGGCCGAGCAGCTTCTCCAGCTTTGCCGCGCTCGCCGGGGGCTTCGGGTCCTTCCACTTCTCGTGGATCGACTTGGCCAGGGCCTTCACCGAACCGCCGGACTTCGCCGCCAGAGACTCCAGCTCCCGCAGCGGCACCTCGTGTTCGAGGCCCTCCGGACCGATCAGGCCGACCATGTCCTCGACCGCGCGCTCGCCGCCGTACGAGAGCAGACCCTCGTACACGTAACCGATCTGCTCGACGTCGAGGGCGCGGAAGCTCAGGGTGCGGACTTCGGCGTTCTTGCCCGTGCCGACGCGAACCTCCTGCACCGACTGGAGCATGTGCAGGACCGTGCGGTCGTCGATAGGGAGGAGCGGGGTGTTGAGCTCCAGCCAGGCGTACGTGTCGGGGGCGAAGATCGAGCCGTCGTACGCGGGCAGCTGCAGCTCGGGGTGGTCCACTCCTCCGTACACCGCGTGGAAGAGGGCTATCAGGCGGTGCCAGGCGGAGGTGGTGTGTTCCAGGGCGCTCTCGCCGTCCGCGTCTGCGCGGGCCTTGAGTTCGGCGCGCAGGAAGCGGGCGGAGTACGCCGTCGCGTACACCTCGTTGTCCGCCGGAAGCAGGCCGCGCTCCTCCGCGTACAGGAGGAAGACGACACGCATCATGACGGCGACCGCGCCCCGGTAAACCTCGCCTGCCGCGACACCCGACGCGTGGAGGCCCGGTGCGCCGGCGTCCATCGCACGGACGTCGGCTCGCCCTATGGCGTCAACGAGGAGTTCGACGGCCTGGCGGACCTGGATGCCGAGTGCTTCGGTGACGTCCTCTCCGGCGGCCAGGCTGGCCTTGAGCAGGCCGACCAGGGTCTCGGCTTCCTCGTACTCGAAGAAGCGGCGGCGACGCAGGAGGGAGACGAAGGCGCGGACGACGTTGCGTTCGGCGGCCTCGTTCCAGCCGATGGTGTCGAAGACGGCGGTGGTCGTGACGCCGCCGATGGGGGCCCAGACCAGGCACCACCAGCGGCCGTCGGTGACCAGGCCGAGCGGGATGTCGTGGTGGCGCAGCAGCCGGGCAAGGCGGTCGGCGGGGGCCGCCGCCCAGTCGGCGCCCGCGGCGGCGCGTGAGGTGGGGACGGTTCCGGTGGGGACGGTCGTGCCGAGAAGACGTACGCGTTTGGCGGCGGCCGCGGTGTTGGGTTCAGTGGCAAGGTCGGTTCCCGGTTCGACGAGGGCGAAGTCGGGGCACAGGACAGCGCCGTGTTCCGGGACGTGGACGGTGAGGCGGTCGAGTCCGAGGTCGTCGGACTCGCCCTGGCGCAGCGTGAGTGCGTCGCCCCAGCCGAGGAGGGAGCGCAGCACATAGGCGACCCATTCGTCGCGGCCCGCGGTGGTGTCGTTCTGCCAGTCGGCGTGACGCGCGCGCAGCCGGGCCCGTTCGTCCTTCTCCAGGACGTCGAGCTGGGGCCAGTGCTGTCGGAGCACCGGCATGGTGAGGAACGGGCCGGAGACCTCGGTGAGGTCGAGCCACTCCTGGTGCTGGCGGCGGCCGTCGAGCGCCTGGGCCTTGGCTGCGGCGAGACCACGGGAGACGGGGCGAGGGCTCATCGGCGGGCTTCCTTTGCAGGGATCACGAAGACGACGGCGACGGGGAAGAGGTGGGCGCGCGGGTCGCGGTAGCGGGCGGCGATTGCGGCGAGTTCGCGTTCCAGTTCGCCGGGCAGGCCGTCGAGGCGCTGCTGCCAGCGGGCTCGGTCGTCGTCGTACTGACGGCGTTCGGCGGCGGTGATGTCGTGCGCGCTGAAGAGCGCGTACTGCTCGCCGGTGCCGTCACCCTCTTCCTTGAGCTTGGCGCGCAGAGTGGCTTCGAAGCGGCCGAGGGTCGCGGTGATGCGGCGTTCTTCCTCGGCCTGCCGCTCGGCGAGCGCTCGCTCCAGGCTGTCGCCTCGCTCGCGGGCGCGGGCTTCGAGGGAGGTATTGAGCGGCTTGGCCAGCTTCTCCCAGGCCGTGGTGAGTTCCTGCCTGAGGTGCGGGGCCGCCTCGGTACCTTCGGTGAGCGCCTTCGCGAGGACGCCGCCCTGAGTGCGTACGGATTCCCAGCGGCGGAAGCGGCCGGTGTCGCCGAACCAGCCGCCGGCGTGGACGACTTCCTCGTGGAGGCGGGTGCCGTCGTTGCCGACGAGGACGTACCGGGCGTACGCGGAGACGAGGGTGGTGGTCACGGCCGGGTCGTCGCTGACGACGGCGGTGACGCGGTGCAGGCCGACGGAGTCCGCGTTCCAGACGGCGGCGGTCAGCAGGCGCGTGGAGAGGGCGACCAGCGGGTGCTTGAGGTGGGTGAGGACGACGTCCTCACGGCCCTTGGCGGCGACGGCGGTGTCGAAGGTGATGGGGCGCTGTTCGTCCTCGCGCAGCTTGTGGGCGAGGCCACGGGTGGCTCGTTCCCAGGTGCCGGAGAGCGGCGGGACCTCGTACAGCTCGCCCGGCTCGAAGTCTTCGGCGAGGCTGCGGTCAGGGGCCAGGGGCGGCTGGTGGTCAAGGGCGAGGGCGGTGTCGACGACTCGCTTGATGTTGGCCGGCGTCAAGCCGAGGGTGGAGACGGTCTCGTCGTACTGGTCGGCCAAGCGCTTGGACTGGGCGGTGACGTTCTGCTCGGGGGCGACCTCGCCGCCCGTGCGGCGGCCCTGAATGGTGCGCGGCTTGGCGTTCTCGATGTCTACGGGCATCGTGTCGCCGGTCATGCGGCGCTGGACGGCCTCGGCGATGACGGCGTTGACCGAACCGAGGTCCTGTTCCATGCGCGCGACCTTCTTCGCGACGCGGGACAGGAACTCCAGGTCCGCTTCGTACGATCCGGCCTGGGCCTGCTGCCAGCCGGAGCCGATGAAGTGGGATATCTGCGGGTCATTGCGCTGACCCCAACGGTCGATGCGGCCTATTCGCTGCTCGAGCTTGTTGGGGTTGAAGGGTATGTCGTAATTGATCAGACGGTGGCAGTGGTTCTGCAGGTCGATGCCCTCGCCGGCCGCGTCGGTGGCGAGCAGGATGCGCACCGCGCCCTCGTCGGTGGACGGATCGGCCTGGAAGCCGAGGCGAATGCGCTCGCGGTCCTCGCTGGTGAGACCACCGTGGAGGACGGCAACGCGGCCGTCGTCGGTGAGCTTCTCCTGGCGGAGCAGGGTGAGGAGCCAGTCCAGGGTGTCGCGGTACTCGGTGAAGACGACGATGCGCTCGTTCATCCAGTGCTTGCCGTCGGCGGTGCGACAGATGGCCTTGAGCGTACGGATGAGGAGGTCGGCCTTGGAGTCGGCGGCTGCCTCATGGGTGACCGCCCAGCGCTCCATCCGCTGCAGCAGGTCGAGTTCCTGGTTGTCCTCGGCCGGGGTGAGGGACGTGGAGCGGGTGAGTGCGGCGTCCTCGGCGTCGACGAGACCGAAGTCGTCCAGGTCGGCGACCATGTCCGCGAAGTCGTCGAGCCAGTCGGGGACTTCGGCCGCCGCCGCACGTGTACGGGAGCCCGTGTCCTCCAGGTGGGACAGGTAGACGCGGACCGTGTGGAAGAAGGCGGCCGGGGAGGAGAAGAGACGCTTCTTCAGCAGCAGCGTCACCAGGTCGGCGGCGCGGCGGCCACCGCGGGCGGTCGGGACGAGCTTCTTGCGGCGCAGATCGGCGAACGAGCCGAGCAGACCGTGGATCTCGCGCTCAGCGTCCGTGTAGTCGACGGCGAGCTGCTCGGTCTTTCGCGTACGGAAGCGGGGCGTGCCGTCCGCGTTGGTGACGGTGGCCTTGAGGCGCCGTACGACGGTGTCCTTCAGCGCTTCCTTGTCGGGGTCCATACCCCGCGCGAAGCGCTGGTCGTCGATCAGCTCCAGGAGCGCGGTGTACGACTCGGGGTAGCCGTTGTGCGGCGTGGCGGAGAGGAAGAGACGGTGCTCGAAGTGCGGGACGAGGCGCCGGATCAGCTTCGTCTGCTGGGAGTCGACGGCGTAGACCTGCTTGGGGGCGGACGGGGCGACGTGGTGGGCCTCGTCGAGGACGAGCAGGTCGAAGAACCGCTTGTGGTCGCCGTTGCTGCTCTCCTCGGGGGCGCCTATGACCTCGTCGAGGAGGCGCTGGGCCTTCGTGCCGCGCAGCCAGGGCAGGGACACGATGGTCAGCGGGTGCACACGGAACGGGTTGGCCGCGGTGCCATGGGTGCGGCGGAGCCGGGCGCAGTGCTCGGAGTTGACGATGGTGAAGTCCAGGCCGAACTTCTCCGCCATCTCGTCGCGCCACTTCAGGGTGAGCCCTGCGGGACAGACGACCATGATGCGCCGCGCCCGGCCGCGCAGCAGCAGCTCCTGGGCCACGAGACCCGCCTCGACGGTCTTGCCGAGGCCGACGTCGTCGGCGAGGAGGAGGTTGACACGGGGGGCCCCGACGGCGCGGGAGACCGGTTCCAGCTGGTACGGCTCGACGGCTACGCCGGAGCGGAAGGGGGCCTGGAGAGTCTTTCCGTCCGCGGAGGCCACGGCGGACCAGCGGACCGCGTCGAGGAACGCGGCCAGGCGGGACGGCGGGTCGTACTGGCCCGTGGAAGCGTCCGGGAGGGAACCTGCGGGCAGTACGCGGCGGCCCGGCTCGACCTCCCAGATCACGGAGAGGGTGTCACCGAAGCGGCCATCGGCGACGGACTGGAGGTGCACGAGGGTGGCGGCCCTGCGCTTGTCGCTCTCGCTCGCGGCCGGGGACGGCTCGACGCGGGCGACGACCCAGGACTGGCCGCGCACCTCGACAAGCTTCCCCTCTTCCGGAAGCTCCTCGGTACTGGTCCGCCCGCTCTCACGCTGGGCTGCTGTCGACATCGGCAGAGTTCCCCCTCGATCTGCACTGCTGCTGTCGTCCGTAGACCATGTCGGTCCCCCACCCGAACGACGCAGACGGAGCGTAACACCCACTTTTACCTGTGAACAGAGATAACAGCCGCAGATCTTGACCGGCCGTCACGCCGAACCGCGCGTGACCGTCAGGCCATGCGGTCGAGCCGCTTCAGCAGGGCGCGCGAACGGCCGCGCCGGGGGTCGTCCGCGACGAGGAAGCGCTCCTCGTCGTCGGCCAGACGGCGCAGCAGCTCCACTGCAGGATGGCGCTCTCCGGTGCGTACGAGAAGGACCGCGATCTCGTAACGCGTGTCCAGTACTGCGGTGTCCGCTGGTCCGAGGAGGCTGCGCTGCTCGGCGAGGACGGACTTCAGCTCGTCGAGGGCCTCGCGGGAGCGGCCGAGCGCGCCAGCACACAGGGCGGCCCCGACGCGGGCGGCGAGGAAGTCCGCGCGTCCGAGGCCGGGGGTGGCGAGGAGTTCCTGATATTCCTCCAGCGCGTGGGCAGGACGGCCGGAGCGGCGGAGGGCTGCGACTTCGGCCAGCCGCGGGTCGGTGCGGCCCGCCTCGGCCGGAGCGGGAACCCAGGTGGCAAGCAGGGCACGCACCTCGGCCGCCGAACCGGGCCGGTCCTCCGGCTTCTTTTCGAGCAGGCCTGCGACCAGCTTCGTCAGGCCGGTGGGTATGCCGGGGCGGTGACCGGAGAGCGGTGGCACGGGCTCGTTCGCATGCTGGTGGTACAGCATGAAGAGGCTGCCGTCCGTGAACGGCGGCTTCCCCGCGAGCAGTTCGTACAGGACGCAGCCGAGTGAGTAGAGGTCGCTCGCGGGCACGGTTCTACCCACGGCTTGTTCAGGTGCCATGTAGACGACGGTGCCGGGCGTGGCGTTGGCGGCGGTGAAGCGGGTCTCGCCGGGGCGGGGCTCCAGGGCAGCTGCGACACCGAAGTCCAGGACTTTTATCTCGCCGGAGGGCGTGATCATCAGGTTCGACGGCTTGAGGTCGCGGTGGACGACGCCCTGGCCGTGTGCGTACGCCAGGACGTCGGCGACCCCCTGCGCGACGCCTGCGGCTCGATCGACATCCAGCGTTCCTTCGTCCTTGAGCACCGCGTCCAGTGCGCGGCCCGGGACGAGTTCCATGACGAGGTACAGCTCTCCGTCGTCACTGCCGTGGTCGTACACGACGGGGATACCGGGATGGTTCAGGCGTCTGGTGAGGCGCGCCTCCCGAAGGAACCGGCGTTCCAAGGTCGTGAGTTCAGAGCCGTACCCCCGTGGGGCGAGGAGCTTGACGGCCACTTCACGCCCGTCGTCGCGGTCGCGCGCCGCCCATACGACGCCCATGCCTCCCCGGCCCAGCTCGTGCGTGAGCTCGTACCGCCCAAGGCTTCGCCGCATTGCGCCCGTCCCCAGTTCCGGCGCCGGCGGCGCCTGTCGCACCCCTACGACCGGGGCAGTGCGGCGCACCCGATCGGCCGCACCATCCTCTCACCGATCACAGCGGCTGCGGCCCCTGCGGGACGAGGAACGGGCGGCGCGGGTCCTCGGGAAGGCCGCGGCGGGCGGCCGCCGCGGGATCCGGTCCCGGCAGATGGGGTGCAAGGGCCACATAGACCTCGGTGGCGGAGGAAGGGCGGTCCTCCGGGCGCTTGGCGAGCAGGGCCGTCACCAGTTCCTGGAGCGAGGCCGGCACATCCACCCCTGATTCTCCGATGAGGGGAGGATGCGCGGTCAGATGCCGGGAAGCAAGGAGGGCGGGCTGATCGGTGGAGAAGGGCGGAGCGCCGGTGAGCATGTGGTGCAGCAGGCAGCCCACCGCATAGAGGTCGCTGCGGCCGTCGAGACGGCCGCGGCCGGAGAGCAGTTCGGGCGAGGCACAGAGGATGTTGCCGATGCCCTCCCCGGTCATGGTCAGACGCGGGTCCACGTCCGCGAGAGACTTGACCAGGCCGAAGTCGAGGATCTTGACGACGCCGTCCCGCCTCACCATGACGTTCTGCGTCTTGAGGTCACGGTGGACCAGGTCGGCGGCGTGGGCGGCCGACAGGCCGGCGCACAGCTGTGCGGCGACTGCGGCTGCCGTGGGCACGTCGAACCGTTCGTCCTGCTGCTGGTCGAAGAGATACTCCAGGGTCGTTCCATCGACCAACTGCATCACCAGACAGCAGACTTCGTCCGTGATCGACGCGTCGTGGACGGTGGTGATGTTGGGGTGGTCGAGGCGGGCAGCAGCCTGAGCCTCCCGCTTGAAGCGGGCCAGCGCCTCGTCGCGACTCCGGGGAACGGCCAGCAGTTCCGACGCGACGGTCTTCACCGCCACGGGCCGCTCCAGGTAGAGGTCGCACCCCCGCCACACCTGCCCCATCACGCCTCGGCCGAGCACGGACTCGAGCCGGTACCGGTCCCGCAGCACCATTCCCGGTGCGAACGTCTGCATATCTCCCATCCTCCACATGTTTTACACAGTGACACCACATGTCGAGCCTGTGAACAAAGTCAATGTGCGTAGTAGCCTGCCAGTACTGCGGCCGCTGCTGGGACGCCGACCCGCCTAGCCCGCCAAGGACCCCGGAGACTCTCGATGAGCACAACCAACGCTGTACCGGTCAGCCTGGCCGAGATCGCCCGGATCGCCGGGGTGGGACGCGCGGCGGTGAGCAACTGGCGCCGCCGCCACGACTCGTTCCCCTCACGTATCGGCGGCACGGACGTCAGTCCACAGTTCTCGCTCTCCGATGTCGAGCAGTGGCTCCGCAGCAACGGGAAGCTGACGGACGCCGGCGCCCGCGAGTTCCTGTGGCCGCGGTTCGAGGCGCTCGGCAGCAGGGACGAGTCGGGGCTCGCCATCGCCGACGCAGCCCGCCGGATGCGCTCCCCCCGGGCCCGCTCCGCGGCATCGGGACTCTCCACCGAAGCGAAAGACCTGGTCGGCGAAGCTGCGCGTCTCGGGCGCAGGGAAGGGCCACGCGAGACGTTCGAGTTCTTGCTGCAGCGGTGGCTGGACACCCATGTGCGACAACTCAGCACCACGCCGACCCAGCTGGCCACGCTGATGGCGCAGATCGCGCTCGACAGCCGACTCGGCGAAGGCGATGGAGGGCTCACGGTCTTCGATCCTGCATGCGGTACGGGACATCTGGCAGTAGCTGCCGCTCAGGAGTACGACGGTCCGGGCCTGACTCTGCTGGGGTGCGAACGGGATCCGGCCCTGGCTGCCCTCGCGTCCGCGCGCCTCGACTTCGCGACCGAGGGCCGGGACGTCCGTGCGGAGATCGCAACTGTCGACGCACTGCGGGACGATCCGTTCGCCGGCCTGCGAGCGGATATCGCACTGTGTAACCCGCCGTTCAACGAACGCGACTGGGGCTACGAGGAACTGGCCACCGACCAACGCTGGACACACGGCCTGCCGCCGCGCACCGAACCGGAGCTGGCCTGGGTGCAGCACCTGCTGACACACCTCAGACCCGGCGGCACCGCAGTCGTCGTCCTGCCTCCGGCCGTCGCATCCCGCAAGGCGGGTCGTCGCATCCGGGGGTCGCTGTTGCGCACCGGCCTGCTGAGAACTGTCGTGGCCCTGCCTCCGGGGTGTGCGCAGCCGCACAGCGTCTCCCTCCAGCTGTGGGTACTCCGCGCAGCTCCGGATGGCCCCCAGGTCGGCCCAAGCGCTCAGGATGCACTCCTGGTCGACGCGACACGGCTGGGCAAACCGGGTGCACGCGAGCCGGGGCCCGACTGGGATGCAGTGACCGAGTTCGTCCGCTCCGCCGTCTCGGAACTCGACAAGCCCGGGGGCCAACTGCCCGAAGGCGCCGTACGGGTGTCCCTGCTGGACCTGCTGGACGACGAGGTGGACGTCACGCCGGGCCGTTACACGGCATCCGGCAGTGAACCGTCCGGGGTCGAACTCGCTGCTTCATGGGATGAGCTGGCCGGGTCTCTGAATGAACTCGGCGACCTGACGAAGTACCTGTCAAAGATCGACCTCATGGCAGTGGAGCCACGGACGACCGCCACGGTGGGAGATCTCATCAAGGCTGGCGCGCTCACGTTGCTCGCGGGGCAGCAGCCTTCGGACAGCACGCCGCCACGGGGAGCGGGTGTTCCGCTGCTCACCGTTGCCGACCTGCTGATGGACGGCACACCCAGTGGGCTGCTGGATCCGGGTGCCGCGCAGGCCGTGGCCGAGGAGGGCGACGTGGTGGTCGCGGGGGTCGTTCGCGCGTTCAGGGCGTGGGTGCACCAAGGGCCGCCGGTCGCACTGGGGCCCCAGCTGTACGCGCTGCGCGTCACCCCGGAGAAGCTGGATGCCCACTTCCTTGCCGGCTGCCTGCGCGCACCGGCCAACGGACGCCAGGCGGGTACACACGCGTCCAGTTCGTCCCGTGTCGATATCAGACGACTCCAGGTGCTCCAGCTCCCCATCGAGGAGCAGGCGACGTATGCCGAGACCTTCCGCCGTCTCACCGCCTTCGAGGCGCTGCTGACAAGAGCGGGGAGCCTCGGCAAGGGCTTGGTGGACGATGTCGGCGACCGGCTCGCTGCAGGTGGTCTCGCGACTACCCGCAGCGGAATGTCAGGACCGGTACGGGCACACATCTGACCGGCCTCGAAAGCCCAGGCCCTCCCTCCACTGTGTATGCCCGGACTCGTTCGTCGGCCGGGTCCGGTTCCGGACCCGGCCGACGAGCGGGGGGACGGCGCCCCGAGGGCCCGCCTGATCAGCCGATTTCCGCCCCGAATGCCGCCAGCGCCTCGGGCACCGGCTGGAAGAAGGTCTCCCCGCCCGAGGAGCAGTCGCCGCTGCCGCCGGAGGTCAGGCCGATCGCGGTGTCGCCCGCGAAGAGCGAGCCGCCGCTGTCGCCCGGCTCCGCGCAGACCGTCGTCTGGATGAGGCCTTCGACGATGTCGCCGTTGCCGTAGTTCACCGTGGCGTCGAGACCGGTGACCTGGCCGTCGTGCACCTGGGTGGTGGAACCGCTACGGGTCACCGTCATGCCGACGGTCGCCTCGCCCGCTTTGGTGATCGGCTGGGTGGAACCGTTGTAGAGGTCGACCTCACTGGGGTGCGGCGTGTCGGAGGTGTACTTCACCAGCCCGAAGTCGTTGCCCGGGAATTCGGATCCCGCGTTCGTACCGATCTCCGCGCCGCCCTGAGAGTCGGACCAGCTGCTGATCGCCTCGGTGCAGTGTCCCGCGGTGAGGAAGTACGGCTCACCGTCCTTGACCACGTTGAAGCCGAGCGAGCAGCGCCCGCCGTTGCCCCAGATCGCGTCGCCGCCCGCGATGAACGGCTTGAACTCCCCGGCGGTCTTCTTGAGTTCGGCCTTGCCGCCCAGCCCGTCGACGACCGCGCCGAGTCTGTCCCAGGCCGCACCGTCGACTGTACGGTCGGCGGTGACGACCACCTTGTTGCTGACCGGGTCGACGGCCCATGAGGTGCCGGGGATCGTGGCCTTGGCCGTAAGGGTCTGACGGACCGACTTCAGCTCGGCGAGCGAGTTCGATACGACCCTGGCCCTGCCGCCCGCCTGCCGCACCTGCTCGGCGGCGGTCCCGTCGACCACGTTCACGACCAGGCTCTTCGACTTGGCGTCGTAGTACGAGCCGGCCGCGTCGCTGCCCAGATCCTGCCCGAGAGTGGTGGCGAGCTTTCCGGCCGCGTTCGCCGTCAGGGTCCGGACGGTGAACTGCGGTACGTCGTCACTGGCGTTCGCACTCTGGAACGTGACTCCCGCTGCGACCAGGGCGACAACGGCCGACCCGGCCATGACCGCGCGCTTCCTGGATATGCGTCGATGCTTCAACTTCTACCTCCTGTGGGGCCGCACACAGGCAAGTGGGGTGCCTGTGTACGGAGGATGGAGCCGCCCACTATTCCGACCGGGCAGTTAGCACACAAGGTCGACTTCAGGACGCACACACGGCACCACCGTTTCGCCGCGCCGTGTTCACTTGGCCGCCGTCACACCATGTCGGTTCCGATTGCGAACACCGCGTGCAACCGGCCGGTCGGCAGTGGGTAAGGACTGGACCTGTCCGGTACTCGCCGTTGATTTACCTCAATTGCCATTCCACACAGGGACTTTGATGAGCCATCATCGAATTGCACGAAGAAGCCGGGCACTCGGTGCCCGCACGAAGTGAAGGAGGCGCGGAGTGCGCAATCGGGTGCGCGCAAGGGACGGGCGGCATCTGATGGTGGAGCGTCTGGGCGACCCGCGCGGCAGACCGGTCTTTCTGCTGCACGGAATGCCCGGCAGTCGCCTCGGTCCGGCCCCGCGCGGCATGGTGCTGTACCAGCGCAAGACACAGCTCATCACCTACGACCGCCCCGGCTACGGCGGCTCCGACCGGCTCGCCGGCCGTTGCGTGGCGGACGTCGTGGAGGATGTGCGGGCCATCGCCGACTCGCTCGGGCTGGAACGGTTCGCCGTGGTGGGCCGCTCCGGCGGTGCCCCGCACGCGCTGGCCTGCGCCGCGCTGATGCCCGAGCGGGTCACCCGTACCGCCGCGCTGGTCGGACTGGCCCCCTGGGGCGCGGACGGCCTCGACTGGTTCGACGGGATGGCCGCCTCCAATGTGCTGGCGTACTCCACGGCGGCGGCCGATCCGGACGGACTGGCGGAGTCGTTCATCTCCCGGTCCGCGGTGATCAGACAGAATCCGGTCCGGCTCATCGACGACCTACGCCGGGAGCTGACCGACTCCGACCGGCTCGTCGTCAACGACGCCGGGATCCGTTCGATGCTGCTGCGCAACTATCGTGAGGGATTGCGCACTTCGGCGTACGGATGGATCGACGACGCGATCGCCCTCTGCACCCCGTGGGGCTTCGACCCGGCGGACATCACAGGCTCCGTGATGCTGTGGCACGGCGAGAAGGATGTGTTCTCACCGGTCGGCCACTCCCGCTGGCTCGCTGGGAAGATCCCGGGCGCCACCGCGGTGCTGGAGCCGGCGGCAGCGCACTTCGATGCGCTGTCCGTGCTCCCCGGCATCCTCAACTGGCTGTTGGAGGAGCAGGACACCGCCGCCGCCCCGGAGGACTGAACCGGGCCGGGCCCCCCCGATGGCGGGGCCCCGGCCTGCTCAGATCGTGATCGGTTCCAGTTCGCGCTGGAACCGGCTGTCGTCCCGTGCGATCCGGGTCAGCGGATGCTCGTCGCCGAGCTGCCGGGTCAGCTCTTCGACCACCTCCGCCCGTACCTGCACCGCCTCGTCCTTGCGCCCCATCTCATCGAGCGTGACAGCGATGTTCGACGTCATGGCCAAGGTCTCCGGATGGTGCGCCCCGAGAGCTTCCCGGAGCTGCGCGGACACCCGCCGCTCGGTCTCCAGCACGATGTCGAGGCCACCGAGGTCCGCGGTCGCATTGGCCAGGTTCATCACGGAGAACAGCGTGTGCGGATGCTCGCGACCGAACACCTCCCGCATCAAGGCGACCACTCGCGTCAGCAGCTTCTCCGCCTCCTCCGCCGCTCCGGCCCCCGAGAGATAGACGCCGAGGTTGTTCTGGGCGGCCAGGGTGTACGGGTGCTTCTCCCCCGGCACCTTCATGTACTGGTCGACGACTTCCCGTGCCGTGTCCCTGGCCTCGATCGCCTCACCGGCCGCAAACAGGTCGGCCGCCATATTGAGATCGCAGGCCAGCGATTCGGGATTGGCCGAGGTGTACTTGGCCCGGTACCTGGCACGGGTGGCCACCGTCAGTCTGCGGGCATCCTCCAGCTGGCCCGCCCTGCGCAGCGACACAGCCAGGCTCTTCGCCGCGCTCAGCGTGCCGGGGAAGGTGCGCCCGAGGTGCGACTTGTAACTGTCGTAGGTGCGGCTGAGCAGACCGACGGAGTCCTCGTATCGCCCTACGTCCCGCAGATCGCGGGCCAGGTTCATGGCGGAGGACAGGCTGTACGGGTGGTTCGCGCCGAGTACCTCGGTACGCCGGTCGTAGACGTCCTGATCGATTTCCCTGGCCCTGGCGTACTGCCCGACGAGGCGCAGATTCAGCGCCAGGTTGTTGGCCGCTGCCAGCGTCCTGGGGTGCGATTCGTGGAAGATCTGACTGAACCCCTCAGTGGCTTCGGTCGCCAGCTCGATCGCCCGGCCGTACTCGCCGAGCGTGCCGAGGTCCGTCGCGAGGCTACTGGTGGTCATGTACGTGTGCGGGTGCTCCGAACCCAGAACCTCCCGCTGGCGCGTGAGGGTGATTTCGTCGAGCTCCTTCGCCTCCACATAACGTCCGCGCGAGCGATAGATGTTGGAGAGGTGGAAGCAGAGGTAGAGGTACTGGAGATCCCGCTCGCCAAGCATCTCCCCCCATGCCTCGCGCAGTTCGGCGCCGAGGGTGCCGGCCGTCCTGAAATCACCGCGCTTCCACAGGTAGCGCACTCGGTCGATCAGAAGCCTGCGGGTCTCGGGTTCCTTGCAGTTGCGCGCATCGGACGGGCCGAGATGCGGCCAGATGGTGGCGAACCGCGGCCATGTCAACGGGTTGTCGATCGGCTCGTCGTCATCGGGCCTGGCACCCGCCAGAATGCGGTGGACGACATGCCGGGCCTCGCGCTGCTCCTCCTCGCTGAGCTGCGCCCGGATGACGGCCTGAACGAGGCGGTGCACCTGGATGGAGTTGGAGACCTGGTCGACCTTGGCGAGGGCGAACCGGCCGATCTCCCGGATGACCCGTCCCAGCACCAGCTTCTCCTGGAGCGAGGCGTCGTACGGTTTGAGTGCCTCGATCATCTCCTTGCTGTACAGGAGATCCCCCGAAATCGGCTCGGGGGCGAAGAAGGCGCAGAGCTGCAGCAGCCGTACGGCGGCGGGCGAGCGCTCCTTGAGGCGCTCGATGGAGATGTTCCAGGTGGCAGCGACGGGTTCCGGGTAGCCCGCGGGCTGGTTGAGGGCCAGGACCTGGGGGGCCTGCTGGGCGAGCTGTTCCAGATAGGTGTCGATCGGAGTGGCGGTTTCCGCGATCCAGGCGGCCGCCTGTTCGACGGCGAGCGGCAGGTCGCCGACGGCGGTGGCCACCTGGGCGGCGTCCTCGTCACTCAGTCCCGGGGCGCGGCGCTGGAGGTGCTCGATGGACTCTTCCCGCAGAAAGACGTCGACGGGCAGTGCGTCACCGTGCTGGGACCAGGTCTGATTCCTGGAAGTGACCAGGATGTGACCGGACCCGCCCTGAGGGAAGTAGCGCCTGAGCCGTTCGGGGTCGTCGGCATTGTCGAAGACCAGCAGCCAACGTTCTGACGGAACTCCGCGGCGCAGCAGGTCGACGGCCTCCTGGGAGGCCGCGGCCATGTCGTCGCCTCCCTGGGCTCCGAGCCGGACGGCGAGTTCGGCGAGGCCTGCCACCACATCGTCGGTCTGCTCGGACGATATCCACCAGACCAGGTCGTAGTCGGCCATGAAGCGGTGCACGTACTCCAGGGCCACCTGGGTCTTGCCGACGCCACCGAGCCCGTACAGCGTCTGCGGCTGGGGAAGTACGACGGCCATCCCGCCGCCGAGCTGATCGCGCATCCGCTCCAGGACCAGGGAGCGACCCGTGAAGCCAGGGTTGCGGGGTGGTGCGTTCCAGATCTTCGGCACGGTGCCGGGGAATCGGGGGCCTGGAGCGACCCCGTCGACGAGCTGCACCGGGCGGTCCAGGGCACGCATCAACGCCGAGGTGGCGTGCACCTCGTCGAGCCGGAAGAGATCGACGGGGTTGCGGTCGATGTATGGGGCGGAGAGGCGTACGTCCCCGACCCTGAGGGGAAGCAGCTGACGCCTGCCGCCACCCGGGTCCTCGGCGACCGCCCTGTCCCACAGGCTCACGGCCCGCTGGGACTTGAGATACGCACTGGAGAGCAGGACGACGGTACGCGTGGCGGTCTCGGCCGCGGCGTGCGCCGGGTCGGCCGTGCCCCGTTCGGCGGAAACATCACGCGGGACGACGCGGAATCCGGCCCGGGTGAGGACCGATTCGATCCAGTCGGCCCACATCCGGTTCTCCGCCACGTAGTTGAGGAAGAGATCGGCCGGCAGCGCGGGCCTGCGCCGAGTGAAGGCGTCCCGGATGCGGAGCCGCACCTCTTCCGCCACGGGGGGCATCGAGGTGATCTGCCGGTCGGTGATGACGGCGGTGAGCCGCTCAAAAGCGGAGAGCAGCGAGTTGGTCAGACCTGCCTCGTCGCCGAAGGTGGCCAGGGTCTCCTCGTACGCGTAGTAAGGGCGGTACGGAATCTCCACCGCACCCCAGTAGGCGGTGAGTTCGTCACTCGAGAGGTCTCGGGGCAGCCGGTCGAACTTCAGCCGGGCCAGGGCCCGGCCCGCATCGGCCTTCTCCTTCTCGCCCTCGTCGATCCGCATCGGGACGGGGAAGATGGAGATGGGACGGCCGGTATAACGCTCGGAAATCTGCCGGGCTACGGATGCAGCGCCGTCGATGGACTGGTCGCTGAGCGTGAAGCAGTCGACGAGCAGGTCCGGAAGGTGGACGGTGCAGATGTCGGCGATGTCGCTGAGGCCGGTCCGGCTGTCGATGAGGACGTAGTCGTAGTTGGCCTTCATGTCGTCGCGCAGGGCGTCGAAGAAGTGGCCGCCGCCGAGCCGGTCATAGAAGTTGTCCCAGTCGAAGGTGGAGACGGTCGCGGAGTACTCGCGGTTCTGCCGACCGGCGGACACGAAGTCGAGCGTTCCGCCCTGTGGGAACTCCCAGCCGAGTGTCTCGGGCGTGAGGGAGACCGCGTGCGGCTGGATCCGGGCGTAGTCGCGGTGCCAGTCGTCGGCACGCTGGACCGGGCTGGTCGCGGCCCAGGCGTACTCGGTGATCAGATCGATGACGCCGGTGGTGGCACCGAGGGTCGAAGGGTCGAGGAACGGGTGGAAGAACCGGTGGAGTCCCGGCGCCTCCAGGTCCCAGTCGACGGCCAGTACCCGTTTGCCGTTGGCGGCGAGTATCCAGGCGGTGTTGGCCAGGGCCATGGTGCGCCCGGTACCGCCCTTGTACGAGTAGAAAGTGACGATGCGTCCGTCACGCCCGGCCGTCATACGTCCTCCGCATCCGTCGCAGGGTCGTGCATGTCCGGTATGAACTGCGTGTTGCCCATGGGCCCCATCAGTCGTGTCCGTTCAGTGTGGCCGCCGCCCGTCGCCGGCGGATAGACCGCCGCATGGCGCAGATACTGCTGGGCCGCCGCCTCCACGACCTGAGGCAGGACCTGTCCGAAGGCATCCATGCTCGGCACTCCCCTTGCCGCGGCGCGGCAAAAGGCGCGCCCTTGGCGGATCTTCGACGGCATGGTCTGTTCGAGCTTCTCGGTCAACTCGGCCTCGGCAGCCCTGCTCTGGGGGTCCTCGCGGTTCCACGGCACCACCATGGTCACCCATGGGCGGTTCTCGGCGTCGAAGGCTGCGAGTCTGCGGCGGCGGTCCTCGTCCATCAGCGCCCAGCGGTCGACGACCAGGATCTCCGGCCTGTTCGGTGGCCCCTTGCTCTCCGCATGGCCGGATTCCTCGTCGAAGGAGGTGATGGTGGCCTGATAGTTGAGGGCACGTACCAAGTCCTCGGCGACGTAAGCCAGAGGGCGTACGGAGGCCGGGTGGTACGGGTTCCAGTCGTGCGGGTTGTCGCCGTAGTAGTCGGCGCTACGCCCCTCGGGCAGGTCGTGCCGGGTGGGAGCCACGATGGTCACCTTCATCGGGCGGGGTGCACCGGCACCGCTGCTCGGCGAGCCGAAAGCACTGGGGGCCAGCCGGTAGTCGACGGGACGCCCCACTTCGATCCGGGCGGTGGCCGCGACGCTGACGATGCGTTTCGCAAGTTCGTAGACGGCCCGTTCGTACTCCTGGGCGAAGAGCCTGAGTTTGATCAGCCCGTAGAGTCCGTCACTGACGTAACGGTCCCCGAAGTCGCGGTGATTGAACTGCAGCCGCTCTGCCGGACCGGGCAGTTGGGTCGGTGGCACCGGCACCCACAGAGCGGGCACGATCGCCTCGGCGGGCTGATTGCTGCGGGCCCGGTGGGCGATGGCACGCTGCTCGAAAGCGTGCCACTCCTTTCCGCACATCTCGCTGGCGAAGTAACGCGGCGAGAAGAGCGGAACGAACACCCGGCAGGTGGCCAGCACGCTGCCGAGCCGTTCCGACCACCCCTCGCCGGACCGTATCTCCCGGTCCATGAACCCGGCGGAGGCACCCGCCGGGAGGTCGGTCATGGCCATTACGTGGCCGCAGAGATCCTGAAACAGCCGCTCGACCCACATATCCGGGTCCGTTCCACCGCCGTACCCCGGTGTATGCGCATAGCTCAAGAAGAAGTACGGCCGATGGTCCGCCGCTCGCGGTTGCGTTGATGCGTGCACACGACCCCCGTCCTGTGTGAGCACTCGCATCCGAGGAGTGTGGGAAGAATGCGAGCGAATTCATCATTCCGGAGCGGACCTTGCTCCACCCCCATGGCGTTCGGTCATTCACCGCTGCTTTTCAGTCATCCAGCCTCACGCCCGGTCAATCGGGTTCTTGATCGAAATCAGTCTTGCAACTGTTCTTCCCGGATGTCCCGTGTGTACCGCTGATCTCCTTCCGGACTGCGGCCAGCAGCTGCTTTCCGTCGATGGTCGTCTCGGCCGCCGCTTCGAGCGTGTCGAGTGCCTGCGGCACGCCGTCCAGGAACCGGGGGTCGAAGAGACCGAGCCCCACTCGCTCGTAGGTCGAGGACAGCAGTCGGGAGAAGGGAACGGACTTTTCCTGCCAGGGCGTCCGATGTTCCCAGGCTCCGTCCAATGCGTACAGATCCGTGACATCCACAAGGGCCCTCAGCTTGGCCCGCCGGAACCCGCGGAGCAGACCGAGCGCCGGCTCCTCGGTATCCCTGCAGACCCCGATCCCCAACGCTCCGTAGCCGTGCTGTCCCGCCACGGGGTGTCCGGTGACGAGTGGTGTCAGCACTGTCAGGCTGCGCGCCATCTCGGCCGCCTGGTCCGGTACGACCACCGTCAGCTGTTCCCATGCCCCGGCGAGGCGCGCGCTCCACGCGTCAGCCTCGGACTGCCCGAGCCGGGGAGCGACGGGCGTACCGAAGCAGTCGCGGTACGGATCGAGATCGTCGAGCAGGAACCCGGGCGCCCCGTCACCGCCGACACGGCGCACCGGAAGCCAGCCGAGAGGGCCCTCCGTCGAGTTCCGGACGATCCGCTTTTCGGCGGCGTGGCCATCCCGCCGGATCAGGAATCCGTCGTCGGTGGCGCGCACGAGGGCAATGCCACGCTCCTCCGACCCACCGATCCGCAGTTCTCCGAGAGTGGGGAGGTAGATGCGGCCTTCCCGGTAGGGGACGGGGACGACCCGTTCGAGCCCGGCGCGTACGGCGGCTGCGGCCACCGACGACGACAGCCGCAGCGTCGCTGACCGGCCGGCACCGGGCCGTTCGTCACTCACGACGTCCAGCGCGTCGAGCAGCCAGGTGCGGGTGTAGGGATGGGCCAGGACACCGTCCAGGCCGCCGGCGCCCGCTTCCGTCCGGTCCAGAGCCTGCACCAACTCCCAAGCCTCGTCCCATCGCTCCCCGCCTCGTCCGTCGAGGTCTGCGTGGAGCCGGGCGAGCAACGTTCGCGTCAGGTCCTGGTGTGCGCCGATCAGCTCGTGCGGTTCCGCAACCGCGGCCGACTCGGTTTCGGCAGCGGTTCGCACCTCGATGCCGTGCACCAGTGCTTCGAGATCCGCGCAGTACACCGAAGGGTTGTCGAATCCGCTGTCCGAACGGTAGCGGTGTGTGTAGAGCCCCCCGCCGCACGAACGTACGACGGGGCAACGGCGGCAGGTCTCACTGACCCCGGCCAGTCCGAGCTGCCGTGCCCGGACCCCGGGGTGCGCCGCGACCTCGTCGAAGGCATGCGTGAAGACGTCGAACCCGGTGGAGGCCGCGCCCTCGTAGGCGCTCTTGAGCGAGTCCACCTGTTCCAGCTGCCCGTCGGTCTCGACGACGACGAGGTCGGTGGGGGCCAGACCCAGGGACTCGGTGAGACTGGGGCCACCGCTCAGGCTGGACAGGACCGAGGAGAAGAACCGCACCGGCACCGGCCGGCCCTGTTCCCTCCAGCGGTCGAAGATCGCGAGAAGCCAGTCGGCATAGGCCGTGGGCGATCCGTCCGGACGCGGCGGGGGCTGGTCCCAGGTGGCATGCGGAAGAAGGAAGTCGATGAGCGGCGGTTCGAGTTCGGCCAGGGCGTCGAACACCGCGTGCGGATCGTTCCGGATGTCGACGGTGCACAGCAGGCCGAGGTTGAGGTGGCGGTAGCGCTCCTGGCGCAGAAGCTCAACTGCTCGGAGGACCAAGGGGTGGCTGGTGCGTCCGTCGGCGAACCGGCGGTGCCGGTCGTTGGCGGTCCGGTCTCCATCGAGCGAGATGCCGACCTTGACACCGAACTCGTCGAAGAGATCCAGATAGCGCGGGCTGAGCTGCAGACCGTTGGTATGGATCCGTAGATCGAGAGCGGCGATGCCGTTCAGTGCCGAGGTCAGCTCCTCGCAGACGCGGCGCAGACGCGCGGGGCCCGCCAAGAGAGGCTCCCCTCCGTGCAGGATCACTGACACGGAGGGCAGCGCATGCGTCAGAGCATGCTCGGCCAAGCGTTGAGCGGTCCAGGAAATAGCCTCATCAGAGATTGCCTTAGGGCGGGTACGCCAGCTCTGATCAGCATGTTCATAGACGTAGCAATGATCGCAGGCAAGGTCACACCTGCTGTGCACTTTGAGCACGATTTCACGGAAGGGGACCAGGGGTCCTGTCATTCCGTCAGTCTAGCTACCTTACGGCACGACTCAGAGAGCCGAGCTGAAGGTTGACGCCTTGGTGGAACGGCCGGCTGACGTGCTGAATACCCGATCGAGCTTCCTGGTGGCTTCGGCACCACGGACGTCGATCTCGGCGAGCGGCACACGGCTCTTCGCATTGGCGAAGGATGAGTTGGATTCGTTGGTCTTCACGGCCGTCCTTGATGGGATTGTTCCGGACACTGAAACGCTTCCGGCTACTGCATAAATGCAGTGTCCGGCGGCACGACTTTACTCTGCTGACAGCGCTTGGCAAACGCCGAGGGCGCCCGAAACGCAGCTTTCACACAGCATTACGCCAGACGGAACGCGACTCGACATTCCTCCGTCGGAGTGAGGGAAGAAAGGGCAGGCGGGAGCAGCTGACACGAGCCAGTTCCGACAGACTTGACGATCCTCCCCGCCCTCCTGTGCACAAGCCGGCCGGGGCACCCATGCATCAAGGACGAGCGATGCGCCACCCCGATTCAGGTGAAAGATGCGTGGATTTGACTTCGGGGCAGATGCCCGAAGCCGCGCGTTCACTTCCACTCCGTCCACCCGTTCGGCGCCACGTTCTGCCGGTTCCATCCGCGAACACCTCGCATCGGCCGCCTCTGCCGAGAGGGTGGTCGGGTTCTGCCGAACCTCAGTCGAGCGGGGCATTGAGATCCGTCCTCGCCCCCTTCATGCAGTCCAGGATGCGCTCGTGGGTGTCACCTACGACGTCGGTGATCCTGAGCCGTATGTAGAACGCCTCGACGTCGCGGACGAACCTCTTCGAGAAGGCACCCACCAGCACCGTGTCGTATCCTCCGGTGCTCACCAGGGGGAAGCCCGCACCGAAGTGGATGATCTGGAAGTCCTGCGCTACGACGAGCCCGGCAGCTGTCAGTTCGGTCACGGCCTCGTCCAGGTCGCCCCAGGGCGCACTGGGGGAATCGGCCTGTCCGGCCAGGACCAGACGACAGTCCCAGGCGTCGACTACGGCAAGGTGCTGCCCGCCGTTGAGCACGCCGACGCGCCACCCGGATGCGTCCCCCTTCAGATGTCCCTTCTGCCAGGATCCGCGCCAGCCCAGGTACGGCCGCACCGTACGGGCGTACTGCGCCCTGGCCAGGACGGCGCCACCGGCGACGGCCAGCAGGCTGCCCAGTGCATCCATGTCGAGCAGGTGCAGGCGCCACGGCCAAGCGGACCGGGCCTCACCCGCCATGTTCGTCCGGATCACTTCCCAGAGAAGGATCGCGGCGAGAAGCGCGAGGAGCGCGAGGGGCGTGGTGAACAGCAGTGGGCTTCGCCGGATCCTCCGTTGGACACCGGCCGGCGACTGCACATCGTCCTGATTCGCATCCTGCACGTTCGCTCCCCCCAGCGAGAGGCGAGCCCCGAAGCTGTCAGGTGGGTAACTCGCCTGTAATCAAAGACAGTTGGTCAACCATGCCACAGCGCCTCGGATCGCACGAGAGCGACCGGATCCGGGCCGAGGGAGGTTGCCGTCACCCGGGGGCACCATTGCAGTGCCCGGACGCTCGATCTACTCTCGTGCCCCCGGTCGGCCTCCGCGCACGCATGCGTGCGCCCCGGGCAGCGCACAGGGGCCTTCCAGCTTCCGGCTGGACCGAACAGGCCATCCGCCTAGCTGAACGGGCATGTCCAAAACTGCAGACGGGGTGAACATGACGGCGATTCCCGGACCGCTTCAGTCCATGGTCTTCAGGGGTGAGGACCTCCCGGCGCTCTTCCACCACACGGACGCCATCGCCATCGCACGCCAGCGGGAGGCGGTCAATACGACCCGTGGCCAGCTCGCCCTCCTCGTGCTAGGTGCCGTACCGGCGGCCCTGCCGTGGCACGGCAGGTTAGGTGGCTCATTTCAACTGCTCGACGCGATAGGGGCGTTGGCCTATCTGGGGGTTCTGGTCACGACGTTTGCCGCTGCCCGGCGCAAAGCAAAGTCGCATTGGCAACTGAACCGTTCCGCCGCCGAGTTCATCAAGTCGATGTGCTGGCGATACGCCGTGCACGGCTCCCCGTTCGACACCGGTACCCAGCACCCTGAGGCGGTGTTCGCCAACCGGCTCGAAGAGGGGCTGCAGGAGCTCAGAAAGGTCGGCTGGGTGGACCCCCGGGACGAGATGAGCGATGCCGGCGACGGGCTCATCACGGAATCCATGCGGGAGTTGCGGAGCAGGGCGTTCACGGTGCGCAAGGAGACCTACATACGGGACCGGCTGATCGAACAGCGGCGCTGGTACCGCAGGCGCCAGCACGTTTCGCGGCGCGGGGCCGTCGTCTGGTCCAGCGCCATCGCGGCACTGACCATGCCGGCCCTGGTGCTCAGCCTGCTGCAGGCGTTCGGGGCCGCCCGGTCCTTCGCCCTGACAGGGGCGCTCTCGGCGGCAGCGGCCGCCTGCCTCGCCTGGAACGAGATGCGCCGCCATCACCCGCTGATCTCGGCGCACTCGCTGGTCGAGAAGGATCTGGAGTCGATGCAGGCCGCCATGGAGACCAGTCTGACCGAACGGCAGTGGCCGGTCGCGGTCTTCGAGACCGAGCGGATCGTCTCACCCGAACACACCGATTGGCTGGCCCGGCATCGCATGTGACGTGACGGCCGGTCAGGCGCGCTCCACTCCGTCACGCCAGATCACCGTCACCGGGCGGCCGAGCGTCCGGGCGTACGTCACGATGTCGCCCGTGCCGCCGAAGCCGCGGGCCGGGCGGCCGTCCCAGACCGCGAGCAGCCGGTCGCAGTGGTCGGCGATGTAGGCGCCCGCCGCGTAGTACGCCTCGTCGGTGGAGTGCGGGAAGTCCAGCCGGACCTCACGGGCCGCGCGGCCCTTGAGGCTTCGGTAGCGGGCCAGTTCGGGGCCGTCGGCGAAGCATGCCTCGTAGTCACCGCTGGGGATGACCACGGTCAGTTCCGCCCCGCAGGCGAGTGCCAGGTCGGCGAAGAGCTGGTCCGCCCCCACAGCCAGGCTGGAGAGGGCTTCCAGGGAGCCGTCGAAGCCGCAGAGCACCGCTCGTATCCCGGCCATCACATGGGCGTGCGCTTCCTCGGGGATGCTGCGATGTCCGGTCACTCCGATACGTTTCACGGACTGGAACCCCCTGGGGTGTCTGCCGGGGGTCCCGGAGGGCATCCCTCCGGAAGGCACAGCATCCGCCCCCGTTGTTCCTGCGCGACCGTCCTCCCCCACATCCTCTCAAAAGCCGCGGGGTGAACGGGAGCCCCCGCCCGGAATTCGGGCGGGGGCTCTGGCGTTGCCGAACGCGGTTTCGAGCAGGTGCGCGAGGTGCCGGGTGTCAGTAGACGCTGACGCCGTATGCGCTGAGTGCCTCCGTGACCGGCTGGAAGAACGTCGTACCACCGGAGCTGCAGTTGCCGCTGCCGCCCGAGGTGAGCCCGATCGCACGGGTGCCGGAGTAGAGCGGGCCACCCGAGTCGCCGGGCTCGGCACACACGTTTGTCTGGATCATGCCGTAGACGATGTCGCCGCCGCCGTAGTTGACCGTGGCGTTGAGGGCGGTGACGGTTCCGCTGTGGATGCCGGTGGTGGAACCGCGGCGGGTGACGGACATACCGACCGTGGCGTTGGCCGCACTGGTGATGTCCTGGCTGCCGACGGTGCCCGCGTGGGCGACCGAGGCGTTGTCGTACCGCACGATGCCGTAGTCGTTGGTCGGGAAGCTCGAACCGACCGTCGGGCCGATGCTCGTGGAATTCGACGAGTTGGTGTACCAGGGCGGGTTTCCGTCGGTGCAGTGACCGGCGGTCAGGAAGTAGTAGGTGCTGCCGCTGCGGACGTTGAAGCCCAGCGAACAGCGCCAGCCGGGCGCGTAGATGGCGTCGCCGCCGGAGAGCAGCTTGTTGAACGTGCCGGACGTGCGCTCGATCCGCAGAGCGCCGGCGTTGGCTCCCGCGGACTTCTTGATCTGCTTGATCTCGGCCTGGGAGACCGTGCTGTCGACCGTGACCCTCAGGGTCTTGGTCGCCGGGTCGACGTTCCAGGCGGTTCCGGCGATGTCCGCGCCGAGCACGGCGTCGCTCGCGGCGGTGAGCTGGTTGGCGCTGAACGTCCCGGTGGAGTTGGCGTGGGCGCTGGGCACGGCGAGAGCGGCGACAGCGACAAGGCCTGCGGAGATCGCGACGGCCCTGCTTCGTCTCGCCATACCGCTGAGGGGGGTGGTGCGCTTGATCCTCACTTCTGATTCCTCCCAAGGGGAAACGGGGGTCCGCCCGTGGGGTGGTCGGACCCGTGAGGCGCAGTCGGGCGCACGGCCGTGCTCCGCATTCCGGATACGGCGTGCCCCTGACAAGCGCTGCTCGGGAGTATTCAAGGCGTCAACTTCTTGCGCAAGAGGGCCTTTTGGCCTGAGGTCGTCGCCCCGCGCATGCGGCCGGCAGGCGCCGGACACGCGGCAGGGCCCGGCAGCTCGCGAGCTGCCGGGCCCTGCCCGGATGAAATGTGAGGGTGTGTCTCCGGTACGTCAGCGGTACGTCAGTGGTCGATCCGGTTCCGCTCCCCCGCCTCGACGGCGACGGGAAGGGTGTTACCGGGTGGCGGGAAGGGGCAGATGAAGTGGTCGGCGAAGGCGCACGGCGGCAGCACGGCTCGGTTGAGGTCGATCGTCACACTGCCGTCCTCGGCCGGCACCGCGGGCCGCAGGAAGCGGAAGCGAAAGCTGCTCTTCCCGCTGGTGGCGTCGGCGAAGACCGCCCAGAGCGAGCCGTCCTGCTCGACCGCGACCTGGAGGGTGTGCTCCGTTCCCTCCACCTCGAAGGCGATCTCACCGCCGAGACCGAGTCCGCGCTCGACTCCGTCCGCGTTCTCGACCCGGACCGAGCGGACGGTGTCGTACGGCCGGAAGGTGCCCGTCAGCGCCCAGCGGGCGTCGTACGACGTCGCCTCGATGGCCCGGAAGGATTTCCGCGCCGCGGAGTCCGGGTCGAAGTCCCTTACCGCCCAAAGCCCTTCGCGGTTCAGCACGACCAGCCGCCGCTCGCCGTGAGCGACGCGGGAGGATTCGATCGCGACGCGGTCCGCGGTGAGCCGCACCTCACCGGTGAAGGGTTTCCCGTCGACGGTGAGCCCGTCCTCGGCGGTGGCTGTGAGCACCAGTTCGTCGCCGTCCTCCCGCCACTGCCCCGGGACGGCCGGAATTCGACCCTCCGGGTGGTCGGACAGCCAATGGGTGCCGGTGAGCGAGAGCGGTCCGTACGGTGCCGAGACCGTGGCGGTGCGCTCCCCGTGCCAGCGGTTCCATTCCTGCTCACTCTGTTCCGCTGGTTGCGCCTGCTGTGTGTCCGTGCTCATGCGATCAATCCTTCCCTACCGGATCGGCCAGCCCGAGATGGGACCGGAGAGTGGAACCGGCGTATTCGGAGCGAAAGGCTCCGCGTTCCTGGAGGAGCGGGACGACCCGGTCGACGAAGTCGTCGAGGCCGCCCGGGGTGAGATGCGGTACGAGGATGAAGCCGTCGGCCGCGTCGGTCGAGACGAACTCGATGAGCTCCGAGGCGACCGTCTCCGGGCTGCCGATGAACGACTGCCGCCCGGTCGTCTCGATGACCGTCTGCCGGATGGACAGCCCCTTGGCCTCCGACAGCGCGCGCCAGCGAGCCGCGACGGCGAGCGGGTCACCGATCCTGACCCGGCCCTGGACCAGTCCGGAATCGGGGTCCGGGTCGATCTCGGGGAGCGGCCCGTCGGGATCGTACGAGGAGAGGTCGCGGCCCCAGACCTGTTCCAGGGCGAGGATCGCGTTCTGCGGGGAGATCTGCTGACGGCGGATCTCGGCCGCCGACTCCTGGGCCTCGGCGTCACTGTCGCCGAGGACGAAGGTGACCCCGGGCATGATCTTCAGGTCGTCGGGTTGCCGGCCGTACTTCGCCAGCCGCGCCTTGACGTCGGTGTAGAAGGTGCGGCCCGCCTCCAGGGTGCCGTGCCGGGTGAAGATGACATCGGCGGCGGACGCGGCGAACTCGCGGCCCTCCGGGGAGTCCCCGGCCTGGATGACGACCGGGTGGCCCTGCGGGGAGCGTGGGACGGTGAACTCGCCCTCGATGGCGAAGTGCTGTCCCTGGTGACGGAACGGGCGCGGGGTTCCGTCGGGGGTCCAGGTGTCCCACAGTTCGCGGGCGGTGGCGACGAACTCCGCGGCCCGGGTGTAGGGGGTCCCCCCTGTTCGAGCGGAGCCGAGAACTTGGGGGAGGTGGGCCCGGTCGAGGTAGCCGCCGCGCCGGAAGTTCTCCCCGGTGAACGCATCGGAGGAGGTGACGACGTTCCAGGCGGCCCGGCCGTCGCTGAGATGGTCGAGGGTGGCGAGCCGCCGGGCCAGTTCGTACGGCTCGTTGAAGGTCGCGTTGACGGTGGCGGCGAGGCCGACCCGGTCGGTGACGGCCGCCAGAGCGCTCAGCACCGTGAGGGACTCGGGGCGGCCGACCACGTCCAGATCATGGATCCGCCCGTTGTGCTCGCGCAGCCGGAGCCCTTCCGCGAGGAAGAAGAAGTCGAACCTGCCGCGCTCCGCCGTGCGGGCGAGGTGCTCGAAGGAGGAGAATTCGATCTGGCTCTTCGAGCGGGGGTCGGTCCAGACCGTGGTGTTGTTCACGCCGGGGAAGTGGGCGGCCAGGTGCATCTGTTTCCGCGTCGGTGCGGTCATGCTCGTCCCTCCGCAAGGGCGTATCGGTTCGCCGGGCGCGCCAGTCCCAGGTGCTCGCGGAGCGTGCCCCCCGGGTAGAAGGTGCGGAACAGGCTGCGGTGCTGGAGCAGGGCGACGGTTCCGTTGACGATCCGTTCGAGATCGCGCTCCGGTGTGATGGGCGTGAGGTGGAAGCCGTCGACGGCTCCGGCCCGGTGCCACCGGGCGATCAGTTCGGCGAGGTCGACGGGGCCGCCCCGGTAGTACGAGCCCCCGGCGGCGAGCGGCGGTCCGCTCTCCGTACCGGGTTCCGGCACGGTCTCGGCGTCGCCGAGGTCGACGGTGAGCGCCACCAGCACCCGCAGGGTGTCGGGGTCGCGGCCGTACGCCGCGGCGCGGCGCCGTACGTCCGCCCGGATGCCCGCTGCCTGCGCGGGCCCGGTGGCCCGCACGAGTACGACATCGGCGTGGCGGGCGGCGGCCTCCTGGCTCGGTCCGCCCGTCCCGTCGATCACGGTGACCGGGTGGCCCTGCGGGGGCCTGGGCACGATGGCCGGTCCGCGGACGGTGAACGTCGCGCCCTCGAAGTCGACGTAGTGCAGCTTGTCGCGGTCGATGAAGCGGCCGGTGGCGACGTCCCGGATCTCCGCGTCGTCCTCCCAGCTGTCCCAAAGCCGGGCGCCGACATCGGCGGTCTCACCCGCCTCGCGCCACAGCTCGGCGGCGGGCGCGGCGGACCGCCGGCCGAACAGCCGGGCCTCGGCCTCGGTCGTCGACACCTCGGCGCTCCAGCCCGCCCGGCCGCGGCTCACCCAGTCCAGGGTGGCCACGGCGGACGAGACATGGAACGGCTCGGTGTGGGTGGTGGTGACGGTCGGCACCAGCCCGATCCTGCGGGTGGCGGGCGCGACCCGGGAGAGCACCGCGAGCGCGTCGAGCCCGGGGCGGGCGAACGAGTCGCCGAGGGTCACGAAGTCGAGTGTCCCGCGCTCGGCGAGCCGGGTGAGCTCCACGTAGTGCCGGGCGTCGTAGTGGGGCGGGCCGCCGATCTCGGCAGCCAGATGAAGAGCGGTGGTGACAGACATCGCTGTGCGTACCTCTCGGGCTCAGTTCTTGGGCTTGGGAAGGCCGGGCGGGTTGATCTCGGACTTCTCGACGGCCTCGTCGGAGAGTCCCCAGCGCCCCAGCACCTTGGCGTACGAGCCGTCTTCGATGATGTGGTCGATGGCGGCCGCGTACGCCTCGACCAGGCCGCTGTCCTTCTTCGTGGTGGCGGCGATCTTCCCCTGGAGTCCGTCGCCACCGCCCGACAGCGTGCCGACGACCTCGGACCGGCCTGCCGACGCCACGTGGTAGTTCACCGACGGGCCGGGGCCGAGATACCCGTCGATCCGGCCGGACTGCAGGGCCAGGTAGTAGTCGGTGTCCTTCTGGAAGTACTTGATGTCAACCGGCTTGCGTCCGGCCTTGACGTTCTGCTCGCTCCAGTCGACAAGGATCTTCTCCTGGTTGGTGCCGGACGCGACGGCGATGGTCTTCCCCGCCGCGTCCTCGGGGCCCTTCACCTTCCAGCCGGAGCCTTTCTTGGCCTCGAAGGCGATGTTGTCGAGCCGGTAGGTCGCGAAGTCGTACTTCTCCTTGCGTTCCTCGGTGACCGTGACGTTCGAGAGGACGCCGTCGAACTTGGAGCTGTCGAGGCCGACGAAGAGGTTCTCCCAGGAGACCTCCTCGAACTCGGGCTTCAGCCCTAGCGTGTCGGCGATCAGGGTCGCCATGTCGATCTCGGAGCCGATCCGGGTCCTGTCGTCGGTGGCGTAGAAACCGAGCGGCGGCGAGGCGTCGGCGCTCGCGCCCAGCCGCAGCGTGCCGCGTTCACGGACGGCTGCCGGCACCTTCGCCGCGATGGCGTCGACCTTCTTCTCCCGGATCCGGTGCTGGTCGGGGCCGATGTTGATGCCCGTGCCCCGCTGCCCCTTCGGGTCGATCTCGTCGGTGGCGGCGTCGCTCGTACCGCAGGCCGTGAGGAGTCCGGCGGCGGTGAGGGTGGCGAGCGTGGCGGCGAGGGTACGGCGGACGGACACGTGAGCGCTCCTTGCAGACGGCGCGGAAGGGGTGGAAAGGGACATGAGGTCACAGGACCTTGGAGAGGAAGGCGCGGGTGCGCGGGTGTTCCGGACGGTCGAGTACGTCGGCGGGGGCGCCCTGCTCGACGATCCGTCCCTCGTCCATGAAGACGACGGTGTCGGCGACCTCCCGGGCGAAGCCGATCTCGTGCGTGACGACGATCATCGTGGTGCCGCCGTGCGCCAAGTCCTTGATGACATCGAGGACTTCGCCGACCAGCTCGGGGTCGAGCGCCGAGGTCGGCTCGTCGAAGAGCAGCAGCTTCGGCTCCAGAGCGAGCGCGCGGGCGATGGCGACGCGCTGCTGTTGCCCGCCGGAGAGCTGCTTCGGGTACGCCCCCGCCTTGTCGGCGAGTCCGACCCGGGCGAGGAGCTTCTCGGCGGCGGCGACCGCGTCCTTGCGGGGGCGGCGCAGGGCGGAGACCGGCGCCTCGATGATGTTCTCCAGGACCGTGAGGTGCGGGAAGAGATTGAAGTTCTGGAAGACGAAGCCGATCCGGGTGCGCTGGCGCAGGACCTCGCGTTCGCGGAGCTCGTGGAGTTTGTTGCCGTCCCTGCGGTAGCCGACCAGGGTGCCGTCGACGCTGATCCAGCCGTTGTCGACCTTCTCCAGGTGGTTGATGGTGCGCAGCAGCGTGGATTTCCCGGACCCGGAAGGGCCGAGGACGACGGTCACCTCTCCGGCGCGTACGGACAGATCGATGCCGCGCAGGACTTCGAGAGTGCCGAAGCTCTTGTGCACGGCGCGGATCTCGACCATGGCGTCCGGGACGGCATCCGTGGAATCGGCAGCGGTGGCGCTCATCGCGCGGCCCCCTTGGCGTAGTGACGTTCGACGTAGTGCTGGAGGACGGAGAGCACGGTGGTCAGGAGGATGTACCAGACGGTGGCGACCATCAGCAGCGGCACGACCCTGCCGTTGCGTCCGTAGACGACCTGGACCTGGTAGAAGAGTTCGCCGATCGCCATCACGGAGACGATCGAGGTGCCCTTGAAGAGCGAGATGATCTCGTTGGCGGCGTTCGGCAGGATGGAACGCATCGCCTGCGGCAGCACGATCCGCCACAGCTGTCGGTGCCGGGGGATCCCCAGCGCGGCGGCCGCCTCCAACTGGCCGCTGTCCACGGCGAGTACGCCACCACGGACGATCTCCGCCGCGTAGGCCGCCTGGTGCAGCGCGAGCCCGAGGACGGCCGCGCTCATCGCGCCGACCAGGTTCATCGTGTCGAAGGAGAAGAAGCCGGGCCCGAACGGGATGCCGAACTGCAACTCCTTGTAGAGGTAGGCGAGGTTGAACCAGAAGAGCAGCTGGACGATGAGTGGTATGGAGCGGAACGCCCAGATGTACGCGTAGGCGACCGCGCCGAGGAACGGGCTGGCCGACAGTCGCATGAAAGCGAGCACTATGCCGAGCGCGAAGCCGAGCACCGTTCCGTAGAAGGTCAGTTGGAGGGTGATCCAGACGGCCTTGAGGATGGTCTCGGCGGTGAAGAAGCGGGCGAAGACGTCCCACTCCCAGCCGGGATTGGTGATCAGACCGTGCACGAACTGGGCGAGCAGGACGGCGGTGGCGACGACCGCCGCCCAACGCCAGGGGTGGCGCACGGGGACGACGGTGAGCGCACCGTAGTCGATGGCGGAAGCGGCTTCGGCCCGGGGCCCGGTCGTTCTGTCGAGAGGTGGATCGCTGGTGAGCGACATGAGGTTTCCTTGGGATACGGGCCATGAGGCCGAGGGGTAAGGAGGCCGAGGAGGTGGGACGGCACCGGGGTCAGGCGCTGAGGCGGTCGCCGCCGTCTGCCCCGTCGCTGCGGTCACCGCCGTCTGCTTCGTCGCTGCGGTCACCGCCGTCGCTACAGAGCAGGTCGCGGAGGAACGCCAGAGCCGTCCGTGCGGTGGCGTCGTTCTGCCGGAACGCCGGCCCGCCGGTGCGCGGCCGGGTGAAGGCGCCGCTCACCCGTGCGGTGGTGTGCGGGCCGAGGGCGAAGCGCCGGGGGTGCGAGCGGCCGTCGCGGCTCAGGATCCGGCCGTCGTCCGGGTCGACGGAGAGCAGTCCGCTGGCGGTGGCGGCGGCTCCGTCCTCGTACAGCGCCCGGAGGATCGGGCTGCGGGTGCGCTCCAGCGACGGATCCGGCAGCCGGGCCTCGACCAATGCGCGGGCCTCGATCCACTCCCCCGGAACGGTGTCGCTGCCGGCCCGGAAGACGCCCCGCTCCTCGTCCGCCTCGACGGTCATCCCCGCGCCGAGGAAACGGACGACCCCGGCCCGGGAGAGGGCGAGCAGCTGGTGCAGCCGCGGTCCCGGCGGGCCGGACGCGAGGTAGCTGAAGAAGCCGTGCCACCAGCCGCCGATGTCACCGAGCCGCATCAACTGCCCGTAGACGGAGAGAAGTCCGAGGAAGACGGCGAGGTCCTCGCTGTGCGCGGGATCGTGGCGGCGGTCGAGGTCGGCGGTGATGTAGTCGCGCAGCCCCGCCTGGAGTGCGTCGTACGACGGGTGGCGCACGCCGTCCAGCGGGTGGTCGAGCGCATCGAGATCGAGCCGGTCGGCGGGGTCGGGGACTGCGGCGGCGACGAGGGCGCGCAGTTCCTGGCTGCCCGGGTCGGCGGCCGCGTACTTCTCCTCGAAGACCTGCCGGTCGACGGTCGTGCGCTCGGCGTGAGCGGCGAAGAGCCGGTGGTAGTGGGCGTATCCGAGCTCCTTGTCGACAAGTGGCCACACATCGCGCCGGAAGTCGAGCGGGCCGGGCCGGCTCAGCAGCTCCTCGGTCCGGCCCGGGCCGAGGAAGCGCGGCAGCGGAGGCCGTTCGCCCTGCAGGCCGTAGCCGATCTTGGAGTGGTACGGGACACCGCGCCGCGATCCGACGTGCAGAACGGGCTCCTTGCCCGAGGGCAGGTACTCGCCGTTCTCGTACCGCCCCCCGCGTCCCTCGGTGAGCAGCACCATCAGATCGACGAAGGCGAGCCCGAAGCCCCGGACGATGACCGGTTCACCGGCGGGCAGGGCGGTCAGGTCGCTGTCGGCGGTGAAGTCGGGCGGTAGGTGGACGAGCCCGTGCCGGTTCGCGAACTCCGTCACCTCGACGTGTTCGGGGGCGGGTTCGGCGTCCAGGTGACCGATGGTGAGTACGACGAGGTCGGCGGTCAGCGGTTCGGCGCGACCCTCCAGCCAGACATGCTGACGGCCGTCACGCTGCCCGGTGACACGCAGGGCGTACCCACGGTGCTCGTGCACGGTGATGCCTGCCGGAAGTGCGGCGACCGCCTGCTCGTACACCCATCCCAGATAGGCGCTCTGCAGCCGTCTGCTCGGGAAGTCCTGGCCTCCCAGCGCCTTTATCTGTGCAAGGAGTTCCGGTTCGGCCCCGAGGGTGACTCGGCCGTCGCGGACGTCGGCCGCCCAGGTGTGCAGTGCGGGCCCCGAACGTATCGGCCCCTCATGCTGGACCGTGTCGTCGGTGAACATGGTGACGTCCTCGGCCATGGAGTTCATCCAGAGCAGCGGGGACTGGTCGTGCCGCCAGATCCGGCCGCCGCCGGGCGGGTGCGGGTCGACGAGATGGATGTCCAGCCGCCGGCCTTCGTACAGCTCGGGGGCGTTTGCGGCGATGCGCTCGATGAGGCCGGTGCCGCGCGGTCCGGCGCCCACGATGACGAGGGCCGGCCCGACGCTCACCGGGCACCCGCCGTGCCACGGGCGTAGTGCCGTTCGATGTAGTGCTGGCCGACGCCGAGCAGCGAGGTGACCACCGCGTACCAGAGGGTGGCGACGAGCAGCAGAGGTATCACCTGGTAGGTGCGGTGGTACACGAGCTGCACCGAATAGAGCAGGTCCTGCACGGCGATGATGCTGACGATCGAGGTGCCCTTGAGGGTGCCGATCAGCATGTTCCCGGCGGGCGGGACGATGGAGCGCATCGCCTGCGGCAGCACGATCCGGCGGAACCGGCGCCGGGCGCCGAGGCCCAGCGACTGTGCGGCCTCGATCTGCCCGCGCTCCACGGACAGGATGCCGCCGCGGACCACTTCGGCCGCGTACGCGGCCTCATGCAGGGTGAGGCCGATGACGGCGACCGTGACGGGCCCGAGGAGATTCACCGTACGGACGCCGAGGATCTCCGGGTAGAGCGCGCCGATGTTGAACCAGAAGAGCAGCTGGACCAGGATCGGGGTGGACCTGAAGAGCCAGACGTAGCCCCAACTGACGGCCTGGAGCACGCGGTTGGTGGAGAGCCTGAGTACGGCCAGCACTGTGCCGACGGCGAAGCCGAGCGTCATGACGAGGGCGGTGAGCCAGAGGGTGAGACCGAGGCCGCGCAGGACGGAGGCGGTGGTGAAGTAGTCGCCGACGACGTCCCACTGAAAGGCGTCGTTGCGGATGACGGAGTTCAGCGCCAGGGCGAGCAGCAGCAGGACCACAACGGCCGCTGCCCACTGGCCTGTCCGGCGCACCGGGACGATCCGCAGGTGGTCGGCGTCATCGTCCTTGCCACTGTTCCCGGAGAGCGGGGCCGGGCGTGATCGAGGAAAGTCATCTGTCTGCGCAGACATGCGAAGGCTCCGTGGATGCAGAGATCGAACACGGGACGTGCCTTCACGAAAGAACACAACGCGGACCGGCCCCTCAGCGCGATCCGCCTCCGAGGTAAGCGCTGTTCACAACGTGTTGTCAAGCCTGTCCACACTGTGAGTCATACGTCTCAGGTAAGTTGACGGACGGTGGATCGCCTGTTCCACTTGGGCCATGCATTCGCAGCAGTGGCTGGTCAAGCGCTCCCACATCGACTTCGGTCGCGTGTGGTCCTCCTCCTGTTGAGCTGACCCCCTGCGGTTTCTCGCGTCCGTGCCTCGCGCCGTGTCCGGCGCCTGAGCACCGTTCCCTGCGCGCCTTCACGTACACAACATCGCTGCATCCTCCCCTCAGGCTGTTCGCTGTTCCGAGCTTCTTCCGCTCTTCCTTCGCCCCGCCCGTGGCTGTGCTGCCGTGGCGCGCCGCCCGGCGCTGCCCGGCTGCCCGCGCACGGTCGACGAACCTGGAGAACCCCACCTCATGCCCCGTACCCGGCACGCCGCCGCCTTCGCGCTGATCACCGTCGCCGCATTCGCTCTCACCGCGTGCGGGTCCGGTGATCCGGCAGCCGCTCCGGCCGGCGCGGCCGGCCCGGCCACCTCCACCAAGGGGGAGATTCCGACGCAGGACGTCGTGTCGTCGGTGAAGAAGAACAAGGCCGCGGCCGCGCTGCTGCCCGCCGACGTCCGGGCCTCCGGCACGCTGACCATCGCCTCCAGCGTCGGCACGCCGCCCGGCGCCACCTATCTGCCGGACGGGAAGACCGTGGCCGGCACCGACATCGACGTCGCGGACGCCGTGGCCAGGGCGCTGGGGCTGAAGCTGAAGCGCGAGGTGGCCGCCTTCGAGGCGATCCTGCCTGCGCTGGGCAGCGGGAAGTACGACCTGGGGACGGGAAACTTCGGGGTCACCGACGAGCGCCGCCGGACGATCGACTTCGTCACGTACCTCAATGACGGGCAGGGCTTCGCGGTCCGCGACGACAGCAAGGCGGCGAACGTCACCGATCTCACCCAGCTCTGCGGCCTGACCGTGGCCACCGCCGCGGGCACCACCTTCGAGGTGACGCTGGAGGAGAACAGGCACCGGTGCGCCGAGGCGGGCAGGAAGCCGTACGACGTGAAGACCTACTCCGATCTGGCGGCCGTCTGGGCCTCGCTCCAGCAGGGCCGCAGTGACGTGGTGATGTCGACCATCAACGGGTTGCGCTATGCGGTCGAGCAGCAGGAGGGCGTGCGCTTCCTCAATGAGTTCAAGCGGCTCGATGTCGGCTTCGCGTTCAGGAAGGGCACCCCGCTGGCGCCCGCGTTCCAGGCGGCGGTCAACGGGCTCAAGGCGGACGGGACGTACGACCGCATCCTGAAGAAGTGGGGCATCGGCGCGTCGGCGATCGAGTCCTCGCGGATCTCGCCGCCCGAGATCAGGTGACCCCGGGGCCGTCGAGTCGGCTCGGGGCGTGGCTCAGCAGTCGCACCCGCAGTCGCAGTCGCAGCAGTCGCAGGAACTGCAGCAGTCCCCGCAGTTGCTGCAACAGTCGCACGCATCGCAGCAGTCGCTGCAGTCGCACTGGCTGCACAGCCCCTCACGCCGCTGCCGGCTCCACGGGTCCTCGAAGGTCCCGCAGCACATCTGGCAGGTACAGGCGAGGCCCGCCCACACCAGGCAGCCCGTGATCAGCCCACGCCGGTCGCGCGGCGGTTCCGGCGGGGGCTGAGGCGGGCCGAACGGGCTGCCGGGGCTGTTCGGCGCGTACGGATTGCCCGGCGGCGGCCCGAAGGACCCGGTCTGCCGCAGCCCCGGCGCGTCCACCGGCACCTTCGCGGCGGACTCCGTCCGCTGCCTGTCCGTCAGATCCCCGCCGGTGCGCTGCGCATCCGCCTGGTGCGAGCACGTCTGCGTGGCGAAGGCCCGGTCCACCGAACGCCGCAGTTCGTGCACGAGCAGCACATGCGTCAGCTTGTCGTCGGTGAATTCGGCGTCACGCAGCGCCAGCCGCACACCACGCAGCGCGTCGTCGCACAACCGTCGGGCCTCGGCGCGCGAGGTGCCGGTGGCCGTGAGCGGGTTCCAAGCACCCGACGCGGCGTCAGTCTCCTGGTCCTCCACGGCATCCAGCAGATGTGCGAGCCGCCCGAAGAGCCGGCCGGCCTCGGCGAGGGGCTCGGCGTTCCGCGGTCGGCCCGCGAGCGTGGCGGTGTGGGCGAAGGCCGCCGCGGTGGCCGTCTCGGTGGGTTCGGTGACCGTCAGCAGCGGGGTGCCCGGTCCGGCGAGCCGTTCGATGCCGGTCTGCCGGTCGACGGCGTCCACGAGGACGGCGGTGTCGAATCCCAGCTCCGCACCGGTACGCGCGCCGGCCCGGTCCCAGCCCGCGGCGACCCGACGGGCGGCCGCGGCGACCGGGCGGCGCCTCAACAGCCCGTCCCGGTCCGCTATGTGGTCCCGGACCTTCGCCGAGGCGAGCACCAGAGAGACGGCGGCTGCCAGTCTGGCCCCCTCGCCACGGGCGACCGGAGCGGTCCGCATGGAGCGCAGTGGGCAGGGCCCCGCAGTACCTCGCCATCCGGTGGTGCGATCAGCCTGAGCTTCCGTCAGAACCGAGACGATCAGGCCGTCATAGTTCGTGACGATCCGGGCGAACTGCCCGTGGTCCGAGCGAAGTGCGAGGCAGAGCCCGCAGAGATGGGCCATCCACTCGGTCTTGAGGCCTTCCGACAACCGATGGGCGCAGGGCCTGACTATTCCGAACACGACGATCCCCCGAGAGTCGTTCCGACGTGCGCCGCACTCGTGCGTGTGCGCGACGGGCATCGTATCGAGTGACCCGTTCACCCGTACGCACCCCACGTCACCCGTACGGACCGGGACATCATATTTTCTTTTCACCAGGGGCCCTATGCAGGAGGAACCTTGACGAATCGCCACATCTTCTGCACCAGTAACGTCACGAATCCCCTGCGCGCCGACTATCCACTTGGCGCACGATCCGCATCATGGTCGACCATAGGGATACGAATGAGATGCGGAACACCAAGGAACCGCGGTGAGAGGAGGCGTCCATGGGATCGGTGCGCAAGGCGAGTGCCTGGCTGGGCCTCGTAGAGGACAACGACGAGCGTTACTACGACGACGACGACGAGTACGCCGAGGGTGCACGGACCGGGACCGGCAATGCCTGGGTGACCGACCCACGGGTGCAGGTGGTCTCGGAGGCGGCCGAGGAGACGGGCCGCCGGATCGCCACAGTCACCCCGGACAGCTTCCGGGACGCCCGCGGCATCGGCGAGCTCTTCCGGGACGGCGTCCCGGTGATCATGAACCTCACGGCCATGGACCCCTCGGACGCGAAGCGTGTCGTGGACTTCGCCGCGGGGCTGATCTTCGGACTGCGCGGGTCGATCGATCGCGTCGCCACCCGGGTCTTCCTGCTGACCCCGGCCGACACCCACGTGGTCAGCGGCGAAGCCGCCGGCCGACCGGCCGACGGCTTCTTCAACCAGAGCTGAGCAGGGCGCTCGCCGGATCGGTCCGGCCGGCGTCCCGTTCTACCGGAATGCGTCCAGACCGGTGAGCGCCTTGCCCAGCACCAGCTGGTGCATCTCCACGGTGCCCTCGTAGGTGAGCACCGACTCCAGATTCGTCGCATGCCGCATCACCGGGTATTCGAGCGAGATCCCGTTGGCGCCGAGAATGGTGCGTGAGGTACGGCAGATCTCGATCGCCTCCCGCACATTGTTGAGCTTTCCGAAACTGACCTGTTCCGGGCGGAGCCTGCCCGCGTCCATCCGACGGCCCAGATGGTGGGCGAGCAGGATGCCCTTGTGCAGTTCGACGGCCATGTCCGCGAGCTTGGCCTGAGTGAGCTGGAAGCCGCCGATCGGCCTCCCGAACTGTTCCCGGGTCTTCGCGTAGTCGACCGCTGCCTCGAAGCTGGCGCGTGCGGCGCCCATGGCTCCCCAGACGATGCCGTAGCGGGCGTGGCTGAGGCAGCTGAGCGGGCCACGCAGGCCGGTGACCCCGGGGAGCACGGCATCGGCGGGCAGTCGCACCTCGTCGAGTACCAGCTCACTGGTGACCGAGGCACGCAGCGACCACTTGTGCTTGATCTCGGGTGCCGAGAAGCCGGGGGTATCGGTCGGCACGACGAAGCCGCGGATGCCCTCGTCGGTCTGTGCCCAAACGACGGCCACCCCGGCCACCGAGCCGTTGGTGATCCACATCTTGCGGCCGCTGAGGACCCAGTCCCCCCCGCCTCCGGCTTCGCCCGAGCGGTGGGTTCCCCCCGGTTCCCGCTTGGCGTACGTCCGCATCCCGGCCGGGTCGGAGCCGTGGTCCGGCTCGGTGAGCCCGAAGCAGCCGATGATCTCGCCGGCTGCCATCCCGGGAAGCCACCGCTCCTTCTGCTCCTCCGAGCCGAAGCGATGGATGGCGTACATGGCGAGGGAGCCCTGGACGGAGACGAGCGAGCGGATCCCGGAGTCCGCCGCTTCGAGCTCCAGGCAGGCCAGTCCGTACTGGACGGCCGTGGCGCCCGCGCAGCCGTACCCCTGGAGGGACATGCCGAGGGCACCGATCGAACCGAGCTCGCGGGCCAGCTCACGGATACCGGGCAGCTCACCGCTCTCGTACCACTCGGCGATGTGCGGCAGGATCCGGTCGGCGGCCCAGGCACGGACGGTGGAGCGGATCGCGAGGTCCTCGGGGCCGAGCAGATCGTCGATGCCGATCGGGTCGGCCGGATCGAAGGGCGGCAGCTTCGACGGCTTCGCGGACTCAGCGGACTCGGTGGTGGACATGAGAGTGCCTCCGGCGGCTCGCACGGTACTAAAACTAGCAGTGTTAGTTATGGCGTCGTGCTGACGTTACGACTCAGTGTGCCGCTCGTCCAGAGCCGGTGGCCTCGGCGGGTTGCCGCCGGACAGGCAGCGAACGGGGCCGGTTCCGAAGGTCCTGCCCAGGGGCTCCCTGAGGACCGTGGAACGCCCGGGCCTCACGGGGCTCCTGGTTGTCCTGCACATCGCGCGGATCACAGAGAACCCGCGGCGGGCACTCCATCACCCGCGGTAGCCGCAGCGCGGCGAGCGCGCCGAGCAGCAGCAGCCCCGCGCTGACCAGCAGCGTGACATGCAGACCGCTGACGAAGGCGTGCCGGGCGGTGCTCCGCAGCACCTCGCCCAGCGGACCACCCAGCTGGGACGCCACCTGATAGGCCTCGCCCAGCGAGTGGGAGGCGGCGGTGGACGCCTCGGCGGGCACGCCCGTCCCGGAGAGCTTGGCCAGCCCGGGGGCGTAGGCGGCATTCATCACGCTGCCGAGCAGCGCGATCCCCATACCCGCTCCCAGCTGGTACGAGGTCTCGCCGATGGCCGCCGCACCACCGGCCCGGTCGGCGGGGGCCTCACTGAGCATCGATTCGTACGCACCGAAGAGCGTGGACTGGAGACCGAAGCCGAGCACGACGAACGCGACGGTCAGCAGACCGGGACGGTCGTGCTGCCCCATCAGGGTCAGGATCAGCACCGAGGCCGCCGTGAGCACGAAGCCCCAGCCGACCATCCGGCGCGGGCCGATCCGGCGCAGGGTGTACGAACCGGTGGCGCCCGCCGCCATCGCGGCGAAGGTGAGCGGCAGCAGCCGCAGACCGGTCTCCAGCGGGCTGAGGCCCAGGACCAGCTGGAGGTACTGGACGGCGATCAGTTCGAGACCGACCAGGGCCAGCATGGCAAGGACGATGCAGCCGACCGCGGTGGAGAATGCGGGTCTGGCGAACATCCCTATGTCGATCAGTGGATGCGTACGGCGCTTCTGACGGCGTACGAACGCGACGATCAGCGCGCCGCCCAGGGACAGCGGTACGAGGGTGGCGAGGACGAAAACGCCCTCGCCGGTGCCCGCGCGCTTCACACCGAGGACCACACCGAGCACTCCGGCCGCGGCCATCAGCGCGCCGAACACGTCCCAGGGGCCGTCACTGCAACCCCGCGATTCGGGCAGCAGCAGCCGGCCGACCGGAAGGATCACGGCCATCAGCGGGATGTTGATCAGAAAGACCGAGCCCCACCAGAAGTGCTCGACGAGGAAACCGCCGATGACCGGTCCGATGGCCGCGCCGACCGCGGCGACCGCGGTCCACACCCCGATGGCGACGGCCCGCTCACGCCGGTCGGGGAAGACCTGGCGGAGGATCGACAGCGTCGCCGGCATGATCATCGCGCCGCCGACCCCGAGCAGGGCACGCGCCGCTATGAGGACGCCCGGACTGTCGGCCATCGCGGCGACCGCCGAGGCGACCGCGAAGAGGGCGTAGCCGAGGAGCAGTATGCGGCGGCGGCCGACCCGGTCACCGAGGGTGCCGAAGAGGATCAGCAGTGAGGCACAGACCAGTGGATAGGCGTCCACGATCCACAGCAGGCCGACGGCGCTCGGCCGCAGGTCCTCGGTGACGGCGGGGACCGCGACGTGCAGCACGGTGGCGTCGAGCGCCACGAGCAACAGGCTGAGGCAGAGGACGACCAGGACGACCCATCGGTTGGCACCGTCGGCGGCTGCGCGCAGCCGGAGTCGGGCTGTGGTCGTCCCGGACATGCATGTACCTCCCAAAAGGCCTCGCGCTCGGCAGGCCAACCGGGGATGCAGCGTCTGCTGCCCCTCCAGGCCCGGCATCGACGGGCGAGTGATCCGTCAGCGTACGCGAGTTCGGCGTGGCCACACGTGGTCCATCTCATACCTCGGCGGACCACGGAGTGTGGCGTACGCCACGCCGGACCCCACACCCGGCCCACGCCGGACGGCGCCCGTCGCCGCCATGGATGCGCACCGGACTCACCCCGTGACCGGTCCGGCACCGTCCGTTCACCTGGGCGGGACCGGCCACAGAAATGCATACGGCATCACTCTTTGTTATTAACGGATCCCCAAACACCCTTCCGAAATGAGTGCGGGAAAATAGATCGGAAGATCGCCGGGATTCGCCGAACGGTCAAGAAAAGATGCCCGGCTGAGACATAGTCCACATCACATCGTCATCACAAAGCGGCCGGATCGACCGGAACGCGCACTCACTCGCTGTAACGTCGATTGGGTGCGTACCGACATCTTTGCCCGGCTGGACCGGGAGCCGGAACCGCCGAAGATAGAGCCACCGCGGATGAGTCGTCACCGCATCGCTCTCTTCGGCGGGACGTTGGCGTTCTATCTCGCCATCGTCTTTGCCGTACTGATCGGTTCCTGGCTGGTGACCCTGGACTGGAAGGTCATGCTGTTCCGGCCCTACCAGCAGTGGCCCGGAATCCATGCCTTCCTCGACTACTACGTCGTGCTGGGCCAGCGAGGCCCCACGGCCGTGATGGTCGCCTGCTGGCTCGGCTGGCGCTCCTGGCGGCAGCACACCCTGCGGCCCCTGCTGACGCTGGGCGCCTCACTGCTGCTGCTCAACCTGACAGTGGGTGCGGTCAAGCTGGGCCTGGGCCGGCTCGGCCCGCACTACGCGACCCAGATCGGCTCCGCGGAGCTCTTCGCCGGCGGCGATATATTCCCGTCCGGGCATACCGCCAACGCGGTCGTGACCTGGGGAATCCTCGCGTACCTGGCCACCACCCCGAGGGCCAGGCGCTATCTGTCGGCCCTATCGGCAGTGGTCTCGCTCGGGGTCGGGCTCACGACCGTCTATCTCGGCACGCACTGGCTCAGCGATGTGCTGCTGGGCTGGGCCGCGGGGCTGCTGATCCTGCTGGGCCTGCCGTGGGCCGAGCCGCTGATCACCCGCGCCGAGGACTGGATCTTCGCGGTGCGCGAGCAGTGGCGTGCGCGGGGCAGGGCGGTGCCTTCGGTGCCTGTCGCGGCCGGCGGCCCCCGGACCGTGCTTCTGCCGCAGCGGACCGGTGTCGACGCCATGGACGAGGACCCGGCGCTGGAACCGGTCGCCGCGGGAAGCCGCACGGCGGGCACGGCCCCGGCGGCGGGTACCCGGCCACGGGCCCACACGACGCACACGGTGCGCTCGGAGCGGACGCCCATCACCCCGGTCGGCAGCCGGCGCCCGCCGCACGCGGACCGTACGCCGCGCGGCGGCACCAGCCCGGCCCGCCCGATGAGCGGCGGCTGACGGACCTCCCCACACATCGGGGACGGTACGCACAGCCTCACCCCCGCACAGTCAAGGCCCCGACCTCGGTCGGGGCCTTGCTCGTGTCGCGGGCCGGTCGCAGCCGTCCGGCGGCGGTGCGGTCTCAGCCCACCCAGCAGCGGGTCACGACGGCGTCGTCGACCTCGAAATTGATCCGTCCGGCCCGGTACTCCATGGTGATGATCGCGCCCGGCGGCAGGGATCTCACGCTGCTCCAGCCACGCGTACGGGCCCTCCGCTCGGCGGCTTCGGCGGCGAGGCCGACATACGCGCCGGGTGTGTCGTCGGGCTGTACGGGAGGAGTCGGTATAGGTGCCATGTCTCTCACCGTAGGCGGCCCCGGACGGGTACGGAAGCCTGGCTCCGGCAGCGGCGCACCATCCTCACGTACGCCACCGGTCACGCTTGTGTCACAGGATCACCACACACGTTTACTCGAACTGCTTCACTCGAACGTGCGATCCGTAAGCCGACGCACAGTAATCGAAGGCGACGAAGAATGATCTCGGAACAGGCGGAGAAACCAAACGGATTACGCCATCCCAGGTAGTCGAAATTCCCACCCCTGGCGGTGTCCGGAAAATGAACCAGGCACCGGGAATTCACGCTTCCTTACGTCGACCTTATCTTTTGGACACGATATCCACACCATCGGACCGGTACGGCCGCCGACATCCACCCGTATACCGGACACAGCGAGTTGACAGACGAAAGAGCACCGCACGGTTCAGCCGAGCGCCCGGGACAGCCGGTCCCTGGCGGTCCTGATCGCGTCGGTGAGCTCCTGCGGCTCGACGACTTCGAAGTCGAAACCCATGAGCATCACGTGGATCACCAGAATGTCCAGACCGGCCGCCCCCGTGCGCAGCAGGCAGCTGTCCTCGTCGATGCGCTCCAGCACACCGGAGGACGGCGAGATCCGCTCGGCCGCCCGCTCGACGGGCACCTTCAGCCGGATCACGGCACGCTCCGCGTACGCGGCGGTGGAGACGCCCTGGGAGACATACGCGGCAAGGTCGTCGGCGGGCGGGCGGCGCGGGGCGAAGCGGGGTCCGTGGGGCGGCGTGGGGGTGATCCGGTCCGCCCGGAAGGTACGCCAGTCCGCACGGTCCAGGTCCCAGGCGACGAGATACCAGCGGCGCTCGGTGCACACCAACCGGTAGGGCTCGACGATCCTGCGCGATACGGAGCCGCCATGGGCGCGGTACTCGAAGCGCACCCGCTCGCTGTCCCGGCAGGCCCCGGCCAGCTCGGTGAGAACCCCCGGGTCGACGGTCGACGCGTCGGGTCCACGCAGCATGGGCACGGTGAAGGCGCCCAGCGCGCTCACCCGCCGGCGCAGCCGGTTCGGCAGTACCTGTTCGAGCTTGGCGAGTGCGCGTACGGAGGTCTCCCCGATGCCCTCCACGCCGTGGCCGGCCGCCGTGCGCAGCCCGACCGCGACGGCGACGGCCTCCTCGTCGTCGAGGAGCAACGGCGGCAGCTCGGCACCGGCACCGAGCTGGTAGCCGCCGCCGGTGCCGGGGCTGGCGTTGACCGGGTAGCCGAGCTCGCGCAGCTTGTCGACGTCGCGCCGGACGGTCCGGGCGGTGACGCCGAGCCGCTCGGCGAGCTCGGTGCCGGACCAGTCCCGGTGGGCCTGCAGGAGTGAGAGCAGGCGCAGCAGTCGTGCCGAGGTCTCCAACATGGGACGAGTCTGCCAGCGGTTGCGGACAGCTACCGTCCGCGATCCGGATCGGCCTGCTGCGGTGCGGTGCCCGGCTCCAGTCGGGGCGAAGGGGTCGTCCCCGGCCGAGCACGCCCGGCGCGGGAGCGTCGCGGTGACGGAAAACCACCACGGCCCCGTCGGCATGGTGCTCCGTCGGCGCACCGGCGAGGTGGAAACGTCGTACGGATGAGCCCCTGCAGGAGCCGCCATGCCCCCGGTTCGACCGATGTGCTGCGGGTTGCACCTGGCGTGACGGCGAGAACCGGCTGCCGTTCCTCTCAATGCATGGACGACTTTCAGCCACCGGATACGTTCCCTGTTTTCCTGATTTGTCGACCTGTCGTCGTACCCTCCCTACCCTCGCATGAACGGTCCGATGCGGGTTCGATCAGCAGGTATCGACCGGGAGTAAACCCATCGGCCCGCCGATTCACCCTCTGCTCCGGATGGTTCGATTCCGTTCCCTTTCCCGCGTGACCCCGGCCGCAGCTCACCCGTTGTCTGTTCATGAGCCGGGAACCGCCCGGCGCACGCACCGAGTTCGAGGAGCCACCCGTGCCGCGCATGCTCGACGTCAGCGAGGACGTACGCGCCGAGATCGGCGACGCCGAAGCCGATCGGCTGCTCGTCGGCGACAACGCCCCAGGCAGCTACGACTGCACCTCCTGCCGCACCCCGGGCGACTCGGAGCAGGAGCGCACCAGCACGGTGCTGTTCGTCGGCGACGAGACCGCCGTGCTCGCTTTCGCCCACGCGACCTGCATCCCCTCCCAGGTCGTCCAGGTCTCCGAGGAGCAGCTGCAGGGCGCCGTGCGCAGCATCACCGGCAACGAGCCGGAGACCCCGCAGGGCCTCATGCCCGAGCAGGCCGTCCTGGGTGTCACCAGCGGACTCGTCCTGATCGATGACGAGCTCCACCCGGCACTGGTCGTCGAGCCGACCGGCGCGATCACCCGCCCCGGCACGTACGGCGGCGGGGCCGACGAGTTCCTGCAGCTCCTGCTGGAACAGGGCTTCCACCCGGTCCACCGGATGGACCAGGTGCCCGCCGTGCTGCACGGCTGGTCGATCCTGCTCGCCATGGGCCAGCTGCACGCCGTGCTCCAGCCGGGGACGGGCGGCGGCGCCCCCGTCGCCTGGTGGCAGGCCCATGCACCGCTGCAGGTCACCGAGGGCTGGCGGGCCGCGGCCAACAAGTCTCAGACCGTGCTCGTCTTCGCCGCTCCGGTCGGATCGATCGGCCAGCAGCCCCGCGAGGACCTGCTGCGCGACGCCCTGGAGAAGGCCGCGGCGAGCGGCCTCCTGGTCGCGGCCGCGATGCCGCTGGCCGGGACCTGATCATGTCCGTACGCTCCTCGCACCCCCGGCGAACAGCTATTTCTCCGCCGGGCCCGCATCCGACGGCCGATGGGGTCGTTGGCACATACGTGCACTCATACGACCCCTCCCACCAGCGCCCGAGCCCGATCCCTGCCATGCGTCCGGCGCAGGACCGCTCGGGCGGTCCGACCCACACCCCGATCTACGACGCGCTGTACACGGAGTACCGCCGGTCGTTCCGGGCGCTGCCAGGTGATCGGAGCGGCGAGGAGGACCTGGGCTTCGTGGGGTTCGGGACCGGCATGTTCGGCAGCCGGGCCCCACTGAGCGGCCACTCCGGCCACTCCGGCCCGGGCACGCACACCGGAAACCCCGGCTCCTGGCAGCGGGTCGGCCGGCACGCCGGGCGCCCCCAGCCGGCGGCGCTGCCCCCGAGATCCCGGGGAGCCTGACCGCACGGTGTAGCCCTGGCACGACGAAGCCCCGCACCGTTCACAGCAGGGACGGTACGGGGCTTCGTCATGTCCGGCGCGCCGCCATGGCCGGGACGGGGCGGATCAGGACGGCGTCACTTCTTGCGGCCGCGCTTCTCGCGGACCCGCACCGAGATGTGGATCGGGGTTCCCTCGAAGCCGAACTCCTCGCGCAGCCGGCGCTCGACGAAGCGGCGGTAGCCGTGCTCGAGGAAGCCGGAGGAGAAGAGCACGAACCGCGGCGGCTTGGTACCGGCCTGGGTGCCGAACAGGATGCGGGGCTGCTTGCCGCCGCGGACCGGGTGCGGGTGGGAGGCGACGATCTCACCGAGGAAGGCGTTCAGCCGGCCGGTCGGGATGCGGGTCTCCCAGCCCTCGATCGCGGTCTCGATCGCCGGGACCAGCTTCTCCATGTGGCGGCCGGTGAGGGCCGAGACGTTGACCCGGGGGGCCCACGCGATCTGCGCGAGCTCGGTCTCGATCTCGCGCTCCAGGTAGTAGCGGCGCTCCTCGTCGAGGGTGTCCCACTTGTTGTACGCGACCACGAGCGCGCGCCCGGCCTCCACGGCCATGGTGATGATGCGCTGGTCCTGGACGCTGATGGACTCGCTGGCGTCGATCAGGACGACGGCGACCTCGGCCTTCTCGACGGCGGCCGCGGTACGCAGCGAGGCGTAGTAGTCCGCGCCCTCCTGGAGGTGGACGCGGCGGCGGATACCGGCCGTGTCGATGAACTTCCAGGTGATGCCACCGAGCTGGATCAGCTCGTCGACCGGGTCACGGGTGGTGCCGGCCATTTCGTTGACGACGACCCGGTCCTCGTTCGCCACCTTGTTCAGCAGTGACGACTTGCCGACGTTCGGACGTCCGATGAGCGCGATGCGGCGCGGGCCGCCGAGCGCGGTGCCGAAGCTCTGGGCCGGGGCCTCGGGCAGTGCTTCGAGGACGGCGTCGAGCAGGTCGCCGGTGCCACGGCCGTGCAGCGAGGAGACCGGGTGCGGCTCGCCGAGACCGAGCGACCAGAGCGCGGTGGCGTCGGCCTCGCCGCTCTGGCCGTCGACCTTGTTGGCGCACAGCACGACGGGCTTGCCGGCCCGCCGCAGCAGCTTGACGACGGCCTCGTCGGTGTCGGTCGCGCCGACGGTCGAGTCGACGACGAAGACGACCGCGTCGGCGGCCTCGATCGCGTACTCCGCCTGGGCGGCGACGGAGGCGTCGATGCCCAGCACGTCCTGCTCCCAGCCGCCGGTGTCGACGACCTTGAAGCGGCGGCCGGCCCATTCGGCCTCGTACGTGACACGGTCCCGGGTGACACCGGGCTTGTCCTCGACGACCGCCTCGCGGCGGCCGATGATCCGGTTCACCAGGGTCGACTTGCCGACGTTGGGGCGGCCGACGACGGCAAGGACGGGCAGCGGGCCGTGACCCGCTTCGTCGATCGCGCCCTCGACGTCCTCGACGTCGAAGCCCTCCTGCGCGGCGAGCTCCATGAACTCCGCGTACTCGGCGTCGCCAAGCGCTCCGTGCTCGTGGTCCGAGCCGTCGGAGTGAATCTGGTCGTTCATGAAGTCCGTTCCTCTTTGCATCATCATCGATGGACCACGATCACGCGGCCCACTACTCAAGTCTTACCTAGCGCCCGGTGAAACGCCTGGCGTTCTCCAGGTGCGAGGTCAGCCGTGCCTGGATCCGCACGGTCGCCTCGTCCAGCGCCTTCCGGGTCCGCAGGCCACTTCCGTCGCCCGCGTCGAAGGCATCACCGAAGACGACATCGACCCCGCTGCGCAACGGCGGCAGTGCCGGTATCAACCGTCCACGGCGCTCGGTGCTTCCCATGACGGCCACGGGCACGATCGGCGCCCCACTGCGCACCGCGAAGTACGCGAGCCCGGCCCGCAGCGAGGCGAAGTCTCCTTCGCCCCGGGTGCCCTCCGGGAAGATCCCGAGCACCCCGCCGTTCTCCAGTACACCGAGGGCCTGGGTGATGGCGGTGCGGTCGGCGCTCGTACGGTCCACCTTCAGCTGCCCGATTCCGCGCAGGAACGGGTCGAGGGGGCCGACGAACGCCTCTTTCTTGATCAGGAAGTGGACGGGCCGGGGCGCGGTGCCCATCAGCATCGGCCCGTCGATGTTGTGTGAGTGGTTCACCGCGAGTATGACGGGTCCGGAGGCGGGTACCCGCCATGCGCCGAGGACGCGGGGCTTCCACAGCCCGTACATCAGCCCGATGCCGATCCCGCGCCCGACCGCCGCTCCGCGCAGCGTGGGCGTGCCCGAGGCTGCGGTCACTTCGCGGCCCGCTTCTCCTCGACAAGGGTGACGACGCACTCGATGACCTGGTGCAGGGTCAGGTCGGTCGTGTCCACCTCGACCGCGTCGTCCGCCTTGGCGAGCGGCGAGGTCTTACGGCTGGAGTCCGCGGTGTCCCGCTTTATCAGCGCCTCCTTGGTGGTGGCGAGATCGGAGCCCTTCAGCTCTCCGCTGCGGCGGGCCGCTCGGGCCTCCGGCGAGGCGGTCAGGAAGATCTTGAGGTCGGCGTCGGGCAGCACGGTCGTGCCGATGTCACGGCCCTCGACGACGATGCCGATCTCGGCGGCCGCGGCGATGGACCGCTGCAGCTCGGTGATCCGGGCACGCACCTCGGGGACCGCGCTGACGGCGCTGACCTTCGAGGTGACCTCCTGCGTACGGATCGGGCCCGCGGCATCCTCGCCGTCGACCGTGATCGTCGGGGCGGCCGGGTCCGTGCCGGAGACGATGACCGGCTTCGCCGCGGCGGTCGCGACCTCCACGGCGTCCCGCACGTCGATGCCGTTGTTCAGCATCCACCAGGTGATCGCCCGGTACTGGGCGCCGGTGTCCAGGTAGCTCAGGCCGAGCTTGGCGGCGACGGCCTTCGACGTGCTCGACTTGCCGGTGCCGGAGGGCCCGTCGATGGCGACGATCACTGCGGCCGGGGCCGTCCGGGCTGCGGCGCTTACGGTTTCCACGGTGGTGGACACCTTCCTGGTACACGGGGTGGGCGGGACAAGGGCGCGCGAACCCGCCCCGCACAAGGTTACCGAGTGTCGGGACGGTCCTTTGCACCCCTGTGGACAACTCCCGCGGACCCCGGCCGCCGGGGGGTCTACTGGCGGATCGACCAGCCCCGCTCGCGAAGCGCCGCGGCGAGTGCCGGGGCCACGCTCGGCTCGACCATCAGCTGCACCAGGCCGGCCTGCTGCCCGGTGGCGTGCTCGATACGGACGTCCTCGACGTTGACCCCGGCCTTGCCCGCGTCCGCGAAGATCCCGGCCAGCTCGCCCGGCCTGTCGCTGATGAGCACAGCCACGATGTCGTACGCCGCCGGGGCCGCGCCGTGCTTGCCGGGGACCCTTACCTGGCCCGCGTTACCGCGGCGCAGGACGTCCTCGATGGAGTCGGTGCCCTCGCGGCGCTTGTCGTCGTCGCCGGACTGGAGGCTGCGCAGCGCCCGGACCGTCCCCTCGAGATCGGCGGCGACCCCGGCGAGCACGTCCGCGACCGGTCCGGGGTTGGCGGAGAGGATCTCCACCCACATCCGGGGGTCGGAGGCCGCGATCCGGGTGACGTCCCTTATGCCCTGGCCACAGAGGCGTACGGCCGTCTCGTCGGCCTCCTCCAGTCGGGCGGCGACCATCGACGAGATCAGCTGCGGTGTGTGGGAGACGAGGGCGACGGCCCGGTCGTGGGCGTCGGCGTCCATGACGACCGGGACGGCGCGGCAGAGCGCGACCAGCTCCAGGGCGAGGTTGAGAACCTCGGTGTCGGTGTCCCGGGTCGGCGTGAGGACCCACGGACGGCCCTCGAAGAGGTCGGCGGTGGCGGCGAGCGGGCCGGAACGCTCCTTGCCCGCCATCGGGTGCGTACCGATGTACGGCGTGAGGTCGACGCCGAGGGCTTCCAGCTCGCGGCGGGGGCCGCCCTTGACGCTGGCGACGTCGAGGTATCCGCGGGCGATGCCGTCCTGCATGGCGGTGGCGAGCACCGAGGCCACGTGGGCGGGCGGTACGGCGACGATCGCGAGGTCGACGCGCCCCGCGGGCGCCTCGTCCGTACCGGCGCCGAGCGCGGCCGCCGTGCGGGCCGACGCCGGGTCGTGGTCGACGAGGTGGACATGGACGCCACGCCCGGCGAGGGCGAGGGCTGCGGAGGTGCCGACCAGGCCGGTTCCGATGACGACGGCGGTTCTCACTGGGCAATGTCCTTGCGGAGGGCGGCGGTGGCGCCGAGGTAGACATGCTGTATCTCGGACTTGGCAAGGTACGTCTCGACATGGGCGAGGATGCGCACCACGCGGGGCATCGCCCCCACGATGTCGAGTTCCTGGGCGCAGATCAGCGGTACGTCGACGATGCCGATGCCCCGGGCGGCGGCGGCCGGGAAGTCGCTGTGCAGATCGGGGGTGGCGGTGAACCAGATGCTGATCAGGTCGTCGGCAACGAAGCCGTTGCGCGCCAGGACGGCGGTGAGCAGGGCGCTGACCTGCTCGTCCATGTGTCCGGCCTCGTCCCGCTCCAGCTGGACCGCTCCACGGACCGCTCGTACCGCCACGTCTGGCTCCTCACTTCTTCGTGCGCTTCTCTTCATGCCGCTTCGTGCTTGTCGCGCCTGCTCTGTGCCCGCCTGCGCGATTTCAGCCTAGAGGGGCGGGGCGACGGGCGGCCGCGGTGCTCTGTGGGTGAGACGCGAGGTCAGCGGGGAGCGGCGGCGGTGTGCACGGCCAGCAGCATCCGCCAGATCCCGCCCGCCAGCTGCGCCGGGGTGGCGTCGGTCCGGCCGTGCACCCAGTCGGCCAGGACGCCGGTGAACAGTCCGGCGACGGCGCTCGCGATCAGGTCCTCCGCGGAGCCCGGGGGCCGGCGACGGCGCAGCTCGCTGATGCTGCGCTGCCGCAACTCCTGGTGCAGCAGCTCGCCGAGCGGTCCGCCACCGCCCGCGCGCAGCAGGCTCCGGTAGACCTCGGCCCGGGTGCGGACTGCCTCCAGCAGGACGACGAGCTCGGCGGGGGGCGCCTCGGGACCGGGCGGCACCTCGTCCCAGGCGTGCAGGGCGTCGACCGCCTGCCGGACGATCTCGGCGCAGGCGTCCACGGCCAGGGCGCGCAGATCGTCGTAGTGCAGATAGAAGGTGGCCCGGCCGACTCCGGCCCGGCGGACCACGTCGGAGACGCTGACCTGGTCGAGTGGCCGTTCCTCGCAGGCCGCGAGGAGTGCCTCGCGGAGCTTGCCGCGGGTGCGTGCGGTACGGGGGTCTCCGCTGCCGTCCGTCGCTGCGGGCGTCACGGGCTCAGCCCGCGAGCAGGACGAGGACGAGTGCCGCGGCGGCGGGGACCGCCTGGACGAGCAGGATCCTGCGGTTCACGGTGGCCGCTCCGTACACCCCGGCGACGATCAGGCAGCCGAGGAAGAAGATCTGCGCCTGGTACGCGACAGGGTCGCCCGCGATCAGACTCCAGACGAGTCCGGCGGCCATGAACCCGTTGTACAGGCCCTGGTTCGCGGCGAGCGGGGCGCTCTCGCGGGAGAACGCCGGGGTGGTGGCGAAGACCTTCCGGCCGCGCGCGGTGTCCCACAGGAACATCTCGAGCACCAGGAAATAGGCGTGGATCAGCGCGACCAGCGCGACCAGCGCCTGGGCTGCGATGTGCATGGCGGACGGCCTCCCGTATCGATTTCCTGGACAACTGTACAGGAAATCGATACGGGAATTCGGCCGGCGCCGGACGCTCAGAGCGCCTGCGCCCGGATCAGGTCCTCCAACGAGCCGCCCTTCGGGACCTCGCCCGCGGGGGTCAGCCTGTCGACCGCCTGGGGCAGCGACCTGGCGATGTCGTCGGCCGCCTGCTCCGTCGACACCCCCGCGTCCCGGGCGACCTTCTGCAGGGTTTCGTCCGGCAGCGCCTGGGCGATCTGCGCGCCGCTCACCGGCTTGTTCTCACCGGTCCCGGGCGACAGACATCTGCCGGCGACGCGGCCTCGGCGACCTCCGCGCGTACGCGCCTCCCCGCAGCGCGCCCGGCCGGGCCGGCCACGGTTGCCCAGCCCGTGCTGTGCCCTGCCTGGAGGACGAGGCACACGAGGCCCCCTCGCGTACCCTCACCCGCATGATCACCCCCGACGCCGAGACTCTCGTACGCGATCACACCGTCTACTCCTGTGTGATGGGCTCACGTGCGTTCGGGCTGGCCACGGACGGCAGCGACACCGACCGGCGGGGTGTCTTCCTGGCACCGACCCCGCTGTTCTGGCGGTTCGACAAGCCGCCGACGCACGTCGAGGGCCCGGCGCCGGAGCAGTTCTCCTGGGAGCTGGAGCGTTTCTGCGAACTGGCGCTGCGCGCCAACCCCAACGTGCTGGAGTGCCTCCACTCGCCGCTGGTGGAACAGGCCGATGCGGTCGGCCATGAACTCCTCTCCCTGCGCGGCGCGTTCCTGTCCCGGCTCGCCCACGAGACCTTTGTCCGCTACGCGCTGGGACAGCGCAAGAAGCTGGAGGCGGATGTCCGGCAGTACGGTGCGCCGCGCTGGAAGCACGCCATGCATCTGCTGCGGTTGCTGGCGAGCGGCCGGGATCTGCTGCGTACGGGCCGGCTGAGGATCGAGGTGGGCGAGGCCAGGGAGGACCTGCTCGCGGTGAAGCGGGGCGAGATCCCGTGGCCGGAGGTGGAGCGTCGCATGACGCGGCTGGCCGAGGAGAACGACGAGTCGGCACCGGGCTCCCCGCTCCCACCGGAGCCGGACCGGGCCCGGGTGGAGGACTTCCTGATCCGCACCCGCCGGGCGTCCGCGTCGTTGCCCGAGAGGGAGTGACCGGCCGCCCTGGCCAACGCAGACGTCAAGCCCGTTCGGAGCTCGAGGACAGCAACCCGAGCCCCTTCAACCGCGCGCGCACCACGAGTTCGTGCAGCCCGTCGAACCCTCCCGCCCTGTCCTGCAGCCCGGACTCCTCCTGCGCCTCGTCCAGCACCCTGTGCAGCGCCTCGACGTCCCGGGGCACCACCGCGCCGTCGACGCCCCCCGCTCCCCCGTGTTCGGCTTCCGCCTTCGCCTCGATCAGCTCAGGGAGATACGCGGGCGCCGCCACCTGCCCCAGAAGCGTCGGCAGATGTGCGAGCACCTCGCCGCTGCGCATCAGATGGATGCCGGTCAGCAGCGCCCGGAACGTGTAGAGCAGCGGTTTCAGTTCGCCGCTCCTCCCGAACAGCCGCCACTGCGTGTTGGCGAACCCCCGGTAGTGGTGCGCATGGTTGCGCGTCACCACCGCGGGCGCCAGCGCGACCAGTTCCGCGTGCAGCTCACTCGTGTGCACGACCAGCGGCGACAACAGCTGCTCCAGCACATAGCCGTTCGGCTTCAGCATCAGCCGGACGAACTTCCGCAGGTCGTGGGTGACGAGGTCCATCTCGACCCCTTCCCGGTCCCACATCCGCGAGCGCGTCTCGTCCGGTTCGCGCAGCCCCACCAGGTCCTCGGCGGGCAGGAGGTGGACCCCCCGCAGGTCCACGTCCGAGTCACGGGACGGAAACCCGTACAGATGCGCCCCGGAGACCGTGGCGAACAGCAGCGGGCCCGGCTCTTCGGCGAGGACCGGACCGAAGTCCGTGACCGGCAGCCCGGCCTCGTGGAGGTGGATCGTTTCCGTACGCATGGGTCAAGAGTCCCAGAGCGCCCCCAGCGACAGCAGGTCGCTCCGGTACTCGATCCGCTCCGACCACTCCTTGGGCCACGCCCCGGCCCCCAGATGCGCGCCCGCCAGTGCCCCGGTCAGGCAGCCGATCGAGTCCGAGTCGCCGCGGGTGCAGGCGGCCCGGCGCAGTGCGGTGACCGGTTCGTCGGGGAAGAGCAGGAAGCAGTGCAGGGCCGTGGCGAGGGCGTCCTCGGCGATCCAGCCGTCGCCGGTCGCCTCGCACGGGTCGGTCTCCGGTGACGGGTCGCGCAGGGCGTCCTGGACGCGGACCAGTGCGGTCAGGCACTCGTCCCAGCCACGCTGGATGTAGCTCTCGCCCGAGTCGTCACCCGCGTACCGCCACAGGTCGCCGAGCCAGCGCGTGAGGTAGCGGCTGCTGTTCTCGTACGCGTACGAACGCAGCTGCCCGATCAGCCCCGTCGGCTCCGCACCCTGCGCCAGCAGATACACCGCGCGCGCCATCAGGTCCGAGGCCGCGAGCGCCGTGGGATGGCCGTGCGTGAGGGCGGCCTGCAACTGCGCCGCACCGGAGCGCTGTTCCTCGCTCAGCCCCGGTACGAGCCCGACCGGCGCCACCCGCATATTGGCGCCGCAGCCCTTGGAGCCGGTCTGGCTCGCCTCCTGCCAGGGCCGGTCGCCGTCGAGCAGCCGGCAGGCGCTCATGCAGGTGCGACCGGGGGCACGGTTGTTGTCCGGCGAGTGGTACCAGTCGACGAACTCCTCGCGTACCGGCCGGACCAGCCGCAGCGGGGTGAGCAGTCCGCGGTCCATGGCGGTGCGGATGCCCCGCGCGAGGGCCAGTGTCATCTGGGTGTCGTCGCTGACGAACGCGGGGTTCGGCAGCCGCATCTGCCGCCACGGCCCGCACTTGGCGAGGATCGACGGGACATTGTTGAACTCGGTCGGGAAGCCCAGCGCGTCGCCGAGCGCGAGCCCGGTCAGCGCGCCGGTGGCGGCCTGTTTGGTGATGGTGCGGGTCACGATCATGTGCTTCGTCCTTCCGGTCGCAGAAGTGGAGGGTGCAGGGCGGTGGCGGCACCCGCCCGGTACAGAGCAGCCGGCTTCCCCCGTCCGCCGGTGCGGCGCGGTGATCCCTCCACGGCCTGGACGAAGCCGGGCGTGGTGAGGACCTTGCGCCGGAAGTTGGGCCGGTCCAGCTCGACGCCCCAGACCGTCTCGTACACCTGCTGGAGCTCACCCAGGGTGAACTCTGCCGGGCAGAAGGCCGTCGCCAGGCAGGTGTACTCGAGTCTGGCGCCGATCCGGTCGTGCGCGTCGGTGAGGATGCGGTCGTGGTCGAAGGCGAGCGCGCCGAGTGCTCCGGCGTCCCACCAGCGGGCGCTGGCCGCATCCCCGCCGCCACGCGGCTCGGGCAGATCGGGAACGAGTGCGGTGTACGCGACGGAGACGACCCGCATCCTGGGGTCGCGGTCCGGATCGCTGTAGGTGCGCAACTGCTCCAGGTGTAGTGCGGAGACGGTTGCCTCGGTCAGTCCGGTCTCCTCGGCGAGTTCCCGGCGGGCGGCGTCCTCGGCGGACTCTCGGGGAAGCACGAAACCGCCCGGCAGGGCCCAGTGGCCCTTGTACGGGTCTTCACCGCGCTCGACGAGCAGGACGTGCAGCCGTCCGTCGCGGACCGTGAAGACGGCGAGGTCGACGGTGACCGCGAACGGCTCGAAGGCGTGCGGGTCGTAGCCCTCGGGGGCGCCGGCGCTCATCGTCGCTCCGGGAGGGGTGCCGCGAAGTCCCAGCCCGCCGCGAGCAGAGCGTCGACGGCGTCGACCGCGCTGTCCAGGCGTTGCCGGTGCGGGCCGGTGAGTTCGATGAACCGGCGCCCGGTGCGGGTGAGTTCGGACCGGAAGCGGTCGGTCATCCAGGGCCGCAGCTCCTCGCCGTCGCGCAGCCCGTCGTCCTCGAAGGCGACGCCCTCGTGGTCGGTGAGCAGCCACAGGTGGTGGGCGATCTGGTCGGCGGTCTCCTCCACGCGCGGGTTGCGACCCCCGATGTACCGCTCGTGCCAGACGGTGGTGGCGAAGGAGTCGGTGTCACAGAAGAGCACCGGGGACCCGGTCCGGGCGGCCGCCTCCTCCTTGGCGTTCTGGGCCGCGGCGATCAGCGGGAAGTCGTCGGTGGTGAACGCCACGTCCTCCCACTGGGCCCGGGGCCACCGGGTGCGCAGAGCGGCCAGCTTCTGTTCGCTGAACTCCCGGCCGTACTCGGCGACATACCGGGTCTGCGCCCAGACACCACCGCGCCGGCGGTAGTGCTCGGCGAGGGCGCGAGCCATCGTGGTGGTGCCGGTGGACTCGGCGCCGAGCACGACGACACGGCGGGTGAGCGCGGCCCGTACGGGCGGTTCGAGGAAGTCCCAGCAGCCGACCGGGTCCTTGCGGACGGCGGTGCCGGACACCGGGAAGACCGTACGGTCGGGATCGACGCAGACGGATTCGGCACCGAACCGGCGGGCCAGTTCGTCCCCGTACGGCTCCGAGGTGAAGACGGCGTCGACCGTCTCCGGGACGGCCTCTTCGAAGACGGCCATATGGGCATCCCAGATCGCCGGGTCCTGGAGATCCATCCGGGTGTCGTCGACGGCGCCGACGACCCGTACGTCCGGGTGCACCTCCCGCATCCAGTCCACCCGGTCGGCGAGCGGGACGGACTCGACGGAGGCGGCGCAGACCAGGACGGTCAGCCGCTCGCAGCGGTCCTGGGCGGTGCGGACGAGGTGGTGATGGCCGGCGTGCGGCGGGTAGAACTTGCCGAGCACGAGCCCGTGCCTGAACCGCTTCACCCTGCCACCCCCGCCAACTCCCGCTGCGGGACCTGGAGATCACGCTTCCAGTTGCGCAGCCCGACCAGGCACAGTGCCAGGAAACCGGCGTACAGCAGGGAGGTCGGATAGAGCTCCTTGTACGCGTACAGCGGGATGTACACGACATCGGCGGCGATCCACAGCCACCACGACTCGATGAGTTTTCGGCACTGCCCGTACGTCGCAGCCAAGGACAGCACAGTCGTCAGGGCATCCCAGAACGGCACGGTGGAGTCGGTGGCGTGGTCGAGGAGAACGGTCAGACCGACGGTCCCCAGCACCCCTGCCGCGCACAGCCGGATCCATTCGGTGCGGCCGGTGTTCCGCACCGGCAGGTCCGGCGAGCCCGGTCCACCCCCGTGGGTCCAGGTCCACCAGCCGTACGCGGCAAGGGTGATGAAGACGATCTGCAGCCCGGCGTCGGCGTACAGACCGGACTGGGTGAACAGCAGGACGAAGAAGAGGTTGTTGGCGATGCCGATCGGCCAGTTGGCCAGATGCTGGCGGGCCACGAGCCAGACGCACAGCGCCCCACTGCCGAAGCCGAGCACCTCGGTCCAGCCGACCGGGGCGTCCCAGACCGTCACCAGAGGTTGCCGCAGGGGATCGAGGACGTCCGCGAGACTCACATCCACCTCCTTAATAGTCACCTTGACTATAAAGGTGATTCGGTGGCAGCAAAAGGCCCGCGGCCGGTTTCCTGTTCGAAAATCGAAACCAGGAACCGGCCGCGGGCCGTACAGCGGACGCCAGAGGCGGACTACAGACCGACCTCGCCCATCAGCATGCCCACCTCGGTGTTGGTGAGGCGGCGCAGCCAGCCGGACTTCTGGTCGCCCAGCGGGATCGGCCCGAAGGACGTCCGCACCAGCCGCTCGACCGGGAAGCCGGCCTCGGCCAGCATCCGGCGGACGATGTGCTTGCGGCCCTCGTGGAGGGTCACCTCGACCAGGTAGTTCTTGCCGGTGTTCTCGACGACGCGGAAGTGGTCGGCGCGGGCGTACCCGTCCTCCAGCTGGATGCCGTCCTTGAGGTGCTTGCCCAGGTCGCGCGGGAGCGGTCCCTGGATGGCGGCCAGGTAGGTCTTCTTCACCCCGTACTTCGGGTGGGTCAGCCGGTGGGCCAGCTCGCCGTGGTTGGTGAGCAGGATGATGCCCTCGGTCTCGGTGTCCAGCCGGCCGACGTGGAAGAGCCGCGTCTCACGGTTGGTCACGTAGTCGCCGAGGCACTGGCGGCCGTCCGGGTCCTCCATCGAGGAGACGACACCGGCGGGCTTGTTCAGCGCGAAGAAGAGGTACGACTGGGCGGCGACGGTCAGACCGTCGACCTTGATCTCGTCCTTGTGCACATCGACGCGCATGCCCTGCTCGACGACGATCTCGCCGTTGACCTCGACGCGGGACTGCTCGATCAGCTCCTCGCACGCACGGCGCGAGCCCATACCGGCCCTGGCCAGGACCTTCTGCAGACGCTCGCCCTCCTGCTCGGCGCCCGGGTGCGTCTTGGGCGTCTTGATGTCGGGCTTGTTCGCGTACCTGTCCCGGTTGCGCTGCTCGATCTTGGCGTCGAGCTCGCGCGAGCGGGACGGGGCACCCTGCGGGCCACGCCGCGGGCCGCCGCTCCGCGCGCCGCCCTGCGGGGGCTTCGGACCGCCCTTGGCGCCACCGCGGGCCGCGGCGCCGCGGCCCTTGCGGGGGCCTTCGCCGCTCTTCTCGCCGGCCCCGGTGCCGCCCACGTCGTAGCGGCGCTCCTCGGGGCGGGGCCGGCGGGGACGCTTGTCCTGCCTGTCGTCGCGCCCGGCGCCGCCACCCCGGGGGTTCCGGTTGCCGCCGCTCTTGCCGCTGCCGCTTCCGCTGTTCCTGCCACTGCTTCGCATCAAAATTCCGTCTTGTCGTCTGCGTGAGTATCCGGGGTGTCCGGTGCGTCCGGATCGAACGACGGCACACCCTCTAGCGTCTCAGCCTCGATCGCGTCCGCCTCGGGGAGGAAGGGCGCGAGCTCCGGGAGCTCATCCAGGCCGCGCAGGCCCATCCGCTCCAGAAAGTAGTTCGTCGTCCTGTACAGGATCGCACCTGTTTCGGGTTCCGCGCCCGCTTCCTCGACCAGGCCCCTCTGCAGCAGGGTCCGCATCACGCCGTCACAGTTCACGCCGCGTACCGCGGAGACCCTCGAGCGGCTGACCGGCTGGCGGTACGCGACCACTGCGAGGGTCTCCAGAGCCGCCTGGGTGAGGCGGGCCTGCTGGCCGTCCAGCACGAAGCCCTCGACGGCCTCCGCGTACTCCGGGCGCGTGTAGAAGCGCCAGCCGCCGGCAACCAGTCGGAGATCGAAACCGCGGCGCTGCACGGTGTACTCGTCGGCCAGCTCCCGCAGTGCGTCGGCAACGGCCCGCCGGGGCCGCTCCAGCACCTTGGCGAGGTGTTCCTCGGTGGCGGGTTCGTCGACGACCATGAGAACGGCCTCGAGGGCGGGCTTGAGCTCAAGACCCGCGACGGTGCTCGCACCGGTGGGGCGCTGCTCGCTCATGCCTGCACATCCTCTTGTACGTCCATGTCCTGCACCTCTTGATCGAACTCGTCCGTCACCGCGGGCTCCGCCCCCTCGCCCCCGGCCCAGCGCACCATGAGCTCGCCGAGCGCCTCCTCCTGGTCGAGGGTGACGGCCTTCTCCCGGTACAGCTCCAGCAGCGCCAGGAACCGGGCGACGACGGTGAGGGTGTCCGGGGCGTCCTCGGTGAGCTCGCGGAAAGTGATCCCCGCCGCTTCCCGCAGCCGCGCCACGACGATCTCGGCCTGCTCACGCACGCTGACCAGCGGGGCGTGGATGTGATCGACATACACCTGCGGCTTGGGCTTCGGCTGCATCGCCTTCACGGCGAGCCGGGCGAACCCCTCGGCGCCGATGCTGATCACCACCTCGGGCAGCAGCTCGGCATGGTGCGGCTCCAGCCCCACGGTCCGGGGGAAGCGCCGCCCCTCGGACTCCAGCCGGGCGCTGAAGATCTCCGCGATGCGTTTGTACGCGCGGTACTGCAGAAGCCTCGCGAAGAGCAGGTCCCGCGCTTCGAGCAGCGCGAGATCGGCCTCGTCCTCCACCTCGGCGGCGGGCAGCAGCCGGGCGGCCTTGAGATCGAGCAGGGTCGCGGCGACGACGAGGAACTCGGTGGTCTGGTCGAGATCCCAGTCCACCCCCATGGCGCGGATGTGGGCCATGAACTCGTCGGTGACCTTGGAGAGGGCGACCTCGGTCACATCAAGCTTGTGCTTGGAGATGAGTTGCAGGAGAAGATCGAACGGGCCCTCGAAGTTGGCCAGCCGAACGGTGAACCGTCCGTCGTCGGCGGGTGCCCCGGCGGCGTCGGCGGGGGCCGCAGGACCGGCGGTCCCGGCCGGGGCGGCGGCGATGGCATCGGCGGGGGCCACGGACGCCGCGGCGGCGTCCGTGAGGTCGGGGGCCGCGGAACCGGCGGAGGCGGCGGTATCAGCGGCGCCGACGGGCGCTGCAGGACCGGCGGTGTCGACGTGCACCGCAGGACCGGCGGTCCCGACCGGGGTGACAGCGACGGCATCAACGGCATCCGCAGGAGCCGCAGGCTCGGCGGCGTCCGTGACGGCGGCCGAGGGGGCCGAGGGCTCCTCGCCGGTTTCGGGATGGGGCGGGGTGGGGGACACACCGACGGCGGCGCCCTCGGCCTCCGCGGCCGCGGACGGCGCAGGCCGACCCCCCGGACCGCGCCCCAGGGGGCGCCGGGGCGTGCGGGCGGGCTCGTCGGTCGTCGGCATGGGGGTCCAGGGTGCGGCGCGGATACGGGCAGGCGGTGTGCCGTACGGAGACGGCCGGGCCGCTCGGCGGCGGCCCCCGGGCAGGCTACCGGCCCGCCGTACCGGTCAGCGGCCGCGCAGCCGCCGCACGAGGATGCTCGCGTCGCCCCGCGACTCCAGGTCGGCGAGGACCACGGCGACCGCCTCGCGGACGATCCGCCCACGGTCGACGGCGAGCCCGTGCTCGCCGCGCAGGACGAGCCGCGCGTGTTCGAGGTCCATCAGTTCCTCGGCCGAGACATAGACGGTGATCTTCTCGTCGTGGCGTTCCCGGCCGCTCGGCCGCCGGTTCGCCCCGCGCCCGCCTCCGCGCCTGCGCTGCTGCTGGACGGCCGGAGCCGCCTCCTGCTGCGTCCCGGACGAGGGCTGGGGCCGACGGGCCGCCTGTGCGGCCGCCGCCGCACGGTCGTTCTCCCCGCCCCGGCTGCGGGAGTCCCCCGCGTCGGCGTCCGCCGCAGAATGTTCCTCCCCGGACGTCAGGGTCCCGGACCCACCGGCCTCGGCCGCACCGGACCCGTCCGCCGCGGAATCTCTCTCACCGGCCGGAGCCGGAACCCGCACCTCGCCGTTCGCCTTGCGCCGCCGGTCCGCGGGGGACGAGGACTGCAGCCCCATCCCCCCGGTGGTACGGAACAGTTCGTCGGCCCCGGGCAGACTCACTCGGCGTGACACCGGGCGAGCACCTCCCTGGCGAGCTGGCGATAGGCGGCTGCACCGACCGAGTTGGAGGCGTACGTGGTGATGGGCTCGCCGGCGACCGTGGTCTCCGGGAAGCGCACCGTGCGCCCGATCACCGTGTGGTAGACGTGCTCGTCGAAGGCCTCCACGACCCGTGCGAGGACCTCCCGGCTATGCACCGTACGGGAGTCGTACATGGTGGCGAGAATGCCGTCGAGCTCCAGCTCCGGATTGAGCCGCTCCTGGACCTTCTCGATGGTCTCGGTGAGCAGTGCCACACCACGGAGTGCGAAGAACTCGCACTCGAGCGGCACTATCACCTTGTGAGCAGCCGTCAGGGCGTTCACCGTGAGCAGGCCCAGCGAGGGCTGACAGTCGATCACGATGTAGTCGTAGTCGGCCATCAGCGGCTTCAGGGCACGCTGCAGCGTGGACTCCCGGGCCACCTCACTGACCAGCTGCACCTCGGCGGCCGACAGGTCGATGTTGCTCGGCAGCAGGTCCATGTTGGGCACGGCGGTCTTCAGGAGGACCTCGTCGGCCGCCATGCCCCGCTCCATGAGCAGGTTGTAGACCGTGAGGTCGAGCTCCATCGGGTTGACACCGAGGCCGACGGACAGGGCTCCCTGCGGGTCGAAGTCGACGAGCAGGACACGGCGTCCGTACTCCGCGAGCGCGGCACCGAGGTTGATGGTCGACGTGGTCTTGCCGACGCCGCCCTTCTGGTTGCACATCGCGATGATCTTCGCGGGACCGTGGTCGGTCAGCGGGCCCGGGATCGGGAAGTAGGGCAGGGGCCGGCCGGTCGGGCCGATCCGCTCGCGGCGCTGGCGGGCAGCGTCGGGCGCGAGGGTGGCCGCGTACTCCGGATCGGGCTCGTACTCGGCGTCGGGGTCGTAGAAGTGCCCCTGGGGCACCTCGTCGAAGTCGGCGAAGTGGGCGGTCTCTCGGCCACTCTCGTTGCCGGCCATGGCGTTCACGTTTAGGCCGTCCATCATCTGGGGGGCTGTCGTCATGTGCTGGTGGGTGGCGAAGGTGCGGACAGCGACGGAGCCGACAGCCTCCAGCCCGATCGGGCTCTGGCCCCGTGCAGGCATCCCTGGTTGAACACCCCCGGGAGTAAATGTCGACTCATTCACAAGTCGTCTTACCTCCTTGGACGTGACCAGGAAACTTATCGATAGGTCAGCGTGACACCATGCCGACGATTGGCGACTCTATGGCGTGTCACCGGTTCGCAGCAACACAATCCGCCGGACCCGGCCCGATGTGTCGGCAATCGAACACCCCCCTGTCAAGGGTGCACGGTCACTCCGGCGCACATTTCACCGGTGCGCAAAACGGGTAAAGCGTTACGTTCAAGGCAAGTTGCGCAAGGCTCTCACAGTGGCCCGACATGCGTCCGGCCGGACCTTGCTCGACAAGGTCCGGCCGGACGCGTGAGGTTGACGAAAGATGTTGACCCGTCAGCCGAGAAGCGTGCTCAGCTCGACGTGCTCCAGACCGTGCGCCTCCGCCACCTCGCGGTAAACGACCTGGCCCTCATGGGTGTTGAGGCCCTTGGCGAGTGCGGCGTCGCGACGAAGCGCCTCGGTCCAGCCGCGGTTGGCGAGCTCCAGGATGTACGGCAGCGTGGCGTTGGTGAGCGCGTACGTGGAGGTGTTCGGCACCGCGCCCGGCATGTTGGCGACGCAGTAGAAGACCGAGTTGTGGACCATGAAGGTCGGCTCGGCGTGCGTCGTCGCGTGCGAGTCCTCGAAGCAACCGCCCTGGTCGATTGCAATGTCGACAAGTACACTTCCGGGCTTCATCTTGGCGACGAGCTCGTTGGTGACCAGCTTCGGGGCCTTCGCACCGGGGATCAGCACGGCACCGACGACGAGGTCGGCCTCGATGACCGCCTTCTCCAGCTCGAAGGCGTTGGAGACGACCGTCTTCACCTTGGTGCCGAAGACCTTGTCGGCCTCGCGCAGCTTGTTGATGTCCCGGTCGAGCAGCGTGACGTGGAAGCCGAGACCGACGGCGATCTGCGTGGCGTTCCAGCCGGAGACACCGCCACCGATGACGACGGCCTCGGCGGGCGCAGTACCCGGGACGCCACCCGGCAGCACGCCACGGCCACCGACCGAGCGCATCAGGTGGTACGCGCCGACCTGCGGGGCCAGCCGGCCCGCGACCTCGGACATCGGGGCGAGCAGCGGCAGCGCGCGGTTCGCGGTCTCGACGGTCTCGTACGCGATCGCCGTGGTGCCGGACTCCAGCAGCGCGTCCGTGCACTCGCGGGAGGCGGCGAGGTGCAGGTAGGTGAAGAGCGTCTGGTCCTTGCGGAGGCGGTGGTACTCCTCGGCGACCGGCTCCTTGACCTTCAGGAGCAGGTCGGCGGTGGCCCAGACCTCGTCGGCGGTGGGGAGGATACGCGCCCCCGCGGCGATGTACTCCTCGTCCATGATCGAGGACCCGGCACCGGCGTTCTGCTCGACGACGACCTGGTGGCCGTTGCGGACGAGCTCATGCACACCGGCGGGCGTGATGGCCACGCGGAACTCGTTGTTCTTGACTTCGCGGGGGATGCCGACCTTCACGTCGATCACGGTCCTTGACTCAGAGGGTTACTCCGGGCATAGAGGCGCATACCCGGATACACACAGTGTAAATGGAGACACCGCGAACGTACGCGGCAGAGCCAGTTTAATGAAGGGCTTCTCGCTGTCTAGCCTTACAAAGCATTAATTTTCAGTCGACCCACTACGGATTTCGCAGGCTGGCTCATCCTTGCCCAGCAGTCTCTGCGCCATGCCGCGGCGCAACCCGGCCGCAGCCGGGTCGCCGAGCCGGTCGAGCGTGTCGGCGAGCCGGAGCTCCAGCGCGGCCTGCAGCCGTACGTCCTTGGCCTGCCGTGCCCACTCGACGGCCTCCTGACAGGTGCGCAGCGACTCCTGCGGCCGTCCCGCGTACTCCTGCACCCTCGCGGCCTCGCTGAGCGCCCGCGCCTGGGCGGCGAGGTCGCCGATCCTGCGGTGTACGGCCGCCGCGGCCCGCCAGTTCCGCAGCGCCTCGCCGTACTGCCCGGCATAGGTGTGGACGGAGCCGAGCCGCCCGTACAGCCGCGCCTCGTCGGCGAGCTCGCCGTGGGTGAGCCGCTGCGCGAGCGCCCGGCCGTACCAGTCGGAGGCCCGGTGGAAGTCCCCCAGCTCGGCGTAGGCGCCGCCTACGGATTCCATCGCCCTGCCCGTCGCGTACGGATCCTTCGCCGCCCGTCCGGCGTCCAGGGCCGCCCGATAGCGGGTCAGCGCCTCCTGCGTACGACCGGTCCTGGCATCCAGATCGGCGAGATTGAGCAGTGCGGCGGCGCGCTCGCGGGGCAGCTCGCGTCGCTCGGCGACGGCCAGGACCAGTCCGTGCAGTCCGTACAGGTCGGATGCCGCGGCCTCGGTGCCCTGGTGCACGGCCAGCGCCCGCACCAGCGCGGCCACCAGCCTCCGTGCCAGGGTGTCGAGTTCACCGTCCTCCACGGCGATCCGGGCGGAGGCGAGCAGGGCCGGCCGGCGGATCCGCAGCCAGGCGGCGGCCGCTTCGGGGTGCGGAAAGCGCAGCGAGCGCGGTAGTCCGGCGAGCTTCCGGCGGGCCTCGGAACCCTCCGGGTCGGTGATCGCCCGGCAGGACTGGAGCTGGCGCACGGTCCGCTCCAGCAACCGGGCCCTGGCCAGCTGGATCTCGGCCGGCCGGTCCCGGTCGGCCAGCAGGGCCTGCATCAGCGGGGCGAGGCAGCCGGGCACCTCGTACTGCGGCAGCTCCGCGCCGTTGGTACGGAGCAGGCCCAGCCGGACGAAGTCGTCGAGGGTCGACTGGGCGGCCGAGACGGAGCAGCCGGCCAGCGCGGACGCGGTGTGGGCGTCGGCGAGCCCGGCGGGGGCGAGCGCGAGCAGTCGCAGTATCCGGCCGGCGGTCTGCGGCAGGGACTCATGGACCAGCCGGAAGGCGCGGGCCAGCGGGCGGGCACCGGCGGGCTGCTCGGCGTCGTCCGGCAGCTCGCGCAGCTGCTTGGTGACATCGGCGACCGATGCCATGGGGTGGGCGGCGAGCCAGCCGCCGATCATGACCAGGGCAGCAGGCTGTCCAGCGCACTCCTCGGCGAGGCTCTCGGCGGTCAGCGGGTCGACCGTGATCCTGACCTGGCCGATGGCGCCGGCCAGCAGCTGGACGGCAGAGCCCTTGTCGAGGCCACCGATGGTGCACGGGCGGACGCCAGGGATGCCGGTGAGCGGGCCCTGGGCGGTGGCGACCACCAGGCAGCCGGGGTTGTCCGGCAGCAGCGGATCGACCTGTTCGGCGTCTGCCGCGTCGTCGAGCAGCAGCAGGACGTGCCGGTCGGCGAGGGCCTCGCGGACCAGCTGGGACAGTTCGTCCCCGTCCGCGCCGGGCGGCCCGGCGACCTCCAGCTGGTCGAGGAGGTCCAGCGCGGTGCGTTCGGTGGGGACGCGGGCGCCGCCGAGGTCGGTGAGCCTGACCCGGAGCAGCCCGTCGGGGTAGTCGCCGGTGTCCAGCAGTGCGCGGGTGAGTTCCTCGGCGAGTGCGGTGCGCCCGGAGCCGGGGCGTCCGGCAATCAGCAGGACCCTGGCACGGGCCGCTTTGCGACCGGCCAGGGTGTCCAGTCCGGCCCGTTCGATGTCGGCCTTCAGCTCCTTCAACTCGCGTTCGCGGCCGAAGAATTGGCGTGGTGCGGCGCCGGACGGCCCCTCGGTCCCCGCCGCCGATGCCGGGCCGCTGGTGTCCACCACCTGATCCGTCACGGGCCACGCTCCACTTCGCTGCACGCGTTGCCCGCCGGGACTCCGGCCAGGGCATTCCGAGCGTAGTTCAGGCGGGTACGCGAACACGGTGGAGCGCGGCGGGGAGGTCCCCCGATCGGATCAGCATTTTGTCCGATCAAAGGACCTCTGTTCGCCGCAACAGACCGTCAGGACCGACGAACGGCCGGAGCGACGGGGCCTCAGACCTCGAACGGCCTGGCCGGCCACGGCGCCTCCGCCGGCCGCAACGAGTCGATCCCGTCGCCGGCGAGCACCGCCGCGAGCGAAAGGACGCCCACCACGAGGCAGTTGTTGTGCAGCTCCCCGGCGAGCACTCCCCGCACGAGCTCATCGAGCTCCACCCGGGCCAGCTCCATGTCGGCCTCCTCTTCGGAGACCTCGAAGCGCTCGCCGTCGGCCTCGGAGAGATTCCGGGCGAGGAAGATCCGGACCGCTTCGTCGCAGCCGCCTGGCGTGGTGTAGACGTCGGTGAGCACCCGCCAGTCCTCGGCCTTGACGTACGCCTCCTCGTAGAGCTCGCGCTGCGCCGCGTGCAGCGGGTTCTCACCGGGGATGTCGAGCAGGCCTGCCGGGATCTCCCAGAGCTTCTGCCGCACGGGGTGCCGGTACTGCCGCAGCACGAGGACCCGGCCCGCGTCGTCGAGCGCGAGCACGGCGACCGATCCCGGGTGGACCTGGTAGTCGCGGCGCACGACGGAGCCATCGGGCATCACCACGTCGTCGGTGCGGACGCTGGTCTTGTTGCCCGTAAAGGGGGTCTCGGTCGCGGTGACCAACCACTCCTCGGGCGTGTCCTGGATACCCATCTACGTCCTCCCACAAAAAACAGAAACCGGGGTACGGATCCTCAGTGGATCCGTACCCCGGTCAACGGTAACGCCTGCCTGCCGTCGGACTACTTGCCCGACGTGCTGCCCTGCCTGCCGGCGGTCTTGCGCTCGACAGCCGCCTTGACCAGGCCCGCGAAGAGCGGGTGCGGGCGGGTCGGCCGGGACCGGAGTTCCGGGTGCGCCTGGGTGGCGACCAGGTAGGGGTGGACCTCGCGCGGGTACTCGACGTACTCGACGAGCTTGTTGTCCGGGGACGTGCCGGAGAAGACCAGACCGGCCTTCTTCTCCAGCTCGGCGCGGTAGGCGTTGTTGACCTCGTAGCGGTGGCGGTGACGCTCCTCCACGTACGGCTGGTCGTCGTACGCCTCACGGACCAGCGAACCCTCGGCGAGCTTCGCCGGGTACAGGCCGAGCCGCATGGTGCCGCCCAGGTCGCCGGCGCCCTCGACGTACGCGAGCTGCTCCTCCATCGTCGAGATGACGGGGTGGGAGGTGGCGGCGTCGAACTCGGTGGAGTTGGCGTCGGGGATCTCGGCGAGGTTGCGCGCCGCCTCGATCACGATGCACTGCAGGCCGAGACAGAGGCCGAGCAGCGGCACCTTGTTCTCACGGGCGTACTGGATGGCGCCGATCTTGCCGTTGACGCCACGGTCGCCGAACCCGCCGGGGACGCAGATCGCGTCGACGTCGGAGAGCTGCCCGGCGGCGCCGGCCGGGGTCTTGCAGTCGTCGGAGGCGACCCACTTGACCTTGACGCGGGCCTTGTTCGCGAAGCCGCCGGCCCGGATGGCCTCGGTGACCGAGAGATACGCGTCGGGCAGGTCGATGTACTTGCCGACGAGCGCGACGGTGATCTCGTGATCGGGGTTGTGGACGCGGTCCAGCAGGTCGTCCCAGGTGGTCCAGTCGACGTCGCGGAACGGCAGGTCGAGCTTGCGCACGACGTAGGCGTCCAGGCCCTCGGTGTGCAGCACCTTCGGGATGTCGTAGATCGACTTGGCGTCCACACAGGCCACCACGGCGGCCTCGTCCACGTCGCACATCAGCGAGATCTTGCGCTTGATGGCGGTCGGTACGTCACGGTCGGCGCGCAGCACGATCGCGTCCGGCTGAATACCGATGTTCCGCAGCGCCGCGACCGAGTGCTGGGTGGGCTTGGTCTTCAGCTCGCCGGACGGGCCGATGTACGGCAGCAGCGAGATGTGCACGACGAAGACGTTGTCCCGGCCGACCTCGTGGCGGACCTGGCGGACGGTCTCCAGGAACGGCAGCGACTCGATGTCGCCGACCGTGCCGCCGACCTCGGTGATGACGACGTCGACGTCATCGGTGGCCATGCGGCGGATGCGGTGCTTGATCTCGTTGGTGATGTGCGGGATGACCTGGACGGTGTCACCGAGGTACTCGCCACGCCGCTCCTTGGCGATGACCTGCGAGTACACCTGACCGGTCGTGACGTTGGCGGAGCCGTCGAGGTCGACGTCGAGGAAACGCTCGTAGTGGCCGATGTCCAGGTCGGTCTCGGCGCCGTCGTTGGTGACGAACACCTCGCCGTGCTGGAACGGGTTCATCGTGCCAGGGTCGACATTGAGGTACGGGTCGAGCTTCTGCATCGTGACCCGAAGGCCCCGCGCCTTGAGCAGGGCACCCAGGCTGGAGGCAGTCAGACCCTTGCCGAGGGAAGAGGCGACACCCCCGGTGACGAAGATGTGCTTGGTCGTCGTGGATGTGGGCTGCATAGCCAAAGGGGGCTCCCGTGGTCGCGGATCTTGAGGTGCGTACCGGCGTTGCCATTCGGAGAGTCCGAAGGTGCCGTCGCTGCGGTTCGGGGGCCTCGTCCGCTGTCGCTGACGACCACCGGTCCACGGGCTACCAGGGTATCAGCGACTGGGGGAGCCTGCTTCCGGCCACACCCGGCGCACCGGCCTCGCAAGATCACCACACCGTGTTCGGTCCCCCACCCGTTCGGCTCAGATGTGTTACCTGGACCGTCGCGCGGATCATGGACGTGCGTCGTATCCTGCTCGGACACTCGCAGCCGGGCGACCCACACAAGCCCTCGGCTCCCCACAACAACCCCTTGAAACGACCTTTTTACCCGCAGTAAGCGCCCCACGGGGCGACGTGGCCGTTCGACTGGAGATGCACGTGGCCGGGCGCATCGAGGATTACGCACTCATCGGAGACATGCAGACCGCCGCACTGGTCTGCCGGGACGGAACGGCGGACTGGCTGTGCCTGCCCCGGTTCGACTCGCATGCCGTCTTCGCGGGACTGCTGGGTACCGAGGAGCACGGCTTCTGGCGCCTCGGCCCCGCGCACGCGGAGGGGTCCGAACCACCCTCCGCGGACCGGCGGCGCTATCGCGGCGACTCCCTGATCCTGGAATCGGAGTGGGACACGCCGCGCGGCACGGTCCGGGTGACCGATTTCATGCCCCCGCGTGACAGCGCACCGCAGCTGATCCGGATCGTGGAAGGGATCAGCGGCCGGGTGTCGATGCGCTCCGAGCTGCGGATGCGGTTCAGTTACGGGCGGGTGATCCCGTGGGTGCACCGGGTCGACGGCCGTACCGTCGCGGTGGCCGGCCCGGACTCCGTCTGGCTCGACACACCCGCCGAGACGTTCGGCGAGAACCTGACGACGTACTCCGACTTCACCGTCGCACCGGGCGACCGGCTCGAGTTCACCCTCAGCTGGCAGCCCTCGCACGGTGAGCCGCCCGCGCTGCCTGACCCCGAGGGCGCGCTGGAGGCGACCGAGGACTTCTGGCGTGAGTGGGTCGAGCAGTGCACGTACCACGGCCCCTACCGGGAGGCGGTGGTGCGCTCGCTGATCACGCTGAAGGCCCTGACGTACGCCCCGACCGGCGGCATCGTCGCCGCGCCGACCACCTCGCTTCCGGAGGACATCGGCGGCTCACGCAACTGGGACTACCGCTACACCTGGCTGCGCGACGCCGCGATCACCCTCTCCTCCCTGCTGCGCACCGGCTACCGCGAGGAGGCCCGCGCGTGGCGTGAGTGGCTGCTGCGGGCGGTCGCGGGCGACCCGGAGAACCTGCAGATCATGTACGGCATCGCGGGCGAGCGCGAACTGGGCGAGGCCGAACTGGACTGGCTGCCGGGTTACGAGAGCTCCGGCCCGGTCCGGGTCGGCAACGGCGCGGCGAACCAGCTGCAGCTCGATGTGTACGGCGAGGTCGTCGAGGCGCTGCATCTCGCACACATGACGGGCCTGACCCGCAACGACTACGCGATGGGACTCCAGCTCAAGCTGATCGAGTACCTGGAGAACCACTGGGACGAGCCGGACGAGGGCATCTGGGAGGTGCGCGGGCCACGCCGCCACTTCGTCCACTCCAAGGTGATGGCCTGGGTCGCCGTCGACCGCACCATCAAGCTGATCGAGTCCGGGGACAGCGACGGGCCGTTGGAGCGGTGGCGCGAGCTGCGCGACGACATCCACCGCGACGTCTGCGAGAACGGCTACGACAAGGAACGGAACACCTTCACCCAGTCCTACGGGTCGAAGGAGCTGGACGCGTCACTGCTGCTGATCCCGCAGATGGGCTTCCTGCCGCCGGACGACAAGCGGGTGATCGGCACGATCGAGGCGATCCAGCGGGAGCTGTCCACCGAGGACGGGTTCGTGCTGCGCTATCCCACCTCGGGCGAGGCCGCGGGCGTCGACGGCCTGGAGGGCGACGAGGGCGCGTTCCTGGCGTGCTCGTTCTGGCTGGCGGACGACCTGGCGATGATCGGCCGGGTCGACGAGGCGCGCCAGCTGTTCGAGCGGCTGCTGTCGCTGCGCAACGATCTGGGGCTGTTGGCGGAGGAGTGGGATTCGCGGCTGCAGCGTCAGGTGGGAAACTTCCCGCAGGCGTTCAGCCACGTCCCTCTGATCGACACGGCACTGCGGCTGACCGCGAGCGGGGCGTACGTCGGCTGACCGGCGGATGGCGTGACAGGACCGTGTCCGACGGGCGGCCGGACCGGGCCGGGCGAGGCTTCGCGGACCCGGCCCGAGGGAGAGCCCTTAGGATGGAACTGACCTGTCACGCCCTCGGAAGGGGGCATCATGACGCCCCGCACCACCGGCATCAGCAGTGCGACGGACAGTGCCCTGGACGGTCTGCGCCAGGACTTCACCGGTGAGGTCTTCGCCCCCGGCGACTCCGCATACGACGAGTCGCGCACGGTCTTCAACAGCATGATCGACCGGCGGCCCGCGGTGGTCGCCCAGTGCGCGTCGGAGACCGACGTGGCGCGGTCCGTGCGGTTTGCACGCGAGCACGGTCTGGAGATCGCGGTCCGTGGTGGCGGCCACAGCGTCGCGGGCATGTCGTCCAGCGACGGCGGCCTGGTCGTCGACCTGCGCCGCATGAACGGGGTGACCGTCGCTCCGGCCGACCAGGCGGCACGTATCGGCGGTGGCGCCCTCATGAGGGATCTGGACCGGGCCACCCAGGCGTACGGCCTGGCGACCACCGGAGGCCGGGTCTCCACCACCGGCGTGGGCGGCTTCGTGCTCGGCGGCGGCTCCGGCTGGCTTGAGCGCTGCTTCGGCCTGGCCTGTGACAACCTGCTGGCCGCCGAACTGGTGACGGCGGACGGCAGCACCGTACACGCGAGCCTCGACGAGAATCCCGAGCTCTTCTGGGCCTTGCACGGCGGCGGCGGAAACTTCGGCGTCGTCACCTCGCTCACACTGAATCTGTACGAGCTGCCCGCCATGTCCTACGTGATGCTGTTGTACCGCCCCGAGGACGGGCCCGAAGTCATGTGCGCATACCGGGACTTGATGGCCTCCGCGCCGGACGGGGCGGGCGGCGCGTTCCTCTACTTCACCGCGCCGCCGGAGGACTTCGTACCGAAGCACCTGGTCTCCACGCTCGTCTGCGCGGTACTGGTCACCTGGACGGGTCCTCCCGGCGAGGCCGTCGACGTGGCCCGGCCGGCCCTCGCCATCGGTCACGAGGCGGAGGTGATCTCCGGCATTCCTTACGCGGAGCTGCAGTGCATGCTCGACGATCCGCCGGGACTGCGGAACTACTGGTCCGCCGAGCATCTCGACAGTCTCCCCGACAAGGCGGTCGACCTGTTCTGCGCCCGCGCCCCCGACATGCCGGTCCCCTCCAACTCGCAGCACGTCCTCTTCCCGATGGGCGGCGCGGTGGCCCGGGGCCCCGCCGACTACCCGCTGCCCTGGCGCGCCGCCCCCTGGGCGGTGCATCCCTTCGGCGCCTGGGAGAGCCCGTCCGACGACGAGCGCGGCAAACAGTGGGTGCGCCGGTTGCACGCCGATGTCCGCCCCTGGTCCAGCGGCGCCGTCTACCTCAACTTCATCGGGCGCGAGGGCGAGGACCGGGTCGTCGCCGGACTCGGCGCCGAGAACTGCGCCCGCCTCGCCGCGGTCAAGGCCACGTACGACCCCGACAACGTGTTCCGCCTCAACCACAACGTCGAACCTACCTCCGTCGCCCGATGAACTCCCCCGGCGAAGCCCCCTCTTCATCCGGCCGGTACCTTCCTGGTCAGGGTGACAGCCCGCCCCACGCGAACGGAAGCACGAGGCCCGAACCAGTGGAGAACCAAGGCGGCATCACCGTGCAGCGCGCCCTTGAGCTGCCGGGGCTGCGCAGCGGACTCCCCGAGGTGGTGGCCGGCGCGGACCGGCTGGGCCGCACGGTGCGCTGGGTGCACGCGGGCGAGGTCCCGAACATCGCCTCGCTGCTCAAAGGCGGGGAACTGCTGCTCACCACCGGCCTGGGGCTCGGCACCCGGCCCGCCGAACAGCGCGCCTTCGTGCGCAGGCTCGCCGACCGGGGCATCGCCGCCGTGGTGGTGGAGCTCGGGCCGCGGTTCAGCAGGCTGCCCGCCTCGATCGTGGATGCCGCGCGGACCGCCGGTCTGCCGCTGGTACAGCTTCACCGGGAGGTGCCGTTCGTGACGGTCACCGAGGAGATCCACACCGAGATCGTCAACGGTCACTACGCACTGCTGCGGCAGGCCGAGGACGTGCACCGGCGGTGTACGGAGGCGCTGCTCGGGGGTGGCGGGATCCCGCAGGTGCTGGGCATCCTGGCGGACTTCACCGCCAACCCGGTCTTCCTGGAGACGGCGGACGGTCAGCTGCTGTACGCGGCGGGCCCCGGCTCCGGTCCGGTCTCCGCCGATCCGCTCCAGGTCTGGGACGGGATGCGCGGCGGCCGGGCGGCCCGCGAGACACCGCCCACGGGCGCGGTGCTGGTGGATGTGCCGGGCGGCGGTCCCGGAACCGGTGCGGTACGGGCCAGGCTGGTCCTGCTCGCCGTGTCCGGGCCGCTGGTGACCGTGCACCGGATGGCGGCCGAGCGGGCGGCGGGCATTCTCGCCGTGGTGCTGATGCAGGCCCGTCAGGAGGAGGAGCTCGCCGCCCGCGGCCGCGGCGACTTCCTGACGGATCTCGCGGAGGGCCGGATCACGCCGGAGGACGCGCCCGCGCAGGCGCGCGTACTGGGCTTCAGACCGGGCGAGGCGCCGTTGCTGCCCGTGGTGATGCGGCTGGCCCCCGAGCTGTCCCCGTCGGGCAACTGGGCGCTTCTCGCACGCGCGGTCCTGGAGGAGCTGTCATCGGTGGGGGTGCCGGTGCTGCTGGGCGTACGGCCGGTGGAGGGCCGAGTTCCGCTGCTGCTGGGGCTGCGGTCGGAGACGGAGCGCACGGCGGTGGCCGACCGGGTGACGGCGGCGCTGCGGGCAGGCGTGGAACGGGCCGGTCTGGAACGGGCCGGGTCACATCCGCCGGTCGTGGTGGTCGGGGTCGCGGGCGGCTGGGCGGCAGCCGGAGCGGGGCTGCGACACGCCGCGGAGACGGCGACCGCCGCGCAGGGCCTCGATGACCGGCCCTGGTACGACGCCCGACGGCTCGACATCGATCTGCTGCTGTGGCGGCTGCGGAACCACCCGGACCTGGCGGCGTTCGTGGACCGGGCGATCGGCCCGCTGCGCGACCACGACCGCATGTCGCGCCCACCGCTGCTGCCCACGCTGGAGTCGTATCTCGCCCACGCGGGCCGCAAGGCGGAGACGGCACGCGACCTGCACCTGAACCGCCAGACGCTCTACAACCGTCTGGCCCGCATCGGCGAACTGCTCGGCACGGACCTGGACGACCCCCAGACGGTGCTGGCCCTGAGCCTGGCCCTGAGAGCCCGCCGACACGCCACATCGGGCCCGTCCGGCAGTTGAGAACGGAACGATTCAGGCCTGTCCGGCGAGCGAGGACGAGGCGGCCGACGGGCGCTCCTGGTGACGCCCCCACGTCACCTCCCGCGCGCACTCGCCGACGGCTGAACCAACTCGTCGTAGACACTCAGCACTTGTGCGATCGTGTCGTCCTCCGTGGGCCAACTCGCCGCCTGCACCCGCCCCGCAGCAGCCATCCGCTTCCGCGCCGCCGGATCTCCGAGCAGCCGCACGACGACCCGCGCCAGCGCCTCCGCGTTCCCGTACGGCACAAGTTCCGCAGCGTCACCTACGAGTTCGGGCACACCGCCCACCGCGGTGGCGACCAGCGGCACCCCCAGCCGCAGCGCCTCCTGTGCCGGCACCGACCGCGCCTCCCAGCGGCTCGGCAGCACGGCCAGATCCGCTGCGGCGAGGAGTTCGGCGATGTCCTCCCGGCTGCCGATCAGTCTGACGGGCAGGTCCTCGTTCCGGATCCGCCGCTGCAGAGCACCCCGCTCCCGCCCCTCCCCCGCGATGACCAGCAGGGGTACGGGGTCGAGTTGGCGCCACATCCGTGCCGCGTCGAGCAGCGTGTCGTACCCGCGATGCGGTACGAGGCTGCCTACCGAGATCAGTAACGGCCGTCCCACCGAACCGAGTTCGGCGCGCACCTTGCCGCCGTGAAGCCCAGTGGGACTGCGCGGCGCGGGAACGGCGACCGGAGCGAGACGTGCGTCACGCGCACCTCTGTGCCGCGCCCGGTCGACCAGATCCGACGACGTTCCGAGCACAACGGCCGCAGCCCGGGCGGCCCTTCGCTCCAGCAGGTGGAGCAACCGGCTGCGGGCGCCTTCGGCATGAGCCCGGGTGTGCCAGGTCAGAACCAGCGGTGTGCGCCGTCCACCGAGCGCAAGACCGGCGCGTACGGCGGCGTGCAGCCCGTGCGCATGGACCACGTCCGCCCCCGCGCACCCCGCCCGCAGCGCGGCGACGGCGGCCGGGTCACTGCGTCGCGGTACCGGGACGAAGCGGGCCCCGGTACCGGAGAAGTCGTAGGCGCGGTCCAGCTCGGCCGGGGCGCAGACGGTGACCTGCACGCCTCTCGCCACCAGCCCTGCGGCCAGCGAGCCGACGTGAGCGCTGCTGCCGGCACTGCCGCCGCCCAGGACTTGGACCGTACGCAGCTGTGACACGTTGAATGGCTCCCGGAGCTCCCGAGTCGGCGGTATGTGCACCGCCAAGGATGCCAGTCCGTACGCACGTTCCGGGACCGTCGGCCCGTCGTTCCGGCGTGGGCGGCGACGACCAGGCATGCGTTACCACCCGGACGGGTGAGTACAGCGGTGCGATATTGCCGCGTCAGCGACCCGACAGCGCCCGGGCGAACCCGCTGAGCCGCCCCCGCGCACAGCCGCTGCCACAACCCCTGCCGCATGGGCGGCGAGCCCGGCCCGGCCGTTGCCCGCGACGACCGCGACGCCGACGGCTGCGCCCAGGGCGTGCGCCCCGGTGTCGCCGATCATGGTGCGTTCCCGGCGACCCCGGCGGCAACGGCAGCGGCGACGGTCCTGCTGATCATTGCTCCGACAGGGGCCAGGCTACGAACCCGGCCCCGGACCGAGGCACGGGGGCATCAGGACGCAGCGCTCCAGGGAGTCGCGCCGCCGCCCTACCCGTCCGTCCGCGCCGCGGCCAGCAGCTCCTCCGCGTGCGCCCGGGCCGTCTCCGAGTCCTCCTGCCCCGCAAGCATCCGGGACAGTTCCCGTACCCGCTCCTCGCCCTCCAGGACCTTGACACCGCTGCTGGTCACCGATCCGTCGACCGTCTTCTCGACCAGCAGCTGACGGTCGGCGAAAGCCGCCACCTGCGGCAGGTGCGTGACGACGACCACCTGTGCGGACCTGGCGAGCTTCGCCAGCCGCCGCCCCACCTCTACGGCCGCCTTGCCGCCGACACCCGCGTCGACCTCGTCGAATAGATAGGTGGGTACGGGGTCGGAGCCCGCGAACACCACCTCGACGGCCAGCATCACCCGGGAAAGCTCACCGCCCGAAGCTCCCTTGGCGATCGGCCGGGGCTGGGCACCGGGGTGCGGTGCCAGCAGCAGCTCGACCTCGTCGGCGCCGGACGGACCGTAGACGACGCTCCGGCCGCCGATCTCGATGCCGGACGCGTCGTCCACCGCGTCGGTCTGCCGGATGTCGAAGGAGACCCGGGCGTGCGGCATGGCGAGCGAGGCCAGTTCCGCGGTCACCGCTTCGGCGAAGAGTGCCGCCGCCGCCGTCCGCGCATCGGTCAACGCCTGCCCGAGGTCGGAGAGTTCGGCCCGCAGCGCGTCCCGTTCCGCGGTCAGCTCGCCGATCCGGTCGTCGTCGCCCTCCAGCTCGGTGAGCCGGGCGGCCCCGTCCTCGGCCCAGGCGAGGACGGCGGCGATGTCCTCGCCGTACTTGCGGGTGAGCCCGGTGAGCGCGGCGCGCCGCTCCTCCACCGCGGCGAGCCGCAGCGGGTCGGCGTCCAGCTGATCGGCGTACCCGGCCAGTTCGCCCGCCACATCGGCGAGCAGGATGGAGATCTCACCGATCCGGTCGGCGAGCGCGGCCAGCGCCGGGTCGTGGGCACGGACGGCGTCCAGCGAACGTCCGGCGGCCGCGACGACAGTCGTCGCGTCGACGGCCTCCTGGTCCTCCGGGTTGCCGGCGAGCGCGGCGTGCGCGAGGGCCGCAGCGGAGGCGAGCGCTTCGGCGTGGCCGAGCCGCTCGGCTTCGGCTGCCAGATCGGTGTCCTCGCCGGGGAGCGGTTCGATCCCGGCGATCTCGTCGAGCCCGAAGCGCAGCAGATCCGCTTCCTGGGCGCGTTCGCGGGCGCGCGTGGTCAGCTCGTCGAGCTCCGTGACCACGGCCCGCAGCCGCCGGTACGCCGCCGCGTACTTGGCGTGCGGCACGGCGACCCCGTCGCCCGCGTACCGGTCCAGGGCCTGCCGCTGCCGGGCGGGCTTGAGCAGCCCCTGCTGGTCGGTCTGGCCGTGCACGGCCACGAGTTCGTCCGCGAGTTCGGCGAGCACGCCCACCGGCACGGACCTGCCGCCGAGGTGGGCGCGCGAGCGCCCCTCAGCGGAAACGGTACGGCTGATGAGCAGCGCGCCGTCGTCGAGCTCGGCCCCTGCCTCCTCGGCCCGCACCGCGGCCGTGTCACCGGCGGACACAGTGATCCGCCCTTCGACGACAGCAGCTTTGGCGCCGACCCGCACCAGGGCGGGGTCGGCGCGCCCGCCGAGCAGCAGTCCCAGGCTGGTGACGACCATGGTCTTGCCCGCGCCGGTCTCACCCGTCACCGCGGTGAAACCGGGTGACAGCTCCACCACCGCGTCGTCGATGACCCCGAGCGACCGTATCCGCATCTCCTCCAACACGGACACGACCTTACGAGGTCCGGGCCCCGCTGTGCGACGGGCCCCGGCCGCGGATTCACTCTCCCGTGCGCCGTGCGACCACGACCTGCGGTTCCGGAGCAGTCATCCGGGGCATCACGAGCGATCAGTGAGGGGCGCCCCGCCACCCCGAGACCGGCAGCGCGAACTTCGCCACCAGCCGGTCCGTGAACGAGGCGTGGTGCAGCCGCGCCAGCCGTACGGGCACCGTGCCGCGCCGCACCTCGACGCGCGCCCCGGCGGGCAGTTCCACGGTCCTGCGTCCGTCGCACCACAGCACACCGTGCGGCGTGTGCGGCTGGACCTCGACGGCGAGCACCGAGGTCGGCGACGTCACCAGCGGCTTGGCGAACAGGGCATGGGCGCTGATCGGTACCATCAGCAGCGCCTCGACCTCCGGCCACACCACCGGCCCGCCGGCCGAGAACGCGTACGCCGTCGACCCGGTCGGCGTCGCACAGACGATTCCGTCACAGCCGAATCCGGTGACCGGCCTGCCGTCGATCTCCAGGACGACTTCGAGCATCCGCTCGGGCGACACCTTCTGCACGGCCGCTTCGTTGAGCGCCCAGTCGCTGTGGACGATGTCGCCGTTGCTGTGCACCAGGACATCGATCGTCATGCGCTCCTCGACCGCGTACGCCCGGGTGACGACCCGGTCGACCACCTTGTCCAGGTCGTCGCGCTCGGCCTCGGCGAGGAAGCCGACCCGTCCGAGGTTGACGCCGAGCATCGGCACCCCGGAGGCCCGGGAGATTTCCGCGCCACGCAGCAGCGTGCCGTCCCCGCCGAGCACGACCAGCAGCTCACAGCCGTCCACGGCCCCGGGTGTGGCGTCCTCGACCGTCTCCACGGACGGTGGGAGCGGCAGATCGGCGGCCTCCGCGGCAAGGACCCTTACACCGAGTCCACTGCGCAGCAGCCCTTGTACGACGAGCTCGGCGCTGCGGATCGCGGCCGGCCTGCCGGTATGCGCCAAAAGAAAGACAGTTCGTGCCGCATTCGTCGTCAACGAGGCCCCTCCGCCACTGCACGGTCGACATCCGCGGGATCCAGTTCCGGTGCTCCGGCCCGCAGCCACAGAAAGTACTCGACGTTGCCGGACGGCCCGGGCAGCGGGCTCGCGGTCACGCCGCGCACTCCGAGCCCCAGCGCCCAGGCCCGGCGCGCCACCTCCCGTACCGCTTCGGCCCGCAGCTCCGGGCTGCGCACCACACCACCGCTACCGAGCCGCTCCTTGCCGACCTCGAACTGCGGCTTGACCATCAGGACCAGGTCCGCATCGGAGGCAGCACAGCGGGCCAGAGCGGGCAGTACGAGCCCCAGCGGGATGAACGACAGATCGCCGACCACCAGGTCCACCGCCTTCCCGTCGATCGCCTCCAGCGTCAGTTCCCGCACGTTGGTACGGTCCTTGACGGTGACGCGTTCATCGGACTGCAGCGACCACGCGAGCTGCCCGTAGCCGACGTCGACAGCGACGACATGGCCGGCTCCGGCCCGCAGCAGCACGTCGGTGAAGCCGCCGGTCGACGCCCCGGCGTCCAGCGCCCGCCGCCCCTCGACCGTCAGCCCGAGCGGTACGAAGGCGGCGAGTGCGCCCGCGAGCTTGTGCCCGCCGCGCGAGACGTACTCGGGGTCGCTGTCGTCCTTGATGACGACGACAGCGGCGCTGGTCTCGACCTGGGTGGCGGGTTTGGTCGCGGTGTTGCCGCCGACGGTCACCCGCCCTGCGGCGATCAGCTGGCTCGCGTGCTCGCGAGAGCGGGCGAGATTACGGCGTACCAGCTCGGCGTCGAGGCGGCGACGTGCCACTCCTGCCACGTTCGGTTCAGCTCCTGTTGTTGTACGAGGGCATCGGTGCGGGTACCGGTGCGGGTGCGGGCCGGGCGTCCAGCGCGGTCAGCGCATCGCGCAGCCCACGGTGTACATCCTCGTACACCTCGATGTGTCCGTCCGCCGGGAGGTGGTCCGCATCCGCCAGCCGTTCCAGCCGTGCGTCCACCTCGGCGTTTCCGGTGGGGGTACGCACGACGCCGAGGGGCGCGGGGGCGGCGGGTTCGGGAGCCGGCCCGGCCGTCCCCTCCTGCTCCCCGGTCACCGCTGCGGGCTCCGGCATCAAGTCGCTCATGCGGAAACGCTACCGCGAAGCGCTGAGGTACCGTCGATCACGATGGCGACCATGGCGGAGTGCCGCAGCGCACTCGAGAGACTTTCCGACAACCTCACGACGGCCCAGGGTGACGTGCGCAGCGCGGCCGCCCTGGACCGCTCCCTGAGCTGTCACATCAAGGACCTCGCGATCACCTTCACCGGCCGTCTCAAGGACGGCCGGATCGAGGTACTGGACACGGTCGAGGGCCCACCGGCGGAGAAGGCGGAGATCTGTCTCACCATGACCGGCGACGATCTGGTGGCCATGGTGAACGGCGAGCTGAACTTCGCGCGGGCCTGGGGCTCGGGAAGAGTCCGGCTGGAAGCAGGCTTCCGAGACCTTCTGCGCCTCAGAGCACTGCTGTAACCCAGACGCCGGCGGTCGAGGGCAGCACGCCCCCGCCGGTATCGACCCCCCCGCTCCGACGGCACACGCCGAGCCCGTCCGGCGATCGAGGACGAAGCACGCCCGCAGGTCGCGCGAACCACCGCGGCTCCACGCCCGCCGCCGTTCAGGCGCCCACCGAATCGACCACCCGCGCGCGCCGCGCGCCGCGCGCGGCCGGCACCACCAAGGGCGTCCCCGTCTCCGGATCATCGATCACCTGGCACCGCAGCCCGAACACCCGCTCCACGAGCTCCGCCGTGACCACGTCCCCCGGCGCCCCCTCGGCGATGATCTCGCCTTGGCGCATGGCGATCAGGTGCGTGGCATAGCGCGCGGCATGGTTCAGATCGTGCAGCACGGCGACCAGGGTGCGCCCCCGCGTCTCGTGCAGTTCCGCGCACAGGTCGAGGACGTCTATCTGGTGCTGGATATCGAGGTACGTCGTCGGCTCGTCGAGCAGCAGCAGCGGCGTCTCCTGAGCGAGCGCCATCGCGATCCAGACCCGCTGTCGCTGCCCACCGGACAATTCGTCGACATAGCGATCCGCAAGCTCTGCCACACCGGTGGACATCATCGATTCCTCGACAATGCGTTCGTCCTCCGGTGACCACTGCCGCAGCAGACCCTGGTGCGGGTACCGGCCACGCGCGACCAGGTCGGCGACGGTGATGCCGTCCGGCGCGATCGAGGACTGCGGCAGCAGCCCCAGGGTCTTCGCGACCTTCTTCGCCGGCATCCCATGGATCGTCCTGCCGTCCAGCAGCACCTGTCCCCGGCTCGGCTTGAGCATCCGGGACAGCGCCCGCAACAGCGTGGACTTCCCACAGGCGTTGGGTCCGACGATCACGGTGAACGAGTTGTCGGGGATCTCGACCGAGAGGTTCTCCGCGATGACCCGCTGGTCGTATCCGAGGGTCACCGAGTCCGCGGTGAGGCGCTGCATGGTCGTACTCCCGGAGTCGGTGGGAAGGGTCGTCGATGTACTGGCGTCACGGGGCGGATCCACTGTCCGGCGGGCTCTCATATCCGCCCCGCCCTGCGCTCGGAGACGAGCAGCCACAGCAGGTAGCAGCCACCGAGCACCCCGGTGACGACGCCGACCGGCAGCTGACGGTCGCCGAAGGCGTCCATCGCGATCCAGTCGGCGACGAGCAGAAGTGCGGCGCCCATGAAGGCGGCGGGCGCCAGATTGGGTCCGGGCGAGCGCGTGAGGCGACGGGCCAGCTGCGGGGCGCTCAGCGAAACGAAGGTGATGGGGCCGGCCGCGGCGGTGGCGACGGCGACGAGCAGTACGGCGCAGCCCATCAGGACGAGCCGGGTGCGTTCCACCCGTACACCCAGGGCGTACGCGGCGTCGTCGCCCATCTCCATCATGCGCAGCGCCCGACCGTGCCCGAGCACCAGCGGAATGAGCAGACCGCACACCACCAGCAGCGGCCAGACCTGCGCCCAGTCGCGCCCGTCGAGCGTGCCGGTCATCCAGACGACGGCGCGGGTCGCGTCGACCAGGTTCGCCTTGGTGATCAGATACTGGGCGGCGGCGGTGAGCATCGCGGCCGAGCCGATACCGACGAGCACCAGCCGGTAGCCGTGCATCCCGCGCTTCCAGGCGAGCAGGTAGACGACGACCCCGGTGACCAGCCCGCCGACCACGGCGCCACCCGCGACCGCGGCAGCGCCGCCCTGGAAGAGGACGATCACCGTAAGCGCCCCGACCGTGGCTCCCTGGCCGAAGCCGAGTACGTCGGGGCTGCCGAGCGGATTGCGGGAGACGGTCTGGAACACGGCTCCGCCGACCCCGAGCGCCGCGCCGACCAGCAGTCCGACGAGGACCCGTGGCAGCCGCAGGTCGGTGACGATGAACTCCTGCTGGAAGGTGCCGTGCCCGAACAGCGTGCTCACGACCTCGCCGGGCGTCATGGCGTAGTCGCCGCTGCCGATGAGCACGATCGCGGCGCCTGCCGCCACCGCGGCGAGCACCACGATCACCACGAGCGCCCGGATGTCCACCCGGAAGGAGAGCCCCCCGCCGGTCCGCACGGCCCGCACGGCCCGCACGGCCCGCACGGCCCGCACCGACCGGACCTCGCCGGTTCCGTCCTTCGTACGGGTCTTCACAGCCTTCACAGTTGGGCCATCCTCTTGCGACGTACGAGATGGATGAAGACGGGCCCGCCGAGCAGTGCGGTCACGATGCCGACCTGCAGCTCGGACGGCCGGGCGATCACCCGCCCCACCACGTCCGCGCCGAGCAGGAGCGCCGGCGAGAGCACGGCCGCGTACGGCAGGATCCACCGCATGTCGGGCCCGGTGATGGCGCGCACCAGGTGCGGGATCATCAGCCCGATGAAGACGATCGGCCCGCAGGCGGCGGTCGCGGCCCCGCACAGCAGGGTGACGGCGAGCATCGCGAGGACGCGGGTGCGGACCAGATGGGCGCCGAGCGCCATGGCGGTGTCGTCGCCCATCTCCAAGGCGTTCAGCGGCCGGGCGATGAGCAGCGAGAGCAGGACGCCGACTGCTATGAACGGCCACACCTTGCCGACGGTCTCCATGTTCGCCGAGGCCAGCGACCCGACGGTCCAGAACCGCAGCCGGTCGAGCGCCGCCGCGTCCAGCAGCTGTACGGCGTTGACATAGCCGAACAGTGCGGCGCTGGCCGCGGTACCGGCGAGCGCGAGCCGAACAGGTGTCGCGGACCGGCTGCCGCCGAGCAGGTACACCACCACCGACACGATCGCGGCACCGAGGAACGCGAACCAGACGTATCCGGTCAGCGAAGTGACACCGAAGAAGCTGATGGCGGATACGACGGCTGCCGACGCACCCGCGTTGACCCCCAGCAGCCCGGGCTCGGCCAGCGGGTTACGGGTCAGGGCCTGCATCACCGCACCGGCGAGGCCGAGCGCGGTACCGACGATCAGCCCGAGCACGGTCCGCGGGATGCGCACGTCACGTACGAGGACATCGCCATGGGTTCCGGACGCGTGGAACAGACCGTGCCAGACATCGCCGAGCGGCAGCGCCTTGGCTCCGATCGCGACACTCGCGAGGCATACCAGCACCAACGCGACCACAGCGAGCAGCAGTCCCACGGGACGTATCGCAGGGCGCCCTGGGGACGCGGATGTCACCGGCGCGGCTATCGGACCTGCGCTCGGCTCTGAGGGACTCTCGACCAACACGAGGTTAGGTTAGCCTACCCTCCAAAACCGTCGAACCGCCCTGCTCCCCGCGCGCAACGCGGCGCCGGTAAAGCCCGATTCGTCCCGCATGGATCCCGCTACTCGGCGAACTCCCCCACGTGCCTGCCGAGTAGCGGATCCGAACGGCGCTCTACAGCCCGAGCCTGGCGACGGCCTTCCCCGCGTCCAGCCCGCAGGTACCCTCACCCGCGAACGACCAGGCAGCCCCGCACAGCGCCCGCAGCCCGTCGAGCACGTCCCCGTCGCCTTCCAGCACCAGCTCGTCGCCGCGCACCGCGGCCGTCCAGCCACCGCAGCCGAACCCGCCGGCGGTCTCGGTCACCTCGGGCTGTCCGGTCAGCAACCCCCGCAGGTCCGCATCGACATAGGTCGGCCGGTGCCTCGGCTCGGCCGCCACCAGCTGCCTCGCGTCCGTGACCCCGGTGAGCACGAGGAGCGAGTCCACACCGCCGTTGAACGCACCTTCGATGTCCGTGTCCAGCCGGTCCCCGACCACCATCGGCCGCTTCGCTCCGGTCCGCAGCACGGTCTCCCGGTGCATCGGAGGCAACGGCTTCCCGGCGACCTGCGGCTCGGCACCGGTGGCGATCCGTACGACCTCGACCGCCGCGCCATTGCCCGGCGCGATCCCCCGCGCACTCGGAATCGTCAGATCGGTGTTGGAGGCGAACCACGGCACCCCCCGGGCAATCGCGTACGCAGCCTCCGCGAACCGCCCCCACGCCATGTCGGGGCCGCCGTACCCCTGCGCCACCGCCACCGGATCGTCGTCCGCCGACTCCACCGGCACCAGACCGCGCTCGACCAGCGCGGCCCTCAGCCCCTCTCCCCCGACCACGAGCACCCGAGCCCCGGCCGGCAGCTGATCTGCCATCAGCCGGGCCACCGCCTGCGCCGAGGTGATCACATCAGCGGGCTCCGCCGGTACCCCGAGTTCGGTCAGATGCTCCGCCACCGCGGCCGGTGTACGCAGCGCGTTGTTGGTGACGTACGCGAGATGCATCCCGCCGTCCCGCGCGGCACCCAGCGAGTCGACGGCATGGGCGATCGCAGCGCCGCCCGCGTACACCACCCCGTCAAGATCGAGCAGAGCCGTGTCGTACGCCTCGCTCAGCGCGGTGCTGCTCCCGCTCGGCCGGGTCCTGCTCGCCTGACTCATATTTTTACGCTCCTCATTGCATGCTTCTCCCCCGATCATCGCGCATCCCCGCAACGCACATACGATGCAGAAATGAACACACCAGGTCCCGCCGACCAGGGACTGCGCCTGATCCCGTTCCGTGGACTGCGCTACGTCCCCGAGCGGGTAGGCAGTCTCGCCGCGGTGACCTCGCCGCCGTACGACGTCGTCGTGCGCCCCGACGGGCTTCACCACCTGGAATCCGCGGACCCGTACAACATCGTCCGGCTGATACTGCCGCAGGCCGACACGGCCGCCGCGCGTAACGAGCAGGCCGCCGAGACCCTGAACCGCTGGCTCGACGAGGGCATACTCGCCCCCGAGCCCGAGCCCGCGCTCTATGTCTACGAGCAGCGCAACGGCGAAATCCTGCAACGCGGCATCGTCGGGGCACTGGCGCTCTCGGCCCCCGCCGCCGGCATCGTGCTGCCGCACGAGGACGTGATGGCGCATGTCGTCGAGGACCGGGCCGACCTGATGCGGACCACAGCCGCCCATCTCGAACCGCTCCTGCTGACCTACCGCAGCGAGGGTCACCCGATTGGCGCGACCGCCGTCATCGAGCGCACCATCCACCGGCCGCCACTGCTCTCCACCACCACGGAGGACGGGTACAGCCACCGGCTCTGGGCGGTCACCGACCCGGCCGACCGGGCCGAGATCGAAACCGATCTCGCCCGGCACCAGGCGCTCATCGCCGACGGCCACCACCGCTGGGCCACGTACCTGCGTCTCCAGCAGGAACACACGCTTCCCGGCCCCTGGGACTTCGGCCTGGTCCTCCTGGTCGACACGGCCCGCTACCCGCTACGGGTCCGCGCCATCCACCGGCTGCTGCACCGCCTCCCGGTCGCCGACGCACTGGCCGCTCTGAACGGCGCCTTCCGCATCCGCGACATCGAGGGGCCGCTTCCCGTGGCCCTCGACGCCCTCGCCCAGGCGGCCGCCGACGGCAACGCGTTCCTGCTCGCCGGCGACGGCCGCTTCCACCTCGTCGACCGCCCCGACAAGGAGCTGCTGGCCCGCACCGTCCCGGCCGACCGCCCACCCGCCTGGCGCGCCCTCGACGCGACGGTGCTGCACGCGACCCTTCTCGACCATGTGTGGCAGATCCCGGACACCCCGGAACACATCGCGTACATACACGACACCGAGGCGGCCGTGGACCAGGCCGAGCGCCACAACGCCACCGCGGTCCTGATGCATCCGGTACATGAAGAAGTCGTCCGGGACCTGGCCCGGCAGGGCGTCACCATGCCGCGCAAGTCCACCTCGTTCGGCCCCAAGCCGGCCTCGGGCCTGGTCCTGCGCAGCCTCACCCTCGACTGAGGCCGGAGACGGAGAAGAGGGCGGCACCCCTGTCGGGATGCCGCCCTCTTCTCATGTCCTAGGCCTTGTCCGCCGAGCCTTCGTCATCGGCATCGACATCGACCGCCTCATCGGCGTCGTCGTCCTCGCCGAGAGCATCGACGAACTCGACACCGTCCAGCTCGGCGAGCCGGTCCGACGCATCGGTGGAGCCGTCCTTGTCGGCCTCCACGGTCTTCGCGAACCACTCACGGGCCTCGTCCTCGCGCCCCGCCGCCAGCAGCGCATCCGCATACGCATACCGCAGCCGAGGCGTCCACGGGTGCACAGCGTTCGAGGCCAGCTCGGAGCTCTGCAGGGTGACGATGGCGGCATCGATCTGCCCCATGTCCCTACGGGCCCCGGCCGCCACCAGCCGCATCTCGACCTGTCCGGCCTTGTCCAGCTTCTGCACCTCGGGCTCGCCGGCCATGGCCATCGCCCGCTCGGGCCGCCCGAGTCCACGCTCGCAGTCGGCCATGACGGGCCACAGTTCCACGGAACCGGTCATCCGCTTCGCCGCACGGAACTCGGCCAGCGCCTCCGCGTACTTCTGCGTCGCGTACGCGGCAAAGCCGGCCGCCTCACGCACAGCAGCCACCCGCGAGGCCAGTCGCAGCGCGATACGCGAGTACGCGTACGCCTGCTCGGGGTCCTCGTCGATGAGCCGGGCAACCATGACGAGGTTCCTGGCCACATCCTCGGCCAGGGTCTTCGGCAGGCTCAGCAGCTCCTGCCGCACATCCGTGTCGATCTCGTCACCGGTGACGTCGTCGGGAATCGGAAGCCGCTTGATCGGCTCCCGGTCCCGGTCGTCGCGCCGGTCGAAGCCACCACGGTCGTCACGCCCGCGGAAGCCACCCCGGTCGCGGTCGTCCCGCTGCCCGCGGTATCCGCCGCCGCCACGGCTGTCGTCACGGCGGAAGCCGCCACCGCGGCTGTCGTCGTCGCGACGGGGCCCACGCGGCCGCTCGTCACGGCGCTCGAAGCCACCACCGGGACGCCCACCACGCTCATCATCACGACGCGGCCCGCGGTACCCACCACGGTCGTCGTCACGCCGCGGGGCACGATCATCACGGGGGAACCTGCCCGCACCGCCACCGCGGCTGTCATCGCGGCGGAAGCCGCCCCGGTCACCGCCGCTGGAGGGCCGACTGTCATCACGACGGAACCCACCACCGGAACCGCCGCCACGGCTGTCGTCACGGCGGAAGCCGCCCCGGTCACCGCCACTGGAGGGCCGGCTGTCATCGCGACGGAACCCGCCCCGGTCACCCCCACCACGGCTGTCGTCACGGCGGAAGCCGCCACCGCGGCTGTCGTCGTCGCGACGGGGCCCACGCGGCCGCTCGTCACGGCGCTCGAAGCCACCACCGGGACGCCCACCACGCTCATCATCACGACGCGGCGCACGATCATCACGACGGAAACCACCACCGGCACCGCCACCACGGCTGTCATCGCGACGGAACCCGCCCCGGTCACCCCCACCACGGCTGTCGTCACGGCGGAAGCCACCACCGGAGCCACCGCCACGGCTGTCGTCACGGCGGAAGCCACCACCGGAGCCACCGCCACGGCTGTCGTCGCGGCGGAAGCCGCCCCGGTCACCGCCGCCACGGCTGTCGTCACGGCGGAAGCCACCACCGGAGCCACCGCCACGGCTGTCGTCGCGACGGAAGCCGCCACCGCGGCTGTCGTCGTCGCGACGGGGCCCACGCGGCCGCTCGTCACGGCGCTCGAAGCCACCACCGGGACGCCCACCACGCTCATCATCACGACGCGGCGCACGATCATCACGACGGAAACCACCACCGGCACCGCCACCACGGCTGTCGTCACGGCGGAAGCCACCACCGGAACCGCCACCACGGTCGTCCCGGGGGAACCTGCCACCGCCACCGCGGCTGTCGTCGCGACGGAAGCCACCACCGGAGCCACCGCCACGGCTGTCGTCGCGACGCGGCCCACGATCACGGTCGTCGCGACGGAAGCCACCACCGGCACCGCCGGTCGTCGGCCGGCTGTCATCACGGCGGTAGCCACCACGATCGTTGTCCCGACGCGGGCTTCCTGACCGGTCGTCACGACCACCCCGGAAGCCGCCCCGGTCACCACCGTCCCGGCGTCGCGGCTCGCGCTCCGAACGATCGTCGGGAGAGTTGGTGGACATGGGTGGAACTCCTGTCTTCGGGTACTACACACATTCTCGCGCAGTCGGCCACCCGACGCGCTTCGACAAAACAAAAAAGGACCCTTGGTCCCAGCATGAACGCTGGGACCAAGGGTCCTTGAAAGATTGTTCGGCGGCGTCCTACTCTCCCACAGGGTCCCCCCTGCAGTACCATCGGCGCTGAAAGGCTTAGCTTCCGGGTTCGGAATGTAACCGGGCG